>CALOEA010000047.1:0-34056 GCA_942492185.1 uncultured Alphaproteobacteria bacterium
CGCGCGTTGGCAACACTGGTGAAGCTGCCCTCACGATCAGCACGGCGCAGCAGCGCCTGCAGCAGCGCGGGCGCGGCACTGGCACCATCGGCGGTTCCGAAGTTCAGGTCGGGCAGCCGTCCCTCGAAGAAGCGCGGCACCGTGGCTGCTGATCGAGTGTCCCTCCCACAGCACGCAATGCCGTGGCGCTGCGCGACCAGCCGTGCCAGCTCTTCCTGCCAGACAGTCGTGGTAGGGCTGCCAGTAGAGCGCGCGACGCCGTTCCACCTCGGCGGCATCCGGCTCGCCGCCGGGCGGATAGAGCGGTTCCTGGTCGAAGGTCGAGGTCGGGCAGAGCTCGGTGTTGTTGGCGCCGGCATAGAGCGGCTTGTCGGCCGGGTCGCGATTGAAATCGATCACGTAGCGCGAGGTCCGCGCCGCGAGCGTCGAGGCGCCGAGCGCCGCGGCGAAGTCATAGAGGCGATCGACATGCCAGTCGGTATCGGCCTTGATCTCGGCCACCGGGGTCATGGCCTTTGCCACCGCCGCGGGAATGTCGGTCCCGACGTGCGGAATGGAGACGAGCAGCGGCATCTGGCCGGCGGAGAAGTGAAAGGCTTCGCTCATGGTCCACTGTAAAATGGTAATGCCTGCGCCCCTTCTCCAGACCCTATAGCCAAAGTCCATCCGCGTTGCCAATGAACAAAGCGAGGACACATGCCTGCCCGGCGCGCCCTGGCCGCGGCCCGCTTTCGTGATGATCCGGCGGTCAAATCCCCTGGCATCAGGCGACTAAGTTGTATATACAAGTTGGATGGAACCCTCGGCCAAAGCCGCTGTGCGGAGCGACGATCAGCCGCTCTACCGCCAGGTGAAGGACTACATCGTGGAGCGCCTGCTGACCGGCGACTGGCCGGCCGGCAGCCGCGTGCCCTCCGAAAACGACCTGGTTCTCCGCTTTCAGGTGAGCCGCATGACGGCCCATCGCGCCCTGCGCGAGCTGACCACCGAGGGCTGGCTGACCCGCGTGCAGGGCGCCGGCACCTTCGTCGCCGAGCAGAAGCCGGAATCGGCCCTGCTGGAGGTGCGCAACATCCGTACCGAGATCATGGAGCGCGGCCACCGCCATGCCGCCGACCTGCTGCGGCTCGACCGCGTGGCGGCCAGCCGCGAGGTGGCGCAGGCGCTGGAGCTGCGCAGCGGCCAGCGGGTCTTCTGCTCGATCCTGGTGCACCGCGAGAACGGCGTCCCGGTCCAGCTCGAGGAGCGCTACGTCAATCCCGCCTTCGCGCCGCGCTACCTGGAGCAGGACTTCACCCGCATCACGCCCTACGAGTACCTCACGGCGGTCGGCCCGATCACCCGCGCCGAGCACGTCATCGAGGCGCTGGAGGCAACTCCTGAGGTCTGCCGCCATCTCGAGCTGCGCGCGCCGGAAGCCTGCCTGCAGCTGACCCGGCGCACCTGGTCGAACGAGCTGGCCGCGACCCGCGCGCGCCTGACCCATCCGGGCAGCCGCTACCGTTTCGTCGGGCGCCAGGACTACGCGCCCTCCCCCGCCAAACCGCCATCCCGTTCCTAGGAGCACCGCCATGTCGAATCCGCGTCTCGACAACAGCCGTACCATCCGCGCCCCGCGCGGCAGCGAGATCACCGCGCGCTCGTGGATGACCGAGGCGCCGCTGCGCATGCTGATGAACAACCTCGACCCCGAGGTGGCGGAGAAGCCGGAAGAGCTGGTGGTCTACGGCGGCATCGGGCGGGCCGCACGCGACTGGAAGTCCTTCGACACCATCGTCCAGTGCCTGCGCGACCTCGGCGAGGACGAGACCCTGCTGGTGCAGTCCGGCAAGCCGGTCGGCGTCTTCCGCACCCACGCCGAGGCGCCGCGCGTGCTGATCGCCAACTCCAACCTGGTGCCGCACTGGGGCACCTGGGAGCACTTCCACAAGCTCGATAAGGCCGGGCTGATGATGTACGGCCAGATGACCGCCGGCTCCTGGATCTACATCGGCAGCCAGGGCATCGTGCAGGGCACCTACGAGACCTTCGTCGAGGTCGGCCGCCAGCACTATGGCGGCGACCTGGCCGGCCGCTGGATCCTGACCGGCGGCCTGGGCGGCATGGGCGGCGCGCAGCCGCTGGCCGCCACCATGGCCGGCGCCTCCATGCTGGCCGTCGAGTGCCAGCCGAGCCGCATCGAGAAGCGGCTGGAGACGCGCTATCTCGACCGCAAGGCCGCCACGCTCGACGAGGCGCTGGCGATGATCGAGGAGGCCTGCGCCAAGAAGCAGGCGATCTCCGTCGGCCTGCTGGGCAATGCCGCCGAGGTCTTTCCGGAGCTGGTGCGCCGCGGCGTCAGGCCCGACGCCGTGACCGACCAGACCTCGGCGCACGATCCGCTGAACGGCTACCTGCCGGCCGGCTGGACGCTGGAGCAGTGGGCCGAGCGGCGCGAGCGCGACCCCGAGGGCACGATCCACGCCGCCAAGCAGTCGATGAAGGTGCAGGTGCAGGCCATGCTGGACTTCTGGAAGGCCGGCGTGCCGACGCTCGACTACGGCAACAACATCCGCCAGATGGCGCAGGACGAAGGCCGAGAGCCACGCCTTCGACTTCCCCGGCTTCGTGCCGGCCTACATCCGCCCGCTGTTCTGCCGCGGCGTCGGCCCCTTCCGCTGGTGCGCCCTGTCCGGCGACCCGGAGGACATCTACCGGACCGACGCCAAGGTGAAGGAGCTGCTGCCCGACAACAAGCACCTGGTGAACTGGCTGGAGATGGCGCGCGAGCGCATCCAGTTTCAGGGCCTGCCGGCCCGCATCTGCTGGGTCGGCCTGGGCGACCGCGCGAAGCTCGGCCTGGCCTTCAACGCCATGGTGCGCAGCGGCGAGCTGAAGGCGCCGATCGTGATCGGCCGCGACCACCTCGACAGCGGCTCGGTCGCCAGCCCGAACCGCGAGACCGAGGGCATGAAGGGACGGCTCCGACGCCGTCTCCGACTGGCCGCTGCTGAACGCGCTGCTGAACACCGCCTCCGGCGCCACCTGGGTCAGCCTGCATCACGGCGGCGGCGTCGGCATCGGCTTCTCGCAGCATGCCGGCATGGTCATCGTCTGCGACGGCAGCGAGGCGACCGACCGGCGGCTGGAGCGGGTGCTGACCAACGACCCCGCCAGCGGCGTCATGCGCCATGCCGACGCCGGCTACCAGGAGGCCATCGACTGCGCCAGGGAGCAGGGGCTGAAGCTGCCGATGATCGGATGAGCGGCGCCGGTCATCCCGGGTCCCATGCGGGCGCCGAGGCAGGCCGGCCGCTTCCCGGCAAGGGCGGCGCGAAAGAACAAGCGAACGCTCCGCCAGGGCACTAGGATGGAGCAGGTCGCGCTCCGTCCCGGGGCTGCGCACGGGACCGCCGCTTCAGGCGGAGGGGGCCACATGGCAAGACAGCGGCACTGCGTCGATGGCGCTCAGCACGGCGCTGCGTGCGAATGGCTGCGCGCGACTGACAGGCCTCGTCGCACCGTCCCCTGGTCGTCGATGCTGTTTCGACGGCTGCCGCTGATCGCCGCCACCGCCGCCGCGCTGGTCCTCGGTGGATGCTCCTCGCCGACGCGACTGCCACCCGTGCCGGCCGCCGATGCGGCCAGGGCGATGCCGCTCGGCCTCGCCAACGCCCGCTTCTTTCCCGGCGCGCAGCGCGCAGCGCTGCTCGAGGAGTTCGAACAGGCGGCGCAGCGCCAGAGACAGGTCCTGGGTGTGGCGCCCGATGCGCAGCTGCCAAGCGCGGCGGTCCTCGCCATCTCTGGCGGAGGCGACAATGGGGCCTTCGGCGCGGGCGTCTTGGTCGGTTGGGGAAAGGCCGGCGACCGGCCGGAGTTCATGCTGGTCACCGGCGTCAGCACGGGAGCCCTCCTGGCGCCCTTCGCTTACCTCGGTCCAGACTATGACAAGCAGTTGAGCGAGGTCTACACGACGATCACCGCCGCCGACATCTACACCGAGCGTGGCGTCCTCGACGTCTTCTACAACGACGCCTTGGCCGACACCACGGCGCTCTACGAGCACATCTCGCTATACGTCGACGACAAGATGCTGGCGGACATCGCCGCCGAGTACCGGAAGGGCCGACTGCTGTTGATCGGTTCGACCAATCTCGACGCCCAGTGGCCGTCGCTCTGGAACATCGGCGCGATCGCGGCCAGCGGCCACCCGGGCGCGCTGGAGCTGGTTCGGAACATCCTGCGCGCCTCTTCGGCCGTGCCGGGGTTCTTCCAGCCGGTCATGGTCGACGTCGAAGTCGACGGCAAGAAGTACCAGGAGCTGCACGTCGACGGCGGCGCGATCGCGCAGATGTTCCTCTATCCGTCCAATCTGGACCCGAACACGATCGCCCACCGCGAACGCAAGGCCTACCTTATCCTGAACGCGCGCGAGGACCCGGTATGGGCCGACGTGGACCGCCGCACCTTCAGCATCGGTGGCCGCGCGATCTCGACCATGATCCACTATAGCGGGGCCAACGATATCCAGCGGATCTACTACACCACGCGCGAAGACGGCATCGACTACAATCTGGCCTACATCGGCGACGACTTCACCACGCCGGAGCACGAGGATTTCGACAAGGTCTACATGAACGCGCTCTACGACTACGGCTACCAACTCGCTCTGCACGGCTATCCCTGGGCCAAGGTTCCGCCGTTCCTGAGCAACGCAACGACCGATGAGGGCGAGTAGGACGATGGCGAAGCGGATTGTCGGCGCACTGGTGTTCGAGGGCTTCGAGCTGCTCGACCTCTACGGCCCGCTGGAGATGTTCGGCATCGCCGGCGAGGAGTTCGAACTGCGCATCGTCGCCGAGACGGCCGGCGCCGTGGCAAGCAAGCAGGGCCCGCGTGCGGCGGTCGACGACCTTTTCGCCGACGGCCGGCGCTACGACCTGCTGCTGGTGCCCGGCGGCATGGGCACGCGCCGCGAGGTCGACAACGCCGCGTTGACGGGATGGATCGCCGACCAGGCGAAGACCGCGACACTCGTGATGTCGGTCTGCACCGGTGCCGCCCTGCTGGCCCGCGCCGGCCTGCTCGACGGCCGCCAGGCCACGACCAACAAGCTCGCGTTCCGCTGGGTCGAGTCGCAGGGGCCGCAGGTCCGCTGGCAGCCGGTGGCGCGCTGGGTCGAGGATGGCGATGTCATGACCTCGTCGGGGGTCTCGGCCGGGATCGACATGAGCCTGGCGGCGATCGCCCGCCTGCTCGGCCGCGAGCGCGCGCATGAGATCGCGGTCTTCGCCGAGTATCACTGGCAGGAGGATGCCTCCGTCGATCCCTTCGCGGCGATCCACGGGCTGGCCTAGGGCCACATCTGGCGCGGCGGCGCCGCTGCATTGACAGGCTGCAGCAGGGATGCCCGAATAATCGGGTGCCGCGCACGCGGGCACGCCGCACGCCGCTGACGACCGCAGGGGAGGCCGCCGATGACGTTCCGGATGACGGCTGCCCTGCCGGCGTTGCTGGCCTCGGCGCTGGCCGTTGCTCTCGCCGGTCCCGCCGCCGCCTTCGACGCAGCCGATCTCAAGCGCCTGCTCAGCAGCGGCCATTGCCCTGGGTGCGATCTCTCCGGCGCGCAGATCGTCGACGAGGATCTGCGCAAGGCCTACCTGCCCGGCGCCGACCTCGCCGGCGCCAACCTGCTGGTTACCAACCTCAGCGGCGCCGATCTGTCCGGCGCCAACCTGGAGGGCGCCGACCTCACGCAGGCGGTGCTGCTCGGCACCATCCTCGATGGCGCCAACCTGAAGAATGCCACGGTCCAGGATGCCGACTTCACCGGCGCCAGCCTCAGCGGCACCGACATCGCCGGCACGGCAATGAACACCGCCACCGGCGCCGACGTGAGCCGCGTGAAGGGCGCGGCGGCGCAGGCGACGCCGCCGGCACCGGCGCCAACGCCGCCGCCCGCCCCACCCCCGCCGGCGCCGAAGCTTTCGGCCATCCAGCCGCAGATGAAGCCGCAGCGCATCGGCAGCGTGGCGCTGATGGCGACCCCCTTCTGCCCGTCGGGCACCTTCGAAGCCGACGGGAGCACCCTCGCAATCCAGGAGCACTCCGCGCTCTTCAGCCTCTACGGCCTCGCCTACGGCGGCGACGGCCGGATCAACTTCAAGCTTCCCGACCTACGTGGCGAGGTGCCGGCGAAGGGTCTGCGCTACTGCATCGTGTCCGGCGGCGGCACCTTCCCGAGCCGGTCCTGAGAGAGGAGAGCAGCCATGCCTTGGACCCCACCCCCTCGCAGCAGCGGCGCCGCGCTTGCCGCCGCCCTGCTGTTGACGCTCGCAGGACCGCCGCAGGCCGCTGCTCTCGGCCAGGACGACTACACCGGGCGCGTCGGCCTGGTGAGCGGCAGCTACTGCCCGCAGGGGACGCTCGAGGCCGACGGCCGGCTGTTGCAGATCACGAACTTCAGCGCGCTCTATAGCCTGCTGGGGGTGACCTACGGGGGGGATGGCAAACATACCTTCGCGCTGCCCGACCTGCGCAAGAAGGTACCGGCGACGGACCTGCTCTATTGCATCGTCGTCAATGGCCTCTATCCGCAGCCCAACTGAGCCGGAGAGAGCACCATGCGATCAGTCGCCCGAACGGCCGTGCTCTGCGCCTCGCTCGCGATGGCCGCGCCGGCTGTCGCCTACAACGCCGGCGATCTGCAGCGTGTCAGGAGCGGCGACGACTGCACCGGCTGTGACCTCTCCGGCGCGGACCTCTCCGCGATCGATATCTACGGCGACCTCTCCGGCGCCAACCTGGCCGGCGCCAACCTCGCCGGTTCCCTGGTCGCCGGCGGCTTCATGGACCATGCGAACCTTCGCGGTGCCGACCTCACCGGCGCGAGCCTTGCGGGTATCATCGTCTATGGTGCCAACCTGCGCGGCGCCAAGCTGAAGGGCGCCAACCTGCGCGACACGGTCTTCGACGGGTCCAATCTCGATGGCGCCGATCTCTCCGGCGCCGATGTCGAGGATGCCGATTTCGCCGGCGCCAGCCTGAAGGGCACGATCGTGAGCGGCACCGACATGGCCGCTGCCTTCGGCGCCGACCTCTCCGCCGTCATCGACCGCTCGCCGGCGCCGGCGCCCACCCCAGCCCCGGCCCCGGCCCCGACGCCCGTGGCGCGCGGCGGCAACGACCGGCTCAGTCTCGGCTCTGTCTTTCTCGTCGCCTCCAGCTTCTGCCCCGCCGGCACGGCGGAGGCGGACGGCCGGAGCGTGACGGTCGCCGACAACCAGGCCCTGGCCAGCCTTTACGGCGACAGCTACGGCGGCGCCTGGCCGCAGGCGCTGGGTCTCCCCGACCTGCGGCCGCAGGTGCCGCTGCCGGGGATGCGCTACTGCGTCGTCACCTATGGCAGCTATCCGGCGCGCAACTGACCTGTCATCGCCTGCACGGGACCGCAAGGAAGGAATCGACCCCATGATCCGCAGAAGCCTGGCCGCACTCTTCGTCCTCGGCGCGACACTGGCCGGCGGTCCCGCGGCCCTGGCCCTGGGCGACTCCGACTACGTCGGCTCGCTGGAACTGGTCGGCTTCAACTTCTGCCCGCAGGGCACCGTCGCGCCGCGCGGGCAGGAGCTGCGGGTCGCCGACTACCAGCTGCTCTACGCCGTGATCGGCAACCGCTACGGCGGCGATGCCGGCAAGGGAACCTTCAAGCTGCCCAACCTCGCGGAGATCACGGCCAACGGCCTGCAGGACAAGGCGCCGCTCGCGGGCCTGCGCTATTGCATGGTCATCGACGGCCAGTACCCGCCCCACCCCTGATTCGGCAGGGGTGCCGCCGGCCTCTGCTCAGAGCTTCGTCTTCAGGAAGGACTGCGGCCGCGTCAGGTACTCGTAGCCGACGCGGCTGAGGGTGCGTTCGCTGGTTACTCGTCGCGACGCCTCAGCGCTGGGAGGGTATCAGAAAAATCACGTAGGACCGTGCCAGTCAGCCTGACCGAGGCGAAGAAATAATCGACCAGAAAATAGTAGTCCTCGTCAGAACGGGCATCGTCGATCCCTCTAAGATTGAAAAAGAGTCTCTTGCCGACCCGAGTAACACGCGTTCCAATATGACTTGCGCTAAGGTGGATGTGGCCGGAAGCCTCAGCATACACCGCGCTTACCCAGGGATGCTTCTGAGAGAGACTCGCGTGTAGCACCGCATCGCGCAGTCTAGTACCTTCTACGGTCGTGAGCCGATCGTACCGCTCTTCACGCATTAGTCGCTCGCCGGCGTCAATCGGATTGGCAACCAGTGAGAGGCCGTGCACGCGCATAGCGGTATCAATCTGAAGACGAAGCAGAGCCGCCGCTGCAAGCGTGTTCCTTGTTTGGACAAGTTGGCAAAAGCCGTCCACTAGCGACGATGTTCGCATCACGGCCCCAAGCAAGTACCATTCGACACCCGAGATCACGCTTCCGAGCGCACCTAGCCAATGATCCGGCAGGCGCATCAGTTCGTCAGCAGCAGAACGCAGCCGATCTATGCGCGACGAAAGATCAGGAAGCTCCTCAACGTTCAAGGCAATTTGCCTATCCATTGCCTTTGGGGTTCGTAGTCCAGTGTAGTTCTTGCCACTCATCCTATTTGGACAACCTCTGAACACCAACCACGCGTGAAGCTAGTCGAACCGGCCAGTTTCCTCGCCTAGAGCTTCGTCTTCAGGTGGAAGGACTGCGGCCGCGTCAGGTACTCGTAGCCGACGCGGCTGAGGGTGCAGCCGCGGCCTGAGTTCTTGACCCCGGTCCAGGCCAGCGCCGGATCGAGATAGTCGCAGCGGTTCATGAACCAGGTGCCGGTCTCGACCTGGTCGCCGAGCACCGCAGCGATCTCCTCGTCGGCGGTGAAGACGGCGGCGGTCAGGCCGAAGCGGCTGTCGTTCATCCGCTTCACCGCCTCCGCGTCGCCCTTCACCGCCATGACGGCGACGACCGGGCCGAAGCACTCCTCCTGCATTATCGCGTTGCGGTTGTCGGCGACCGCGAAGACCTGCGGCGCGACATAGGCGGTGCCGGCCTTCGCCGCCTTGAAGTGCTTCGGGTCGATCAGCGCCTTGGCGCCGCCGCGCTTGGCCTTGGCGATCTGCTTGCGGATCTCGGCGGCGGCGGCGGCGCGCACCACCGGACCGAGGTTGGTGCCGCTCTCCAGCGGATTGCCCAAGGCGTACGTCTTCGTCAGTTCCACCGCGCCCTCGAGGAAGGGCTTGTAGAGGTCGCGATGCACGTAGATGCGCTGGATGCCGCAGCAGGACTGGCCGGAGTTGAACATGGCGCCGTCGACCAGCGTCTCGATGGCGTGCTCCAGGTCGGCGTCGGCGCGCACGTAGGCCGGGTCGCAGCCGCCGAGTTCGAGGCCGAGGCCGATGAAGCGGTTGGCGGCGGCCTGCTGCACCATGCGGCCGCCCTCGACCGAGCCGGTGAAGGCGACGTAGTCGATGCCCTCGGTGCCGATCAGCCGGGCGACGTTCTCGTGGCTGAGATGCAGGAACTGGAAAAGGCCCTTCGGCAGCCCGGCCTTCTTGAAGGCCTGGGCGAAGCGCTCGGCGGCCAGCGGCGTCTGCGCCGAATGCTTCAGGATCACCGCATTGCCGGCCAGCAGCGCCGGCACGATGGCGTTGACCGCCGTCAGGAAGGGGAAATTCCACGGCGCGACGACGAAGACCGTGCCCAGCGGCTGCCGCCGGATGAAGCGCTGGAAGCCGGCCTTGGGCCCGACGTCGATGTCGGCCAGGGCCTCCGGCGCGATCTCGATCATGTAGCGCGCGCGCTCCTCGAAGCCGCGCACCTCGCCGGGCGATTGCGACAGCGGCCGGCCGATCTGGCGGGTGATCTCCTCGGCGATCTCCCCGCCCCTGGCGACGAAGGCATCGACCGCCTTGCCGAGGAGCGCCTGGCGGTCCTCCAGCGGCACCCGCCGCCAGGCCGCCTGCGCCCGGCGCGCGCTCGCCAGGGCGGTGGCGATCTCCGCCGAGCCGGCCAGCGGCCGCTCGACATAGAGGCTGCCGTCGATCGGCGTGACGGTCTTGAGGGTGGCTGCCATGCGTTTCCCTTTCACTGCGCAGCTTCAGCGGCGGCGATCCTGCGTCGGCGCGGGGCGGAAGGCAACGGCCGGCGTCGTCCCTAATCGTTCCACTTGAAGTTCTTCTCGTCGCGCGGGATCGCGTGCTGGCAGGCGACCGTCGCCCCCTCGCCGAAGGCCGCGTCGAAGCCCTCCGCCTTCTTCCACTGGGGGTCGGGTGCGAAGCATTCGAAGCGGAAGGCGCTCGGCAGCCCACCCGCGCCGCAGGGGAAGGTGGCGTGATAGCCGACCACGAAGCCGCTCGGCTCTCCCTCCTGCCCGCGGACCGTAAGTTGCGCCTTGAAACTGCCGTCCGGCTGCTGGAATTCCTTGTCGGAGCTGAGGTAAGCGGTGCTGAAGGCGATGTTCAGCTGCAGGTCGATGAAGGACCTGTTGGAGTAGGTGGCGGTGGCGCAGCCCTCGACGTACTCCACAATGTCGCCTTGACCGGTAATGACGGTCATCTTGAAGCGGTCCCGCGGGTCGCCGCACTGCGGATCGGGATGCATGAACCAGAGATCGGCCTTCGGCAGACAGTTCGCGCCGGAGGCAGGCGGCTGCGTCGACGCCGTTGTCGGGGTGGGCGGCCAACTGTCGAGGCAGCCCTTGGCCTGCTCGCGAAAGGCCTCGACCGCCGCCATGGCGGCCTTGGCTGCAGGGAGATCCTGCCGATAGCTGGCGACGAGGCCGATATCGAGCGCCCTGGCCTCCATCACGCGGACGGCGGTCTCCTTGTCCAACTTCTCCAGCATCGCATCGAACGCGGCGGAAGGTCCCTGCTGGATCCTGGCGAACGGGATCTGCAACACCTCCAGCAGCGCGGCGCCGAGCACCTTCGTTGCATCGCCGACCGACGTCGTGACGATCGCGGCCTGTGCCAGCTCCTCGTCACTCGGATCGCTGCCTTGCAGGTTGCCGTAGAGCTGGTCGTAGAAGGGCTGGTTGGCGCTGACGACGAGCGAGAGGCTTGCAGCGGTGCCGCCCAGCTTGGCCGTGTCGGCGAAACTGATCTCATCGGCGTGAACGTCCTGGTAGACGTCGGAGAAGGTCCTGGCGATGGCGGCCGCCAGCCACGCCGTCTCCATCTCGATGAAACGCACCTGCCCCTGCGCCACGCGAGCCATGCGGTCGATGTCGGCCAATGCCGCATCGATCTCTTCCCGCGTGCTGTCGGCCGATCTCGAGAGTTCGCAAAGCCGTCGTTCCTCCGCCGAGAGGAAGTCGGACAGTCCCTGGCCCTGACCCAGGCCCTCGCCCTGCGCCGCCGTTGGCAGCAACCAGTTGATCGCCGCGGCGGCTACGATCCCCCGCAGCAGATGGACTTTCGAAGCCTGCGTCATCTCCACCCCCTTACGTTGCCGAACCGTACGGTGGGGCAGGCGGAGACCGCCTGCTGCCGGAAGCCTAGTCCGATCCGCGCGGCGGGGGTGTCAAAACCGTTATCGAAGGGCAGCGCGGCGGCGCGACGACACGGCAGGATCGGCGCGGGCGGCGCTGCTAGGCCGCCTTGTCCTGCACCCGCTTCGGTGCCGGCTTCTCGGCCTCGACCGGCAGCGCGGTGGTGGAGACCACCTCGTTCAGCACGAAGAAGGTCCGGGTCTGGCGCACGCCGGGCAGGCGGATGATCGCCTCGCCGTGCAGCCGGTTGAAGCGCTCGATGTCCTTGGTGCGCACCACCATGAAGTAGTCGAACTCGCCGGCGACCAGGTGGCACTCCAGGCAGCCCGGGATGCCCTTGGCGGCCGCCTCGAAGGCCTCGAAGGACTGCGGCGTCGAGCGGTCGAGCACGACGCCGACGAACACCAGCGTCGGCAGGTCGACCCGCGCGGGATCGAGCAGCGCCACGGTCTTCTTGATGTAGCCCTCGCGCTTCAGGCGCTCGATCCGCCGCATGACCGCGGTCGGCGAGAGATGCACGCGCTCGGCCAGGGCCGCATGGGTCAGATCGGCTTCCTGCTGCAGGATCGACAGGATGCGCCGGTCGGTGCGGTCGAGTCCGACGATGCGTGGCATGGTAGCTTCCCCTTTGTTGTTGCCGCCTGAAATCTGCGGGTTTCTTTAAACTGGAACGCGGTAGAGCCGTTTCAATGCGTTAAACGAAAACTCTCGTCGTATTTGACGAATGAAACGCAATTGCTTGCGCTCTTGGCCGGCGGCGATACTCGCAGCCACGTCAATTATCGACAAGTGCTTGAGAGGAAAGCAGCCATGCGTCTGGATCGTTTCCCCCGCCATCCCCTGACCTTCGGCCCTTCGCCGCTGGAACCCTTGCCCAGGCTTTCACGACATTTGGGCGACACGGTGGAGATCTGGGCGAAGCGGGACGATTGCAATGCCGGCCTGGCATTCGGCGGCAATAAGACGCGCAAGCTGGAGTATCTCGTGCCGGAAGCGCTGGCCCAGGGGTGCGATACGCTGGTCTCGATCGGCGGCGTACAGTCCAACCACACGCGGCAGGTTGCCGCGGTCGCCGCCAAGCTCGGCCTCGGCTGCGTGCTGGTGCAGGAGAGCTGGGTCGACTGGCCCGATGCGGTCTACGACCGCGTCGGCAACATCCTGCTGAGCCGCATGATGGGCGCCGAGGTCCGGCTGGTCGCGGAGGGCTTCGCCATCGGCATCAAGGCGAGCTGGGAAGCGGCGCTGGAGGACGTGCGGCGCCGTGGCGGGAAGCCCTACGCAATCCCCGCCGGCGCCTCCGACCATCCGCTGGGCGGCCTGGGCTACGTCGGCTTTGCCGAAGAGCTGCGCCAGCAGGAAGCCGCTCTCGGCTTCCGCTTCGACTACGTGATCGTCTGCTCTGTCACCGGCTCCACCCAGGCCGGCATGGTGGTGGGCTTCGCCGCCGACGGGCGCGCCGAACGCGTCGTCGGCATCGACGCCTCGGCCAAGCCGGAGGAAACCCGCGCCGCGGTGCTGAAGATCGCCCGCCAGACCGCCGAGGCGGTCGAGCTCGGCCGCGAGATCGCCGAGGAAGAGGTGGTGCTGGAGACCGGCTACGCCTATCCGGCCTATGGCCTGCCCTCGGCCGAAACGCTGGCCGCGATGCGGCTCGGCGCGCGGCTGGAGGGCATGGCCACCGACCCGGTCTACGAGGGCAAGTCGCTGCAGGCGATGATCGACCTGATCGAGAGCGGCCGCATTCCGCCCGGCAGTCGCGTCCTCTATGCCCACCTCGGCGGCGTGCCGGCGATCAACGGCTACAGCGCGCTGTTCCAGCGCGGCTGAGCGGCGCGCGGAGGGTCAGGAACGACGAAGGGGCGCCGCGGGGCGCCCCTTCTTTCCTCGAGTCGCGGCCCGCCCGCTAGCAGGACGCGCAGAGCGTGTAGTCGTACTGCCGGCCGTTGGCGACCTCGATGGCGAGGCGCTTGGTCCGGCCCTTGTAGGTCGCCTCGGCGATGTACCAGCCCTCGGGCAGCGTCAGCCGCGGCTGCGCGCCGCTCAGCGCGGCGATCAGCTGACGTTCGCCGTTGATCTTCTTGTAGGTCAGGATGTTCCACTGCACGTCGTTCTTCATCGCCTTGCCGCCGATCTGCTCAATCCAGCGCAGCGTCGCGAATCCGGCCTGGAGCGCGACGGTGTGCGTGGTCGGGCCGCCGACCTGCATGCGGTCCTCGATGTGCATCTGCTCGAGTGTGGCGACGATCCTGTAGCTGCCTTCGGGAAGCTGCACCTTGCCCGGGCCGGTGAGCGACGCCTTGGCCTCCGTGTTGTCGTTGCCGTAGGCCGGCTGGATCTCGAGGACGACCTGCTTGGCCGCGACGGTGTCGCCGTTGTTGACCATCACGTTGATGGTGACGGCATGCACCGGCGCCGCGGCCAGCTGAACGGCAGCCGGGCTGGCAGGAACTTCCTCCGCTTTCGCGGCATTGAACGAAAGCAGGACTCCGGCCAGAGCTGCCAGAAGTGCCGTCTTCTGTCGGAAGTACATGATGGAAGCCCCGCCTGGATGAAAGCTAAAGCCTGTAATACTCCTCCGCTCCGCCTTAGACAAGACGCGAAAAACACAAGGTTTTTTTGACATAACTCGCAACCAGTCGCCGCTCCCGCGAAGTTGCCGCCCTCTCTAGCGTGCGACTCGGAAAGCGGACGCCAGGCCAAGCAAGGTCAGCGGCACGAAGGCCAGGAACAGCCACACCGCGATCGGCCCCAGCTGCTCCGGAGTCGGCGCCGCTGCCATCCCCTGTGCATTGGCGACCACGCCGGCGAAGGCGGCCCCCAGCGCGTAGCCGAGCATCTGCAGCGTCGGCATGGCGCCGGCGGTGCGCTCTCGCTCGCCCGGCAGCGCGGCGGCGACCGTCCGGCGCACCAGGAAGGACCAGAACAGGCCGAATCCGGCGCCGGCGAAGAGCGCCGACAGCGCGATCGACCAGATCGGGCCGTAGGGCACGCTGTAGGCGAAGGAGGCGATGCCGGCGACGATGCAGCCGCCGCCGATCTTCAGCCAGCGCCCCTCGCCCGCCGGCCCGACGCCGGAGACCAGCAGGGCCGCCAGCGACCAGGCGACCGCTTCGATCGCGATCAGATAGCCGGCGGTCAGGGCACCGACTCCGTGCAGACCGACCAGCAGCAGCGGGCCATAGAGCGTGAAGGACACCGAGGCTGTCGAGAAGGTCAGCACCACCGCCAGGCCGGCGCGCACGCCGGCCGCGCGCAGCGAGCCGTGCGGCAGCAGGGGGTTGGCCGCCCGGCGATCGATCCGCAGCACCAGCGCCAGCAGCAGCAGGCCGCCCAGCGCCAGGGCGGCGGCCGGCACCGCGCTCTCCACCACGCCGGCGCCGGCCACCGCCAGCACCGCCGGGACCAGGACGGCCAGCGAGGCCCAGGGCACGCGGCTGCTCGCCGCCGGGGCCGCTTCCTGCCGCGGCTGCGACAGCAGGCGCGGCGCCAGGACGATCAGCACCAAGGCCTGCAAGGCGAAGCTGAAATAGGCCCAGCGCCAGATCCCGGCCTCGGCGAAGAGGCCGCCGACCAGCGGGCCGACCAGCGCCGAGGCCCCCCAGACCGCCGACACCACGGCGTAGCATCCGGGTCCAGTGCCGCTCCGGAAAGGCGCGGGTCACCGCGATGTGGCAGAGCGCGACCAGGGCGCCGCCGCCGGCGCCCTGCACGGCGCGGCCCAGGAGGAAGAGGCCCATGGAGTCGGCGAGCCCGCTCAGCAGATTGCCCAGGGCATAGCTGACAGCGGCCAGGCAGACCGCCAGACCGACGCCCTTGCGCACCGCCAGCAGCCCGCCGAGGGCGCCGAGCACGATCGAGCCGATCTCGTAGAGCGCCAGGCTCCAGCCCACCCACTCGACGCCGCCGAGGCTGGCCACGACGCTGGGCAAGGTGGTGGCGACCACCAGGGAGTCGGCGGCGTGCAGCCAGATGCCGCCGCAGATCAGCAGCAGCACCGCCCAGCGCCCCTCGGCCAGGACCGCGCGCCAGCCCTCCTTCGGTTGCGGAGCGGCTTCCTGCGCGATGGCTGTCGGGTCTGGCATGGTGGCCTCTTGATTTGGAAACAAATATGTTTCTAAATTAGCGCCTGCTGCTTGGCAAGAGGGCCGAGGGCACTGCGGACCGGAGCCGATGACCAGCGACGACGACCTGCTGCTGCTGCTGAAGACCGAGGGCCCGGCGAGCGCCGCCGCGCTGGCGCGCCGCCTCGCGATGACGCCGCAGGGCCTGCGCCGCCGGCTCGAGGCGCTGCAGGCACAGGGCTACCTGCGGGTCGGCGCCGCTGCCGCAGCCGGCAGCGCCTCAGGGGCCAGCGGAAGCGCAACCGCCGGGGCCGGCCGGCCGGCGCGGTTCTGGTCGCTCACCGCCGCCGGCCATGCCCGCTTTCCCGACGGCCACGACCAGATCGCCGTCGAGTTGATCGACGGCATTCGCCGCACCCTCGGCGAATCCGCGCTGGAAGGGCTGATCGCCGGCCGCGAGGCAGAGCAGCGCCGCCGCTACGATGCGGCGCTGGCCGGCGCGGCGACACTACCCGACCGTCTGCAGGGCCTCGCCGCACAGCGCAGCGCCGAGGGCTACATGGCGGCGGTGCAACCGCAGGCGGACGGCAGCTTCCTGCTGGTCGAGCACCACTGCCCGATCTGTGCCGCCGCGACCGCCTGCCAGGGCTTCTGCCGCAGCGAGCTGGCGATCTTTCGCGCCGTGCTCGGCCCCGCCGTCGCGGTGGAGCGGGAGCGGCACCTGCTGGCCGGTGACGGCCGCTGCGCCTATCGCGTGCGGCCAAAGAAAAGGGCCGCGCGCCCGCAGGGGACGCGCGGCCCGGCTCGCCGCCGAAAGGCGGCCGCAGACTAGAAGAGGCCCTCGACCTGGCCCTGCTCGTTCAGCTGGATCGTGTTGGCGGCCGGCACGCGCGGCAGGCCCGGCATGGTCATGATGTCGCCGCAGATCACCACGATGAACTCGGCGCCGGCGGAGAGCCGCACCTCGCGGATGGTGACCGTGTGGTCCTTCGGCGCGCCCTTCAGGTTCGGGTCGGTGGAGAAGGAGTACTGCGTCTTCGCCATGCAGACCGGGAAGTGGCCGAAGCCGGCGGCCTGGAGCTCCTTGAAGCGGTCGCGCACCGACTTGTCGGCCTCGATGTCGCGGGCGTCGTAGAGCTTGGTGGCGATGGCCTTGACCTTGTCCCACAGCGGCATGTCGTCGGGGTAGAGCGGCTTGAAGTCGGCGACGCCGCTCTCGGCCAGCTTGACCACGTGCTTGGCCAGATCCTCGGTGCCCTTCGAGCCCTCGGCCCAGTGATTGCAGAGGATGGCCTCGGAACCGAGGCTCTTGGCGGTCTCCTGCACCGCCGCGATCTCGGCATCGGTGTCGAGCGTGAAGCGGTTGATGGCGACCACGGCCGGCACGCCGAACGAGGTGACGTTGCGGATGTGGCGGGCCAGGTTGGCGCAGCCCTTCTTCACCGCCTCGACGTTCTCCTTGCCGAGGTCTTCCTTGGCGACGCCGCCGTGCATCTTCAGCGCGCGCACGGTGGCGACGATCACCGCCGCGTCCGGGCGCAGGCCGGCCTTGCGGCACTTGATGTCGAAGAACTTCTCGGCCCCGAGGTCGGCGCCGAAGCCGGCCTCGGTGACGACGTAGTCGCCGAGCTTCAGCGCCGTCTCGGTCGCCAGCACGGTGTTGCAGCCGTGCGCGATGTTGGCGAAGGGCCCGCCGTGGATGAAGGCGGGGTTGCCCTCCAGCGTCTGCACCAGGTTCGGCGCCAGCGCGTCCTTCAGCAGCACCGCCATGGCGCCGTTGGCGTTGAGATCGGCGGCGCGGATCGGCTTCTTGTCGCGGGTGTAGCCGACGATGATCTTGCCCAGGCGCTCGGTCAGTTCCTCCACCGAGCGCGAGAGGCAGAAGATCGCCATCACCTCGGAGGCGACGACGATGTCGAAGCCGTCCTCGCGCGGGAAGCCGTTGGCGACGCCGCCCAGCGAGTTGGTGATCTGGCGCAGCGCGCGGTCGTTCATGTCGAGCACGCGGCGCCAGGTGATGCGGCGCTGGTCGATGCCGAGCGCGTTGCCCCAGTAGATGTGGTTGTCGATCAGCGCCGAGAGCAGGTTGTGCGCCACCTGGATGGCGTGGAAGTCGCCGGTGAAGTGGAGGTTGATGTCCTCCATCGGCACGACCTGGGCATAGCCGCCGCCGGCAGCGCCGCCCTTCATGCCGAAGCAGGGGCCGAGCGAGGGCTCGCGCAGGCAGATGACCGCCTTCTTGCCGATGCGGTTGAGACCGTCGCCGAGGCCGACCGTGGTGGTGGTCTTGCCCTCGCCGGCGGGCGTCGGGTTGATCGCGGTGACCAGCACCAGCTTGCCGCTCTTGCGATCCTTCAACTGGCCGTCGATGTAGTCGAAGGAGAGCTTCGCCTTGTAGGGGCCGTAGTTCAGCAGTGCGTCCTGCGGGATGCCCAACTTGGCGCCGACCTCGACGATCGGCTTCATCGTGGCTTCGCGGGCAATCTCGATATCGCTCTTCGGCATGTGCGGCCCCTTCTCGTGGTGGTCCTGGGCAGGCTGGTGGCAGTCGAGCCAGGCGGACTGTGAAGGCCGGGAGGCTACCCCTCCGGGCAGGTGATGAATAGCGCGTAGGCGACGGGCGAGCGCTCAGAAAGCGCCATCGGCGGCGCGCCGGGCGCGCCGCCCTGCGACCGCAGGTCGCGGCGCCCTATTTCTCGACGAAGGCGCGCTCGATGACGTAGTGGCCCGGCGCGCTCGACTTGCCCTCGGCGAATCCGCGTGCGTCGAGCACCGCCGTCAGGTCGTCCAGCATCTGCCGGCTGCCGCAGAGCATGAAGCGATCCTCCGCCAGCGAAAGCGGCGGCTCGCCCAGGTCCTCCAGCATCCGCCCGGTCTCCAGCAGCAGCGTGATCCGCCCCTGGTGGCGGAAGGGCTCGCGCGTTACCGAGGGG
Source organism: uncultured Alphaproteobacteria bacterium (assembly GCA_942492185.1). Taxonomy (GTDB): domain Bacteria; phylum Pseudomonadota; class Alphaproteobacteria; order Kiloniellales; family JACOMY01; genus CALOEA01. The sequence continues at coordinate 18,468 of CALOEA010000047.1, forward strand.
TAGTAGCGCAGGGCCTCGCGCAGCGGCTCGCCGAAGAACTCGTTGCGCGGCAGCTCCTCGGCGATCACCTCGCGGTAGGCCAGGTCCTCGATCCAGCGGCAGCCGTGCACCAGGATCACCCGCTCGTAGCGCTCGTAGAGTTCCGGATCCTTGATCATGCCGAGGAAGGGCGCCAGGCCGGTGCCGGTCGCCAGCAGGAACAGCCGCCGCCCGGGCAGCAGGTTGTCCAGCACCAGCGTGCCGGTCGCCTTGGCCCCCACCAGGATCGGGTCGCCGGCCTTGAGGTGCTGCAGCCGGGAGGTCAGCGGTCCGTCCGCCACCTTCACCGAGAAGAACTCCAGCCGGTCCTCGTGGTTCGCGCTGGCCATCGAGTAGGCGCGCAGCAGCGGCTTCCCGGCCACCTCCATGCCGACCATGGTGAACTGGCCGTTCTCGAAGCGGAATCCGGGGTCGCGCGTGGTGGTCAGGCTGAAGAGCCGGTCCGACCAGTGGCGCACGTCGAGAACGGTCTCGGTCCTGAGGGTACTCATTGGATCACTCTATCCCTGGTGCGAGGGTGGCGGCCATCCCGACAGCCGCCGCGGCCGCCAGCGGAAAGAGAAACGCCGACGGCCGCGCGATCGGGCTTGGATCAGCCTACGCCTCTAGGTGTGGTCTGGCGGCGGCGGCTGCCAGTGCTCGTCGCATAATTGAGAATGATTTGCAATTGCATTCATCTCCGGGCAGTCTGCCGCCACCCTGCCATGGAGGTCCCGATGCGCCATCGTCCCGACAGCGACCTGCCCAGCGTGGTGCTGCGCAGCGACACCCCGCTCAGCGAGCTGGCGACGCCGGCGCTCTTCCTCGTCAACTGCTTCCGCCTCCTGACGCTGGCAATCCTGGCGCCGCAGTCCGGGATGGCGGATTGGCGGCAGGGCTTCGTGGCCGCGCGGGTGCCGGCGGCCGGCGCCCTGGCGCTGGAGGCGGTCACCGGGTTCCTGCTGGCCCGGACGCCGGAGGAGCTCGACCTTCGCTGCCCTGGCTGTCCGCGCCTTGGCGGCGAGGAAGCCCGCCTGATCGCCGTGCTCGGGGCGCTGCAACGCAGCGAGGAACCGCTGGCCCGCACGCTGCTGGAGCTCTGGATGCCGCCGGCCATGGGGCGACTGGCGCTCTCGCCGGCGCGCAGCCTGGCCGCCGCCTTGGCGGACGCCGGCCTGCGCCTGCAGGCCGACCCGCGCCGCCAACCGCGCCCCCACCTGGTGCCCCGCGCCGGTGATCGAGGCCTGCGCCTGCTGCACTAGGTCCTCGAGGGAACCCGGCGGCCGGCCCGGCCCCGGCCGCTAGGCCACCGCGCCCCAGGTCGCCACCACGCCGGCGGAGCGCGCCCGCACCGAGGGCGCACCGAGGCAGAGCGCGACGCCCTCGTAGCCGGCGGCACCCGAGTGCGGCTCGACGATGACCGGCGGACTGTGGTTGGCGGGGCAGAGAATGATCGAGTCCCGCGGCCCGACCGCCTCCAGGTCGAGGATCGCGCGGGAGCGGGTGAGCAGGAACAGCGGCCGCGTTCCCGGCCAGCCGCGGCGCAGCCGCGCGGCGAGCGCCACCTGGGTCGCCTCGTCCAGGCCCTCCTCGACCATGTCGACGACCAGGGCGCTCGCCCCCTCGCGCTCCAGGCCGGCCAGGAGCGCGAGCAGCGCGGCCGAGCCGGCGGCACCCGCGGCGTCCAGTCCCGCCATGGCCTCTTCGACCCGCGACCGCAGGGCGCCGTCCGCCGCCAGTGCCGCCCGGGCTGCGGCGGCGTCGTCCCGCAGGCGATCCAGGCCGAGGAAGGCGGCACCGGGGATCGCCTCGGCGAGGCGGCGCGCGAGGCGCGTCTTGCCGCTGAACAGCGGGCCGGTGATGTAGGTGAGCCGCGGGATGGCCGGCAGCGCGAAGCGCTCGCCGCCCCAGGGCCAGGGCAGCGCGAAGGCAAGCGCCGCCCCGGCGGCAGCGTGGTCGGGACGGGGGTAGCGGCCGAGCGCGGGCGGGCGCCCGCTGGCGAGCTCCTGTCGCAGCGCCCGCAGCTTGCCGGCCTGCGCAGCGAGCGCCTGCATCTGCGACTCCAGCGCCCTCTGGTGGCGCGCCAGCGCCGGCTCGAGGCTCGCCGGATCCCCGGCCAGCACCCGCGCGACCTGCTGCAGGCTGAGGCCGAGCCCGCGCAACGCCACGATCTCGCCAGCCCGGGTCAGGTCGTCCGGCCCATAGGTCCGCCATCCCGCCGCGGTGCGCCCGGGGACGATCAGGCCGCGCGCCTCGTAGAGCCGCAACGCCTTGGCCGAGACGCCGAGGCGGCTGGCGGCCGCTGCCGGACCGAGGAATGCTGAGGACCGCTTCACGTTTCACCTCCCGCCGCTGTCGATGGGCTCTTATCGCGGCGGCCCCAGGGGCCGGGTCAAGAGGCGCGCCGCGGCGCGCCGCCGCCGCCGTCTTCCAGGTCCGCCAGATTCCAGCGCTGCCAGGGGCGCGCCGCCTCCAGCGCGGCGCCGATGCGCAGCACGGTGGCATCGTCGTAGCGGCGGCCGACGACCTGCAGGCCGGTGGGCAGCCCGGCCAGCATGCCGCTCGGCAGCTGCAGCGTGGGACAGCGGCTGACGACATTGAAGGGGATGGTCATGTCGAGCGTATGGCTGCGCCCCTGCTCGTCCACCCAGTCGGCGTCGAGCTCGTCGCCACCGACCGGCGGCGCGGTGACGGTGGTGGTGGGGCAGAGCAGCGCATCGTAGCGCCGGAACAGCGGCGCCAAGGCCTTCCAGGCCTCGGTCCGCACGACGCCGATCTCCATGATCCGCTCGCCCGAGATCGCCCGACCCTCCTCGATCAGCCGCACCACCAGCGGATCCATCGCGTCGCGGAAGCGCTCCAGGTGCCCTCCGAAGCTGGCGGCGAAGAAGGCGCGCCAGTAGTCGTAGAGCGCGTCGATGATCGCCCGGTTCCAGGGCACCTCCACCGGCTCGACCACCGCGCCCTGCGCCCGCAGCGCCTCGGCGCTGGCCTCGAGGTTGGCGAGGATGCCGGCCTCGACGGCGTAGTAGCCGAGGTCGTGGCTGAGGCCGAGCCGCAGGCCCCGCAGGTCGCTGTCCAGCGGCAGTGCCACCGGCGGCAGGGCCGGCAGCGAGGCGATGTCGCGGTCGTCCGGCCCCTGCGCCGCATTGAGGAAGAGCGCCGCGTCGCCGACCGAATGGGCCAGCGGCCCGAAGTGGAAGATGTCGCAGTAATGGCTGTCGAGAATGTCGAAGGGGATGCGCCCGAGGCTGGGCTTCAGTCCGACCACGCCGCACCAGGCGGCCGGCAGGCGGATCGAGCCGCCGGCGTCGGAGCCCTCCGCCAGCGGCACGCAACCGGTCGCCACCGCCACGGCCGAGCCGCCGGAGGAGCCGCCCGGCGTGCGGCGCGGATCCCAGGGATTGCGCGTGATGCCCCAGAGCGGGCTCTCGGTGAAGCTGGAATAGGCGAACTCCGGCGTCGCGGTCTTGCCCACCAGGATCGCGCCGGCGGCCAGCAGGCGCTCGACCACCACCGCGTCCTCGTCAGGAACCCAGTCGGCGAAGACCTTCGACCCCAGGGTGGTGCGCCGGCCCTTGGTCTTGGTCAGGTCCTTGAAAGCCAGCGGCACGCCGTGCAGCGGGCCCAGCGGCCCGCCGGCCATGACGGCGCGCTCGGCCGCGCGCGCTGCCGCCAGCGCCTCTTCCGGATAGACGAAGCAGAAGGCGTTGTAGAGCGGGTCGATCCGCGCGATGCGGGTCAGCGTCGCCTCGACCACCTCGACCGGCGAGACCGCGCGCGTCGCGATCAGCCGCGCCAGCTCCTGAGCCGAGCGGCCGCAGAGCGCGGACAAGAGAGCCGCCCCTACTGCCCGGTCTTCACGTCCAGCAGCATCTGGTTGTACTTCTCGCGCAGCGAGTCCTCGATCGGCTGAAACAGCACGCCAGTGGTGAAGAGCGCCTCCGGATCGCCCATCCCGACCGCCTCCAGGATCGCCAGGTCGGCGCCGATGAAGGACTTGCGGTTGGCGTGACCGAGCCCGAGGTTGGCGATCAGCCAGGCGCCGGTCTCCGGCGACTGCATGGCGTCGATCAGGTCGTAGATCGCATCCTCCGGGCCGGGATGCTCCTTCAGCACCATCAGGCCGCAGGCCCAGGTCAGGATGCCCTCCTTGGGGATCATGTACTCCACCGGCACGCCCTGGGCCTGCAGCGCGGCGACGGAATAGGGCCAGGCATAGCTGGCGACGATCTCGCCGCTGGCCAGCCCCTGCTCGATCGAGGCCACGTCGGTCCAGTAGGTGCGCAAGACCTTGCGCTGCTCGACCATCAGGGCCTTCACCTCGGCCAGTTCTTCGTCGTTCATGTTGAAGGGGTCGGGCACGCCCGCCACCAGGGCGGCGACGATCACCGCACCGTCGACCGCATCGAACACCCCCAGCCGGTTCGCGTACTTCGGGTCGAAGAGGATCTTCCAGCTGTTGTTCTCCACGCCGGCGTATTCCGGCGCGAGGTCGGTGCGGAAGAGCACCGAGGAGGTGCCCCACTCGAAGGGAAAAAACCAGGTCCCCTCGGCGTCGTTGCTCTGCGGGATCGTCTTCAGCTCCTCGAAGAGGTCCGGGTAGTTGCTGAGCCGGCTGCTGTCGAGCGGCTTGAAGAGACCGGAGCGGCGCCAGCGGCCGATCGAGTAGTTGCAGGGGTGGGAGAGGTCGGGCGTGAAGCCGGCGCGCATCTTCTGCAGCCCCTCCTCCTCCTCGCCGAAGAGGGAGATGTTCGGCATGCCGCCGTACTTGTCGACGTAGGCCTGCATGGTCTCCGGCACGTCGTAGCCGACCCAGGTCATCAGCGTGACCTCGCCCGACGCGCGGGCACCGCGCGGCCCCAGGGGCAGGGCGGCCAGCGCGAGGCCGGCGGCGCCAAGAGTCTGCATCAATTGGCGCCGGGAGAGCGTTCCCTCGGCCATCCGGTCCTTGAGTTCGGTGGTGTCCATCGGCGCGCTCTCCTGTGAAAAGGGATTCACTGGGAGGAAAGTCTGCTGCGCCGCAGCAATGGGGTCAAGGGAGGCGGTGGCCAGCGGGATCAGTCGCGCGTGTAGATCAGCAGCGCCACGCAACCCTCGTCGCTGTGGCTGCTGTGCGGGGCGCCCGGCTCGCGGCAGGCGTAGTCGCCGGCCCGCAGGGTCCGGTTCTGGTCGTAGAAGGAGCCGGAGAGGATGTAGATCTGCTCCCACTCGCCGGCATGTCCGTGCAGCGGAAAGGCCGCGCCGGGCGCCATCCGCATGAGCAGCGTGCGCTCGCCCTTGGCTGGGTCCTCGTGCAGCGTCGCCTCCCAGTAGTTCTCGCCCTTGGCGCGCCAGGGCACGTCCTGGCCGGCGAGATAGCGGGTGATCGGCGGCGTGGCCATCAGCCGGCGAGCCCCCGCACCGCCTCCAGGCCGACCGGGCCGCCGTTGAACTCGGCCATGGTGTCGAGCAGGCAGTCCCACATGTACTCGGCCGAGGCGCTGTCGCAGAGCAGGTGATAGGCCAGCGTGCCACCGAGGTCCTGGCGCGCGATGATCGCCGACATCTTGGCGGCCGAGGTCTGCGCCAGGTGGTGGTCGGGGAACTGCGCCGGGCGCAGGTCGACGCCGCAGAGCTTGGCGAACATCTCGGCAGCATGGTCGCCGGTCGCCAGGAACCAGCAGTGGCTTTCCTGGCGCGGCAGCGGCCAGCCGCGCGGCGCCGCCGGTGGCTGGCTTTCGCCCTGCCAGGCCGCCGTCAGCCTCCGGCCGAGGGCGCCCTCCCCGCCGAGATCGCCCAGCAGGAAGATCTCGTTGGCGGCGAGACGCAGCGCATAGGAGCCGTCGCCCTGCAGGGTCGCGTGGTTCGGCGACTTCGGCACGGCGAGCCCCTGGGCCGCCAGCCAGTCGGCCGTGCCGGTGCCCTTGAAGCCGCAGCGCGGCAGCGGCGAGAGGTCGGCCAGCCCCATCAGGCGGGCGGTCGCCAGCTCGTCGGTGACGTTGGCATAACCCATGGCGACGGCGGCGCCGGCCAGTTCGCCGAAGCGCGCGCCGGCGGCCTCCGAGTCTTGCGCCAGCGCGAAGGAGCGGCGAAGTTGGCTAGCGGTTCGACCATGGGCGATCACATCTCCTGGCGCTTGTTGTCCGGGTCGTAGAAGTGCGGCTTGCCACCACCGTGGCTCCAGCCCGCCGGCCGGTGGTGCACTTGATCAGCGAGGTGATCGTGCCGCCGACCTTCGGCCTCGGCCGGCGCGTAGGCCAGGCCGATCACCGCGCCGCAGGCCTCCGAGAGCGCCGCCGAGGTGACGAAGCCGGCAACGGTCTCGCCCTTGAGGACCAGATTGGACTCCTCCGGCACCGCATCGCCCTTCGGCAGCGTGAAGCCCACCAGCTTGCGCTTCGAGGGGTGCTTGCGCCGCAGCTCGATGGAGCGCTGGCCGACGAAGAAGGGCTTCTTGCCGGAGACCGCCCAGGCCATCGCCACCTCGTCCGGCGTGGTCATGGCGTCGGTGTCCTGGCCGATGATGATGTGGCCCTTCTCCAGGCGCAGCACGCGCTGCGCCTCGACGCCGAAGGGCGTCATGCCGAAGGGCTTGCCGGCTTCCATGAGGCGGTCCCAGAGCGCCTCGCCCAGCGAGGCCGGGACATGGATCTCGTAGCCCAGCTCGCCGACGAAGCCGACCCGCATGAAGCGCGCCGGGATGCCGGCGATATGGCCCTCGCGCAGGCCCATGTAGGGGAAGGCCTCGGCGGAGAGATCGAGGTCGCAGTCCAGCGCCTGCAGCACCGCGCGCGACTTCGGCCCGGCGACGTTGACGCCGGCGTAGGCGGCGGTGACGTTGGCGACATCGACGTCGAGGCGCCACTGCGCGTTCCACCACAGCATGTTGCGATAGACGCGGTCGACGCCGGAGGTGGTGGCGGTGACGTAGAAGTGCTGCTCGGCCAGGCGGCAGGCGACGCCATCGTCGATCACCACGCCCTGCTCGTTGGTCATCAGCACGTAGCGCGAGCGGCCGACCGGCTGCTTCATGTAGGCGAAGGTGTAGAGGCGGTTCATGAACTCGGCCGCGTCGGGGCCGCGGATCTCCAGCCCGCCCAGGGTCGAGACGTCGATCATGCCGACGTTCTGGCGCACGTTGCGGACCTCGGCGAGGATCGCCTCGCCGCGCGTCTCCGGGGCGCCATAGTAGGCCGGGCGCCACCAGAGGCCGGCCGGCATCATCTGCGCGCCGGCCTCCCTGTGGCGATGGTGCATGGCGGTGAAGCGCTCCTGGTCGAAGCCGCGGCCGCCCAGCACGCCCAGCGTCTCGGCGCTGAAGGGCGGGCGCGCGGTGGTGACGCCGGTCTCGGCGACAGTGCGGCCGGTCGCCTTGGCCACCAGGCGCGCGGTCACCAGCGCGGCGTGGCGCCCCTGGCTCGGCCCCATGCCGACGGTGGAGAAGCGCTTGACCAGCTCCAGTTCGTTGTAGCCCTCGGCCACCGCGTTCACGATGTCCTTCACCTGCAGGTCCTCGTCGAAGTCGACGAAATCCTTGCCGCGGCGATGCTTGAAGATCGGCCAGGGGTGGTTGACCCCGAGGTGGCCGCGCTCCGCCGGCACGCTCGGCTCCTCGCCGGCCTCCAGGCCGGCGGCCTTGGCCGCCTGCCAGCCGGCGTGGCGGCCCTCGGCCTCCACGGCCTCCAGGGCATAGGTCGAGTTCAACGAGCCGGCGATCTGCACGATCGGCGGCAGGCGCGAGATGGTGAAGTGCGCCGCCTCGTCGTCGTAGGACAGCTGGCCGCCGGCCTGCAGCGCGAGCTGATAGGTCGGCGTGTAGCCGACCGACATCGCCAGCAGGTCGCAGTCGATGCGCTCGGCGCCGGCCGCGAAGGTCCCGGGGCCGCTGACCCGGCTGACCATGACGGCGCGCAGGTGCAGCAGGCCGGGCGTGCCGATCGCTTCGCTGACGCAGTGGTTGGCGACGATCCTGATGCCGCGCTCGGCCGCGGCCTGGGCGAAGGTCCCGCGATCGGCCTCGGCGCGCAGCTCGACGATGGCCGCCACCTCGACGCCGGCATCGGCCAGGTCGAGCGCGACGGCATAGCCCTCGCCATTGCCCGCCAGCACCACGGCGCGCTGCCCCGGCCGCACGCCATAGAGCCGGATCAGCCGCTGCGCCGCCGAGCCCAGCATGATGCCCGGCAGGTCGTTGTTGCGGAACTGCGCCGGCTGCTCGATCGAGCCCATGGCGAGCACCAGCTGCTTCGCCCGCGCCTTGTAGAGGCGGTCGCCCTTGATCACCGGCAGGTAGTGGTCGGCGAACCAGCCGTTGCAGACCGCGTCGGTCATCACGGTGATGCGCGGCTCCGCCTCGACCGCGGCGACCAGCGCCTCGCGCCGTCCGCCATCGGCCGGACCGGCAGCGGCGAAGCGGGCATAGCAGAGCGCGCCGCCGAGGACCGGGTTCTCCTCGACCAGCAGCACCTCGGCGCCGGCCGCGGCCGCCGCCAGGGCGGCGTTCATGCCGGCCGCGCCGCCGCCGACCACCACCACGTCGTAGAAGAGGTACTGCTTGTCGTAGTAGCCGTGGTGCGCCGCCAGGTTGGCCTTGCCGAGGCCCGCCTTCCGCCGGATCAGCGGCTCCCACCAGCGGTCGAAGCGCGGGCGGAAGAAGGTGCGGTAGTAGAAGCCGACCGGCAGGAAGCGCGAGAAGCGGTCGATGATCATGTCGCGGTCGCGCTCGAGCGACCCCTTGTAGTTCTGCGCCGCGACCTCCAGCCCCTCGGCGATCGGCAGGCGGTCGGCCAGCACGTTCGGCTCGTCCTTCAGCTGGACCAGCGTGTTGGCGTCCTGCCCGGCCATGGTGAGCACGCCGCGCGGGCGGTGGTACTTGAAGGAGCGCGAGAGCAGCCAGGCGTCGTTGGCGGCCAGGGCCGAGGCCACCGTGTCGCCGGCAAGCCCGGTGTAGTCCTTGCCCTGGAACGAGAAGGTCACCGTGCGGCCATGGTCGACCAGCAGGCCGGCGGGCGCCGCCAGACGGTTCTTGCCTGCGCTCATGTCATTCGGCCTCGCGTTTCTGGAAGTCGACCCGCTGCTTGAAGAGCTCGCCGGGTGCATAGGTCCGCAGGATCTCGTCGGTCACGGTGTTGCGCTCGGCGATGAACCAGTAGCTGGTGGCGACGTGGCACCACCACTCCCGCACCACGCCGGCGGTGTTGTTCGAGAGGAAGATGTGGTCGGCCCAGGCCTCGTCCGGCAGGTCGCGCGGATCGGGCTGCATGACGACCTCGCCGAAGGGGGCGAACTCGGAGATGTTGCGCGGCCCGTTCAGCGGGCAGGTCATGATCTTCATCGTGCAGGTCCTAAAAGCATGCCGGCCTAGTGACTGGCCGCCGTCGCGCCCATCTCGTTGACGAGGTCGAAGGTCTTGAAACGGCTGTAGCGGAAGGGCTCGAGAATCGCCGGCACCTTCTCGTGCGCGACGCACTCCGACATCCGCTTGCCGGCGACCGGCGTCGCCTTGAAGCCCCAGGTGCCCCAGCCGGCGTCGAGCCAGTAGTTGCGCAGCGGGCTGTCGCCCATCACCGGGCTGTAGTCCGGCGTCATGTCGGTGATGCCGGCCCACTGCCGGAGCAGCCGCACGCCGGCGAGGAAGGGGAAGAGCTCCAGCGTGTGGCCGATCAGGCTCTCCTTGAGGTCGAGCGTCGAGCGGGTGGAGTAGAGCTCGTAGGGGTCGGACCCGCCGCCGATCACCAGTTCGCCGCGCGAGGTCTGCGAGACGTAGGCATGCAGCCCGGAGGAGGAGACCAGCGGGTCGAGGAAGGGCTTCAGCGGCTGCGTCACCATGGCCTGCAGCGGATAGCTGCGGATCGGCAGGCGGAAGCCGGCCATCTTCGCCACCACCGAGGACATGCCGGCGACCGCCTGGATGACATTGCCGGCGCGGATGGTGCCGCGGTTGGTCTCGACGCCGACGGCGCGGTCGCCCTCCTTGAGGATGCCGGTCACCTCGGTGCGCTGATGCACCTCGACGCCGCGTTCCATGGCGCGCGCGGCATAGCCCCAGGCGACGGCGTCGTGCCGGCCGGTGGCGCCATCGCGGTGCCACAGCCCGCCGAGGATCGGGAAGCGGTGGTCCTCCGGCATGTTCAGGCTCGGGACGATCTCGCGGATCTGCTTGCGATCGACCATCTCGATGGCGGTGCCGAGGTGCTTGCCGACCTCGGCGCGCATGCGGAAGGTGCGCATCGTGGCGTCGGAGTGCGCGAGCGTCAGCTGGCCGCGCTGCGTGAACATCAGGTTGTAGTCGAGCTCGGTCGAGAGGTTCTGGTAGAGCTCGACGCTCTCCTTGTAGAAGCGCACCGACTCCGGGGTGATGTAGTTGGAGCGGATGACCGCGGTATTGCGCGCGGTATTGCCGCCGGCCAGGTAGCCGCGGTCCAGCACGCAGACGTTCCGGATGCCCCAGTCCTTCGCCAGGTAGTAGGCGGTCGCCAGGCCATGTCCCCCGGCGCCGATGATGACGACGTCATAGGAGGGCTTCAGTTCCGGCGCGTACCGGAAGTCGGGCCGCGGGACGTATTGCCCACGCAGGCCGTATTTGAGGAGTGCCAAGACCATGGTGCCAGCATCGAAGTTGGCGGTCATGCCGGGGAAGGCGATCCGGTCGAGCCGTTCGGCGATCTCCGCATCGTTGGTGACGATCAGCCCGCCGGCGGGGCCGCCGAGGCTCTTGTAGGTGCTCATGGTCATCAGTTGCGCGCCCTGGGCCAGCGGGTTGGCCAGGCGCCGCCGGCGATCATCCCGCACTGAGGTGCGCGGCATCGAACAGCACCTTCGCGCCCACCTCGTCGGCGATGGCGCGGACCTCGGCGAGCGGATGCTGGAACAGGTTCAGGCTGCCGCCGATGGTGATCAGGGCCGGTTTGACTTGCTGGGCCAGACGTCGCGCAGCGCGTCCAGATCGACGGTGTAGCCGTCGGCATCCACCGGTGCCGCGTGGATCTTCAGGCCGATACAGCCCGGCGCAGCCGGCCGCGTGATGGGTGACATGGCCGCCGATCGCTGGCCGGCGGCACGATGATGGCGTCGCCCGGTTTCGTGGTCGCCATGAAGGCATAAAGATTGGCCAAGGCTCCGGAGCCGACCCGGATTTCCGCATACTTGGCCTGAAAAATCTCGCAGGCGAGTTCGGCGGCGATCACCTCGATCTCCTCGATCGCCTCCAGCCCCATCTCGTACTTGTCGCCGGGGTAGCCGAGCGACGGGCGTGAACCCAGCCCCGATGCCAATGCGGCTTCGGCTTTCGGGTTCATGATGTTTGTGGCGGGATTGAGGTTGATGCAATCGGCTTCGTGGATATCCTGGCCGCCCGGCGGCTCGCCCAGCCGGCGGTGGCCGCGCTGCGCACCCTGGCCGCCCGGCTGGACGAGAAGGCCGGCGACTTCGCCGCCCTTCCCCACCTGGCGCGCACCTGCCTGAACGACGCCCAGCCGACGACGCTGGGGCGCTGGTTCGGCGGCCAGGCGTCCATCGCCTGGCGGCTGGGTAGCGAGCTGGAGGCGCGCGCTGCGGCACTGCGCGAACTGCCGCTGGGCGGCACCGCGGTCGGTGCCGGCTGGGGCACGCCGCCCGGCTATCGCGCCCGCGCGCTGGCCGCCCTCCGCCGCCTGACCGGCCTGCGGCTGGAGACCGCCGCCGATCCCTATGACGCGCTGGCCAGCGGCGATGGCCTGGCCCGCCTCTCGGCCGAGCTCTGCATCGCCGCGCAGGCGCTGGGCAAGCTCGGGCAGGACCTGCAGATCCTGGCCTCCGGGCCGGCCGGCGGCCTCGGCGAGATCCGCCTGCCGGCGCTGCAGGCCGGCTCCTCGATGATGCCCGGCAAGGTCAACCCGGTGATGCCGATGCTGCTGGTGCAGACCGCCGCGCTGGTCGAGGGCCGCCATGCCACGGTGGCGCGTCTGGCATCGCTGGGCCAGCTCGCGATCAATGCCTACGAGCCGGCGATGGCTGTGGGCCTGTTCGATGGCCTCCGGCTCTTCGCTGCCGCCGTGACGCTGGTCGCCGAGCGCTGCATCGCCGGGCTGGAGGCCGATCCGGAGCAGACCGGCGCCATGGCGGCCTCGACGCGCTGACGGTGCTGCTGGCCGCGGCAGCGCCTATGCGGCGACCGCGGCGCTGGTGAAGCGTGCCGCGGCCGCCGGGCAGCCGCTGCTGGCGCAGGCCGAAGACGAGGGCCTGCTGACGCCGGCGGCAGTCGCCGCGCTGCTGCAGGAGGTCGCCGGGCAGGCGCCCGGCTGAGCGACCCCGCCCGTCGGCTGCGGACGCGGAAACGTCGTGAGCGGAACGGTACGGCCCGGCCGGCGCACCTATCACTTGCGACCATCGGAATGACGAGGGACGGTCGCCGCGAGGCGCGGACACCGCCGGTCCCCGCAAGGAGTCTCTTCCCATGGCGATGCCAAGCAAGGTCAAGTACGTCATCATCGGCGCCGGCATTCACGGCCTCTCCACCGCCTGGCACCTGGCGGCCAAGCTGGAGGCCCAGGGCAAGGGCGGCGGCCAGGACATCCTGGTGGTCGACAAGGGCGGCATCGGCGCCGGCGCCTCCGGCATCGCCTGCGGCGTGGTGCGCAACAACTACTACCAGCCGGCGATGCGCGAGCTGATGGCGCAGTGCGTCGAGGTCTGGGAAGGCGACATGGAAGCCTTCTCCTCACCCCGGTCGAGGCTGCAGCCAGCGTGATCGGCCGGGAGGCAATTGCGGACGTCGGCACGATCCCCTTCGCCGAACGTTGCGACTTCGTGGACCTGACTTCCTGCTCTTTGGGAAAGGATATTTCGGAAGTTTCAATTGAGTCTCCCTGCCGATTTGATATATAAATGAGGATACATGTTTCTTTTTGGTTGAGATGACTCGCAAATCGTGAGGACCGTTATGCTCTCGATTAACTCCACGAATCGAATCACCTGCGAAAAAATTCAACGCCGGCAGTTACTGCAGGTGGGGGGAGCGGGTCTCTTGGGATTGACTCTCCCCAAGTTACTGCAAGCGGAGGCGGTCTCGGCACCGAACTTCGGACGTGCAAAATCGGTGATTTTTTTGTTCTTGTTCGGCGGACCGAGTCAGCTCGAGACGTTCGACATGAAGCCCGAAGCCCCCGATCGCATTCGCGGACCGTTCAAACCGATCGATTGTCGTACCCCGGGTTTGATGATCAGCGAACATCTGCCGCACCTTGCGGATCTTTCCGACAAGTATTGCGTGCTTCGCTCGATGACGCACACGTTCAACGACCACAGCGGCGGTGGACACTACATCCAGACCGGTAAGATCTGGCATGTTCCCATCGGTGGTGGTTTCAATCCCACGCCGAAAGATTGGCCGTCGATCGGTTCGGTCGTCGAATATCAGACACAGCACACTCCTGGCGGTCTCGAGCGCGATCTTCCCAGTTATGTCGTGTTACCGAATTCACTCGGCCGTTTGCAGGAGGCAGGGATGTATCGCCGGCCCGGTGAGCACTCCGGCTGGCTTGGGCAATCGTATAATCCGCTGACGACTCAGGTCGACAAACGCGACCTGAAAGACAACCCTTACTGGCGCGACTGTACCGATGAGGAACTCACGTTCGACATCGAAGGGCTGGCGAGTGATGCCACTTTGCAGCTCGATCGCATTGTCCGTCGCAAATCGCTGCTCGAACAGTTCGACGATCAGCGCAGTCTCGCCGATGTAAGCAAACAGGAATTTGTATACGATCGGTTTCAGCAGCGGGCTCTTGCTCTTGTCAGTTCCGAAAAAACACGATCGACACTTGATATCCGCCGCGAACCCGATGTGCTGCGCGATAAGTATGGTCGGCATTTGTTTGGACAATCGTGCCTGATGGCCCGACGGTTCATCGAAGCCGGTTCGCGATTTGTCACCGTGCATTACGATTGCGTCGATGGTTACAGTTGGGATTCTCATCGCAACAGCGACGATGTGAAAAACCATCTGCTACCGACATTCGATCAAGGGGCGGCGGCGCTGATCTCCGATCTTGAAGAACGAGGTCTACTTGACGAAACGCTGGTTATCGCCATCGGCGAGATGGGACGCACTCCGCAAGCCAACGGCAATTGGGGCCGCAGTCACTGGAGCACACTCTTCCCGGTCGTACTCGCCGGCGGCGGGGTTCGTGGCGGCACGATGTACGGCGGATCGGACAAGGACGCCGCATATCCCGTGGACAATCCCACGACTCCGGAAGATCTCGCCGCGACGATTTACCATGCCCTGGGGGTCGACCCCGAACTTCGTGTTCCGGATGCACAAGGCCGACCGGTTCAGTTGATCGAAGAGGGACACCCGGTAACGGCAATCTTCGGCTGATACTCCACAGCGCGCAGCAAAAGACGCCCCCGCAACGGAGGGCGTCTCGGAGCTAACACCAGCTCGATGCCTGATTTCATGTGTCTTCTTTAGCGGCCATTGTGCGGACCTTTCGGGTCTTCGGGTTGCGGGTAGCTGCGATCGCAACTGATATCGCATTCGCCGTCGCAGTCGTCGCGGTAGTCCCAGAAGGCGCTTCCCCAGGCTTTGCCTTTGTGTCCCGCGACACCGTTGTAACGATACGACTGATTGACCGATCCGAACGCCGAGCCGACGTCTTCGAGTTCGTTGTTGATGCCGTACGAGACTTCGGTGAGTCCCACGACGAGCGAGAGCACGGCGATCGAGGCGATGAGCACCAGTTCCGCCGAGATGATAAAACCAGCGTCGTTGTGCCATAAAGTTTTCAAGAGTTGCATAGAATGGTCTCCTTGTCTTTAGGGGTGTTTCGGTGATGGCACGATGGGGAGAGAATGGGAGAGACAACTCGTACGTTCAAGCCGTCTCTTTCAGTCTCGGCGTCGATATCGAACAGACTGTGTTTATAAAATCCCTGTCTCGAGTGGTCAGTTCGAGACAGGGAGGGAGAATGGTCGAGAGTTCAGGGCGAAGGATGAGTGCTGGAGAGAATGGTCAGTCCCTCTCCTTGGCATCTTCTTAGTATCCGCGATCTTCACCTTGCGGGGCGACGCTGCAGGTCAGGTCGCATTCGCCGTCGCAATCGTCACGGAAGTCCCAGAAGGTACTGCCGGGCTTTGCCTTTGGCACCCGCGACCCCTTTGTACATGTAAGTCTGATTGATGCTGCCGAAGGCCAGGCCGACGTCTTCGAGTTCCTGATTGACGTTAAAGGCGACCTCGGAAAGTCCCACGACGAGCGAAATCACGCCGATGGTGGCAACCAGGACGAGTTCGGCCGAAACAATAAAACCGGCTTCGTCGTTCCACAGTGTGTTGATGATGTTGGTGGTGTTGGTCTTCATGGTGTTGTCTCCTGTGTGTGTTTGTGTTTGTCGTTCAGGCATCGTGACAGGGTGTAAAGCAGACTGAATGCCAAACCCCGCCATGCGCCAAAAAATCTGAACACCGGACGACAATCACAGGATGTAACACCATGCAAAACAAATGGTTACAGAAAATTATACAAAATCAATTTTGAAGTCCCCTGCCCCATGCCCCCTCCCGTCCCTGTGGCGTCAACGCCACAGGGACATGTTGACCTGGGGGCAAC
>CALOEA010000048.1:0-85026 GCA_942492185.1 uncultured Alphaproteobacteria bacterium
CAAGGAGACGCCACGGCAGCATGATGGCGGGACTGCGGCGGCGCCAACCAAGCCCACCGCCCCCTTTGATGCGGGCTGCAAAAGCGGCGCCGCAGGAAACCTAGAGAAAAGTGCCCTGCCGCGGCCGCTCGTCGAGCGGCAGGAGCAACTCCGGGCCGTCGTTCGCGACCTTGTTCACCGCCGTGGAAACGGCATAGAGCGACAAGGGCCCATAGGCGCCACCCTCGTCCGGCCAGGGGCGCAAGAGCGCCTGCAGGGTCGCCGGATCGCTGCCGGGTGCCAACCAGCCGGAGAAATCCTCCGGCGCCAGGATCACCGGCATGCGGTCGTGCAGCGGCCGCAGCGTTTCGTTCGCCGCGACAGTCACGATGGTGCAGCTCTCCACCTGGCTCTCGCGGTCGGCCGCCGCCGGGTCGCGCCAACGCTCCCACAGACCGGCGAAGGCGAAGGGCGGGCGGCCTGAGAACTCGATGCGATAGGGTTGCTTCGCCCCCTTCCCCAGGGTCTGCCACTCATAGAAGCCATCCGCCGCGATCAGGCAGCGGCGCTGCTTGAAGGCGGCGCGAAAGGCCGGCTTCTCGGCCAGGGTCTCGCCACGGGCGTTGATCATACGGGCGCCGATCGAAAGGTCCTTGGCCCAGGCGGGCACCAGACCCCAGCGCAGCGCGGCCAGGTGGCGGCCGCCCTCCTCGTCCTGGCGGATCGCCGCGACACTCTGCGTCGGCGCGATGTTGCTGCGCGGCGCAAGGTTGGGCAGCTCTTCGAAGCCGAAAAGCGCGCGCAGGCCCTCCAGCGGCGTCGTGAGGGAGAAGCGTCCACACATCAGGCAAGGCCCTCCCGCAGCTCCGGTGGCAGATGACGAAACGGCAGCCGCGCGAGGTCCAGCCCCGCAGGCCCCGGGGTGTCGCAGTCGAGCAGCGCCGCGAAGCTGCCGGCAAAGGCGGCGCGGAAGTGATTCTTCGCCTTGACGCAGAGGAGATCGAGCGTGGCCGGCTCGATGCCATGGAGGGCAAACCAGGCCGGGTCGTTCACCGCGTGGCAGGAGCTGGTGATCACCAGTTCGATCCCCTCGAGACCGAGCATCGCGGTCGGCCCCATCGCGACCGCCAGGCCGGCCTCCATTGGCCCGCGATTGACGAAGCGGCCGTCGGTGAGGCGCAGCACCGTGACCTCGGCCTCGACCGCTTCGCCGTAGTCGCGGCAGAGCCGGGCACCGAGCGACACGGCGAGACGCGCGCCGGGCCCCGCGGCGGCGGCGCGCGCCACCAGGTCGGGGTCGCAGAGAAAGGCGAAGACCGCCCGGCCCGGCTGCGGCAGGGCCAGCAGGGCGCGCAGCAGGCCGGTGGTGTCGGCTGCACCCCCGGAGAGCGGATTGTCGGCCGGCTCGAGGACGGCCACCGGTCCGGCCAGCGTCTGCGCCCTGGCCAGGGCAGCCGCCGCCGTCGGCAGGCTCACGCGGAAGGCATCGCGCCGCTCGCGCATCGCCGACGCAACGCTGCGCGCCAAGAGATCGGCCGCCGCGGGATCGCCATCGACGGTCACCGCAACCGAGGCGCCGGCCGCCGGTGTGTCACCGTATGCAAAGCCGCCGAACGGCGTGATGTCCAAGGCGCCGGCGTCGCGTTCGGCAGCCGCCGCCACGGCCTCGATCTCGGCCATCGGGCCGGCATCGCTGCGCATGGCGTGGCTGGACAGCAGCGCGCCGGCCTTGGCGATGCGGCAGCAGGGCCGAATCTCGCCGGCCCAGAGTCGCTGCAGCAACCCCAGCGCCTTGGCGGCCGTCGCCGCCATGTCGACGTGCGGGTAGGTCTTGTAGCCGACCAGGATGTCGACCAGCGGCCCGATCGCCGGCGCAAGATTGGCATGCAGATCGAAGGTGACCGCCAGCGGCGTGTCGCCGATGGCGTCGCGAACGCGCTGCAGCAGCACCAGGTCGGCGAGCGGTTCCTCGGCCGCGAGCAGCGCGCCGTGCAGCGAGAGGTAGACACCATCCCAGCGTTCCGCCGCCAGCGGCGCCACGATCTCGGCGACGAGCGATTGGAAGAACGGCTGCTCCAGCGGCCCGCCCGGCGGCGCTCCGGCGGTGCGCAGGAAGCGGCCCTCGATCCGCGGATGCGCCGCGAGGAAGGCCACCGCGGCGCCGAGTTCGGTCTCGCTGCCGCGATAGAACTGGCGCGCCGCCTCGCCGCCGCTCCACTCGCGCGACTTGAACTCGGCCAGACCGGTCGGACGCGGCGCGAAGGAGTTTCCCTCGTGCCACAGGCGGGCGATCGCGAGACGCTTCATGCTCATCGAATAGCACTCCAGGGCACCGCCCTCATCGCCCTTGTGGTTTGACCGCGCCGGGTGTGGGCAATTCATCTTCAAACAGAGACAGAAAATGGCGCGAAGTCGTCACAAATCGGATGACATCGAAAGGTCACTGCTCTACATTTTGCGTCCGGGGATCGGGGACACCAAACATCTTGTAGTTACCCCCGGATTTCGTAGTGAGTTATCCACAGGCTGTGGGCAGGGGGAGAGACGGCATGGACGGGGTGGCTTTTCTACAGGACAAAGCCGACATCGATATGGGCGGCGATGCTGTGGACAACGCTGCCTCCAACCTGTCCGAAAGCCATCGGGTCACCGCCCCCCGCCAGGTTACCGATGCCGTGGCCGAAGCGAAGGCCAAGGCACAGGACGAGTCGCTGCTGGGCGGCGACAACGTCCGCGATACCTTCCAGAACGATCGGGGCGTCGTGGTCCACATGGACCGCTCCCGCGATTCGCTGCTGACGGAATTCGGCAAGGCGACGCTGGCCGACCGCTACCTGCTCGAGGGCGAGTCCTTCCAGGATCTCTTCGCCCGCGTCTGCGCCCACTACGCCGACGACACGCCGCACGCGCAGCGTCTCTACGACTACGTCTCGCGCCTCTGGTTCATGCCGGCGACCCCGGTGCTGTCGAACGGCGGCACCAAGCGCGGCCTGCCGATCTCCTGCTTCCTCAACGAGGCCTCCGATTCGCTCGACGGCATCGTCGGGCTCTGGAACGAGAACGTCTGGCTGGCGGCGAAGGGCGGCGGCATCGGCAGCTACTGGGGTAACCTGCGCTCGATCGGCGAGAAGGTCGGCCTCAACGGCAAGACCTCTGGCGTCATCCCCTTCATCCGCGTCATGGACTCGCTGACGCTTGCGATCTCGCAGGGCTCGCTGCGCCGCGGCTCGGCCGCCTGCTACATGCCGGTCGATCATCCGGAGATCGAGGAGTTCGTCGAGATGCGCCGCCCGACCGGCGGCGATCCGAACCGCAAGGCACTGAACCTGCATCACGGCATCGTGGTCTCCGACGACTTCATGCGCGCGGTCGAGCAGGACCTCGACTGGGCGCTGAAGAGCCCGAAGGACAAGCACGTCGTGCGCAAGATCCGCGCCCGCGACCTCTGGATCCGCATCCTGACCGCGCGGGTCGAGACCGGCGAGCCCTACGTCATCTTCGGCGACACGGTGAACCGCGCCATTCCGGAGCATCACAAGCTCGCCGGCCTGACGGTGAAGATGTCGAACCTCTGCAGCGAGATCACGCTGCCGACCGGCCTCGACCATCTCGGCGAAGAGCGCACCGCCGTCTGCTGCCTCTCCTCGCTCAACCTGGAGACCTTCTTCGAGTGGGAGGAAGAGGCCGGGTTCATTCCCGACATCATGCGCTTCCTCGACAACGTCATCACCGACTTCATCGAGAAGGCGCCGGACGCCATGGCGCGAGCGCGGTACTCCGCGATGCGCGAGCGCTCGGTCGGCCTGGGCGTCATGGGATACCACTCCTTCCTGCAGCAGCAGCGCATCCCGCTCGAGGGCGTGATGGCGAAGGTGTGGAACAAGCGCATCTTCAAGCACGTGCGCGCGCAGGCCGACATCGCCTCCAAGCTGCTGGCGGAAGAGCGCGGCGCCTGCCCCGATGCCGCCGACTTCGGTATCATGGAGCGCTTCTCGAACAAGCTGGCGATCGCTCCGACCGCCTCGATCTCGATCATCTGCGGCGGCGCCTCGCCCGGCATCGAGCCCAACGCCGCCAACTCCTTCACCCACAAGACGCTCTCCGGCTCCTTCAACGTACGCAACAAGTACCTGGCGAACCTGCTGGAGGAGACGGGGCACAACGACGAGGACACCTGGACCTCGATCACGCTGAATGAAGGCTCGGTGCAGCACCTGGACTTCCTGAGCCAGGACGAGAAGGACCTCTTCAAGACGGCCTTCGAGATCGACCAGCGCTGGCTGATCGAACATGCCGCCGACCGCGCGCCGGAGATCTGCCAGGCGCAGTCGCTGAACATCTTCCTGCCGGCCAACGTCCACAAGCGCGACCTGCATCAGCTGCACCTGATGGCGTGGAAGCGGGGCGTGAAGAGCCTCTACTACCTGCGCTCGAAATCGATCCAGCGCGCCGAGTCAGCCGCCAGCCACGACAAGGCGCAGGCGGACCACGCCAGCCTCCCGGTCATCGGGGTGCCGCTGGTCGGACGCATCAACCATCGTGACCGTCCGGTAGCGGCACAGACCGAGACGGGCAATGACTACGAGGAGTGCCTCTCCTGCCAATGACCTTCTGACAGGCAAACCAGGTGGGGTAGCAGACGACTGGTTCGTTTTCCTCGGGTTTGCGGGCCGACCCGGCTCGCGGCCCCCCGGTCCCCGGGGGCGTTAATCGGTGGGGACGAGAGGAGAGGAGAACCACAATGGACGTTGAGACCCTCGTTGACGGTGAGGTCCGCGCAGTGCCTGCGAAGGCCCCTGCCGGCGCCAAGAAGAAAGCGGCTCCGAAGAAAAAGGCAGCTGCCAAGAAGCCTGCGGCGAAGAAGACCGCAAAGAAGGCTGCTGCCAAGAAGCCGGCCAAGAAGAAGGCTGCTGCCAAGAAGCCTGCGAAGAAGGCCGCTGCCAAGAAGCCCGCCAAGAAGAAGGCGGCTGCCAAGAAGCCGGCGAAGAAGGCTGCTGCCAAGAAGCCAGCCAAGAAGAAGGCGGGCTGCCAAGAAGCCCGCTAAGAAGGCTGCCGCCAAGAAGCCGGCGAAGAAGGCCGCCGCCAAGAAGCCGGCGAAGAAGGCCGCCGCCAAGAAGCCGGCGAAAAAGGCCGCTGCCAAGAAGCCGGCGAAGAAGGCCGCCGCCAAGAAGCCCGCTAAGAAGGCCGCTGCCAAGAAGCCGGCGAAGAAGGCTGCTGCCAGAAAGCCGCGTATTCCCGCTGCGGCACCGCTCGCTGCCAAACCCGCCCTGGCGAAGCCCGTCGAGGCGAAGCCGATCGGCGGCAACGGCACCGGCGGAATGTAGGCCGCAGACGCAGTTCCTCTACCGTATCCGGAAGGATTCCGTTCCCGATGTCCCTGCTTGAGTCCAAGTCGGTCTATAAGCCCTTCGCATACCCCTGGGCCTATGATGCCTGGCTAATGCAACAGCGCATCCATTGGCTCCCGGAGGAGGTGCCGCTGGCCGACGACGTGAAGGACTGGAAGCAGAAGTTGACTCCGGAGGAGCAAAACCTGCTCACGCAGATCTTCCGCTTCTTTACGCAGTCGGACGTCGAAGTGAACAACTGCTACATGAAGCATTATGCCCGTGTGTTCCAGCCGACCGAGGTGCAGATGATGCTGGCCGCCTTCTCCAACATGGAGACGGTGCATATCGCAGCCTATTCGCACCTCCTGGATACCATTGGCATGCCGGAAACGGAGTACTCAGCCTTCTTCCACTACAAGGAGATGAAGGACAAGTACGACTACATGCGGCAGTTCGGCGTGGAGACCAAAGAGGATATCGCCAAGACGCTTGCCGTCTTCGGCGCCTTCACGGAAGGGCTTCAGCTCTTCGCCTCCTTTGCGATCCTGCTGAACTTCCCGCGGTTCAATAAGATGAAGGGGATGGGGCAGATCGTCTCGTGGTCGGTCAGAGACGAGACGCTCCATACCCAATCGGCCATCCGGCTGTTCCGCACCTTCGTGTCGGAGAACCCGGAGCTCTGGACGGCGCAGTTCGAGCGCGAGCTCTATCGTGCGTGCGAGACCATCGTGACCCACGAGGATGCCTTCATCGACCTCGCCTTCGAGATGGGCGGCGTCGAGGGCCTCGAGGCGGCCCAGGTGAAGCGCTACATCCGCTACATCGCCGATCGGCGGCTGGTTCAGCTCGGCCTGCAGACGCTCTATCGCGTCGAGAAGAACCCGCTGCCCTGGCTGGACGCCATGCTGAACGGGGTGGAGCACACGAATTTTTTCGAGAATCGTTCCACCGAGTACTCCAAGGCCGCCACGCAGGGCAGCTGGGAAGAGGCCTTCGCCTGAGAGCGCTGCTGCGGCAGCGTCAGCGGCGCTGCGGCGGGCTGTGACGCCGGCGGTGCCGGCGCAGGCGCTTCTCGCGCCATGAGATCAGGCCGAGTCCGAGCAGGGCCGCGGCGGTCATGCTGACGCCCCAGTAGAGATTGAAGTCTTCGCTGACCAATAGAGCCTGCATCGCACCTCTCCCGCCGTACCGAGGCGGCAGGAGGCGCCGACGCGGTGGCGGAACCGTGGCGGATCCGGGGAAATCTGGCGGCCGCGGTGCCGCTCAGGGGCCGTCCTGGTGGTGCGGCTTGGTGAAGGTCGCCCAGCCGATCTCCGGCGGCTCCGTCGGCGGCAGCGCCTTCGGGTCCCGCAGATGCCGATGGATGAAAGCCTTGGCGATCAGGTAGGCAGTCATCGGGGCAGCGAGGAAGAGGAAGATGGTGATCGCCAGCTCATGGATCGCCATCCGGCCGTCGATCAGCAGGAAGAACAGCATCGAGGCGATGAGGGTACTGCCCACGCCCAGCGTGGTCGCCTTGGTCGGCGCATGCAGCCGCATCATGAGGTCGGGCAGCCGCACCAGGCCGAAGGAGCCGACCAGCAGGAAGAAGGCGCCGATGACGATCAGCGCTGCGACCAACAGTTCGATCATGACGTCCATGGCTCTCTCCTACTCGATGATATCGCCGCGCAGGATGAACTTGCAGAAGGCGACGGTGGAGACGAAGCCGACCATGGCAAAGAGCAGCGCCGCCTCGAACTGGAACAGCGAACGGTGGAAGATGCCGTAGACCATGATCAGGGCGATGACGTTCACCACCATGGTGTCCAGCGCCAGGATGCGGTCGGGCGCGGTCGGTCCCAGCGCGAGGCGCCAGAGGTTCATCAGCAGCGCCAGCGCGATCGCGCCGAACGCCAGATAGCAGGCCCACTCGATCATTCGAAGATCTCCTTCAGTCGCCGCTCGTAGCGCTGCTTGATCGCGGCCACCGTCGCCGCCGGGTCCGGCAGGTGAAGACCGTGGACCAGCAGCGAACGGCCGTCGGCGCCGAGATCGCAGGAAACGGTGCCGGGGGTCATGGTGATGGTCCCGGCCAGCATCGTGATCGCCTCCGGCATGACGATCTCCAGCGGCACGACCACGAAGGCG
Source organism: uncultured Alphaproteobacteria bacterium (assembly GCA_942492185.1). Classification (GTDB taxonomy): domain Bacteria; phylum Pseudomonadota; class Alphaproteobacteria; order Kiloniellales; family JACOMY01; genus CALOEA01. The sequence goes on from CALOEA010000048.1 coordinate 7,440, forward strand.
GGGCGCAGCGACCGCGGCCGCCGGGCGAGGATCCAGAAGGCGACCTGGACGTTGGCGACGACGATGTCCCAGAGCACGATCAGCACGTACTCGACCAGCATCACGTAGTTCTTCAAGGCCGGGGTGGCCGGCCAGAAGACCGAGGTGAAGAGCGGGATCGCCACGCCGAGCAGCAGCCCGAGAATCGCCACGCCAGGCGTGATCTCGTTGTTCAGCAGCACCCAGACCACAGCCAGGGTCAGCGAGAGCAGCGGATGGGGCAGCAGGCGTCGGAGCATCCTAGCCCTCCCGTCCCGGCCCGAGGACCGCGTCGATGTAGTCGACCGGATCGAAAAGCTGGCGGCTGGTCTCCGCGAGGTAGTCCTGCACCGGCGCGGCGAAAACCGTCAGCAGGGCCGTCATGGCGATCAAGGCGGCCGCTACGATCAGCGGCAGTTGCCCCTCGGCCGGGTCGGGCGGCGCCAGCCCCCCCTCCTCGCCGGTCGATTTCCAGAACAGCAGCGATCCCGCGCGGGCATAGGCGATGGTGGCCAGCAGCGAGGTCGCCAGCACCACGCCCCAGACCGTGCCGACCGCCGCATCGCCGCGCAAGCCGTCGAGGATCAGCAGCTTGCCGATGAAGCCACTGAGCGGCGGCAGGCCGGCGGAGGCGATGCCGCCGAGGAAGAAGAGCGTCGCCAGCACCCGCATCTGGGCGAAGCGCGGCGCCACGTCCAGGGCGCCACCGTGGCCCTCGCGGCGCCGCGCGATCAGTTCGACCAGCAGGAACAGGCCGGCGGTGATGAGCGTCGAGTGGATCAGGTAGTAGAGGCCGGCGGTAACCGAGGCCTCGGTGAAGCCGCCGATCGCGGTCAGCAGCATCCCCATCGAGGCCACCACGGAGAAGGCGACGAGGCGGCCGAGATCGCGCGCCGCCAGCATCCCCAGGACGCCCAGCGTGAGGGTCACGAGGGCGGCCGGGATCAGCCAGGGCTGGGCCAGCCAGGCCGCGGAGCCGGCCTCGGCCCCGAAGATCAGCGTGTAGACCCTGAGGATCGAGTAGGCGCCGACCTTGGTCATCACCGCGAACAGCGCCGCCACCGGAGCGGCGGCTGCGGCGTAGGTCCCCGGCAGCCAGAAGTGCAGCGGCACCAGGGCCGCCTTGATGGCGAAGACCAGCAGCAACAGCAGGCCGCCGGTCTCCAGGATCGCCGCATCGCCGGCGGCGACCAGCGGCACCTTCTCCGCCAGATCGGCCATGTTCAGCGTGCCGGTCACGCCGTAGATCAGGCCGACACCGAGCAGGAACAGCGCCGAGCCGGTCAGGTTGACCACCACGTACTGCGTTCCGGCTTTCAGGCGCGCGGCGCCGGAGCCGTGCAGCATCAGGCCGTAGGAGGCGATCAGCAGGACCTCGAAGAAGACGAAGAGGTTGAAGAGATCGCCGGTGAGGAAGGCGCCGTTCAGCCCCATCATCTGGAACTGGAAGAGGGCGTGGAAATGCCGGCCGCGGCGATCCCAGCCCCGGCTCGCATAGAGCAGCGTGACCAGGCCGATAAGCGCGGCCAGGACCAGCATCAGTGCCGAAAGGCGGTCTAGCACCATGACGATGCCATAGGGCGCCGGCCAGTTGCCGAGCTCGTAGACCTGCGGCTTGCCGCCATCGGCCGCCATCAGCAGGCTGACGGCAATGGCCAGCTGCGCCGCCAGGGACAGCAGCGAGAAGCCGCGCGCGGCGGGCGGGTTGCGCCCGACGACGAGTACCAGGAATCCGGCCATCAGGGCCGGCAGCACGATCGGCGCGACGATCCAGTGGTTCATTGCGGCGGCAGCTCCTCTTCCGCCTCGCCGTCGACCTGATCGTTGCCGACCTCGAGATAGCCGCGCAGCACCAGCACGACCAGCATCGCCGTCATCCCGAAGGAGATCACGATGGCGGTCAGCACCAGGGCCTGCGGCAGCGGATCGCTGTAGCCCTGGCCGGAATCGTTGAGGATCGGCGGCCGGTCGATCACCAGCCGGCCCATGGCGAAGAGCATCAGGTTGACCGCGTAGGAAAGCAGCGTCAGGCCGGCCACCACCGGGAAGGTGCGGCCGCGGAGCATCAGATAGACACCGGCGGCGACCAGGACGCCGATAGCCGAGGCGAGCAGAATCTCCATCGCCTCAGCTCCGCTTCGCCGCCGGCAAGGCCGCCGGGTCGGGAAACTGCGAGGGGTCGACGTCCATCGGGTCCTCCGAGGGCGGCTCGCGCGGTGTGCTGCGGGCCACGCGGGAGAGGTTGGCCAGCGCCAGCATGACGCCGCCGACCACCGCCAGGAACACGCCGAGATCGAACAGCATCGCTGTCGCGAGCTCGAACTTTCCGACCAGCGGCAGCGTCACATAGCCGTAGTCGCTGGTCAGGAACGGCCGTCCGGCGAGCCAGGCCCCGACGCCGGTCAGGCCGGCGATCAGCACGCCGGCGGCGACGATGGCGTGATAGTCGATGCGCATGCGCGCCTGCGACCAGCCGAAGCCGCTGGCCATGTACTGCGACACCAGGGCAATCGCGACCACCAGGCCGGCGATGAACCCTCCGCCGGGCTCGTTGTGGCCGCGCAGGAAGATGTAGACGCCGACCAGCAGCGCCAAGGGCAGCAGCATGCGTGTCCCGACGACCAGCAGCAGCGGGTGGCGATCGGCCGAGCGCTGCTGGTCGACCGTCCACTTCGCCAGCCGCCGGCCGGCGACGCCGCGCAGCGCACTGTCCAGCAGCGCGAAGACGATCAGCGCCGCGATGCCGATGACGATGATCTCGCCGAAGGTATCGAAACCGCGGAAGTCGACCAGGATGACGTTGACCACGTTGGTGCCGCCGCCGCCGCTGTAGGAGTTGGCCAGGTGATAGGCGGAGATGGAGGTGACGTCGCGGGTCAGGACCGCCAGCACCACCCAGCCGACGCCGAGGCCGGAGAGGCACGCCAGAAGCGCATCGCGGCCACGCCGGAAGCCGGAGCTCTCCCGCGGCGTCGTCTTCGGCAGCAGGTTGAGCGCCAGCAGCATCAGGATCACCGTCACCACCTCGACCGAGATCTGTGTCAGGGCGAGGTCGGGGGCGGAGAGATAAAGGAAGGCCACCGAGACGAAGAGCCCGATCACGCCGATCATCACCAGCAGCATCAGGCGGCGCCTGTGCAGCACGACGATGGCGGCGCAGGCCCCGATCAGCAGGAGCCAGGCGACCAGCGCGACGCCGTTCATCGGCAGCATCGGCCGTTCGCCCGCGGCGTGCTCGGCACCGAAGAAGGCGCCATAGCCGACCACGATGGCGGCGCCGATCAGGAAAGCCAGGGCACGCTGCAGGCTGCCGTTGTGCAGCCCGTCGATGCCGAAGCGTGCCAGCCGGACGAGGCCGTCGATGGCGCCCTCGAACAGCCGCTTCGCCTCCGGCAGCGGCAGCCTCTGGCGCAGGCGCAGCGCCGCCCGGTAGCGCCACAGCAGCAGGCTGCCGCCGGCCAGGGCGGCCAGGCTGAGATAGAGCGCCGGGGTGAGGCCGTGCCACAGCGCCAGCTTGTACTCCGGCAGGGCACCGCCGATGACGGCCTGCGACGTCGTCGCCACCAGCGACCCGGCGATGGTCTGGGGGAAGAGGCCGATGGCCACGACGGCCGCCGCCAGCAGGGCCGGCGGCAGCCACATGCCGAGCGGCGGGTCGTGCGGGTTCCGCGGATAGGGCGCCCGGCGCGGACCGAGGAAGACATGGCAGACATAGCGCAGCGAGTAGGCGACCGAGAAGAGCGCCCCCAGGGTGGCCAGCAGCGGCCAGAGCCAGACGGCGCCGTCGCCCCCGGCATGCCAGGCGGACTCCAGCATCATCTCCTTGGAGAGGAAGCCGTTGAAAGGCGGCACCCCGGCCATCGACAGCGACGCGATCATCGCCACCGTACCGGTGATCGGCATCAGCACCATCAGGCCGCCCAGCTTCTCGGCATCGCGGGTTCCGGTCTCGTGGTCGACGATACCCGCGGTCATGAAGAGCGCGCACTTGAAGGTCGCGTGGTTGAGGATGTGGAAGACGGCGGCGACCGCGGCATAGGGCTCGCCGAAGCCCAGCAGCATGGTGATGAGCCCCAGGTGGCTCACGGTGGAGTAGGCCAGCAGCGCCTTCAGGTCGTTCTTGAAGAGCGCGATCCAGGCCGCCAGCACCATGGTCGTCAGCCCGGTGCCGGCCACGAGATAGAACCAGAGCTCGGTCCCCGAGAGCACCGGCCAGAGACGCGCCATCAGGAACAGGCCGGCCTTCACCATCGTCGCGCTGTGCAGATAGGCGCTGACCGGTGTCGGCGCCGCCATGGCGTGTGGCAGCCAGAAGTGGAAGGGAAACTGTGCCGACTTGGTGAAGGCGCCGGCCAGGATCAGCAGCAGCGCCAGGTCATAGGATGCCGAGGCGCGGATCGCCTCGCCGGCCTGGAGGATGTCGCTGATGCGGTAGGAGCCGGCGATCTCGCCCAGCAGCAGCATGCCGGCAATCATCGCCAGCCCGCCGGCGCCAGTGACGATCAGCGCCATGCGCGCGCCCTGGCGGCCCGCCGGCAGGTGGCTCCAGAAGCCGATCAGCAGGAAGGAGCTGAGGCTCGTCAGCTCCCAGAAGACCAGCAGAAGCAGGATGTTGTTGCAGAGGACGAGGCCGACCATCGCGCCCTGGAACAGCAGGATGAAGGCGAGGAAGCGCCCCATGTCGTCCTCGCGCCCGAGGTAGGAGCGGGCGTAGACGATGATGAGCAGGCCGATGCCGAGGATGAGAGAGGCGAAGAACAGGCTCAGGCCATCGATCCAGAAGGCGATGTTCAGCCCCAGCGAGGGCAGCCAGGCGATGTCGAGCGTCACCACCTCGCCGTGAAACACGCCACCCGCCGCGCTGAGCAGAAGCGCCAGGCTGCTGGCGGTGACCAGGAAGGCGACGGTGGCGGCAGCGGTCCGGCCGGCGCGGTTGGCCAGCGCCGGCAGCACGGCGCCAACCAGCGGCAAAAGCACAACGAACAGCGGCTGCATCCCCGCCCTTTCCCCGATCAGATCGCGCTACCGGCCGCAACGATGCCAAGCCGCGTGCCGCACGCCGTGCCGCGGACCGCGGCGCTGCCCCGGCCCCTCATAGTGCGGAGTCGCGGTGAACCGGCAGAGGGCCGGCGATGGCGCCATTGGCCGAGAGCAGGATTGCCAGGCCGCGCGTGCGTTCAAAATGGGCAAGCAGAATCATGATGGCAACCAGAATCGGCACGCAGAGAACCATGCCGACAAGCCCCCACAGCGTGCCGAACACGACCAGAGCCAAGATGATGACGAAGGGGCTGAGATTCAATGACCGGCCCATCATCGCCGGTTCGACGAAGTTGCTGACGCCGATGTAGACCAGTCCGATGCCGAGGACCACCACCAGAAAGGGAGCGATCGAGTCGAACTGCATCAGGGAGAAGAGCGCCGGGCCGACCAGCGAGATCGGCGCCCCGATCGTCGGGATGAAGTAGAAGAGAAAGAAGAGCGCCGCCCAGAAGGCCGCGAAGTCGACTCCCACGACCTCGAGCACGATCCAGCCGTAGGTCGCGATCAGCAGGGCCAGCAGGACCTTGATCCGAAGGTAGGTCTGCAGGTCGTCGGCGACCTTCTTCAGGATCTGCCGGACCTCGATCTCCCGCTCCTTGTGCATGAAGAGCGCCGAGAGCTTGCGATCGAAGCCGCCCTGCTCGAGCAGGAGGAAGATGACGTAGACCAGCACCAGCGCGGCATTGCTGGTCAACTGCGCCAGCGCGCCGGCCGTCGTCTTGGCCAGCGACTGCACATCGACCTGGCCGAGCAGGTCGCTGAGCGATTGGGCTTCGCCGATCCCCAGGTCCGCGGCCCAGGCCGCCACCAGCGCGTTCATCCGCTCCTGATACTGCGGGAAGGTATCGACGATGGAGGCGAGATTGCCGCCGATCATGTCGGCGAGCAGCCAGGTCAGCGCCAGGAAGGTGACGACGGCCGCCGGCAGGCAGAGCCAGCGCGGCAGGGGGATGAAGATCGAGCGGTGGAAGGAGTTCGCCAGGACATTGATCAGGTACCAGAAGACAATGGCCACCACCAACGGCAGCAGGATCGCCCGGCCGACCACCATGGCGTAGATGGTCAGGGCGGCGACGCCCATGATCCAGCCGAAATTCTTCAAGCGCAGCATGGTCCCTGGCCCCCTCCGACCGGCCCCGCATCCAACCCGCCTTTGCCGGCGGTCCAGCAGAGAATGCGGGCGGCTCCGCGGCAGGGCAAGCGCGCCGAGCAAAGGCGCCATGCCGCCAGCGCAACTGGTCGGCCGCCCCGACGCGCGGCAGACTCTGCGGGCTCGGTCCGCAATGGGGCGGACCTTCGGGACCTCCGCCGATGTCCACCTTCCTCAACGACTCCCTTGGCGTGATCCTGCTGGCACTCTCGCTGTTGCTCGTGATCTTCCTGAAGCGGGCCAATGCCAGCGCGTCGCCTCCCGACTGGATCCGCAGTGAAATGCCCACCCTCATCCTGATCACCTTGGCCGTCGGGATCTTCGCCATCGGCCTGGGCGTGCTGCTGAACGCCAGTCTCTAGCCGTCCCGGCGGGCGCCGCCGCGACAAGCCTTGGCATCCGCCCACGCAGTTGCGATGATCCGGGCGCGGCCCGTCGCGGCCGCGGCGAAGCGCCATCCGGAGGGGCCATGACGACCTTCATCAACGACGCCATCGGCCTGGTCCTGATGGGCGTCGGCCTTCTCCTGACCTTCCTGCTGCTGCGCCTCAATCGCCGGCCCGCAGGCTCGCGCTTCGCGGTCAGCGACATGCCGACCCTGATCGGCCAGACCTGGGCGGTCGGCCTCTTCGCCGTCGGATTGGGTGTCTTTCTGCACAGCACCTTCTAGCGGAAAGCGGGCTGCCGCGGCGCCGTCGGACTTGGCCGGACCGCGCTCGACTGCCTATAGTGACTCACTACTTCACCGCGATCCTACCGTTCGCCCGAAAGGAGCCCCGCGCACATGGGACAGTTCGGCGTCGGCCAGGCCGTGCGACGCATCGAGGACGCTCGACTGCTCACCGGCCAAGGCCGCTATACCGATGACGTCAATCTCGCAGGACAGGCCTATGGCGCCGTCGTGCGGAGCCCCTTCGCCCACGCCACCATCACCCGGCTGGATGTCGAAGCGGCGAAGCAGGCGCCCGGGGTCCTGGCCGTCCTGACAGGCGCCGACCTCGCGGCGGCCGGCATCGGCACCATGCCTTGCTTGACCGCCATGCCGGGCCGCAGCGGCAGCAAGACTCTCATGCCGCCGCGTCCGGTGCTCGCCAGCGGGCGGGTGCGCCACGTCGGCGACCCGATCGTCTTCATCGTCGCCGAGACCCTCGATCAGGCCCGCGACGCCGCCGAGCTGGTGGAGCTCGACTTCGAGGCACTGCCGGCGCTGGTGGATACCGACCGCGCGCTCGACGCCGACGCGCCGGTGGTGCATCCCGAGGCCCCCGGGAACCTCTGCCTCGACTGGGTGCATGGCGACGAGACCGGCACCGCCGAGGCCTTCGCCACAGCTGCCAAGGTTGCGCGCGTCGAGCTGGTCAACAATCGCATCGTGGTCAACTCCCTGGAGCCGCGCGGCGCCGTCGCCACGCGCGATCCCGACAGCGGCCGCCTGGCGCTCTACAGCGGCAACCAGGGCATCTTCCGCCTGAAGCCGCAGCTCTGCACCATCCTCGGGATCGAGCCGGATGAGCTGCAGCTGATCTCGCCGGACGTCGGCGGCGGCTTCGGCATGAAGATCTTCCTCTACCCCGAGCAGGTCCTGGCGCTCTTCGCGGCCCGGCAGCTCGGCCGGCCGGTGAAGTGGACCTCCGACCGGCAGGAGGCCTTCCTCTCCGACAGCCAGGGCCGCGACCACGTCACGACCGCGGAGATGGCGCTGGACGGCGACGGCCGCTTCCTGGCCATGCGGGTCGCCACCGCTGGCCAATATGGGCGCCTATCTCTCCAATTTCGGGCCCTTCGTGCCGACCGGCGCCTCTACTCACATGCTCTCCGGCCTGTACAAGATTCCCGCCATCTTCGCCGAGGTGAAGTGCGTCTTTACCAACACCGTGCCGGTCGATGCCTATCGCGGCGCCGGCCGGCCGGAGGCCGCCTATCTGGTGGAGCGGCTGGTCGACGAGGCGGCGCGGGTCGCCGGGCTGACGCCGGTGGAGATCCGCCTGCGCAACTTCGTGACACCCGCCGACCTGCCGTACGATACGCGCCTCGGCCGGGTCTACGATTCCGGCGACTTCCCGCGCATGCTGACCATGGCGACCGAGCAGGCCGACATCGCCGGCCTGGCCGAGCGCCAGCAGCAGGCCGCGCCCGGCGGCCGTTACCGCGGCGTGGGCGTGGCCTGCTACGTCGAGGCCTGCGGCGGGCTGGGCGAGGAGGAGGCGGTGGTAACGGTCGATCCCGATGGCGGCGTGACGCTGATCATCGGCACGCAGACCAACGGCCAGGGCCACCACACGGCCTATGCGCAGATGCTGAACGAGAAGCTGGGCGTGCCGCTGGAGATGGTGCGCCTGGTGCAGGGCGACAGCGACGTGGTCAAGCGCGGTGGCGGCACCGGCGGCTCGCGTTCGCTGCTGATGGGCGGCGTCGCCATCAATCGCGCCAGCGACAAGGTGATCGAGCGCGTGCGGCAGATCGCAGCCGGGCTCTTCGAGACGGCGCTGCCAGACATCGAGTTCCAGGAGGGCGTGGTGCAGGTGGTCGGCACCGACCGGCGCATGACCCTGGGCGAGGTCGCCCGCGCCCTCGAGGACGGCAAGGTGCCGGACGCCTTGGCCGGCCCGCTGACCGAGACCGGCGACTACACCGCCGAGGCCATGACCTTCCCCAACGGCTGCCATGTCTGCGAGGTCGAGATCGACGGCGAGACCGGCGTGGTGCGTGTCGTGCGCTACACCGTGGTCGACGACTTCGGCACCCTGGTGAACCCGCTGATGGTGGCAGGCCAGGTCCATGGCGGCATCGCCCAGGGGCTGGGCCAGGCCCTGCTGGAGCAGACCATCTACGACGAGGACGGCCAGCTGGTGACCGGCTCGCTGATGGACTACTGCCTGCCGCGGGCCGACGACATGCCGGAGATCGAGTTGACCCTGGTCCAGGACATGCCCTGCACCACCAACCCGCTGGGTTCCAAGGGAGCCGGCGAGGCCGGTGCCATCGGCGCACCGCCGGCGATCATGAACGCCATCCTCGACGCGTTGCGGCCGCTGGGTGTCAGCCATCTCGACATGCCGGCCACGCCGGAGAGGGTCTGGCGGGCGATCCAGGCCGCCCAGGCCGGAGCGGCCTCGTGAGCGCGCCCGCTCCGAGCGCGCCGCCGCCGGGCGGCAGTGCCGAGGACCAGGACCTCCTCGGCGTTCTGCGGCTGATTGCCGAGCGCGCCGGCAAGATCGTGCTGCGGCACTACGTCGATGCCGAGGGTGGAGGTTCGCACCAAGTCCGATGCCTCGCCGGTCACGGCGGCCGACGAGGAGACCGAGGCCTTCCTGCTGGAGGCCCTGGCGACCCTGACGCCGGACATCCCGGTGGTCGCCGAGGAACAGGCGGCGGCAGAGGGGTTGCCGAGCCACGCCGCCGCGCGCTTCTGGCTGGTCGATCCGCTGGACGGCACCAAGGAGTTCATCAGCCGCAATGGCGAGTTCACCGTGAACGTCGCGCTGATCGAGAACGGCCGCCCGGTCGCCGGCGTGGTGCATGCCCCCGCGCTCGCCATGACCTGGGCCGGCGCCGGCCCCGGCAGCGCCACCTTCTCCCAGACCGACCAGCCGGCGATGGCGATCGAGACCCGCCCCCTGCCGGCGGACGGGGTCACGGTGCTGGCCAGCCGCCGCCACGGCGACAATGCCGACCTCGAGGCCTTCCTCGCCAACTACCGCGTCGCCGAGATGAAGAACGCCGGCTCCTCGCTGAAGTTCTGCCTGCTGGCGAACGGCAAGGCCGACCTCTATCCGCGCTTCGGCCGCACCATGGAGTGGGACACCGCCGCCGGGCATGCCGTGCTGCTGGCCGCCGGCGGCCGTGTCGAGACGCTGGAGGGAACGCCGCTCGGCTACGGCAAGCCGGGCTTCGAGAACCCCTACTTCGTGGCCTACGGCCGCTAGAGCCCGAGCTGGGCGGCCACCTCGTCGGCCAGGGCGGCCATCTCGACCGCGGCGGTGCCCCTGGGGGCCATCTCGCCCACCGCCCTGCCCTCGGCCAGCGCGGCGGCGAAGGCGGTGCGGTTGCCCAGCCGCGTCTCGGCGATCGGTACCTGGAATCCGGCGAGCTGCTCGGCCACGGCGGCGGCCAGGCGCCCGCGCGGCGGCATGCGGTTCAGCACCAGCAGCAGCGGCTTGCGGGCCGCCGCGGCCAGCACGAGGGTCGGCCGCGTCGCCCAGAGATCCATCGGCGAGGGCTGCACCGGCACCAGCACCAGGTCGGCCAGCTTGACCGCCTGCTGCGGCGCCTCCTCGGTATGCGGCGGGCAGTCGATCAGCAGCAGGTCGCAGCCACGCGCCAGGCGGCGGGCCTCCGCCGCCAGCGTGGCACCGCTCGCGGTCGCGACGACCAGGCCGCCGCCGACATTGGCCTCCCGCTGCCTGGCCCAGAGGCTGAGCGAACGCTGCGGATCGCTGTCGAGCACCGCCACCTTCAGCCCGCGCTGCAGGAAGGCCACGGCGAGGTGGGCCAGCAGCGTGGTCTTGCCCGCGCCCCCCTTCTGCTGCGCCACGGTAACGATCTTCCCGCTCATTCTCGGACTCCCGCCTGCAGGGCTGCTCGGCGTCCATTGTGCAGGTGCAGCATGAAAGGCTCAAGCGGCGCTCTGGCCTCGGACCGGCCTTTGCCCTAGAGAGACGCCGTCATGAGCGAGAACGAGATCGACGCCGCCGTTCGACTGCTGCGGGAGGGCCGCCTGGTCGCCTTTCCCAGCGAAACGGTCTATGGCCTGGGGGCCGACGCCAGCAGCGACACGGCGGTCGCCGGCATCTTCGCGGCCAAGGGCCGGCCGCGCATCAATCCGCTGATCACCCACTACGCCGATGCCGCCGCCGCGGCGCAGGAAGTCGTCTTCACGGCCGCGGCGGAGCGGCTTGCCGAGCGCTTCTGGCCCGGCCCCCTGACCCTGGTCCTGCCGCGCCGCGACGACAGCCGGGTCTCGCTACTCTGCTCCGCCGGACTCGACAGCCTCGGCGTACGCGTGCCGCGCCATCCGCTCACGCTCGAGCTGCTGCGGCGGCTGCGGCGGCCGCTCGCCGGACCGAGCGCCAATCCCTCGGGACGCCTCAGTCCAACGCGGGCCGAGGACGTGCGCGCCGCCCTGAGCGATCGGGTGGCGCTGGTGCTGGACGGTGGGAGCTGTCCGGTCGGCCTGGAGTCGACGGTCCTCGACCTGACCGAGCCGCGCCCCCGCCTGCTGCGGCCCGGCGCGGTCACGCGGGCGGATCTCGAGGCCCTGCTGGGCCCGCTCGAGGGGGGCGAGCGCGGGCGCCCCGCTGAAGTCGCCCGGCCTGCTGCAGAGCCACTACGCGCCGCGCCTGCCGGTGCGCCTGGAGGCCGTCGAGGCCGGCCCCGACGAGGCGCTCCTCGCCTTCGGCCCGCAGCCGCCGAGCGGCGCCGCGGTCACGGTGAATCTCAGTGCCGCCGGCGACCTGCTGGAAGCCGCCGCGAACCTCTTTGCGGCCCTGCGGGCCCTGGACCGGCCTGGTCTGGCGGCGATCGCCGTCATGCCGGTGCCGCGAAGCGGCCTCGGCGAGGCGATCAACGACCGCCTGACACGCGCCGCGGCGCCGCGCGAAAAGACCTAAGGGCAGGCCTTCTCAGTCCATCGCCAGCGGCTGGATGGACGCGACCTTCTGGCGATCCTGCTTCCAGGCATCGGAGACGTCGACGTAGACCTCGACCTCGTTGCCATCGGGATCGCGCATGTAGAGCGAACGCGTGACGTCGTGATCGATCGGGGTCACCGCGATTCCCGCCGCTTCCAGGTGCCGCTTCGCCTCGCGCAGCTCCTCCATGCTCTCGCCGATCTTGAAGGCGACGTGCAGCAGGCCCGGCGCGCGTTCCGGCGGCGCCTCGGCATCGTCACCCATGGCCATGACCGCGAAATCGTGGTGATTGCCCAGCGAGAAGAAGGTCATGGCGTACTTGTCGAGGCGGGCGACGATCGGCAGGCCGAGGACGCCATTGTAGAAGGCCTCGGCGCGCGCCTGATTGCGCACCTTCAAGACGACATGCCCCAGCGCTTCGATCTTCATGGCGGCCCTCCCTCGTGAGATCGCGGGTAGCGCCGGGCAAGCCCCCGACCATCTCCCGGTTTCACCCAACAATGGGCCGCTCGGTCGCAGGCTGCAACCGGCGCAGGGGCCAGGGTCGCCCCTGGCGGACGCGGGCCCGGCGCCGCTGGCGCCGCGCCGCTACTCCGATTTCGCGGCCGCCGCGCGCGGCTGCGCCGTGGCCGGCGCGTCCGTCTCGGCGGGCACGACCGCCAGGCTACCCTCGGGAAGCGGCGTCTGAGCGGCCTCGCCCTCACTGGCGGCGACGCTGCTCTCCGTCTGCACGGACTGCTGATGATAGCCACACTCTGCCATGGCGGTGCTGGCGCCGAAGGCAGTGACACAGGCGGCGGCGAGGGCGATGCGGAACAAGGGCATTGCGGTTCTCCTCTTCGCTCGATGGCTCAGGAGATCAGAGTGCCGCATCGTGCCGCAAAGAGAAAGAGCCGCCCCGCCCTGCGGCGGCGCGGCTCTCGCGCTTGTGAAAGCGGCTGGTCTAATTCAGCGGCACGGTCACGGTGATGCCGCCGCCATAGGACCAGGAGCCGACCCGCTCGAGCAGCACGGTGTCGCCAGGGAAGTCCGGATAGTCGAAGCTCGCCGTCGTGCCGTCGTAGTTGGCCTGCACCGCCAGACCGATGACCGCGAAGCCGATGTCGTAGTCGACGCCCAGGCCGCCACCGGCTACGAGCGCGGCGCCGCTCGTCTCCATTTCGACGGTCTCCGTCGGGCCCACGCAGCCCCCGTTCGTCATCGCGAAGGTGTAGCACTGGCTGATCGTGCCGTTGGCCGAGGTGTAGGCAACACCGACCTCGGCGCCCGCCTTCAGGTAGAAGCCGCCCCCCATAGCGTAGCTACCGCCAAGGCCGATCGTGGCACCGATGTTCGTGGTATCGATGTCCTGCGACAGCCGGTCGAAGTAGTTCGGCAAGGGGTCGTCAGGCGTTTCCTCGATCACCGCGGTCTGCGTCAGGCTGGTCGCGCCGCCGAAGACGGACACCGACGGGGTGACCAGGAAGCCTTCGCCGGCGACGAAATCCAGGCCGGCCCGGAACTCCGCCGCGAAACCGCTGTAGTCGCTGGTGAAATCCACCGACTGCGGATCATCCATGCCCAGGATCGCCCCGGCCGAGAGCGTGAGCATGTCGACGTCGATGCCGTCGGACGAGCGGATGGTGCTATCGACCGAGCCATCGAAATAGGAGCCGCTGGCCGAGATATGCAGCCGGCCGCCCCAGAGCTGCGGATCGAGCTGCTGGCCGAAGACATGGCCCAGGGTGAACTGGGTGCCGAAGCCCAACTGGTTGTCGCCGAAGCCTATGGGATTGCCGACACCGGAGGTGTCGTTCCACAGGATGTCCCACTTCTGCAGGTTGGTGACCTCGGCGCCGGCGCCGAAGGTGACGTACCAGGTATGGGGGTCCACGATAGGGGCCGTCAGCTTGCTGACGATCTGGCCGTCAGCAAGCGCCGGCGTTGCACAGAGAAAGGCTCCGAAGGCCAAAAGGCTGGCGGTCCGCATTGCGATTCCCCTTTTGTCTCATACAACAGTGCGAGCTTAAGTGAGCCGCGATTCGGGATTAAGTCGCTATTTCATTCCATTAAGAAAGAATCGCCACTGTTGCCTATGGGCCACAGTGACTTCATTGCGCACAGGGGTCGGGGAGTCCCCCCTCCGGGGCACGCTGCCCCGGCTGCCCGGCGGCGGCCTTTCGCGCTAAGTTGCCGGGATGACCGATTCCGATCTCATCGAGCGACTCGCCGCAGCCCTGGGTCCCCGGGGCGTGATCACCGATCCCGAGGGCCTGGCGCCGCATCTCGTCGACGAGCGCGGGCGCTATCGCGGCAAGGCCCTCTGCCTGCTGCGGCCGGAGACCACCGAGGCGGTCGCGGCGGCCGTCCGACTCTGCGCCGAAGCCGGCCGCCCGATCGTGCCGCAGGGCGGCAACAGCGGGCTCTGCGGCGGTGCGACGCCGTTCGACGGCGGCGGCGAGGTCCTGCTGTCGCTGGCCCGCATGAGCCGATTGCGGGCGCTCGATGCCGACAACTTCACCATCACGGTCGAGGCCGGGATGACATTGCTGGGCGTGCAGCAGGCAGCGGCGGAAGCCGACCGGCTGTTCCCGCTCAGCCTCGGCGCCGAAGGCACCTGCCAGATCGGCGGCAACATCTCGACCAACGCCGGCGGCATTCACGTGCTGCGCTACGGCAATACCCGCGACCTCGTCCTCGGGCTGGAGGTCGTGCTGCCGGATGGGCGGATCTGGGACGGACTGCGCGGCCTGCGCAAGGACAACACCGGTTACGACCTGAAGCAGCTCTTCATCGGCGCCGAGGGGACCCTGGGGATCGTCACAGCGGCAACGCTGAAGCTGTTCCCGCGGCCGCGCTGCCAAGCCGTTGCCTATGTCGCCCTGCCCGACGCCGCCGCCGGCATCCGCCTGCTAGGCCGTGCCCGCGCCGAGAGCGGCGAGCGCGTGACCGCCTGCGAGATCATGGCCCGGCAAGGCCTCGAGTTCGTCTACCGCCATCAGCCGGACCAGGTGCGCCCCTTCGCCGAGGCTCCGCCCTGGACCCTGATCCTCGAGCTCTCCGGCGGCGAGGAACGCACGCTGCTGAACGAGGCCCTGGAACGCAGCCTGGCGCAGGGCCTGGAGGACGGCTGGATCCTCGATGCCGTGATCGCGCAGAACGAAGCCCAGGCGCAGGCCTTCTGGAAGCTGCGCGAAGGTATCGTCCATGCGCAGCGGCCGGAAGGCGCCTCCATCAAGCACGATATCGCCGTCCCGGTCTCAGCGGTGCCGCGCTTTCTCGATCTCGCCCTGGCAAAGGTGCGCGCGCTTCTGCCCGGCGTCCGCCCGGTCCCTTTCGGCCACCTGGGCGACGGCAACCTGCACTTCAATCTCACCCGTCCGGAGGATGGCGACGACGAGGCCTTCCTGGCGTCGGGCGACAGGGTGAACGCGGCGGTACACGACATCGTCCGCGAGCTCGGCGGCTCGATCTCGGCCGAGCACGGCATCGGCCGCCTGAAGATCGGCGAGAACGGCCGTACCAAGTCGGCCCTGGAAATCGAACTGATGCAGCGGGTGAAGCGCGCCCTGGACCCTGCCGGCCTGATGAACCCAGGCAAGGTCCTCCCGGAGCCGCCGGCGCCCACCTAGAGCGGGTTCCCTTCGGGAGCGGCGCGCCGCTCCAGAGACGCTCGGACCGGCGGTCGAGCCGGCGGCAGAGCCAGTGGTCGGCGGTCAGGATCGAGGGGCGACGAACGGCGAGCAGCAGGAAGCCCAGCATCCAGATGTAGTGCTGCTCGTTGCCGATCGAGTTCTCCATCCCCTCCGGGGTCTGCGCGACGACGAACTGGATCACCGCCGTCATGGCGAAGAGGCCGAGCGCGGCCAGGCGCTGGGCGAGGCCGAGCCACAGCAGCAGCGGCAGCACCAGTTCGCCGGCGGTGGTGACGAGGGCGGCGAACTCGGCCGGCAGAAACGGCACCGGGTGGATCTGCTCGAAGAGAAAGGGCTGGCTGTCCCAGCGCTCGACACGGCCGAGACCGGTCTTGAAGAAAATCCAACCGAGGTAACCGCGCGCGGCGAGTTCGACGAGTGGCCCCAGGCCACGGTCGAGCAGAGCGCCGATGCGGGCATAGAGGGTGCCGGCCTGGAGCATGAGGCCGCCGCTCGGAGATGAGGATGAGATTGCATTGCTCATGGCAGTCGTTTCCCTGGAAGACCTTGTCCTATGGAAGCGTGAGATCGGCCGCGGTTGCGGTGACAAAGCAGCCGCGGGTCAGCAGGCCGAAGAGGCTCCGCTGGAGATCGAGATCGGGTGTCGCGACCAGGGCGGCCTCGGCCGCCGCGGCGAGCGTCGCGCCGCCGCCCAGGGCACGCAGCAGCGCTGCCTCGCCGGCCGGAAGGATGAACTGCTGGACGACGAGGTGGGGTCGCTGCACCAGCAGGCACTGCGGCCCGGCATCCAGCGGCGCTTCGGGCGGCGTGCCGCCCTCCTCCACCGCCGCAGCCTGCGCGGCGGCCCAGAGGTCGCCGACGGGGTAGTCGGCACACAGCAGCCGCAGGCTGGGATGCAGCGACAGGCGCAGCCCTGCGACCTGCTCAGGCGCGACGGCGGCAAGCGCCGCGGCCTCCAGCGGCTCCGCGTCGGCGGCGAAGAGCGCTTCGTTGCGCAGCCACTCGAGCCTGGCAAGCGGCGCCAACCAGGGCTTCGCCTGCGCCGGTCCGAAAGCGGCGAGCCAGTCGGGAAAGCCGGCACCATAGGCCAGGAGACGCGCCTCGCGCGGCGGCCGCGCCTTGGCGAAGAGGCTCGCGGCATAGCGGAAGTTGGCCTTCCCGGCATGCGCCGCGACCGCCGGGAAGGCGGCCTCGAGGACGCCGACCAGCGACGCCAAGACATTGGTGCGATAGGCGGCGAAGCGGTCGGCGGCGGCAATGCGGTCGCCGTGCAGGCGCGCCAGCACAGTGGCGTCCTCGCCGCCGAGCAGCGCCCGGCGGATAGCCGTCTGCAGTTCAGGCAACATCCTGCCGCTCCTCGCCGCCCTTGAGGCTCTCGAGCAGACGGTCCGCCTTGCGGGCCTCGCCCAGCAGGACCGGAAGGCTCCGGCAGGCGCGGTATCCCACTCGACCAGAGTTGGGCGCGCCCCGGTCAGCGCCAGTGCTTCGCGGTAGAGTGCCCAGACCGGCGCGCCGACCGGCTGCCGTGGTCGTCGATCAGCACGGTGGCGTCGCCGTCGCGGCGCTCGGCATGGCCGGCGAGATGGATCTCGCGCACGGCTTCGTGCGGCATGCGGGCGAGGTAGTCCGCCGCGTCGAAGCCGAGATTGGCGGCGCTGACATAGACATTGTTCACGTCGAGCAGCAGGCCGCAGCCGCTGCGGCGCGCCAACCTCGGCCAGGAACTCCGCCTCGGGAATGACCGACTGGGCGAAGGTCACATAGCTGCTGGGGTTCTCCATCAGGAGGCGCCGCCCGAGGCCTCCTGGGCGCCCGGTCGACGTTGCGGCAGACGATGCCGAGCAGACTCTCCTCGCTGTAGTGGCAGGGGCAGCAGGTCGTTCAGGTAGATGCCGTCGTCGACGCTCCAGGAAAGATGCTCTGACGTCAGGGCCGGCTGATAGTCGGCGAAGAGCCCCCGCAGACGGCGGAGGTGATCGCCGTCGAGCCCGGCGGCGCTGCCGAGCGACAGGCCGACGCCGTGCAGGCTGACCGGATAGTCGCGGGCGAGATCGAACAGCGCGCGACGGCGCGGGCCGCCGGCCGACAGGTAGTTCTCGCTGTGCACCTCGAGGAAGCCGGTCTGTGGCCGCTGCTCGAGGAAGGCGGGCACGTGCGGGTGCCGAAGGCCGACACCCGCACGCTTCGCCAGGGACTTGCCGACCAGCTTGGAATTGACGCCCATGAAGGGCCGCAGGTCATCCCCTCTCCTCCTCGCTGTTCCTCGTCCGGCCTCAGGACTTCTTCATCGGGTTCATGCCCTCGAAGGCCGCGGTCTCGCCGCCCATCGAGGTGCACTCCTCCGCGCTGGCAACGGCCTTCCAGTCGCCGCCGTCATAGTCGGCCGTGGAGTGGCCGGCGCAGGAGTGGGTGCCGGCGGCGTTGGCACAGTCGTTCTCGCCGGCCTTGGAGATGCCGTAGCACTTCACGCCGTCGGCGGCGGACGCCGGGGTGGCCGCGCCGGCCATGGAAACGGCGCCGGCAAAGGCGGCGGCGAGGGAAAGAGCGGTCAGCTTGTTCATTCTGGGGGCTCCCTTTGAGTTACCGGGCGCAGTCGCTATGCGCGCCCGTGCGGTTCGGCTCGCGACGAGCCTCAGGACTTCTTCATCGGGTTCATGCCTTCGAAGGCCGCGGTCTCGCCGCCCATCGAGGTGCACTCCTCCGCGCTGGCAACGGCCTTCCAGTCGCCGCCGTCATAGTCGGCGGTGGAATGGCCGGCGCAGGAGTGGGTACCGGCGGCATTGGCACAGTCGTTCTCGCCGGCCTTGGAGATGCCGTAGCACTTCACGCCGTCGGCAGCGGACGCCGGGGTGGCTGCGCCGGCCATGGAAACGGCGCCGGCAAAGGCGGCGGCGAGGGAAAGGGCGGTCAACTTGTTCATGGGTCGCGTCTCCGTCGTTTCTGGCGAGCCGGGCAGAGTTGCCCCGCTTCCTGCCCAGAAGGTAGGAGCCATCGACGGGACGCTCCAATCACCAAAGGCGTTACCGGCGGGTGAGCCGCGTGAGGCCTCTCACGCGTCTGTGTGCCCGCGCAACCGCGCCCGCCGCGGTCGCGCGGGCCGCGGCGCTCCGCGAAGAGTCACAAAGATTTGACGCTGGCGTGGGCGCCGAGAGGGGGATGGGGCCGCTCAGTCGGCGGCGACGAAGACCTCGACGTCGGCGGAGCGGCCATCGGAATCGATGACCTGCAGACGCGCGAATCCGGGGCCTTCCGGTTCCCAGAGCACCGGTCCGCGCCAGGCCTTGGCCGCCAGCGGCATGCCGTTGACCAGCCAGGTATAGGGCCGCGCACCGCCCTCGACCTTCAAGGGCACGGCGGAGAAGCCGGCGCCGGCCGCCAGGCTCAGCGTCGTACCGTCCAACGGAAAGGCGATGGCCGGCCCCTTGTCGGCGACCAGGAGACCGTTACTGCCGAGGCGCCGGAGGGCGGGCGGCAGGTTCGCCGTCGGTCCGGGGATGACGCCCGCTGGGGCGGCATGGAACGACGAGGGCGCCGGCTCCGGCGGCAGCAGATCGAAGACCTGGAACAGCAGAGGCGCCGCCGCCTTGATGCCGACGCAGGCCGCGCAAGGGGTGCCGTCGGGGCGGCCGGCCCAGACACCGATCGTATAGCTGCCGCTATAGCCCAGCGCCCAGGCGTCGCGGTAGCCGTAGGACGTACCGGTCTTGAAAGCGATGCGATTGCCGCCGCCGGCGGCCTCGGCCAGGCGATAGCCGAGCGGCCGGGGCGCACCCTCCAGGATGCCGGTCACATACCAGGCCGCAACGTCGGACACGAGGGCCGGGCGTGGGTCCGCCGGCGCCGCAGCGACCAACACCCAGGGATCGACAGGGTCGCCGGCGCGGGCCAGAGCGCTGTAGAGCTTCACCATGTCGCGCAGGCTGATCCCCGCACCGCCCAGCGCCAGCGGCAGGGCCGCGCCGTCGCGCTCGCGGTCGAACGCCAGGGTCACGCCGACCTCCTGCAGGCGGAGGTCGAAGCGCACCGGTCCGACCTTGTCGAGCAGCATCACCGCCGGCACGTTCAGCGAGCGCTGCAGCGCCTCCCTCAGGGTCACCTCGCCGCTGAAGGACTGGTCGAAGTTGGTCGGCGCGTAGACCCCGAAACGGTGCGGCACGTCGGCCACCAGCGTGTCCGGATGCGCGATCAGCCGCTCGAAGGCCAGGGCATAGATGAAGGGCTTGAGCGCCGAACCGGGCGAGCGCAGGGCGTCGGTCATGTCGACCATGCCGTTGCGGCTGCGGTCGAAGTAATCGGAGCTGCCGACCTGAGCGGCGATGCGACCGGTCTCGTTCTCGACCACCAGGATGGCGACCGATACGCCTTCGCCGAGCTGCCGCGCGGCGCGCTGCGCCAGCCCTTCGGCCTGCGCCTGCAGGCGCCCATCGATGGTCGTGTGGATCTCGCTCGCCGCCGGGTCGGCGGCGACCAGGCGCTCGGCCAATAGCGGCGCCACGAACGGCAAGTTGCGGCGACGCTCCGGGACCGGCGCCTCCATCGCCTCGGCGAGGTCGAGGGCGCTGATGATGCCCGCCTCGGCAACCCGCTCCAGCACCTTGTCGCGGGCCCGGCGGGCCGCCTCCGGCGACACCTCCGGGCGCAACAGGCTGGGCGCCTGCGGCATAGCCACCAGCAGGGCGGCCTCGGCGGGCGAAAGGTGCAGCGGCTCCTTGCCGAAGTAGGCCAGGGAGGCCGCCCGCACGCCCTCGAGATTGCCGCCGAAGGGGGCCAGCGTGAGATAGAGACCGAGGATCTCGTCCTTGCTGTAGCGCTGCTCCAGCTGCAGGGCGCGGAAGCATTCGATCAGCTTGCTTTGCAGCGTCCTGGGCCGCGGCTCCAACAGGCGCGCCACCTGCATGGTCAGCGTCGAGGCACCGGAGACCACCTCGCCATGGGCCAGCATCTGGCCGACGGCGCGGAGGGCGGCGACGAAATCGACGCCGCCATGCTCGTCGAAGCGCTTGTCCTCGTAGACCTTGAGCATCGCCAGGTAGAGTGGCGAGACCTGATCGACGGTGGCGTTGAAGCGCCAGCGGCCGTCATCGGCGGTGAAGGCGCGCAGCACCTGTCCCTCGCGGTCGAGCACCAGGGTCGAGGCGGAGTCCAGGCGGCCGAGGTCCGGCGGATAGGCACGATCCAGTTCGTGGTAGGCCACCGCCCAGGCAACCCAGGCGACCAGCAGCGCCGGGCCGGTCCACAGACCGACCCGGAGAAGCCTACGACCCCAGCGGAGCGCGCGTGCGCGCATGGCGATCCCGACTCAGCGCCCGACGATGGTGACGCTGCCGGCGCCGCCGCGGGCATTGAGCTCCGGCTGGTACATGTCTTCGACGAAGACACCCGGCAGCACGAAGCTGCCCGGCGTCACGGCCCGCGCCATGTAGGCAACGCGGAAACCCTGCCGATTGCTGCTGAGCGTCAGGGCGGCGGCAAAGCGGTCGTCACGCGCCTCGGTCGCCTGCGTCCAGGAGAGCTTGCCGAGCCAGGGGAAGGCCTCCAGCGGCACGCCCTGGCCAAGATCGGCGTTCTCGATCTCCCAGCCCGCCGGCAACAGGTCGACCACCAGCACGTCATGCTCGCGCCCGTCGTGGCTGCGCCCCTCGATCAGCACCAGGTAGTTCTCGCCCTGCTTCATCGAGCCGAGCTGAACCGGCAGGCCGTCGAGGTCGAAAATGCGCCGCCGCAGGGTGAAGCCGTTCTCCTCGGCCGGCAGCGGCTGCTCCGGCACGCCGGTGACCGTCACCACCTGGAACAGCGGCCCTTTGCCGTCGTTCGTCACCGTCACGCTCTCCTTGCCCTTCCCGAAGTCGAGATAGGCGTAGAAGGGCGCCTTGCTCGCCGCCTGGCGCTGGCCATCGACGGAGATCCGCACGTCGCCGGCCCGCTTCACCATCTCGTTGGTGGCCAGCAGCAGCCAGGACATCTCCTGCGTCGAGAGATAGCGCTTGGTCGCGAAGTTGCGCGCCAGGCGGTCGGCGAGCGAGACCAGCTTGCGGTCCTCGATCGCCCCGCTCTCCGCCATCAGCGCCAGCGCCGCCGCTTCGTCTCGCAGCGACGAGCCGTAGTCCCGCCAGCGGTAGCTGGCGTCATAGGATTCCGGCTCCAGGTTGGCGAAGCCGGCGCGGGCGCGCTCCAGGTCGCCCATCCAGGCCAGGGCGGCGGCGAACTGCGCACGGGCCATCGGTGTCGGCAACTCCTGCCAGCGCGTCTCGAAGAAATAGCGCAGATCGGAGAGGTCGCCGGCACCCGCCCGGGCCAGGACGTACTGGGCATAGGCATAGCCGGTGTAGGCACCGGGGCCGTCGAGCCAGCCGTTGACCTGGCGCTTCAGCCACTCCAGAGACTTGGCATAGCCGGCCTCCGGGACGTGGTAGCCCTTCTCGCGCGCCCGCGTCATGAAGTCGGTGATGTAGGCGGTGAGCCAGACCTCGCCGTCCGACCAGGGTCCCCACAGGCCGTAGGCGCCGTAGCCGAGCTGCATGTTGGCAAGCCGATAGACGGCCTGCTGCACCCGCTGCGAGATGTCCCCCTCCTCGATCACGCCCAGCGAGGCGGCGACGTCGTCGACGTAGAGCAGCGGCAGCGCGCGGCTGACGGTCTGCTCGGCGCAGCCATAGGGATAGCGGTCGAGCGCTTCCAGCAGCCCGGGCACGTCGTAGTCCGGCACCGAGGAGAGCGTCAGGGCCGCCGAGGCGGTCTGCTGGTAATAGGCCGCGGCCACGTCGGGGGTGACCGTCAGGCTGCGGCCGGCCGGCAGCGAACTCACGAGGCGCTCGGTCATGGTCGCGCTCGCCGGACGCACCGAGATCCTCTTCTCGCGCACCAGGCTGTAGCCGTCGGGACCGGAGACCGAAAGCGTGACGGTGGCGACACCGATGGTTTCGCCGGTCATCTTCCGCTTGGCCCGCTGCTCGTCGCCCTGCTTCAGGCCATTGGCCGCGAAGGTGGTGCTATCGAGCGTCACGATGCCGTTGGTCGCGATCTCGATGCGGTAGTCGCCGGGCTTGCCGTCGAGATTGCGCAGCGAAAGCGTGACGTCGGCGACATCGCCGGGTGCCAGGAACCGCGGCAGCGTCATCTCGGCGATCAGCGGCGCGCGCACGATCATCGTCGTCTCGGCGGCACCGATGCGCAGCGGACTCCAGGCCACCGCCATCAGCCGCAGACGACCATTGAAGTCGGGGATGTCGAGCGTCACCTGCGCGGTGCCGTCGGCCCCCACCTCGACCAGTCCGCTGTAGAGCGAGACCACCTTGCTGGAGCGCTCCGGCAGCGATTCGAGATTGCGGCCCTCCTGGTCGCCGCCGTTGCGCAGGCCGGCGATGGAATCGCCCTCGGCTCGGATCAGGTAGCCGTAGACGTCACGAATGCCGACGTCGAGCGCCCGCTTGCCCAGGTAGTAGTCGAGCGGATCGGGCGCCTGATAGCCGGTCAGCTGCAGCACGGCATCGTCCACCGCCGCCAGGGTGACCCAGACCTCGGCACCCGGAGCCGCGCCGCTGACCGAGACCGGCACGGTGAGCTGCTGGCTGGGGCGGATCATCTCCGGCACGGCAATGGCGACCTCCAGGGAGCGCTCGCTCATGTCGAGCGCCAGCCAATCGACGCCGACCGCACGGCGCGGCATCATCTCCTTGGTCGCCGGCGACGAGGGGAAGGCAGTCGCCAGGACGTAGACGCCAGCGGTCCAGTCGTCGGCCACCGGAATGTCGACGAATCCGCCCTCGGCGGAGATCTCCACCGTCTGACTCCAGCGCACGTCGCTGTCGGCCACGGTGATCAGCACGCGACTGTCGAAGGGCGGCTTGACGAAGGCGCGGGCGGTCTCGCCGGCGCGGTAGGTTTCCTTGTCCAGCGCCACCTCGACCTCGTCCGGCCGGTCGGCGGTCGGATCGGTCCACCAGCCGCCGGAGAAGCGTACGGAGGTCGCCACCTCGGTGCTGTCGTCGAAGACCTCGAGGCGATAGAGGCCCCAGTCGGGCTTGAACTCGACGGTAGCCGGCTGGCCGGGCGAGAGCTGCAGGTCGCCGCTATCGACGATGCTCTCGCGCACCACCCACTCGGCGTACCACTGGCCGCCGGAGCGATACCAGACGTAGTCGTACTCCTCGCGGAGCACGGCATAGGACAGCTCGGAGACCAGGTCGGCCGCGACATCCTCGCCGGCCCGGTCGACTGCGATCACGTCGAAGGCCGCGAGGTCGCCCTCGCCCACCGAGCCGTTCTGGAAGCGCGGCTTGATGCCGATGTGATAGGGCTGCCATTCGACCGGCACGGTGATGCGGCGATAGACCGGCCGCCCGCCGAGATCGAAGATCGCGACCCTGACCGAGGCCTCGAGCGGCTGGGTGGTGTCGGGCAGGATGTCGGGCCAGGCCTCGATCGTGGCCGTGCCGTCCGGCGCCGTGACGAAGCTCACCGGCTCGCTGCGCAACGGGCTGAAGCGGTCCTGCACCAGGCCGAAGTCGTAGCCCGGCAGCGTCGGGAAGGGGCTGCCGGCGCGCTGCACCACCAGGGTGTACTCGCCCGGCAGGTCGCCGGCCGGTGCGCCATAGAGATAGTCGGCATCGACGTCGACGGTGATGATGTCCTCGAGGTTCATCGTCTTGGTCGGCGTCGAGAGATCGAACTCGATCTGCGGCGGCACGAAATCCTCGACCTCGAAGGAGGTGCGCCCGATCGCCGGGCCCTTCGGATCGACGTGCGCGGTGACTTCCCAGAGGCCCGTCCGGGCGCTGCCCGGCAGGTCGATCTGCAGCTCGAAGGCGCCGCCGCCGCCGTCCTTGACGCTATAGGTGCGGTACTCGGCACCGTCGGCGCGCCAGACCTTGAAGGTCAGCGGCGTGTCGTCCACCGCCTTGGCCGAGGCATCGCGCAGCAGCGTCGAGAGGTAGACCGATTCGCCCGGACGGTAGATGCCGCGCTCGGCATAGAGGAAGGCGTCGAGGGTGCCGGGCACGCGCCGGCCATCGATGCCGCGATCGACCAAATCCAGCACCGGGCCGCCGAGGTCGAGCAGGTTGAAGTCGCCGCCCGGACCGTAGAGCAGCAGCGCGCGCGGCGAGTTGCCGCCGCTGCCGCGGGTCAGGCCGGCCTCGAAGCGGGCGAAGCCCTCGGCGTCGGTCGTCAGTCGGCCGAGCTCCTCGTTGTTCTGCGCCAGCAGCGAGACCTCGACGCCGGCCAGCGGCTGCGCATCGCCCAGCGAGCGCGCATAGACATAGAGGCCGTTGTCCGCGGTGAAGGAGGTGATGCCGATATCGGAGACGACGAACCACTGGCTCGCCACCGGATCCCAATAGTCTTCCGCCTTGGGGTCGCGGGCAGCCGCCACGTAGACGCCGGGCTCCAGCGTGCCGAGGACCTCGCCCACCGGCACGATGGTATCGACCGAAACGTTGCGCTCGCTGTTCGGCACCTCGATGGTGCCTTGCCAGACGATCTCGCCATCGAGGTTCGCCAGATCCTCGACGTCGTACTCCCACAGCGAGGCATTCAGCCGGCCGCGCGCGAGCTGCTGCACGAGGTTGCGGTCGTTGATGCGGATCAGCCGCAGCGAGGCCTCTTCCAGATTGACCGTGCGCAGCGGCAGGCCGTCGGCCAGCGCGCTCGGCAGGATGTAGCCGTTGCCGCCGCGGAAGCCGACCGAGGCGGGACGATCGGCCATGTAGAGGTCGTAGTAGCGGTCGCCTTCCAGCGCCGCGCCGGCCTGCGCGCCCGGCAGGCCGTTCAGCAGCGTGACCTGATAGCGCTTGCCGAAGGCGAAGCCGGCGATGCAGAGCGACGACCCGCGCGGCGTGACCACCGCCTGGAAGGGCGGCGCCACGGCGACGTAGTCCTCCAGCGTCGCCTCGCGCGCGCTGGGCAAGCTGTCGCTGAAGGAAAAGCAGACCTCCGGCACGTCGCGATCGTTCTGTACCTGCATGTCGTAGACGTCGAAGTAGCTGTCGGCGCGCGCCAGGCTCGCTGCGGCAAGCAGCAGGAGCAATGAGAGCAGCCAGACGAAGGGATTCAGAAGCGGCTTGGCGACGGACGGCATGACGGTCTCCCTGCAATGGGGCAGCGAATTCCCGACCGGTCCGGCACCGAACCGCCAGGCAACCCCTGCCTTGCCTCACGCTGTATTCTATCCAGATTTGTGGCAGTAAGGGGACTCCTCGCGGAGGGATATGGGAAAGCCTGCAAAATTCCCCCCGCCAATTTGTTCTGTCCGCCGGAGCCTGCCCTATGACCGATTATCAAGCGCCGCTCGACGACATGCGGTTCGTCCTCGAGGAGATCGCCGACCTGCCGGCCATTGCCCGGCTGCCGGGCCTGGAGGAGGCGACCGCCGATACGGTCGAGGCGGTGCTGAGCGAGGCCGGGCGCCTGGCCGGCGCGGTGCTGGCACCCTTGAACGTGGCAGGCGATCAGGTGGGCTCGCTCTACGAGAATGGCGTGGTGCGCACGCCGGCAGGCTTCAAGGAGGCCTATGGCCAGTTCGTCGCCGGCGGCTGGAATGCCGTCGCCGTGCCGGCCGAGGACGGCGGCCAGGGCCTGCCGCAGGCCATCGCCACGGCCACCTGCGAAATGTGGAACGCCGCCAACATGTCCTTCGCGCTCTGCCCGTTGCTGAATGGCGGCGCGCTGGACCTCCTGCTGCACCACGGCTCCGACGCGCAGAAGGCGATCTATCTCTCGCGCATGGTGACTGGCGAATGGTCGGGAACGATGAACCTGACCGAGCCGCAGGCCGGCTCCGACCTCGGCGCCCTGAAGACCCGCGCGGTGAAGGCGGAGGGCCACTACAAGATCAGCGGCCAGAAGATCTACATCACCTACGGCGAGCACGACATGGCCGAGAACATCGTGCACATGGTCCTCGCCCGCACGCCCGATGCCCCGGCAGGCTCGCGCGGCATCAGCCTCTTCATCGTACCGAAGTACCTGGTGGGCGAGGACGGCAGCCTGGGCCAGCACAACGATCTGCGCTGCGTCTCCATCGAGCACAAGCTGGGCATCAAGGCCTCGCCGACCTGCGTGATGGCCTACGGCGACGGCGGCGGTGCCGTCGGCTATCTGGTCGGCGAGGAGAACCGCGGGCTCGAGTACATGTTCACGATGATGAACGTGGAGCGCCTGGGGGTCGGCATCCAGGGCCTGGGGCTCGCCGACCGCGCCTACCAGCATGCCTTGAGCTATGCCCGCGAGCGCAAGCAGAGCCGCGCGCTGGCGGCCGAATCGCTGGCGCCGGTGGCGATCATCGAGCATCCCGACGTGCGGCGGAACCTCGCGACCATGCGCGCGCTGGTCGAGGCCGGACGCGCCTTGGCCTACGCCGTCGGCGCCGCTCTCGACCGCGAGCGGCGCTCACCCGACAAGGAGGCCCGCGGCGAAGCCTCGGCGCTGGTCGAGGTGTTGACCCCGGTGGTGAAGTCGTGGCTGTCCGACATGGCCTGCCAGGTCGCCTCGATCGGCGTGCAGATCCACGGCGGCATGGGCTTCATCGAGGAGACCGGCGCTGCCCAGTTCTATCGCGATGCGCGCATCCTGCCGATCTACGAAGGCACCAACGGCATCCAGGCGATGGACCTGATGATGCGCAAGGTGCTGCGCGACGGCGGCAAGGCGCTGGGCGTGGTCGAGCGCTGGCTCGACAGTCTGGTGCGCGGCCCGGAAGAGAGCGACGACGAGGCGCTGCGCCACATCGCCAAGCAGGCGACGCTGTCGCTGGAGCGGCTGCACCAGGCCGGCCAGTGGCTCATCACCTCCTGCCGCAGCGATCCGCTCGGGGCGGCCGCGGTGGCGACGCCCTTCCTCAACCTGCTGGGGACGACGGCCGGCGGCTGCCTGATGGCAGCCTCGGCCGCCGCGGCCAAGCGGCGGCTCGACGCCGGCGAGGGCAATGCCGCCTTCAATGCGCAGAAGATCAAGACGGCGCGCTTCTACGCCGATAACATAACGCCCTATGCCGAGGCCGAAGCCCGTCGCACCCTCGAAGGCGCCGCTAGCGCCCTGGCACTCACGCCGAGCGATTTCTAGGCTCCGGCTGCCGGTCCTGCTGCTCGCGGCCACGCTTGCCGGCTGCGGCGACGGCTGTCCGCATCCCGCCGGCCTGCCGCTCGATCTCGAGGAGATCGCCGGGACGCCCGGCGGCCGGGAGTCGCTGTGGCGGCTGGTGGCGCAGCCGGACGACGGCGCGCTGGCGGGGACAGCGCTGTCGATCGCCAGGATACCGGCCGGCGGCCATGTTGTCGGCGGCCTCATCGAGCAGCCCGGGGGCCAGGAGCTCTTCGCCTTGAAACTCGACGCCGGCCACTGCGTCGTGGCGGCCTGGCGGCGGCCGCTGACGCCGCCCGGCGCGCAGATCAGCGCCCTCTTGGCCCTGCCGGACGGCGGCCTGGCGGTCGGCGGCCGCACCGCCGGCAGCGGCGGCAGCGGCGACGAGGAGGCCTGGCTGGCGCGCTTTCGCCGCGACGGAGAGCCGCTCTGGAGCCTGGTGCAAGGC
The DNA here is from genome assembly GCA_942492185.1 of uncultured Alphaproteobacteria bacterium. Lineage (GTDB taxonomy): Bacteria > Pseudomonadota > Alphaproteobacteria > Kiloniellales > JACOMY01 > CALOEA01. Next base: position 35,439 of record CALOEA010000048.1, read on the forward strand.
GAATTCCTCTATGTCAGCGGCCTGTTCGACACCCCCTCGCGCGAGGTCGTGCAGGCGCTGGCCCTGCTGCCCGACGGCCGGCTGGCGGCGGCAGGACGCGCCGACGTCAACGGCGCGCTCTACAGCAACTGGTTGCTGCTGCTGCAGCCGGACGGCCACCGGCCGCTGCGTATCGACCTGCCACGCGACGACCCGCGGATCCCCGGCGATTTCGCGGCCATCGCCCAGGCCGGCGACGGACGGCTGGCGCTGGCCGGCACGCTCGCCGCCGGCGACGCCAAGGCCGACGCCTGGGTGGTCGTGCTGGCGGCCGACGGCGAGCTGCTGTGGGACCGCCGCTTCCGCCTGCCCGGCGCACAGGCCGTGGCGGCAGCCTTGTGGCTGCAGGACGGGCTGCTGCTGGCCGGTCGCCAGGGCATGGCGCGGCGACTCGACGGCTGGCTGCTGCTGGTCGGCGCCGACGGCAAGGCGCTCAGCGAGGCCCACCTGCTGCATGCGGCACAGGAGAGCGAGTCATTGCTCGGTCTGAGCGCTGCCGGATCCATCCCGGTCGCGGTCGGCCGAACCGGCCGCGGCGCCGAGGGTGGCGGCTGGCTCCTGCGGCTCGACGAGCGGGCGGAACTGGCAGGCGCCCTGACGCTGTCGCACGGCAGCCTGGCGGCGGTCGCCACGCTGGACAGCGGCGGCGTGCTCGCCGCCGGGCGGGAAGCCGAAGGCGGCCCGCCGCTGCTGTTGCTGCTGCCCGGCCCGCCGTCGGACTGAGACGCCAAGCCGCCCGCCTCAGGCGGCCATGGCCTCGCTCTTCCGTGCCGCGAAAGCCCAACCGAGCCGGCTCGCCTCCTCGGCATCGAAGAGGCGACGGGCAAGCGTGAAGACCTCCGCTTCCTCCTCGTCGAGGTGATGGTCGAGTTCGTCCTTGAGTGTCTTGAAGCGCGTGAGCCAGCCGCCGGTCGCCATGTCCATCGAGGCCAGCTCCTCGAAGATGTCGGCGGCGTCCTTATGTTCGCTCACGCTGTGCCGGGCCTGTTCCTGCCCCTCCGGCAGGGCCATCAAGGCGGCATAGAAGGTCTCTTCCTCAGCGGCGGCATGGGCTTCGACTTCCCGACGCAACGCCTCGAACAGCCGCCGACGTTCGGCGCTATCGCCCGTGGTCTTGGCCAAGGCGGCGCTCAGGCCTCGCTGCTTCCCATGGTCGTCCTTGAGGCGGCTGTAGATATCCATGCCGAAACTCTCCCCTGGCGGCTGACTGTCGATCACGGCCGCGGCGCCGTTCCTGCCGGCGGCGGCAGGGAGGAAACGCGGCGAGGCCGCATTGGTTCCAGCCGCAACCGAAACGTTTATCCGGGGCAGAAGTCCCGCCTTTACTGCGGTACGGCTTCCAGACAGTCTCAGCAGCATGCGCCGACTCGTGCCGCTGCTGCTTCCGCTGCTGGTGCTGCTGGCCGGAACAGCGCTCCGGCAGTGGGATCCCACCATGCTGCGCGAGCTGCGCTATCGCGCTTTCGACCTCTTCCAGCGGCTGGAACCGCGCGACTACGACCCGTCCCTGCCGGTCCGCATCGTCGCCATCGACGAGGAGTCGCTGCGCCAGGAGGGACAGTGGCCCTGGCCGCGCACCAAGCTGGCGGAATTGCTCGACCGGCTGGGCGCGATGGGGGCCGCCTCGGTCTCCTTCGACGTGATGTTCGCGGAGGCCGATCGCAGCTCGCCCACGTCGCTGATCGAGCTGGTCCCGCAAGGCCCGGGGCGCCAGGCCCTGGAGCTGGCGCTGGCCAGCGGGGCACTGGTCGACAGCGACAAGCGCCTCGCCGAGGCCCTCGCGGCCACCGCCAGCGTCCTGGCCGTGGCGCCGACCGCCGATCCCGATGCCGAATCGCCGGGCGCGGCGGCCCCGGAGCCGAAGGTTGGCTTCAGCATCAAGGGCGAGTCGCCGCTGCCCTACATCCATCGCTTTCCCTTCATGGTGGCGCCGTTGCCGCTGCTGGCCGAGGCGGCCGGCGGGCTCGGCTCGATCGCCATCGTCAAGGACGGCGACGGTACGCTGCGCCGGATCGCGCTGATCGTGGCTGTCGGCGACAGGCTTTTTCCCTCGCTGACACTCGAGGCACTGCGCGTCGCCCTGGGCGGCGGCATCCTGGTCCAGGTCAGCGGCAATATCGACGTCGCCGGATCGGGCGGCCTGACCGGCGTGCAGGCGCTCAAGGTCGGTCCGGCCCGCAGCGGCATCGTCGTCGAGACCGAGCCGGCCGCGGAACTCTGGCTCTACGACAGCGGGCACCAGGCGCAACGCTTCGTCTCGGCCAGCGCCGTACTGGACGGCAGTGTCGACCCGGCGCTGATCGAGGGCAATCTGGTGCTGGTCGGGGCCACCGCGGCGGCCCTTTTCGACGACGTGGCGACACCGACCAGCGGCGCCATGCCTGGCGTCGAGGTCCACGCGCAGGTGCTGGAGCAGATGCTGACGGGCTCCTACCTGTCGCGGCCCGCCTGGGCCGGCCGGCTCGAAGTCTATGCCGTGCTCGGCGTCGGCCTGCTGGTGCTGCTCTGCTTCGCCCTGAAACGCCTGGGACCGACCTGGGCGGCGGTGCTGGGCTTCGCCTGCGTCCTCGTCGCCATCGGCGGCGCCTGGTACGCCTTCGTGGTGGAGCGCTTCCTGCTCGACCCGCTGACACCGTCGGTGGTCGGGCTGCTGGTCTACGGCACCGCGGCGGTGACCAGCTACCTCGACAGCGAACGCCAGCGCCGCCAGGTTCGCACAGCCTTCGGCCAGTACGTCTCACCGGCGGTGGTGGCGAAGATCGCCGCCAACCCGAAGCAGGTCGTTCTCGGTGGCGAGAGCCGCGACCTGACCCTGCTGTTCTGCGACATCCAGGGCTTCACCACCTTTTCGGAGCAGCTCGATCCCCAGACCCTCACCCGCCTGATCAACCGCTTCCTGACCGAGATGAGCAGCGCCGTACTCAACGGTGGCGGCACCATCGACAAGTACATGGGCGATTGCATCATGGCCTTCTGGAACGCGCCGCTCGACCTGCCGGACCACGCCGACCGTTCGCTCGCCGCGGTGCTCGACATGCGGCGGCGCCTGGCGCGGCTGAACGAGACCCTGGCCGCGGAACACACGAGCGCTCCCGGCGCGGCGCCGGCGGCGTTGCGCGTCGGCATCGGGCTCAACAGCGGCCCCTGCAGCGTCGGCAACATGGGGTCCGACCAGCGCCTCGCCTATACGGCGATCGGCGACGCGGTGAATCTCGCCTCCCGGCTGGAGGGACTGACGCGGCTCTATGGCGTCGACTGCCTGGTGAGCGAGAGCACGGCGGAGGCCGCCAGATCCCACTGCCTGATGGCGGTCGATCGCCTCAGGGTCAAGGGCAAGAGCAACGCCGTGGCGGTCCACGTCCTGCTGGGCCCGGCGGCCGATGCGGAGCAGTGGCAGCCGCACCAGGCGGCGGTGGCGGATTACCTCGCCGCCTTCCGGGCCGGCGACTGGGGCGCCGCAGCGGCGGCTCTCGAGGTCCTGGCGCCGCTGCTCGCCGGCACGCCGCTGGCCGGGCTCGAGGCCCGCTACGAGCAACGCCTGGCCGCGGTCTCCGGGGCGCCGGCGCCGGCAGGGTGGGATGGAACCTTCAGCGCCACGGAGAAATGAGAAAGCAGGATGCTGCCGACAGCGAAAATTGCTACCTTGTCAAAGATCTGGGGCGGCCGCGGCAGAACCGTCGGCGCGGCACCGTCGCAAGGATGGGGATCAACAAACTTGGCCACGCGGACCCTTTGGCTCGGCACGCTCCTGGCAGTCGCGCTCGGCCAGCCGGCCGCTGCAGAAACCTGGTGGCCGGCGGATTCGAAACCGCAGGAGGACTATCGGAGCGCCTACGACGCGCTGATGAGCGACCCGGGTAACCCCGCGCTGCTCGCCGCCTTCGCCAACGAGGCCAGCCGGATCGGCAACTACGAAGCGGCGATCGGCGCGCTCGAGGCAATCCTGATCCAGAACCCGGGGCTCAACCAGATCCGGGTCGAGCTCGGGGTCATGTACTACCGGGTCGGGGCCTACGACGTCTCGCGCTTCCACCTGCAGCGCGCCCTGGACAGCGGCACGCTCTCCCCGTCGGTGGCGGCGCGCGCGCTGGCCTTCCTGGAGACCGATGGCGAGCGGATGGACGGCACGACGATCACCGGCTACCTCTCCGCCGGTCTGCGCTACGACTCCAATCCCGCCTTTATCACCGACAACTCCGTGCTCTTCGCCTTCGACGAGTCCGCCGGCGTCGTCAGCGCCGATTCGCAGAACAGCCCCGAGGACGACTTCGCCGGCTTCCTGCAGGGCTATGTGCTCTGGAGCGAAGATCTGGGCAATCAGTACGGCGAAAGCTGGGACACCACGGCGCTCGGCTACTGGCGCTTCCAGTTCGACCAGGGCGACGTCGACATCGGCTACAACAAGCTGACCAGCGGCCCGCGGCTGGCGGTGCTGCCCGGCACGCTCGACAATGCCTACTTCCGGCCCTACGCCATCGCCACGGTCAGTTTCGTCGATGAGGGCTTCACCAACGTCACCGGCGGTGGCGGCGCCACCGTGTCGAAGCGCTTCGGCACGTGGCTGGGCACCGCGCTCGACGGCAACGTCCGCTATCGCTCGGCGGCGGACGACGACTACAGCGGCCTGCTGGCGGAAGCGCGGGCGAGCGTGTCGATGGCGCTGACCGAGGACGTGCTCTTCGCCTTCGGCGGGCGTTTCCAGTACGCCGGTGCCGAGGCCGACTTTCGCTCCTATACCGCCTGGGGCGCCTTCGCCAGCCTGACGGTGCGCTACGACGCGCCACTCGGCATCACCGACTTCCCCTGGGAGTTCACGGTGCAGGGCGACTACCGCACCATCGACTACCAGGGCGTCAATCCGGCGGTGGGGGCCGATCTCGACCGCAACGACCAGGACGCCCGGGTCGTGATGCGCAACACCGTCGGCCTTTCCGCCTCCTGGTTTCTCTATGTCGAGGGCGGCCTGCAGACGATCAACTCCTCGATCCCGAACTACGAGGCCGACAACAACTACGTCGCTGTCGGGGCGACTTGGCGTTTCTGACCGACCTCCCAGAGGGGGCCCCGCCACTGGCCGGAGAGCTACGATGAGACGATCTACCGCTTTGCTCGCGCTAACCCTGCTGGCCTCGATGGGGCTCGCCACCGGCGCCCGCGCCGAGGTCGTCGGCACCACCACCGCGGTCCAGCCAGAGGCCCTGCAGACACCCGAGGGTGGCGCCGAGCGCGCGCTGGCGGCCGGCGACGCCATCAGCCTCTACGACCTGATCGCCACCTCGGCAAGCGGCCTGGCGCAGATCCTCTTCGCCGACGAATCGACCCTGACCGTGGGTCCCGGGTCGCAGGTGCAGGTCGATGAGTTCGTCTACGACGGCGCCGGCAGCGGCACGCTTGCGCTCGAGATGGAGAGCGGCATCGCCCGCTACCTCGGCGGCCACATCTCGAAGGAGGACGACGTCACCATCGACACGCCGCACGGCACCATCGGCATCCGCGGCGGGATGGTGCTGCTGCAGGTGGCGCAGGAGACCTGGGCGGCCCACCAGTTCGGCATCCTGACCTGCAGCGGCGGCGGCGAACAGGAGGTCATCACCAAGAGCGGCTTCGCCTGCATCGTCGGGCCGAACGGGGTCGAGGTGGTGCGGGTGCCGGAGCAGCAGAGCCAGGCCCTGCTGGAGATCATGGCCGGCCTCGGCGGCCAGGAGGAGGAAGGGGTCACCGGCCTGATCGACCTTTTCTGCGACAGCGGCTTCGGCGAGAACCACAAGGACTGCATCGCCCCGCCGGGAGGCCTGGCACATACCCAGGGCGAGGACCTCGGGACGCCGGGCGAGGCGGTCGAGGAGACCGAGATCATCGATGAGCAGCAGGACGGCGACATCCCCGAGATTCCGATCGACGACCAGGAGCCCGACTACGAGCCGCCGGACACCTGCGAATACAATCCGGACCTCTGCGACTAGGCGCCAGAGGCCGAGCGCTACCCGTCGGGCGGGAGCTGTCCCGACGTCGCGGTAGGGCCCTGCCTTTGCGAGGCGCACGCCTAGCGAAGCGGCCGCTGCCCGCCTACCATCGCCGGCAAAAGCAGAAGGCAGGCAGGGGAAGGACGCCGGCATGAGCAAGGCCGATCTGATTCTCGCCCTCGATCAGGGCACCACCTCGACCCGCGCCATCCTGTTCGACCGCGAGGGGCGCGCGCTCGGGCAGGCCCAGCGCGAGCTGCCGCAGCACTATCCCGAGCCCGGATGGGTCGAGCACGAGGCCGAGGACATCTGGCGCGACGTGCGGCAGGTGATGAGCGGCGCGCTGGCGAAGGCCGGGGTTGACCCGGTGCGGGTCGCCGCCATCGGCATCACCGACCAGCGCGAGACGACTCTGCTGTGGGACCGCCGCACCGGCGAGTGCCTGCATCGCGCCATCGTCTGGCAGGACCGGCGCGGCGCGGCGCTCTGCGCGCGGCTGAAGGCCGAGGGGCTGGAGCCGCTGATCCAGCAGCGCACCGGCCTGCTGCTCGATCCCTATTTTTCCGCCAGCAAGCTCGCCTGGCTGCTGGAGAACCTGCCGGGCGCGCGGGCGCGGGCCGAGCGCGGCGAACTCGCCTTCGGCACGATCGACAGCTTCCTGCTCTGGCGCCTGACCGGCGGCGCCACCCATGCCACCGACGCGACCAACGCCTCGCGCACCCTGCTCTACGACATCCACAAGGGCCGCTGGGACGACGAGCTGCTGAAGATCTTCGGCATCCCGCACGACCTGCTGCCGGACGTGCGCGCCAGCAACGGCGATTTCGGCGCCACCACCGGCGCCATCCTGGGGCGGCCGGTGGCGATCCGCGGCGTCGCCGGCGACCAGCAGGCGGCGACGGTCGGCCAGGCCTGCTTCGAACCCGGCATGATGAAATCGACCTACGGCACCGGATGCTTCGCTCTGATCAACACCGGCAAGGACTGCCTGCTATCGAAGAACCGCCTGCTCTCCACCATTGCCTATCGCATCGGCGAGGAGACGACCTATGCGCTGGAGGGAGCGATCTTCGTCGCCGGCGCCGCGGTGCAGTGGCTGCGCGACGCGCTCGGCGTAGTGGCCTCGGCCGGCGAGACCGAGAGCCTGGCCCGCAGCGCCAACCCGGCGGAGCAGGTCTACCTGGTGCCGGCCTTCGTCGGCCTCGGTGCGCCCTATTGGGACGCCGAGGCGCGTGGCGCGATCTTCGGCCTGACCCGCGGCGCCGGGCGGGCCGAGCTGGCGCGCGCGACGCTCGACGCGGTCTGCTACCAGACGCGCGACCTGCTGGAGGCGATGCATGCCGACGGCTCGCCGCCGCCGCAGACGCTGCGCGTCGATGGCGGCATGATCCAGAACGACTGGCTGATGCAGCGCCTGGCCGATCTCACCGGCTCGGCGGTCGAGCGCGCGCGGCTGGCCGAGACCACGGCGCTGGGCGCCGCCTACCTGGCCGGCCTCGGCTGCGGCCTCTATGGCTCGCTGCAGGAGATCGCCAGTCACTGGGCCGGGGCCGGCACCTTCCAGCCGGACCTCGACCAAGCGGCGCGCGACCAGGCCTATGCCGGCTGGCAGGACGCCGTGCGGCGGACGCTCAGCCGAGCCTGAGGCGCTTGAGATAGTCGGGCAGCGACACGCCCGGCTGCAGTCGGCCGTCGTCCCGCGGCTGACCGATCGTCAGGCTGAGCGGGACCTCGCCGGCCCAGACCGGGTGGTCGTAGTCCGCGGGGTCGTCCTTCGGGCCACCGCTGCGCACCTTGGCGGCACCCTCGGCGATGGGGATCGACAGCAGCGTCGTAGCCTTCAGTTCCTTGCTCGTCATCGGCCGCAGGTCCGCCCAGCGGCCGGGGAAGAGGCGCTCCATGAAGGCCTCGAGATGGGCCGACTTGGCCGCCGCGTCGGTCACCATCTCGGCGCGGCCGAACAGCATGGCCGAGCGATAGTTGGCCGAGTGGTTGAAGCCCGAGCGCGCCAGCACGAGGCCGTCCCAGAGCGAGACCGTCAGGCAGACCGGCTGGTCGACGCTGGCCTTCAGCATGCGGCTCGCCGCCGAACCGTGCCAGTAGACCCGCTCGCCCTCGCGCCACTGCAGCGTCGGCGTCACCAGCGGAAAGCCTTCGTGCAGGTAGCCGACGTGCGCCAGCGGCTGCGCGTCGAGCAGGGCTGCCAGGGCCGCGAAGTCGTAGGCACCGCGGTCGGGCCGGCGGCGCAGACGGGTGCGGGGCGTGGCGCCGGGCGCGGTCTTGGGCATGCGATCCTCCTTCGGCTTTGATCGGCCGGCAAACTGCGGCAAGATTGGTCTCAACCCAAGATCCACTTTCTATGGAAGGGCCAGACCACTTGGTACGCCGCCCGAGCTATCCCCTGGGCCTGAACATCGTCGAAGGCATGGGCGGCCTGACGCTGCAGGAGCAGGTCTTCCGCAGCCTGCGCGACGCCATCGCGGCCGGCCGCCTGGCCCCCGGCAGCCGGCTTCCCGCCAGCCGCGCCGTTGCCGCCGAGCAGGGGCTCAGCCGGCAGACGGTCACCATCGCCTACGAGCGTCTCGCCGCCGAAGGCTTCGTCGTCAGCCGCCGTGGCGCCGGCACCTTCGTCGCGGCCGGCCTGCCGGTCGCGATGCCACGCCAAGGCCTGCCGAGGTTGCGCGTCTCGCAGCGGCTGGCGGGGCTGCTGGCGGCCCCGCCGCGGCGCAGCGACGGCCTGGCGCTGCCGTTGCGCCCCGGACTTCCGGCGCTCGACCACTTCCCGCTGGCGCTCTGGCACCGGCTGCTGCTGCGGGCATCGCGGCGCGACCTCGGCGGGCTGCTGGACTATGGCGAAGCTGCCGGCCTGCCGGCGCTGCGAGAGGCGATCGCCGGCTACATCGGCGCGGTGCGCGGCGTGGCGGCACGCCCGGAGCAGGTCATCGTCACGCCCGGGGCGCAGGGCGGCATCTTCGCCGCGGCCCTGGCCCTGGCCGATCCGGGCGAGGCGGCCCTGGTCGAGGCCCCCGGCTACACCGGCCTGCAGGCGGCGCTGCGGCTGGCCGGGCTGGTGCTGCGGCCGCTGCCGGTCGATGCCGCCGGCTGCGACATCGGCCGGGCGCAGGGCGAAGGCGCGCGCCTCGCCCTGGTCTCGCCCTCGCACCACTATCCGCTGGGCGTCACCCTGACGATGGAGCGGCGGCTGGCGCTGCTGGCCTGGGCGAAAGGCAGCGGCGGCACGATCCTGGAAGACGACTACGACGGCGAGTTCCGCTTCGACCAGCCGCAGGTGACCGCCCTGCACAGCCTCGAGCCGACGGCGGTGATCTATGTCGGAACGCTGAGCAAACTGCTGGCGCCCGGCCTGCGCCTGGGATTCCTGGTGGTGCCGGAGGCGCTGGTCGAGGGGGTGTCGGCGGTGCGCGGCCTGCTCGACCGCCATCTCTCCCTGCCGCTGCAGGCGGCGCTGGCGGATTTCATCGGCAATGGTCATCTGGCCGCCCATATCCGCAAGGTGCGCAGCCTCTATGGCGAGCGGCGCGGCGCCCTGCTGGCGGCGCTGGACCGCCACTGCGGCGCGGCGCTCTGCGTGTCCGGCGCCGCGGCGGGCCTGCACGTGCTGGCCCGCCTGCCGCGCGGCAGCGACGACCGTGCGATCGCGCGGGAGGCGAACGCGGCCGGCCTGGGCCTCGCCGCGCTCTCGGACTTCTTCCTGGTCGGCCGCGCCGGCCCGGACGAGCGCGGCCTGGTGGTCGGATTCGGCGCGACCGAGGCCTCGCAGATGCCGCGCCATGCGGCGCGTCTCGCGACGATCCTGCGCCGCCACCGGCCGCCAGAGCCCCCTGGCGCCGCCAGGCCGCCTCTGGCATCTCTTGCCGCTCCCCGAGCGAAGAGGAAGGTGCCGTCATGACTGCCAAGCGCCCCCGCAAGGTCCTGTTCCTGGCCGGCGACCAGTGGCGCGCCGAGTGCCTCTCGGCGGTCGGCCACCCGCTGGTGAGGACGCCGAACCTCGACGCGCTCGCCGCCGAGGGCGTGCTCTTCGAGCGGCACTTCACGCAGTGCAGCCCCTGCGGCCCCTCGCGCTCGAGCCTGCTGACCGGCCTCTATCTCATGACCCACCGGGCAGGCCGCAACGGCACGCCGCTGGACGAGCGCTTCACCAACCTGGCGCGCGAGGCCCGCAAGGCCGGGCTCCGGCCCTTCCTCTTCGGCTACACCGATACCTCGGCCGACCCGCGCCATCGCCCGCCCGGCGATCCGGCGCTGAAGACCTACGAGGGCATGCTGCCGGGCATCGACCGCGGGGTGCAGATGCCGACCGAACTGGAGCCCTGGCGCCAGCACCTGCGGACCAAGGGCTATCCTGGCCACGACGATGTCTGGGACTACTTCGAGCCGGCCGACGGCAAGCTCGGCGGCCCGGCCAGCTATCGCGAGGAGGACACGCCGACCGCCTTCCTCGCCGACCAGGTCATCCAGCACATCGAACAGCGCAAGGACGAGCCCTGGCTGACCTATGTCTCGATCCTGGCGCCGCACCCGCCGCTGCGGGCCGCCGGCCGCTGGAACGAGCTCTATGCACCGGACGACGTGCCGCTGCCGAGCCGCAGCGCGGCCCAGGCCGACGAGGCATCGCTGCACCCCTTCCACCGCATGAAGGCCGAAGCCTCCCGGCTCGACCGCCACTGGATGGGGCGGCCGGGCGACGGGCTGGCGCTTGACGAGGCGGTGGTGCGACAGCTCCGCGCCACCTACTACGCCCTGATCTCGGAGACCGACCACCACATCGGCCGAATCCTGCAGGCCCTGAAGGACAGCGGGCAGTGGGAGGACACGCTGATCGTCTCCACCGTCGATCACGGCGAGATGCTCGGCGACCGCTGGCTGGTGGGCAAGGAGGCGGTGTTCGACAAGGCCTTCCACATCCCCTGCATCCTGCGCGACCCGCAACCGGCGGCCGATGCCGGGCGGGGCCGCCGCGTGAGCCACTTCAGCGAGGCCGTCGACCTGCTGCCGACGGTGCTGACCTGGCTGCAGCGGCCGCTGCCGCCGGAGCTGGACGGGCTGCCGCTCAACCCCTTCCTTGCAGGCGAGGCGCCGTCGCGCTGGCGCGAGGCGGCGCACTTCGAGCTCGATTTCCGCGACCCGGTGCGGCAGCGGCCGGAGCAGGCGCTGGGGATCGCCAGCGACCTCTGCTACGCCGCGGCGCTGCGCGGCGAGCGCTGGAAGCTGGTGCATTTCGCCGGCCTCGAGCCGCTGCTGTTCGACCTGCAGAGCGATCCGCATGAAGGCCGCAACCTGGCCGGCGACCCGGCCCACCAGGCGACGCTTCTGCGGCTCACGCAGGACCTGCTGTCGCACCGGATGGCGCATGCCGAGCGGACGCTGGCCGGCCACTTCCTCACCCCCGACGGCGTCGTCAACCGGGCCGATCCGCGCTACTAGCCGCCCGCCAGCGCCCGCCAGGCCAGCCACAGGCCGAAGGCCAGCAGCACCAGGCCGGAGAGCCGGTTGATCGTGCGCAGCAGCCCTTCGCCGAGGCGGCGGCGGCCGAGGCCGGCCAGCAGCGGCAGGCTCCACTGATAGGCCAGCGAGCCCAGAAAGACTCCCAGGACCACGGTGCCGGCCGCCCCGGGCGTGCCGGCCGCCGCGACCCCCAGCGAGGCAAAGACCGCCAGGAAGGAGACGACGGTCAGCGGGTTGGAAAGCGTCAGCAGGAAGGTGGTGAGAAAGGCGGCCGGCAGGCGCCAGCGGCCGGGGTGACGCTCGACGGCAGCACGGCCGGCGGGCCGGCTGCCCAGGATGCGCAGCCCCAGGAACAGCAGGAAGAGCGCCCCGGCGAGACCGACCCAGCGGGCGACATCGGCCAGCAGCGGCGAGGCCGCCACCAGCCCGAAGGCGGCCAGCAGGCCGTAGAGCGCGTCGGCGACGGCGGTGCCGAGGCCGCAGGCGAAGCCGACGGCCAGGCCCTCGGCGAGAGTCCGCTGCACGATCAGCAGGGCGATGGGACCGACGGGGGCGGCGATGGACAGGCCGATGAGCGCGGCCTTGGCCAGCAGGGCGAGATCGAAAGACATGGCGGGAGTCCTGGAACGGCACGACAGGCAGGGCGAGCGGCCCGGCGTCGCCGGGCCTCAGGGCTGGCCTTGCTGTTGTCGCCTCCTACCGGGCCGGGACGCAGGCACGATGGCCAGGCACGCACCTTCGGTGCGTTTCCTTGGCGTCGCTGCTTTGTCGCTGCGGGTCATCCCGGGCCTTCCTTTTGATGGAACCGTCTTACACCGGCCCGCTGGCCGCCGCAATTCCGCCCTCGCCTGACCGGCCTGATTGCGGGAGTGCAATCGAACGGAGACCACCCCATGAGCCCGTTTCATGCCATCGCCCTCAGCGGCGCCCTCTTCCTGTCCGGTAACGGAGCCCTGCTCGCCTGTGGCGGCATCGAGAGCTGGGTCGACGCCGACCCTCGTGCCGACGTGGTGGCCAGCATCGGTGCCGTCAGCGCCGCTCCCCTGGCCAGCGAGTCCCCGCAGATCGAAGTGACGGTCTCCGGCGAACTCTCGACCGGCGGCTGGAGCGAGCCGCAGCTGGTCCCGGTCACCTACATCGTGGCGCCCTACGACGGCATCTGGGAGGTCTATGTGATGGCCATCCCGCCGGAGGAGATGGCAACCCAGGTCATCACGCCCTACGAGGCCAAGGTTGCCTTGTCGGCCGGCGAGGACGTCATCGGCTATCGGCTGATCTCGGCCGACGGCTGCGTCACCCTGCTCCTGCAGGCGAGCGACCTGCCGGTCGAGGATGGCTGCCGACTGCAGCCGCTCGCCTCGACCTGAGCCTGGCTCACCACAAGTAACCGCCGACGAACTGCATCGCCGCGGTCTGCAGCGCCACCAGCGCCAGCAGGCCGCGGCCGGGCGGGTCGGCGTCCCGGTTGGCCAGGGCCAGCAGCAGCCAGGGATAGAGGAAGAGCAGCGTGCGCGCGGTCTCGCCGGTGTGCGCGCCGCCAGCGAACAGGAAGAGACCATAGACCGCGAGCATGGCCAGGAGCGCGGCCGGGCCCGGCTGGCGCCAGCGCCGCCACGGCCGCGCCACCAGCAGCGCCGCGGCCAGCGGAAAGGAGAGGAACAGCAAGCTCTCCAGGAGACACTCCACGCGCGTCGCCAGATAGAGATCGGGCTGCGACAGGAACCACCAGCCGGCGGGGTTGTGCAGCGCCTCCGCGGTGCGGAAGGCCTGCCAATGGTCGTAGCCGGCGAGCGGCACCAGCGCCGCCAAGACCAACACCACCAGCAGCGTCGCCGCCACTAGTGCAGCCAGGAGCCGCAGTCGCCGCGTCGCCAGCGCGAAGAGCACCCCGGCTGCCAACGGCAAGGTCGAGAGGAAGGTCAGCAGGCTGCAGACCAGCAGGCCCGCCACCAGGGCGGCGAAGGCAGCGGCGCTTCCGCCCTCGGACGGCCAGGCGACGAGGCCCCAAAGGAACAGGGTGGCCGAGAGCAGCACCACCGCGTCGAGCGATACCGCGCCATAGATGTTGAAGGCCGGCAGCAGGGCCAGAAGCAGGGCACTCTGTGCCGCCGCGGCCGGCGCCGTCAGGCGGCGCAGGATCGCCCGGCTCAGCGGCGGGGTCAGCGAGGCGAGGAGCGTCACCGCCAGGGCAGCGCCGGCGGGATTGAACAGATCGAGCAGCAGACCGAGCGCCAGTACGGCGAAGGGCGGATGAAAGCGAGCGTGGACGCCAAGGGTCGGCTGGCTCTCGTTGAAGCCGGCCAGCCAGGCCCGCCAGTCCGCGATCGCCGCTGCGTCGGCGGCATACTGCAGATCGCCGGCCAGCAGGGGATCGAGGAAGCCCGCTGCGAAGCCGCCCTGCCCGAGATTTCCCAGCAGCAGCAGCGCCAAGGCGACCAGCCAGAGCCCGCTGCCGCCCAGACGCTCGGCCCGCTCGGCCGCCCACCAGGCAAGGAGGCAGAAGGCCGCCACGGCCGGCAGGCCGGCGAGGCTCAGGTTCGGCGCCAGGACCGAAACCGGAAAGCCCTCCAAGGGGGTGTCCCAATGCGACGCCAGGAAGCGCCGCGCCAGGTAGTGCAGCGACCAGAGAAGCAGGAAGAGCCCGCCTAGGCCCAGCAGCGGCCGATGCAGCCGGCAGACCTGCGCCTTGATCGCCGATGCGGTTCCGCCCGCCACGCTTTGCCCTCCCCCGCCAGCCTTTGAGCCTTCACACAGAAGCGCTAGTTTGCACTATGGTACCGCGATCCTGGGTCAGGCCCCGGGAGGTCGCATCATTGAGCCGGACGGGGAGGTCGACAGGGTGGGCGGAGCACTGGGCAAACTCATCGGTGTGCTCCTGCTGCTGGCGACTGCCGGCGTGGTCGGCGTACAGGCCGTGCTGACGGACCCTGCCACCACGCCTCCCGTCGCGACGGGCCAGAACTGAGATGGCGGCGAGTGGCAAGAGCGGCGGCGGCAAGGTCGGTGGGCGGGTGATCGCGCCCAAGGCCGTCCTGCCATTCCTCTTCGTCGTTCCGCCGGCCGCCTGCGCGATCCTGTCCCTGGTGCGGGGCGACACCGGCCGCTTCGGTTTGGCGGCCGCCGTCACCGCCCTCTTCTTCCTCGCTGCCTGGCTGATCCGCAAGGGGGTCGCCGCCGCCGGCACCACCCGCCCCTTTCCCGGCCGCCTGCTGGGCACGGCGGCGCTGGCGCTCGCCACCTTCGGCGCCGCCCGCTACCTGGCGCTCTACGGCATCCTGCCGGCGTTGATCTTTGCCGCCGGTGCGGTCGCCGGCGCGGTCCTGGCCTACGGCAGCGAGCTGTCGCCGAGCCGCGCCGAAGAGCTTTCCGCCGACCAGGCGGACGCGCGCGCGATGGCGGAAGCAGCGCGGGCGAAGCTGCAGCGCCTGGCGCGTGCGCGCTATCGCATTCAAGGCGCGCCGGAACTGGGGGCCCGCCTCGATGGCGTGAAGGCCTGGATCGAGAAGATTCTCGGCCTGATCGAGGAGGATCCGCGCGACCTGCGGCGCGCGCGCAAGTTCCTCGTGGTCTATCTCGACGGCGCCTGCGAGGTGGCGGAGAAGTACGTCGACCTGCAGGACAAGGGCCAGGCCGCGAGCTTCAAGCCGCGGCTGGAGGAACTGCTCGACGAAATGGAACGAGTCTCGGCGGAGCAGCATGCCAAACTGCTGCAGAACGATGCGCTCGACCTAGACGTCCAACTCGAGGTGCTGAGCGAGCGCTTGAAGAAGGAGGGCGTCGCGTGAGCTCTCCGCTCCAGATTGACCCGAGGCAGGGAGAAAGCCGATGAGCGACACCGTCCCCACCAGCCCCTCGATGCCGCCGATGACCGAGGAAGAACTCTCCAAGGGCGCCCTGGTCGTCTATCAGGACGCGCCGGCAGAGCGGAAAGCCGACATCGACCGCCTGCTCGGCGAGATCGACATCGACGACGCCAACTCCATCATCTACTTCGGCACCAGCGCGCAGGAGCAGCTGACCGAGGTCTCGGACACCATGCTGGAGGGCGTGCGCAACAAGGACACCGGCCCGGCCGGCGCGGCGCTGAACGACATGGTGGCGACGCTGCGCGGTTTCGATCTGACCGACATCGACCCGAACAAGAAGCCCGGCATCTTCGCCCGCCTGTTCGGCAAGGTGAAGCCGCTGGCCCGCTTCCTGCAGCAGTACGAGACGGTGCGCCGGCAGATCGACGCCATCACCGATCGGCTGGAGGGGCACACCACCAAGCTCCTGACCGACATCACCTCGCTGGATCGGCTGTATGACGCCAATCTCGACTACTTCCACACCCTGGCCGACTACATCGCCGCCGGCGACGAGAAACTCCGCCAGCTCGACGAGCAGGTGATACCCCAGCTCGCGCGAGAAGCCGAGAACAGCGACGACGTGCTGAAGGCGCAGGCCCTGCGCGACATGCGCACCGCCCGCGACGACCTCGAGCGCCGGGTCCATGACCTGAAGCTCACCCGCCAGGTGGCGATGCAGTCCCTGCCCTCGATCCGCCTGGTGCAGGAGAACGACAAGAGCCTGGTGTCGAAGATCAAGTCCACCCTGGCCAACACCGTGCCGCTGTGGCGCCAGCAGCTCGCGATCGCGGTGACC
The DNA here is from genome assembly GCA_942492185.1 of uncultured Alphaproteobacteria bacterium. Taxonomy (GTDB): domain Bacteria; phylum Pseudomonadota; class Alphaproteobacteria; order Kiloniellales; family JACOMY01; genus CALOEA01. The sequence continues at coordinate 51,551 of CALOEA010000048.1, forward strand.
ATCGCGCGCTCCTCGGAGGCCGGGAAGACCCTGAAGGAGGCAACGGACCTCACCAACGAGCTGCTGACCGCCAATGCCGAGACGCTGCGCAGCTCGAACCAGCAGATCCGCGAGCAGGTCGAGCGCGGCATCTTCGACATCGAGGCTGTCAAGAAAGCGAACGATTCCTTGATTGCCACGATCCAGGATTCCCTCAGGATCGCCGACGAAGGCAAGGCCAAGCGCCGCGAGGCCGAGGCCACGCTGGTGACCCTGGAGAGCGAGCTGAAGCAGACCCTGGCTTCGGCCAAGGCCAAGGCCGAGGGCAAGGCGCCGCCGCCGGCGGCCTGAGAGCCGCCGCAGTAGAGACGAAGGACGCAGCGATGAGCAGGAAAGGGATGCCGCGATGATCTGGAACAAGCTGATGGGCGAGTTCATCGACGTCATCGAGTTTACCGACAACTCGAACAACACGATGGTCTGGCGCTTCGAGCGGCACGGCAACGAGATCAAGAACGGCGCCCAGCTGACGGTGCGCGAGAGCCAGGTCGCGGTCTTCGTCAACGAGGGCAAGATCGCCGACATCTTCGGCCCCGGCATGTACACGCTGGAGACCAAGAACCTGCCGGTGCTCTCGACGCTGCAGGGCTGGGTGCACGGCTTCAAGAGCCCCTTCAAGGCCGAGGTCTATTTCGTCAACACGCGCCGCTTCACCGATCTCAAGTGGGGCACCAAGAACCCGATCATGATGCGCGACAGCGAGTTCGGCGCGGTGCGCATCCGCGCCTTCGGCTCCTATGTCATCCGGGTCGTCGACCCCGGCACCTTCGTGCGCGAGATCGTCGGCACCGACTCGCACTTCACCACTGAGGAGGTGTCGGACCAGCTGCGCAACATGATCGTTTCCCGCCTGCCGCCGATCCTCGGCGAATCGGCCATTCCGGTCCTCGACATGGCGGCGAACTACGAGCAGTTCGGCCAATTCATCGCCAACAAGCTGAAGCCCGAGTTCATGTCGATGGGCCTGGAGCTCGTGCAGATGCTGATCGAGAACCTCTCGCTGCCGCCGGCGGTGGAGGAGGCGCTCGACAAGCGCACCCAGATGGGCGCCCTGGGCGATCTCTCGAAGTACCAGCAGTTCCAGGCGGCCGAGGCGATGGCCGCCGCGGCGCAGGCGCCGGGCGGCGGGGCCGCCCAGGGCATGGGGCTGGGCATGGGCATGGCGATGGCGCAGCAGATGGCCGGCATGGTGAACCAGGGCGGCGGGGCCGCAGCCGCGCCGCCGGCTGCCGCGGCGCCGCCCCCGCTGCCGCAGGAGACCAGCTACCACGTTGCCGTCGGCGGCCAGCAGCAGGGCCCCTTCCCGCTCGGCCAGCTGCAGCAGATGGCGAGCCAGGGCAGCCTGACCCGCGACAGCCTGGTCTGGACCGCCGGCATGGCCGCCTGGACCAAGGCGGGCGACGTGCCCGCCCTCTCGGCGCTCTTCGCCAGCGTGCCACCGCCGCTGCCGCCGACCTAGGGAGTACGATCCGATGAGCGAGGCGAGCGGCCCCTGGGGCGCCAAGGAGGTGCCGCCGGCCGAGGCGGAGAGCGAGGCTGGCCAGGCGAGCGGCCAGACCGAGGTCCGGTTTCCCTGCGAATCCTGCGGCGCGATGCTGACCTTCGCGCCCGGCACCAGCGTCATCAAGTGCGAGCACTGCGGACACGAGAACCCGATCCCGGACGACGACCAGTCGCCGATCGAGGAGATCGACTTCCGCGCGACGCTGGCGACGCTGGAAAAGGCGGCACCGCAGAGCGGCGACCGCGTGGTGAAGTGCGACACCTGCGCCGCGGAGTTCACCCTGGCCCCCGACGCCCATGCTGGCGAGTGCCCCTACTGCGGCTCCAGCGTCGTGACCGACACCGGCAAGCAGCATCAGCTGAAGCCGGCCTCGCTGATCCCCTTCCAGATCAAGTCCGACGAGGCCAGCCAGCGGCTGGCGAAGTGGCTGAAGGGCCTCTGGTTCGCCCCCTCCGGGCTTGCCCAGTATGCCCGCGGCGACAGCCGCTTCCTTGGCGTTTACACACCGCACTGGACCTTCGATGCGGAGACCGGTTCGCGCTACACCGGCGAGCGCGGCATCTTCGTGCAGGTGCCTCGGACCACCACCGTGATGGTCAACGGCAAGCCGCAGACCCGCACCATGATGGTGACCGAGACCCGCTGGACCCGGGTGCGCGGCTTCGTGCAACGCAACTTCGACGACGTCCTGGTGCTGGCGAGCCGCAACCTGCCCAAGCACCTCGCCGGCAAGCTCTTCTCCTGGCGCCTGAAGGAACTGGTGCCCTACCGCGACGAATACCTCTCCGGCTTCCGCAGCGAGGCCTACCAGGTCGAGTTGCCGGAGGGCTTCGAGGAGGCGCAGGGCATCATGGCGAACCAGATCCGCAGCGACGTGATGCGCGACATCGGCGGCAACGTGCAGCGCGTGCATTCGATCGATACCAAGTACGGCGCGATCTCCTTCAAGCACGTGCTGCTGCCGATCTGGGTGGCGGCCTACAGCTACCGCGGCAAGACCTTCAACTTCGTGATCAACGGCCAAACTGGCGAAGTGCGTGGCGAGCGACCCTGGAGCTGGATCAAGATCGGCATCGCCGCGGCGGTGGTGGTGGCCCTGGGCGTCGGTGCCTACTTCATTTTCGGCAAGTAGCGACGGCAGCGTCCTGCCGGCAAGGAGGGTGAGATGGTTGGCATCGTTCGCCTTCCGAGCGTGCGCGCACCTAAGGCCACGGCCCGGGCCGGCAAGACGCGCCACTGGGACGGCAGCAAGGCGGACGCGCGGTTTTGCCTTGGCGGCAAGGTCGCGCCGCCACCAGATTCAAGGGGTGGTTGCAGCGACGGCCTCGCCGTCGGCGACCATCGTTTGTGAGGGAGGCCGCCATGGGCGCCTTCGCGTTTCTCGTCGCCGACGGCAACACGGCCTTCGCCGTGGCTGGTGCCGTCCTGCTTCTCCTGCTGGTCACTGAACTGGTCGGCCTGCTCACCGGTCTCTCGCCCGGCGGCTTTCTCGACGAGCTGCTGCCCGACAGCCCCGGCACCGGCGGCCATGACGGCCTGCTGGCCGCCAGCCTGGCCTGGCTCAATGCCGGGCGCCTGCCCGCCCTGGTCTTGCTGCTGCTGCTGCTCGGCGGCTTCGCCAGTGCCGGCTATCTGCTGCAGGGCCTCGCCCTCGGCGCCACCGGCGCGCTGGCCGACGGCTGGGTCATGGCGCTCCCCGCCGCCGTGCTGGGCGGCCTTGCGGCGCGATACGGCGGCAAGCTGCTGGCCCGCTGGTTGCCGGGCGACCAGAGCGCGGCCATAGAGACCGAGAGCCTGATCGGTTCCCTCGCCCGCGTGACGGTCGGCCCGGCCACCCGCGACGAGCCGGGCCGCGCCGTGCTGCATGACCACCACGGCGGGCTGCACAACGTGCGCATCCGGGCCGCGCGCCGCGGCGACTCCTTCCCGATCGGCGCCGAGGTGCTGCTGGCCGGGATCGAAGAAGGCCTCTTCGCCGTGATGGCGCCCCCCGGCGCCCTGGCGGAGGGGCAGAGAAGCGTGGAAGCCAAGGGAGTGGGGCCATGACCGAGATTCTGATACCCGCCGTCATCATCGTCGCGGTGCTGGTCGCCATCGGCGTCATAATCGCTCGTCTCTATGTGCGCGCGCCGAAGGACGTCGCCTTCGTGCGCACCGGTCTTGGCGGCGCCAAGGTCGTCCTGGATGGCGGCGCCCTGAAACTGCCGGTCTTCCACGATTCCATCTGGGTCAACCTGCGTACCCTCCGCCTCGAGGTCGAGCGCAAGCGCGAGCAGGCGATGATCACGCTGGACCGCATGCGCGTCGATATCGGCGTCGAGTTCTATGTCCGCGTGAAGCCGAACGTCGCCGCCATCGCGCTGGCGGCGCAGACCCTGGGCGAGCGCACCATGGACTCCGAGCAGCTGCGCGACCTTGTCGAGGCCAAGTTCGTCGACGCGCTGCGCGGCGTCGCGGCGCAGATGTCGCTCGACGACCTGCATGAGAAGCGCCCCGAGTTCGTGCAGAAGGTGCAGAACGCCGTGGCCGCCGACCTGGAGCAGAACGGCCTCGAGCTGGAGTCGGTCTCGCTGACCGCCCTGGACCAGACCTCGGCCGAGTACTTCAATCCTTCCAACGCCTTCGATGCCGAGGGCCTGACCCGGCTGACGCAGATCACCGAGGACAAGAAGAAGGAGCGCAACGAGATCGAGCAGACCACCCGCATCGCCATCGAAGAGCGCAACCTCGCCGCCGCGATGCGCTCGCTGGAGATCAAGCGCGAGGAGGAGTATGTCCGCCTCGATACCGAGCGCGACGTGGCCAACCGCTCCGCCGCGACGAAGGCCGAGACCGCCGAGCGCGAGGCCGAGGCCAAGCGCGTCGAGGAAGAGGCGCGGATTCAGTCCGGCCTGGCCGTGCGCCAGCGCCAGATCGACAGCGACCGCGAGGTCGAGGAGCGGCGCATCGCCTCGGAGCGGGATGTGCAGCTTGCCGCGCAGCAGAAGGCCATCGCCGTCGCCGACAAGTCCAAGGAGCAGTCGCGAGCGCAGGCGGAGGCCGATCAGGCCCGCGCCCAGGCCGTCGAGGCCGAGGAAGCGGTCAAGACCGTGGCCCAGGTGGCCGAGGCCGAGCGCGACCGGCAGGTCACGGTGGTGACCGCCCGCCGCGAGGCCGAGCGCGAAGCGGTCGGCATCACCGTCGCCGCCGAAGCCGAACGGGCTGCGGCCCAGGACCGGGCCGAGGCGGTGAAGATCGAGGCCGGTGCCAAGGCCGAGGCGGTGAAGATGCAGGCCGAGGCGGAGCGCCTGCGCTATGCCGTCGAGGCCGAGGGCCAGGAAGCGCTGAACATTGCGCGCAACCTGCTGCGCGACGAGCTCCTGAAGCTCGACCTCAAGCGCGCCCTGATCGACGGCATGCCGGCGATTCTCGAGGCGGCGATGAAGCCGGTCGAGAAGATCAAGGACATCCGCATCCTCGACCTCGGCGGCAGCGGCCTGCCAAACGGCGGTGGCCATGGTGGCGCCAGCCTCACCGCCGGCGGCCGGGACGGCACCCTGGTCGACAACCTCGTCGACGCCCTGCTGCGCTATCGCATGCAATCGCCGGTGATCGACGAGATGCTGAAGGAACTGGGGCTGGAGGGCACCCGCCTGCCAGCGATACTGGCGCAAGCCGACGCGCTGAGCGACGGCAAGCCGGCGGAGGCGGCTCAGACCGCCGCGGGCACCAAGGCAAAGGGTCCCAAGCCGCCAGCGCCGGCGGCCCACCCCGAACCGCAAGGCGAGCCTCCCGCCTGAGCCGGCCCGCCGCCACTCGACAGTTTGCGCGAGCGCGACCGGCCCCCATCAACCTATCGGCAGGGCCTCTGGAGCATCATTGACAGGGCGAGGGAGCCACCTATGCTCGGACGGTCCGTTGCTGGAAGGCTCCCCAAGAGGACCGCGGCAGCGGGCAGGAGGCTTAATAGATGCGGAAGCCCGTGCGGGCTCCGCTGCAACGTAAGGGAGACCTTCGACCATGCGCAAAACTGCGCTTTTCGGCGTGGCCCTCTTCGCCGCAGTGGCACTGTCGGCCCCGGCCAAGGCCGTCACGCTCAACTGGGCTTTCCAGGGCGATCTGAAGTCGCTCGACCCCTACAGCCTGAACGAAACCTTCACGCTCGGCGCCCTCGGGAACGTCTACGAGGGCCTGACCAAGCGCGATGCCGACCTCGCCATCATTCCCGGCCTGGCGACGAGCTGGGAACTGGTCGACACCAACCGCTGGCGGTTCCACCTGCGCGAGGGTGTGAAGTTCCACAACGGCAACGACTTCAATGCCGACGACGTGGTCTTCTCGGCGACCCGCGTGCAGGCCGAAGGCTCCGACCTGACGACGCGCCTGCCGGCCGACATCACGGTGGAGAAGGTCGACGACTACACGGTCGACTTCGTCACCTCCGGCCCCAATCCGATCCTGTTCTACGAGTGGGACACCTGGTACATCATGGACAAGGAGTGGGCGGAGGCGAACGACGCCGTCGACGCCGACCTCCGCCTCCGAGCACCAACGGAGAACTACGCCACCCTCAACGCCAACGGCACCGGCCCCTTCATGATCGTCAGCCGCGAGGCCGACGTGAAGACCGTGTTGGTAAGAACGATCCCGACTGGTGGGACAAGCCCAAGCACAACCTCGACCGAGGCGATCTTCACCCCGATCGGCTCCGACGCCACGCGCGTCGCCGCGCTGCTGTCCGGCGAGATCGACATGATGTACCCGGTGCCGGTGCAGGACATCGAGCGGGTGAACAACAACGACGGCACCTCGGTGCTGGTCGGCCCGGAGCTGCGCACGATCTTCCTCGGCTTCGACCAGGAGCGCGACGAGCTGCTCTATTCCAACGTCAAGGGCAAGAACCCGTTCAAGGACGTCCGGGTCCGCAAGGCCTTCTTCCAGGCGATCGACATCGAGACGATCAAGGACAAGGTCATGCGCGGTCTCTCTCGCGCCGACCGCGCTGATGATCGCGCCCGGCATCAACGGCTTCTCCAAGGAGTTGAACCAGCGCTACCCGTTCGATCCGGAGGCTTCGAAGAAGCTGCTGGCCGAGGCCGGCTATCCCGACGGCTTCGAGGTGACGCTCGACTGCCCCAACGACCGCTACGTCAATGACGAGGCGATCTGCCAGGCCGTCACCGCCATGCTGGCCAAGGTCGGCATCAAGGTGAATCTCAATGCGCAGCCGAAGGCGAAGTACTTTGCCAAGGTGCTGGCTTCGGGCGGCTACGACACCAGCTTCTACCTGCTGGGTTGGACGCCGGGCTCCTTCGACTCCTACAACGTGCTGCTGAACCTGCACGGCTGCCGCGACGACAGCGGAGCCGGCGGGCCGTTCAATCTCGGCGGCTACTGCAACGAGAAGGTCGATGCCCTGGCGGCGGAGATCCTGGTCGAGACCGATCCGGCGAAGCGCGACGACCTGATCGCGCAGGCCATGACCATGACGCTCGACGACGTCTCGCACATCCCGCTGCATCAGCAGGCCGCTGGCCTGGGGCGTGCGGAGACGGGTCGACGTCGTCCAGCGGGCCGACAACCAGTCTTCGCTCTGGCGTTCCGCATCAACAAGAACTGAGGATGCCGGTCAGGCGGATGGCGGTCCGGGACAGGCCGGTCGGCCCCGGCAGAGGCCCGGACCGCCGCCGGTTCCGCGCGCATCCCCGGCCAGCTGCGTCCATCAGGGGGAGGCCCGACCATGCTCGCCTTCATCATCCGCCGACTGCTGCAGGCCATGCTGGTCATGCTGGTCGTCGGCGTGATCGCCTTCTCGATGTTCCGCTACGTCGGCGATCCGGTGAACCAGATGGTCGGCATCGAGACCTCGATCGAGCAGCGCGAGGCGCTGCGCGAGCGGCTCGGCCTCAACGATCCCTTTCCGGTGCAGTTCGCCCGCTTCGTGGCAAACACCGTGCAGGGCGATTTCGGCATCTCCTACCAGTTCAAGCAGCCGGTCGCGGCGCTGATCCTGCAGCGCCTGCCGGCGACCCTGGAACTGGTCGCTGGTCGCCGCCGTGTTCGCGCTGGTCGTCGGCATGCCGATGGGCGTCTACACCGGGCTCCACCGCGACAGCCCTGCTGTCCCGGTGTTCCTGACGGTCTCGCTGATCGGCATCTCGCTGCCGCCGTTCCTGATCGGCATCCTGCTGATTCTGGTATTCGCGGTCTGGCTCGGCTGGCTGCCGTCCTTCGGGCGCGGCCAGGTGGTCGACCTGGGCGGCTGGCGAACCGGCTTCCTGACGATCTCCGGCCTGAAGGCGCTGATCCTGCCCTCCATCACCCTGGCGCTCTTCCAGCTCACGCTGATCATGCGCCTGGTGCGGGCCGAGATGCTGGAGGTGCTGCGCACCGACTACATCAAGTTCGCCCGCGCCCGCGGCCTGACCGACCGGGCGGTCAATTTCGGCCACGCGCTGAAGAACACGCTGGTGCCGGTGATCACCATCACCGGCCTGCAGCTCGGCTCGATCATCGCCTTCGCCATCATCACCGAGACGGTGTTCCAGTGGCCCGGCATGGGACTGATGTTCCTGCAGGCGATCCACAACGTAGACATCCCCATCATGTCGGCCTACCTGATCCTGATCGCCTTCTTCTTCGTGGTCATCAACCTCGTCGTCGACCTGCTCTACTACGTCGTCGATCCGCGCCTGCGCGTCGACGCGGCCATGGGCGGCGGCCATGAGCGACCGGAGCGCCGGCGGGCCGATCGACCAAAGCCGGCGATCGCCGGCGCGGCTGGCTGTCGCGCGCGCGCTCGACAGCGATCTCGCCTACAGCTTCCTGCAAGTCGCCGGTCACGGTCGGCCGCCATCGTCACGCTGACTGCTGTTCGCTCGGCGGCGCTCTTCGCGCCCTGGATCGCGCCGCACAATCCTTCGACCTCGCCTCATCTCAACCTGATCGACGGCCTTCACTGCCGCCGGTCTGGATCGAGGGCGGCATCCGCGACTTCCTGCTCGGCACCGACGACCAGGGCCGCGACCTCTTCTCGACCATCATCTACGGCGCGCGCATCTCGCTGCTGGTCGGCCTGGCCTCGGTCGCCTTCGCGGCGATCATGGGCATCTCGCTCGGGCTGCTCAGCGGCTATCTCGGCGGCACCATGGATGCCGTCATCATGCGCATCGCCGACGTGCAGCTCACCTTCCCGGCGATCCTGATCGCGCTGCTGATCGACGGCGTGGCGCGGGTGGCGCTGCCGGCCGAGAGCCACGAGCACATCGCGGTGCCGGTGCTGATCCTCGCCATCGGCGTTTCCGGCTGGGTGCAGTACGCGCGCACCGTGCGCGGCTCGGTGCTGGTCGAGAAGAACAAGGAATATGTCCAGGCCGCCAAGGTGATCGGCATCCATCCGCTGCTGATCATGCTCCGCCACGTGCTGCCCAACGTCATGGGGCCGGTGCTGGTGATCGCCACCATCAACCTGGCGCTCGCGATCATCACCGAGGCGACGCTGTCCTTCCTCGGCGTCGGCGTGCCGCCGACCGAGCCGTCGCTGGGCACGCTGATCCGGATCGGCAACGACTTCCTGTTCTCCGGCGAATGGTGGATCACGATCTTCCCCGGGATGCGCGCTTGCCGTCCTGGTGCTCGCCGTCAACCTGCTGGGCGACTGGCTGCGCGACGCGCTCAATCCGAAGCTGCGCTGAGACGGCACCGATGAACGCGCCCGCCAACCAGCCGCTGCTCGAGGTCCGCAACCTGCGGGTCGAGTTCCCCACGCGGCGCGGCACGCTGGTCGCCGTCGACGACATCTCCTTTGCCATCGGCCGGGCGAGGTGCTGGGCGTGGTCGGCGAATCGGGCGCCGGCAAGTCGCTGACCGGCGCCGCCATCATCGGCCTGCTGGAGCCTCCCGGGCGCATCGCCGGCGGCGAGATCCTGCTGCAGGGCCGCCGCATCGACAACCTGCCCTACGACGAGATGCGCAAGGATCCGCGGCAAGCAGATCGGCATGGTCTTCCAGGACCCGCTGACCAGCCTCAACCCGCTCTATACGGTGGGCCGCCAGCTGATCGAGACGATCCTGACCCATATCAAGCTGACGTCGCAGCAGGCGCGCACGCGGGCCATCGATCTGCTCAAGGAAGTCGGCATTCCGGCCGCCGAACAGCGCATCGACCATTACCCGCACCAGTTCTCCGGCGGCATGCGCCAGCGCGTGGTCATCGCGCTGGCGCTGTGCGCCAACCCGAAACTGATCATCGCCGACGAGCCGACCACGGCGCTCGACGTCTCGATCCAGGCGCAGATCATCGCGCTGCTGAAGCGGCTCTGCCGCGAGCACGGCACCGCGGTCATGCTGGTCACCCACGACATGGGCGTGATCGCCGAGACGGCCGACCGTGTCGCGGTGATGTATGCCGGCCGCATCGCCGAGATCGGGCCGGTGCGCGACGTGGTGAAGCATGCCAGGCATCCCTATACCAAGGGGCTGATGGGCTCGATCCCGAAGATCGGCCTGCGCGTCGAGCGCCTGACCCAGATCGACGGCGCCATGCCGCGGCTGACCGAGATCCCCGACGGCTGCGCCTTCAACCCGCGCTGCCCGCATGGCCTTCGACCGCTGCCGGCGTCGAGCGGCCCGACCTGATGCCGGCCGGCGGCGACGGAGGCGCGGCTGGCCTGCTGGCTGCACAAACTCGCGGCGGAGGCGGCGCCGATGACTGAGCGCGAAGCGCAAGCACCATGGTCGGCGGCGACCGCTGGTCGAGGTCGAGGGCCTGAAGCGCTACTTCGACGTCTCGCCGCCCTGGCTCAACCGGGTGCTGGAAGGCAAGCCCGAGCAGATCGTGCGCGCCGTCGACGGCATCGATTTCGACATCACCGCGGGGCGAGACGCTGTCGCTGGTCGGCGAATCCGGCTGCGGCAAGTCGACCGTGGGCGCATGATTGCCGGAATCCTGCCGCCGACGTCCGGGCGCATCGTCTACAAGGATGTCGCGCTTACCGATATGAACATTGCCGAAGCGAAGCGCCGCTGCGCCGGCGCATGCAGATGATCTTCCAGGACCCCTTCGCCAGCCTCAATCCGCGCTGGCGGGTGTTCGACATCGTCGCCGAGCCGATCCGCGCCTACAAGCTGCTGTCCGGGGACCAGGCGATCAATGCCCGGGTCGACGAGCTGCTGCGCCAGGTGCGGCTGACGCCCGCCGATGGGGTCAAGTATCCGCACGAGTTCTCCGGCGGCCAGCGCCAGCGCATCTCGATCGCCCGCGCGCTGGCCAGCGAGCCGGAATTCCTGGTCTGCGACGAGCCGACCTCGGCGCTCGACGTCTCGGTGCAGGCGCAGATCCTCAACCTGATGAAGGACCTGCAGGACGAGTTCCAGCTTACCTATCTCTTCATCAGCCACGACCTCGCCGTCGTTCGCCACATGGCCCGGCGCATCGGCGTCATGTATCTCGGCCGCTGGTCGAGGTGGCCGAGGCCGCGGCGAAGACGCTGTTCTCGCGGTCCGCGGCATCCCTATACCCGCATGCTGCTGGACGCGATGCCCCGTCCATCTGATCTACACCGGCGCCGCCGACCCCCAGGGCACGATGGACAAGATGAGCGCCGCGCAGATCGCCATCACCGCCTTGGCCAATGCGCAGACGGCGCTGCGCGGCGGCATCACCGCGCTGCGCGACTGCGGTGGCAAGGACTACATCGAGTTCGCCGCGCGCGACGCCTGCAACTCCGGACGCTTCCAGGGCCCCAGCGTCCGCGCCGCCGGCCGCATGGTCTGCATGACCGGCGGCCACGGCAACCGCATCGGCCGCGTCGCCGACGGCGTCGACGAGGTCAAGAAGGCGGTGCGCGAGCAGGTCCACGCCGGCAGCGAGCCTGATCAAGATCATGGCGACGGGGCGTCATGACCCCGGCGTCAACCCGCAGGGGGGCGACGGCCGAGGGACGGAGGGGGGGGGGGGGGGGCTTCACAAGCCCTGCGCCAGCCATGCCCAGGGACGCGAAGGAATCATCAACGCCGTGCGCGGTGGCATCGATTCCATCGAGCACGGCATCTACATGGACGAGGTCTGCGTCGAGGAGATGATGGCGCGCGGCACCTACCTGGTGCCGACGCTGGCCGCGATCCGCAACATCCTGGGCAACCGCGACCGCGGCATCCCGGCCTACGTGGTGGAGAAGTCCGAGATCGTGGCCGAGGTGCACAAGCACGCGATCCAGCTGTTCTACAAGGCGGGCGGCAAGATCGCGATGGGCACCGACGCCGGCACGCCCTTCAATCTGCACGGCGAGAACGCGTTGGAGCTGGCCTATATGGTGGACGTGGGCATCTCGCCGGCCGATGCCATCCAGATCGCCACGCGCAACGCTGCCGCGCTGAACCGCTACGAGGACCGGGGCCGGCTGGCCGAGGGTTGCTACGCCGACCTGCTACTGGTCGAGGGCGACCCGCTGGCGGAAATCGCCCGCGTCGCCGAGAAGCGGCATCACCGGCTGGTGGTCAAGAACGGCCGGCCGGTCGCCTGAAGCCTAGCTGTTGCTGCCGACGCAGCCGGTGAAGTCGCCACCGGGCCAGCCTTCGGTATAGGCGTCGCGGCCTTTGGCGCGATAGGTGAAGCTGCCGTCGGAATAGGCGATGCCGGACCCCGAGGGGACCTGCGGCAGCACGATCTCCTTGCCGTCGATCAGCAGGGTCACGTGGTCCTCTCCGACGCGGAAAGTCGCCTCGAATTCCCGATCGCCTTCGCACTCGTAGGTGACATGGGTCAGGCCGGGCGTATCGTCGACCAGCTCGTCAGAGCCGGAACTGCAGGCGACAAGCGCCAAGGGCAGCAAGGCTGGAACGAAACGGCGCACGCTTGATCGCTTCAACGGCATCCTCCCCCCACCATCGACAGTCGCAGCAAAGGGTAGTCCCGGCCGTCCATGGGGACAATGGTCACCGGAGGGAGCCCACCTCAAGCCTTGCGGCCGTGCCGCAGTGCCCATCGGTGATGCAGCCACCAGCGGGCAGCGCGCAGCCCATGGGCCGAAGCGCGGGCGTCCATCGCGTGCCGCGTGACCGGCGCGGCGCTGAGCGCCTGCTGCTCGGCCCACCAGTCGTGTCCTGACCAGGCCTTCGGCCCATAGCCGGTGAAGCCGACGAGATGGACCGGCCGTCGATCCAGTCCGGCGGCCATGCGGTCCGCCTCGATCGCCAGGTGAACCTGCAGCAGGACGAAGCCGACGGACGCGACGAGCCGCCGTGGATAGCCCCGCATCACCACGATGCCGTAGGGCGTATCGAGACAGCCGGCCCCCGGCAGGCTCGCCTGCAGCGCTGCCCGGTGCGGCTCCGGCTCACCGCCGTACAGTCCGACCCGCAGGACCTGGTGACGCTGCCCAGCCAGGTGCCGCGCCGGCTCGCCGACGGCCGCGAAGCCGTGATAGCCACCGGCATGGGCGTTGAAGATGAAATCCTTGCGGCAATCGAGCCCTGCCAGGCGCTCGAACCAGAGGGCGCCGTTGAACTGCACCAGCAGGCTCGCCGGGGTCAGCGGCAGCTCTTCCAGGGCAAAGTGCGCGAGACGCGGATTGTTCGCCACCAGCCAGACTGCGTCGTGCGGCCCGTCGAAGCGATGGCGGACGGCATCGGGAACGCGGGCGGACAGGGCCGGCGGGCGGTCGGATCTCATCGCTCAGGTGATGCGGCCCGCGGGCGGCGAAGGCAAGCGCGAAGACCCTGGTCCGGGGCGAGTGCCGCCGAGGGTTCAGAGGCCGAGCGCGCGCCGGATCCGCCCGCCGATCCCCGCCAGTCGCTCGACCGGCTCGTTGGCGAAGACGAAGCGCAGGAAGCGGCTGCCGTTCACCTCGCCCCATCCGGTCATCGGCGTCGCTGCGATGAGAGCGCTCTCGAAGAGCCGCTCCGAGAGCGCGGCACCGTCCATCCCGAAGGGCGAGGCGTCGAGCAGGAGCGACCAGCCGCCATCGGGCCGAACGAGCGGCAGCCCTTCGAGCTCGCGCAGAATCAGGTCGCGCCGGCCCTGCCAGGTGGCCGTGGCTGCGGCGACATCCTCATCGCCCAGCGCCAGCGCAGCGGCGGCGGCCTGCTGCGCGATCCCGACCGGCACCACCACGTTGCCCATCGAGACCAGCGCCAGGTCGGGCAGCAGCGCTTCCGGAGCGACGATCCAGCCGACCCGCCAGCCGATCATGCGCAACTCCTTCGAGGCCGCCCCGACGGTAACGGTGCGGCCCGCCATGCCCGGCAGGCCGGCCGGGTCGACCAGCGGCCGGCCATCGAATAGCAGCCGCTGCATCGCCGTGTCGTGGATCAACCAGAGATCATGGGCCTGCGCCAGGTCTGCCACCGCCTCCCAGTCTTCCCGGCTCCAGCACCCCGCCTGACGGCATCGAGGGGCTCATCAGCAGAAAAGCCCGGGTGCGGGGGCCGACGGCGCGCGCCAGGGCATCGCGGTCGAGCGCCCAGCCGCCGTCCTTCGGCACGAAGGGCACCAGCCGCGGCACGCCGCCGGCGAGACGGACACGATTGATCAGGCCGACATAGGTGGGATCGGTCAGGATCACCTCGTCGCCGACATCGATCAGGGCCAGCAGTACGTTCAGGATGCCGGAGAGCCCGCCGGCGCTGATCACCACGTTGCGCCGCCCCTCGTAGGCGACACCGGAGAGCCTGGCCGCGTGCGCGGCCGCCGCCTCGCGCAGCCCGGTCTGCCCGACAAAGGGCAGGTAGGAGTTGTTGGCATCCTCCTCCAACGCGCGTCGGCTGACCTCGAACGCCACCGCAGGCGGTGGCAGATCGGTGTCGAGATTCTCCAGGCGGAGCAGGCTCGCCCCTGCTGCATCGGCGCGGTCGCCCATGCGGTCCACACCGATTCCTGCCATCCCCTGCAACCGCGCCGGTCTGCGATGAGCCACCTCAAGCCTCCCTAGTTTTATCGATAATGGATATTTTAGAGAGGCCCTTGTCAAGTACCGACAGAGCAGCCCACAGTTGCGCCCGACATGGCTGGGCGAGAGTGCGCGTGGCAAGAAGCAAGGCTGAATCGGCCAGCGATGGCCTGGTGGCGAAGATCGAGAAGGACCTGCGCCGCGACATCATCACCGGCCGTCTCGCCGATGGCGAGCGGCTGCGGCAGGATCATTTGGCGGCCCGCTTCGGTACCGCTGCGGCCCCGGTGCGCGAGGCGCTTCGGCGCCTGGAAAGCCAGCATCTGGTCGAAGCCCGACCCCGTCGCGGCGTCATCGTCCGCCCCATTCTTCCCAGCGACGCCGTCGAGGTGGCCGAGATGCGCGCCGCACTCGAGGGCCTTGCCATCGGCCTCTCGGCAAGGCATCCCGATCCGGCGGCGGCCGCGGCGGCGCGAAAGGCCCTCGTCTCGGTCGACCGCTCACGCTCGATCGCCGACTGGGTTACCGCCAATCGGACCTTCCATCTGGCGCTCTATCGCGGCGCTGGCCGCCCCCGCCTGCTGGCCGCCATCGGCAACCTCTGGCTCACCAGCGATCGCCACCTCTATCGCGTCTGGGCGCGCATCGCCTATGACGAGCGCAGCCGGCGAGAGCATGCCGAGATCCTCGCGGCCTACGAAGCCGGCGATGCCCGGCGCGCCCGCGACCTGCTGGAAGGCCACATCCTGTCCGCCGGCGGCGCGTTGCAGGCCCTGCTGTCGGAGACCACCGACGCGGCGGCGTGAGCCGTATCGCGCTCAGGGGCAGCCGGCGACCGCCGCGGCCTGCGATGTCAACCGCCGTCGAGCGCGAAGAGATAGCCGGCGCCCCGGACCGTACGGATGATGCTGGGCTTGCCGGGGTCCGGCTCGATCTTCCGGCGCAGGCGCGCGATGCGGATATCGATCGAGCGGTCGAAGGCCTCGCGTTCCTTGTTATGTGCAAGGTCGAGCAGCTGGTCGCGGGTCAGCACCCGGTTGGGCCGCTCGGCGAAGACCTTCAGCAGGTCGAACTCCATCGCGGTGATGGCGATCTCCTGCCCATCCCGGTTGTGCAGCTTGCGGCTTTCGAGATTGAGGCGGCAACTGCCGAAGTGGACCTCGGCGCTGCCGTCGCCGTCGCTGCTGGCGACCGTCCGACCGCGAGTGCGGCGCAGGACGGCCTTCACCCGCGCGAGCAGCTCGCGCAGATCCACCGGCTTCGCCAGGTAGTCGTCGGCACCCATTTCCAACCCGACAATCCGGTCGATGACCTCGCCCGAGGCGGTGACCATCAGCAGGCCGAGGGCATGGCGTTCGCGCAGGAAGCGAGCCAGTGAGAGGCCGTCTTCGCCCGGCATGTTCAGATCGAGGACCACGAGGTCGACCGCCTCGGTTTCCAGCAGCCGGCGCAAGGCGCCGCCGCCCTCCACCGCGGTGACGCGGTATCCCTGCAGGGCGAGATACTCGCGAAAGGTTTCGCGAACATCCGCCTCATCGTCGCAGACGACGATATGGCAATCGCTGGTCATCGGGCCCACGACGCGGCACTGTTGAGGTGAACAGGATCCCTTGGCTATCTAAGCGCAGAACTCGTTAATCGTTCAACCGTGGCGCTCAAGCCGGGGCCGGCTCCCGCTCTTCCATCAGACGCCGGACCAGGGCGCGGATATCCTGCGGCGCGATCGGCTTCTCGACAACCGGCCGCCGCGCTCGCTCGAGAAAGCGGCGGGCATCGGGGCTCACAGTATCGCCCGTGACGAAGCCCAGGCGCTCCAGCAAAGCCGGTCGCTCCGCCGCCAGATGGTCGTAAAGCTGGCCGCCGTCGAGGCCGGGCATGCGCAGGTCGCTCAGGATCACGTCGAAGCTGCCGCGCGCCAGAGTGGAGAGCGCGCTTTCGCCGGAGCCCGCCCGCGTCACCTGGAAGCCGTCGCTCAGCAGGATCTGCTCGATGACCTCGGCCACCTCCTCCTCGTCGTCGATCACCAATGCGCTTCGGCGGCCGCCGATCGGCGCCGCCGCCCCGGCCTCCTGGGCCACGCTGCCGCGCAGGCTGGCGACCGGAAGCACGACGACGAAGCTTGCCCCCTTCCCCGGTTCGCTCTCGACCTTGATGCGGCCGCGGTGCGACTCCACGACACGATGACAGAAGGCCAAGCCGATCCCGGTCCCGCTGCCGACCTCCTTGGTCGTGAAGAAGGGCTCGAAGATTCGACGCTGCAGCTCCTCCGCGATGCCGGGGCCGTTGTCCTTCACCTTCAAGACCAGCTCGCCGCGGGACGGGCGGTGGCTGGTGCTGATGGTCAGGCTGCGCTTCTCCGGCCGCCCCTTCAGGGCCTGCTCGGCATTGATGATGAGGTTGGTCAGGACCTGCACCAACTGGTCGGCATCGCCCCAGACCTCCGGCAGGTCGCCCGGCAGCCGCAGCCGCACCTCGATTCCCGAGGCGCGCAGCGCGTAGCCGGTCAGCTCCAGGGATTGCGCGACCACGTCGGAGAGGCGGACCGGCCGGCTGACCTGCGGGCGCTGCCGGGCCATCGCCAGGAAGGACTTGACGATGCGCGCGCAGCGATCGGCCGCGGCGCCGATCTTCTCGGCCCGGCCTTGCACCGCCGGGTCCTTCGCCGTCTCGCGCATCAGCAGGGCCTGCCCGACCACGACGGATAGCGGGTTGTTCAGTTCGTGCGCCACCCCGGCCAGCAGAGAGCCCATGGCGGCAAGCTTCTCGTTCTGGTGCAGCGCGTCACGCTGATAGGCCATCTCCGCCTCGAGCTGGCGCCGCTCCGTCAGGTCGAAGGTCGAGGAGACGATCACCTGCTCGCCGCGGAACTCAACGAGGCGGGCGGAGAGCGCGGCCAGAAACTCGCTGCCGTCGCTGCGCCGCATGCGCACCTCATAGCTGTCGACCTGGCCACGCTCGCGCAGCAGGGCGAGATAGTGGTCGCGGTCGCGCCGCTCGGCAAAGGAGTCGACACCGAAGGCCGGGCGGTTGTCGGGGTCGCGGCCGTAGAGCGCCTTCGAAGCCGGGCTCTCGTAGAGCACGCGGCTGTCCTCGGCGCGCGTCATTCCGACCGGCACCGGGCAGGCGTCGAGGACCTGCCGCACGACGGCGTGGCTCTCAAGCACGCTGGCCTCGGCGCGCTTGCTGGCCGTGATGTCGGTGCGGACATGGATGATGTTGCCGTCGCTCGTGCGCGTCCCCCAGATCAGCATCCAGCGGCCGTCTTTCAGCCCGATCTCGACCGGCTCGCGATCGGCGCCGCGCAGCCGCTGCAGCATCCGCTCCTCGAACCCGGGCTCCTGCCCGATCGGCAGTCCGTCGAAGCTGGCGAGCAGCGGCAGGAGCATGCGCACGGTGTCGCGCCGGCGCAGGCCGACCAGCTGCTGCGGCCGCATGCCGAACGCCTGGGCATAGATCTCGTTGCAGAGCAGCAGGCGGTCGTCGGCATCGGTCATGCAGAAGGCCGCCGGCATGCTGGAAACCGCGGCCTCGAGCAGGCGGTTCAGCCGCTCCTGCTCGGCCCGGGCCTGCACGCGCTCGCTGATGTCGCGAATCTCGCCGACGAAGACCCGCCGCTCGCCCTGCCGCGCCTCGGCGATGGTCAGCTCGACCGGCAGGCGGCTGCCGTCCTTGCGCTGCGCCTCGACCTGCAGGCGCCGGCCGGAGACCTCTCCCTCCGAGAGCTGCCGCATCCGCTCCAGCCCGTCACGATGGCGCTCCCGCGACTCCAGCGGGACGATCAGATCGGCAAGCGAGCGGCCCAGCGTTTCGTCGCGGCGGAAGCCGAACATTCGCTCTGCCGCCGGATTGAACTCCAGCACCACCCCGTCCTCATCCATTGAGACGACGGCATCCAAGGCGTTGGTCACCAGGGTTCGGTTCAGCCCGACCGAGTCCCGCAGGCGCTGTTCAGCCAACTTTTCGGCGGTGACGTCCAGCATGCAGCCGACGAAACCCGGCTCGTCGCCGGCGTGCGGCGGCACCAGCCTCACCCAGTCGCGCACCCAGATGGTCCGCCCGTCCGCGTGGCGGAGGCGATAGTCGATGGTCAGTTCCGCCCGCACCGCCAGGGAATCGATCGCCGCCTCGTAGGGCCGGCGATCGTCGGGGTGCAGCAGCTGCCGCCCCAGGCCCGGCTCGGCGAGGAATGCCTCGGCGTCGCGCCCCAGCATCTGGCAGACATTGGCGCTGATGAAGCGCAGCGGACGGCTACCCTCCGTGCCCGCCATGTAGAAGACGGCCGGCGACTGCAGGACGGCAAAGTTAAGCAGGTTCTCGGCGTGACTCTCTTGACGGGGCAAGGCCATCCTCCTTCCGCTCGCCTGGCAGTCTTGCCGCCGTGCTGTTTCCACAGCATCGCCGAAGCCGGCGGTCTCTGTTTCAATTGTATCAGAGGGCGGGCGCGTAGCTTGGAATTGCCGCCGCCCGGGCGAAAGTTTAGTTTAGTTCAATAAAAATGCGAGACGACAGGGAGAGCGCCATGAAGAAGCTGATCAATGCGGTCGACAGCGTTCTGAGCGAGAGCCTGCAAGGCTTCGCCAGGGCCCACGCCGGCCTGGTGCGCGTCGCCTTCGAGCCGACCTTCGTCGCCCGCGCCACCGCACCGGTCCGCGGCAAGGTGGCACTGATCTCCGGCGGCGGTGCCGGCCACGAACCGCTGCACGCCGGTTTCGTCGGCCATGGCATGCTCGACGCCGCCTGCCCCGGGCAGGTCTTCACCTCGCCGACGCCGGACCAGATGCTGGCTGCCGCCGAGGCCACCGACGGTGGCGCCGGCACGCTCTTCATCGTGAAGAACTATGCCGGCGACGCAATGAACTTCGAGATGGCCGCCGAAATGCTGGATGGGAACCAGGCGACCGTCCTGGTGAACGACGATGTCGCGGTGGAGGACTCCACCTTCACCCAGGGGCGTCGCGGGGTGGCCGGCACCCTGGTGGTGGAGAAGATCGTCGGCGCGCTGGCCGAGGAGGGGGCCGACCTCGCTGCCTGCCAGGCGCTCGGCGATCGCGTCGTCGCCGCCACCGGGTCGATGGGCGTGGCGCTCAGCTCCTGCACCGTCCCCGCGGCCGGCAAGCCGACCTTCGTCCTGGGTGCCGACGAGATGGAGATGGGTGTCGGCATCCACGGCGAACCCGGGCGACGCCGCGTGAGTCTCGCCTCCGCCAATGCCATCGCCGAGGAGATGGTGGCCGCAATCCTGGAGTTCCTGAAGCCGACGGCCGGCGCCGAGGTACTGCTGCTGGTGAACGGCTTTGGCGGCACGCCGGCGATGGAGCTCTACCTGCTCTACGAGGCGGCCGCCCTTCGGCTCGAGGCGCAGGGGCTGACGCCGGTCCGCTCGCTGGTCGGCAACTACGTGACCTCGCTGGAGATGGCCGGGGCCTCGATCACCGTCACGTTGCTGGACCCGGAGATGAGGCGCCTGTGGGACGCGCCGGTGGAGACGGCGGCGCTGCGCTGGGGGCGCTAGGTCTGCCGCGGCTCGCCCAGCAGGGCGCGCCGCCGGGCCAAGCTCTCCGCCGGCCAGAAGCGTTCGCGATCGTAGTACGCCGGCATCGCCGGGACCTCCGGCGGCAGGAGCACCCAGGGCTGCTTGGACTCGGTGAAGATGTGGATGTCCGGCGGCAGGCGGTCCGGCTCGTCGAGCGTCCCGACCCGCACGAAGCGGATCTTCTCCCCGGCACCGGCATAGTTGCTCCAGTGCGCAATCCTGCAGGTCCGACAGCGAAGGATCGTCTGTCCCTTGCCGCTGTTGGAGGGGGTGCGGACAGCCTCCGGCTCGCCTTGCAGCAGGACCACCCGCTCGGCCTCGATCATGGCGTTGAGGGCGAAGGCGGTGCCGGTCTCGCGCTGGCACCAGCGGCAGTGGCAGCAGTGCACGAAGAGCGGCCGCCGGGTCAGCCGGTAGCGCACCGCCCGACAGGTGCAGCCTCCCTCGAGAACGACCTCCTGTTGCGCATCGGTCATCGGTGTCTTCCTGGCGTCCGCTCGCCCGGCACGATGCCGCATTCAGTCCTTGCGGGCCAGCGCGATCACGCGGGCGGCGAAGTGCCGAATGGTCTCCTCGACTTCGCGTTGCGTCTCGGCATCTTCGAAGGTCGGCACGGGTATGTGGAGGACGTGGGGCGCCGAGCGGCGGGGGCTCGGCCGCACGGCCTGGCGCCGATTCGGGTGGGCGCGCACGTAGGCGTCGAGGAAATCCCGCCGCTCCTCGGCCGAGAAGTGGCAGAGCTCCATGATCGAGGTCACGTGGCGCGCCGGGACCGGCACCGAATAGGCCGGATTGGTGATCTGCGACACGAAGGACTTATGCTTGCCGAGGGCCTCCGCGATGCGCTGGCGGGTGCCCGACGGCCGGCGATCGAGAGCCGCCTGCAGGATGCGCTTGTAGGTGGCGACCTGCGGTTCGCGGTCATCCGCGCCGTCAGGCATCGGATCGTCCGCCGGCCGCCATCCGTGCAGGCACACGGGCGACCGCGGCCTTCACCGCGGCGACGGCGGCCGGGGCGACGGAGAAGGCCCGCAGGCCGCGCGCCAGCAGCAGCCCCGCCATGGCGGGGTCGGCGGCCATGTCGCCGCAGAGGCTGACCTCCCGCCCGGAGGCCTGCCCGGCCGCCACGACGCGGCCGATCAGCTCCAGCACCGCCGGGTTCTCGGGCTGGTAGAGCTCCGCCACCTCGGCATTGTCGCGGGCACACGCGGTCACGTACTGCACCAGGTCGTTGCTGCCAATCGAATAGAAATCGGCCGGAAAGTCCTCCGCCGTCAAGGCGGCCGCCGGAACCTCGACCATCATGCCGAGCGGCGGCAGGCGTGCTGCCTGCCCCGCCGCAGCGAGTTCCTCGACCGCCTGCTGCAGCAGGCGGCGGGCGGCGGCCAGCTCGTCGGGCCGAGTCACCATCGGCACCATGACCTTCAGCGGACCCAGAACGGCGGCGCGCGCCAAGGCCCGCAGCTGCACCAGGAAGAGCGACGGCTGGCGCAGGCTGAGCCGCAGGCCGCGCAGACCGAGGAAGGGATTGCTCTCGCCCAGCGGCGTGACGCCGGGAATCGGCTTGTCGCCGCCGGCATCGAGCGTGCGGATCGTCACCGGCCGCCCCTTGGCCCAGGCCAGCAGGCGGCGATAGACCTGGAACTGCGCCTCCTCGTCGGGCAAGGGACGGTCGGGCTGAAAGAGGAACTCGCTGCGGGCCAGCCCGATGCCGTCGCAGCAGGCCGGATCGACGGCCGCCAGCGCAGCCGGATCGTCGACATTGAGCAGCAGCGTGACGGCCTCGCCATCGGCGGTGGCAGCCGGACGCAGGCGGAAGACCTCTTCCGCCGCGTGGCGCGCCTCGCGCTCATCGATGCGGCGGCGGGCCAGGGCCAGGGCCGCGCCGTCGGGACGGAGCAGCAGGGCCCCCTCCTCGGCGTCGAGCAGCACCGGCGCACCGGCCTCCAGGGCACCGAAGGCCTCGCCGAGGCCGACCAGCAGGGGCACGCCGCGCGCCCGGGCCAGCATGGCGACGTGGCTGGAGGCCGAACCGCCGCGCAGCGCGGCGCCGGCCACCCGACTCCAGTCCGTCTCCAGAAAGCGCGAGGGCGTCAGGTCGTCGGCCGCCAGGATGGCCGGGCCGGAGGGGAGCTCGAGGCCGCCCTCGCCGCCCAGCAGCGCCGCCAGCACGCGGTCGCGCAGATCGACGAGGTCAGCGGCGCGAGCGCGCAGGTAGTCGTCCTCGCCGGCGGCATAGTCGGCCACTTCGCGGTCGAGCGCCGCGCGCCAGGCGATATCGGCGGCGGCGCCCTCCGCAACGGCGGCGAAGACCGGCGCCAGGAGGT
Source organism: uncultured Alphaproteobacteria bacterium (assembly GCA_942492185.1). Classification (GTDB taxonomy): domain Bacteria; phylum Pseudomonadota; class Alphaproteobacteria; order Kiloniellales; family JACOMY01; genus CALOEA01. The sequence goes on from CALOEA010000048.1 coordinate 73,820, forward strand.
CGTCGTCCTCCAGCAGCGCCAGCTGGAAGGAGAGGATCTCGCCACCGAGCTCATCGTCGCTGGCCTCGACCAGCGACTCCAGCGCGGCAGCCGCGGCGGCCAGGGCCGCCGCCAGGCTCGCGGCCTCGGCATCCGAGTCGCCCGCGCGGCGCTGTCCGCCACCGCTCGCCGGCAGCAGCACGAGCTCGCCCAGCGCCAAGCCCGCCGAGCCACCCGGCCTGCCGAGACGCTGCGGGCCGGCCAGGAGCGTCTGGCGCAGCGCTCAGTCATCGAATTCCGCTCGACGCAGCCCACCAGGGCCTCGACCGCGACGGCCGCATCGCCGCCGCCTTCGGCTCGCAGGTCCAGCCGGTCGCCGTGCGCCGGCCTTCAGCTTCATCACCGCGTTGGGCGACTTGGCATTGACCCAGGCCTCCTGACCGGCCGGGCGCAGCCGGATCTCGGCGGCGAAGCCCTTGGCCATCTTGGTCAGCTTCACCGCCGGGCCGCGCATGCAGCCCGGTCGGGTCGCGCAGCACCCGTCGCCTCCGGCTGTCCGCACCGCTGTCAAGGCGTCGCTCACGGCGGAACTCCTCGGCGGTGGCGCGCACGTCGTCCAGGCTGGCGCCGCCGGCGGCCTCGGTCGCCGCCATCACGGCGCCCTCGACGATCGGCGCATTGCAGATCACCACGCCGTGGCCCTGCCGCTCCTCGGGCAGCATCTCGATCGCCATCTCGCTGTTGGTCTCGGCGCCGCCCAGGTCGACGAAGAGCGCCACGCCGGCCTCTGACCAGGCCGCCTCGATCGCCGCCATGATCTTGGCGACGTCGGTGCCCAGGCCGCCGTCGGGATTGCCGCCGCAGTGCGCCAGGGGTACGGCGGTACCGACCATCTGGCGCACCATGTCGGCGGTGCCCTGCGCCACGTCGGGCGAATGGGAGACGATGACGATCCCGACCTTGTCCGCGCTCATGACGCTCCCACCGGCTTCAGAACGTCGCAGACCGCATGCGATCAGCGAGCGCGCTGGAGCGGGCGCCGGGATCGAGATGACCGACCGAGCGCTCGCCCAGAAAGGAGGCACGGCCCTTGGTGGCCTGCATGGCGCGGGTCGCCTCGGCGGCCTCGCGGCGTCGCACCGTCGCGGCCAGGGCGGCCGGCGCGAGGCCCGCCTCGACGCCCTGCTGCAGCGCCTCGCAGGCCGGCACCAGCACGTCGAGCATGGTCTTCTCGCCGGCGGCCGCCTTGCCGCGCGACATGACAGCCAGGATACCGGCCTTCAGCATGGCCGGCAGATCGGCGATGCCCGGCTCGGCGGGAGCCGCCTTGCCCGCCGCCATCAGCAGGCTGCCATAGAGCGGACCTGAGGCGCCGCCCACCTTCATGACCAGAGTCATGCCGGCCTTCTGCAGCGCCGCGCCCACCGGCAGGGCCGAGAGGGACTCGGCCTGCTCGGCGACGGCGTTGAAGCCGCGCTGCAGGTTGTGACCGTGGTCGCCGTCCCCGATCGCCTGATCGAGTTCGGTCAGATGCGGCGCCGCGGCAGCGATCTCCGCCGCCGCCCGCTCGATCAGGCTGCGCAGGGCCTCAGGCGACATAGCGCGCCTCCTCGCCGGCCAGCCGGCGGCCGCGCGCATCGAAGAGCAGCAGGTCGCCGCGGGCGAACTCCAGCGGGACGAAATCGCCCTTGGCCAGGTGCCGCCCCTGTGGCGCCAGGGCCTGAAGCTCCATCGTCTCGAGTTCCAGGCGCACCACCGTCTCGGCGCCGAGATGCTCGATCTGCAGGACCCGTCCCTGCCGCTTGCCGCGCCCCAGGTGGACGTCTTCCGGCCGCAGCCCGATCGTTGCCACGGCGGCTGGCGCGGCATCACCGGCGCCGAGGGCGGCGGGCGGCAGCAGATTGATCGTCGGCGTGCCCAGGCGCTGCGCGACATAGACGGTGTCGCGGGCCGCTCGTAGATCTCGCGGCGGCGTGCCGATCTGCACCAGCCGCCCGTCGGACAGCACGCCGACGCGGTCGGCCAAGGTCATCGCCTCGACCTGGTCATGGGTGACGTAGAGGATGGTGGCGCCGAGCTCGCGCTGAATGCGCTTCAACTCGACCCGCAGGTCCTCGCGCAGCTTGGCGTCGAGCGAGGAGAGCGGCTCGTCCATCAGATAGACCGCGGGTTCGCGCACCAGCGCGCGGCCGATCGCGACGCGCTGCATCTCGGGTGGGGAGGCGGATGTTCTCGAACACGGTGTAGTGCGGGTAGAGCGAGTACTGCTGGAACACGAAGGAGACGTCGCGTTCCGCCGGCGCCGCGCGGGTGAGGTCGCGTCCGCCGATCACGACCCTGCCGCGCTCCGGCTGCTCCAGACCGGCGACCAGGCGCAGCGTCGTGGTCTTGCCGGCGCCGGTCGGCCCGAGCAGCACGACGAACTCGCCGTCGGCCACGGTCAGGTCGAGTCCCTCCACGGCCTGCGTCTGGCCGAAACGCTTGGCGATGCCATCGAGCCGCACCTCAGCCATGGACGGCCGCCTTGAGCGCCACGGGCTCCTCCGTCGGCAGTGCGCGTCCGCTGGCGGCATCGAAGACCACGGCGTTCTCCGGCGCGAAGGAGAGGCCGACCTGCAGGATGCGGTAAAGGTCGTGGTGAGCGCCCCCGCCACGAGAGAGCCGTGAACCGCACCGGCAGCGCCGGCTTCCGACTGCATCATTTAGCGAGCTGGCCAAAGATGTTTTTTTCTGCCTGCGGCCGTCCAGCTGTCCGCAATCTCCCCCAATGGACTGGATGGGGTGATGGGATAGATGGCCGCCACATCGCTCATGGCATATGCTACATGGGTTGCTGCTGTGTTACCGTCAATCGTTTGCATCTGTTTTTTCCATGAAACCACCTTTTTAATATGAGTGTTCATCTGTTTGGCAAATTTGCCGAATTGGTACGACCAATATTGAAAATGGATCTGTTTATGCAAAAGCGTCTCTGTTTTGATGATTGTGCTGTCAATTTCGTCAAAATGATAGTTGATATTTGGCTTGGCTACGCCGTTATGAAAGTTGATAACATCCCTATAAAAAATACTTGCTTTTCATACAATAAAAAAAAATGTATGTAAATAGTAAACATGGTTTCTGAAGTTGTCTTTTTGGTATTACCTATATGCCAAAGCCTGATAATCGCCAGAAATCCTGAAAATTGCCGGTTTCTCATTTTTTTTCATGGGGAAAAGAAATTTGAAAAGTTTTTTTTATGGATCACATTCAGCAAAAGATATGCCGCTTTGTTTTGGTGGGGCAAAAATGAAAATGAGGTTGAAAATATTGGGTATCCATATAGAATGTCATAAAAAAGAGGGCGGCGTTAAGATAGTCACGGGTGAAAAATGGCCACCAAACGGCGATTTTTCGCCGATTTTTTTCCTGTTGTCCAACAAAAGATCAATCATTCACCTGGTTCTCACCATTTGCCCGTGTTTTGGATCGGGTTGCGCTTGGTGAGATCAATACAACCCAATGAGTATTGAAAAATGAGCATTCAAAGGAGAGATCGTAAAGTGATTCAACATGTTTTAGATAAGATTCATTGGTTGGGGCATGATGGTATAAGAATTGATACTGATCCGGTGATCTACGTTGATCCCTATCAGATCGAACCGGGTGTCGAGGCCGGTATTCTGTTGATTACCCATGATCATTATGATCACTGCGCCATCGACGATGTGAAAAAAGTGTTAGGAGAGGATACCGTTATCGTCACGGAGAAAGACAGTGCTGCAAAGTTGGCAGAGGCGCTGGGGGCAGCGGTGGAAGAGAAGATAACGATCGTTGCACCAGGGGATACCATCAACGTGAAAGGCATTTCCATTGCAGCGGTTCCCTCCTATAATATGGACAAAGAGTTCCATCCCAAAAGCAATGGATGGCTGGGATTTGTGATGGAAATAGATGGCGTTAAAGTCTATCATGCCGGGGATACGGATCTGATTCCGGAGATGGCTGATATAAAGTGCGATATTGCGCTGTTGCCGGTTTCCGGAACCTACGTCATGACTGCCGATGAAGCGGTGGCAGCAGCACAGCGGATCCGTCCCACCCTTGCCATTCCCATGCATTATGGGGCACTGGTCGGGGATGATGGTGATGCTGAATCTTTTCAAAATGGTCTGGATGGGAAAATCGATGTCAAAATTCTCCAAAAAGAGTAAAGCTTATCGCCAAGCGCGCGGTGATGATGTATCCCCAAAGGATGTGGTTCCCAATAACGGCCATCTCAGGCCACCTGACACAACAAAGCATGAAAGTCTGGGAACCAGTAATAATAAGGACTTTCATATAAAGGCCCACCGCCAAAAGTGCGGTGATGATGATGCGTCCCCAAAGGGTGTGGTTCCCGGTAAATCCCACGACCGGGGGCCCGGTGAGCGATTTGGGGCGTGGATGCTCAGAAAGCTTTTCTATGACCGGCGGGATCACGAACTCATCGGCATCGTCAATCAACTTTCCCAGGATCCTGCCCAAGGCTCTTTGGAGTATACTCGGAAGATCTATTACCCTTTTTTTCATCCATTGGGGATCATGTAGTTTTCCGAGTCCATAGGGCTCCGTTCGGCCTACTCCGTTGTGCATCTTCTGAACTCAATGGAACGGGGCGGATGAAGAACGCAGACTGAAAGCCCTTCAGGGATTGCAAGACGAGATCCTGAATACCAGTACGGGTCCCATGCCACAAAACTCGGCACGGGTTCTTCTTCAGATCATGAAGGATCTGGTCCGGGCAGAGGGAAACGATTCCCTTCAGCTTCAACTGGCCCATACTTTCGGACATGGCTGCATTTGGTAAGCCACGGGTGATCAGAAACCAATTCCCGAAACGCTATCATCTGCTGGAAATGCCCGAGGACTGGAATCAGATCACCTTTGACGATCATGTCCATGATGCCAACACTTCAGGCCGCAAATCACCCACCCACCTGATCATGGACGCCTGGATTAAAGGGATCCGGCGGTTGCGTGTCATCTATTACCACTATATTGAACCCAGATTTGCCGCAGAACTGATCCAAGCGGCCAGGATCATGGAGATCGATCTTCGCATCGGAATTGAAGTCTGGGCAAGATACCGGGACCGTCATATTTCCTTTATCTGGGTGGCCAGAAGGCTGCCGGATGTTGAAGCGTTTCTGTGCTTTCTAGCCGAACCCCATGTGGTCGAGTTTATGGAACAGGGAAAGCAGGTTCTGAAGTTTCAGGAAAAATATGTCCTGCAGGTACTGAGTGGATTTAACCAGCGGTATCTGGAAGATATCTGCCGCGATCTTGACATTGAAATAGCATCGCTTAATCCCGAAGGATTTTTGCATTTTGCCTCTCCGGGTCAGCCCTCTATTCCTCATCTTGCAGAATATATCCAGTTCAGGGCATTCCGTGCCGTACAAAGCCGGATAGAAGCGCTCAGGCAGATGTCGAATTCCTCGGAAGTCGAAACCCTGCAAAAAATAAAAAACCTGGAAGAAAAAAATATCAGGTTTTTCAGTAAAAGAGATTATTGCCGCCTATCTGAGTCCCGAGCAATACCCTGACATTCCACACCCCTTTGTTGTCAGTGATGATCCTGAAGTCCCGGACAGACTCAAACTGGATTTTAAAGCGTTTTTTTACGAAATCAAAACCCTGCGTCACGATTTCAGGATTACCCTGAAACTTGGAAACCTGAAACCGGAAGATGTGCTTGAACTTCTGTACGAGGGAGAGGGGTGATTACCCGGCTTGAAATTATCAATTTAAAAGATTTTGCCATCGGCGACACAAAATATCTATTTTCCATCAATGAGCTTCAAAAGCCATTAATGGAGGAAGTCTGCTCAGGTTAAAACGGGTGGTCCGAAAAATTCTGTTTTTTGTGGAACAGGAGACCTGTGCAGACAAATCGAACCGCCTGAAAAAGCTTGTCAGCATTTTACATGACATTGATGCCTTGAAAACCATGTACGCGATCCGGCCCTTAAATCCAGAATCGGAAGTGACTCCACCGGCAGGTCCCATCAGGCCTACGGCATGGGATTTGGAATCGTCAACACCCTGTCCTATCGTGCAATAAAAGAGATTCGTAAAAACGCCCATGACCGGCTGATCCTGCCGGCAAATATTGATGTCAGCCAGAGAATCACCTCATTTCCGGTCAATGAGATCAGTGGCTGGTTCCGAGGCGTCATGAATGCCCTGCGGTGGCTGCCCGGCATAGACCACATCATGCCCGTAAAAAAAAAGGAATGGATATTTGAAACCTTTTTACTGGATATGAAAAAAAAGGGCAACATTATCACCCTGGGTGGAAACCAGAAAGAGTATAAGCAATATCCCGGGATTGATATGGTGGATCAGGGGATGGCCATGGGGAAAAATCCTGGAAGAATTTGAACACCAAGTTGAAAAACAGCCTTGAAGATTTTGACTGGATTTGTTCCGGCATTTATCTGTTTTTCCTTGACCAAGGACTGGTGGTTCCTTGCCTATTTCGGCGCATTTATCTGGTTCGGCATCACCGGGTTACGAGTCATTCTGCAGTCGGTCCTAGGTGGCGGTGGCATGCAGCTCACCTCGCTTTGAAATGGAACGATTATGTCGAGCTGGGAGCGGCTGACAGACCCTCTGCTGTACACTGGTTTTTCTGTTCCGCTTCTGGATTACCTGGTCAAGACTATTCTTTTAGATCATGGTATGGGGATCACCGTGGCCAACCAGCCGGTGACGCTTTATGCCGTGATGGCCATGGCCAATGGGATCTATCTGGCCAGCCATAATGCATTTCGGGGATTTCCCCGGGCTGCCATTTTCGGGAATCTTTTCAGAAGTCTCTTTTCCATTCCCATTGCTATTGTGTTGAGTGGCGTCATTGGTCAGGGCCTTGTGGCCATGGACGTTGTCGGGGTACAATCCATCCTTCAAAAATGGGCCGCGGTCATCTCCAAGACCGCTTCGGATCTGGTGGCGGCACTGATTGAAGGTCCGGCAGATCGTTTCCAGAATATTGCCTTGAGAACTCGGGATTACAGACGTAAACTTTCTGAGTTATTTGATGTCTATGCCCGGTTGGAGTTGTTGTTTCCAGAGGCTGCTGAGTTCTCTCTTCTGGCGGAACCCGAAAAGCTGATTCAGGATCGCGCCGAGGTGCAGGATCTGATGGTGGTCCTCATCATCCATGCACTGGATCTGCTCTATTTCTGGATGTATCAGCCCAGAGCTCGAACCACGCTCCATGAGATGATGGAACGCTTCTCTCCGGAGGAGCGTACGGTCTTTTTACTCACACAACGGGTTCTGGAACGGGAACAGATGGTGAGCCGTCTTTTGGTGGATGGTATTTTGGGACGAAAATTCTCAAAACCCCTCTCATTTTATCTCATGCGGTACGAAGAGTATCTGAAAAGCCTTGATGGGATGAATGAGCGATGTGGATAACGCCGATGGCTACATGTCATCCATCAGGTCGGGATAGTGCTTTTTCAGGCAATCGGGGCAAATGCCGTGGCTGAACTGGGCATCGGTACGTTCGGAAAGATACTTTTCAAGTTGGTTCCACACCTCTTGATCGTCCCGAATTTGATGACAGTGAGAGCAGATGGGAATGATCCCCCGGAGGGTTTTAATCTCTTTTAAAGCCGCTTGCAGTTGGGCATTTTTTTTATGAAGTTCCCTTGAGGTGTTGCTCAGCGTCTGATTGAGGGTTATCATCTCGTTTTCAATTAAAGTCGTCTCTGCTCCATCGGTATGCCCAAAGACTAAGATCTCTTTTTTAAGAGACTTGAATGTAAAGAGAAAGGTTTTAGGATAGAGGGTGGTCGTCTTGATATTGAATAGTTGCGGTTGATCACTTTTTTTGATGGTTTCGATATCAAAGGGCACATTGAATTGGATAATGAGGGACTCAAACGGAAGATTGGGCGGGATCTCGCCAATGATGGATCGCGTATAGTGATTGGTCTCTTGAATCCGTCCCAGGTTGTCCAGCTGGAAAAGAGAATGGGGGCCTGCTTTTTGATGTAATCCATGTAAGGGTTCATCTCGTCAGCTCTCTTTTTTAGAAACATCGTGAAGATACCTCTCAACTGCGTTTAATGATGGGATGTAGTTCACTGTTGGATATCGCTTCAATAGGCTCATTCCACCCCACTTGAAAGCCTGTCCGCCAACGATGATATCCAGATGGTGGTGATGGGTTTGAATTGCGTCTAGCCCACTTGCAACAGCGGCATATTGAAGTAGATGCTGAGTGAGAGTCCCACAATCGTCGGCTTGATCTCATCAATGAGTGACAGTAGGTGATCATTTGGGGTATTGGCACCGACAAAATGGGTATCCCACCCATGAAACTCAAACAGATCTGCCACCATTTTTCCACCGATCTGGTGATACTCATTGGGTGCACATGAGACAATGATTGCGTTATCACTGATTTCACCGGAAAAGAGGGTGGGGTAGATCAAATTGAGCAATCCTTCTGTAATGGCGGTGGCTAAATGCTCCCTGGCAACGGATATTTTGTTGGTTTCCCACAGCTCTCCAATTTCATACAGGCTCGGCTGAAACAGATCCAGATGAAGCGTCTTGATATCGATCTGTTGCGCTAAGAGTGCTTGAACAATCTCGACACACGCCTTTCTATCCCCTGCAAGGAGCGATTCAAAATAGGCGCTGTATAAGGCATCAGATATCAGTGGTTCCATTGTTTTATCAATAAGGTTCGCCATCTTTTTTATCACCTTAAAAATGATGATTTCGTAAAAAGTCCGATTGCGGCATGATTAAATATTGAGTCCCTCAATGGGGATTTTCAATTGACATGGAAGGATGAGTGAGGTCGGCTTCGGCGTCCGTCAGGGCGGTAAATACAGGAATATGAATGATCATCCAATTATAAAATGGGCTGATCTCATGGAAACTATCCGGACTCAATTCAGATTGGAGTGTCTCCATCCAGATGTTGAGGTTGGCAGCCCAGTAGGTGGTTTTAAATCCATGGGCGCGATAGGCCCGGAACACCGACAGCACCGTTTGCACCAGAATATCGGGGTGATAATCGGTGAAAATGGCGGCCATGAAACGGGCAAAATTATGGTTGTTATCTTGGGCCATTTGAAGATTATTAAGACCCACCAATTGCTCCAGGTCGGTTCGGTTTGAGAAAAGGTCGTTACAGGTGGCAACGATCGCTTCTCTTTTCTTTGAAAATTCTTCTGTCGTTGTGATAGCTGGCTGCACTAATTGTTTAACTGAATCGATAAGGTTCTCTTTCATTTATGCCTCCAAAACATTTTTACGAAAATCATCACGTTTGGGGTATAGGTACCACGAAATAGGGGCATGTCTATTACAATGCTTTTACCAATGAAAGCCGGCAGGTTCATCGTTTGGTTGCGACATAGATGGCAAAGAGCGTCAATCCCACGCCGCACCAGCTCAAAAGATCGGTGGGGCGGCCAAAGAAAATAACATCCCACACAAAGGCAAGGGCGGGCTGGGCCAGAAGCACCACCCCGGAGATGGAGGGGCTGATATGGGGCAGGGCAGTGGAGATGAGCGTGAACCCCAAGACCTGACTGAACAGGGCCAAAAGAAGAAGAAAAAAGAGGCTGCTGACGGTGGGGATGGTAAAGTGCTCACCGGTTCGGAGGATCTCCAGGGCGATTAACAGGGCGGTAAGCAGGGAGACCTGCATGAGAACATAGTTGAATGCGTATTTCTGAAGTGCTGCCTGGAGTTTTCTTAAGCTTAAGAGAAATCCCGAGTAGAAGAATGCCGCGGCCAGTCCCATTATGATCCCCAAACGATAGGATGGAGAGAGGGCATCAAGATCAATTCCCACGATCATGACAAGGCCCAGAAGCGCCAGAGGGAGCATAATGATAAAGAGACGGGGCAGCCCTCTCATCTAAAATGACAACGGAAAATAGAGTCAGTACAAATACGTGAAAATTGGGCAAGATGGTCGAGACCCGGCCCCACATAGTGAATGCTCTTGTGGTACATCACAAGATCCAGCGCAAAGAAGAGGGCACACCCCACTGCCGTGGCAAAGAGGCGCTTTCCGTGCCACTTGAGCTCTCTGTTTTTCCAGACCATGAGTAGCAACATCAAGCCTCCGAAAAAGACCCGATAGAATGCCGATACAATGGCGCTGACCCCGCAGATCTTCACCCACACCGATGAAAAACTGATCAGGACAGCGCCGAAGAAGAGTATGAATAATTTATTATAATGTATCATTGCTGTTCATTTCAAAGTGTGGGCTTGATTCTATTCGTGTTGAAAAAGGTTTATTTTCTGATGATTGCCATGAAATCGCAAAAAATCAAGAAGACTCCAACAAAATGGCGGCCTTGTCAACAAGTGCCTTGGAAAAAGTTTCCAATAGCTGAGATTTGATATTCCAGCAGTGCCAGAAGAGGGGGACGCAGATGGGATGATCTGGAAAGAGCTCCACCAGATCACCGTGTTCAAGGCGATATATACGACTCTGGATATCCGGTAGCATCCCGTATGCCATATCAGACAGAATGAAGGTCAAAAATTTTTCCGACGATGGCAGATAATGGGTGGGAATCCCATCGGGAAGGTTTTTGTTCAGTGCCGCCCTCAACGCACGGTGTTGCAGCTCATCTTTTTTATTGAAAACCAACATGGGTGCTTTTTGTATTGATTTTATACTGACCGTGTTAAGCCCCGGAACAGAATTAATCTGCTGGTTCTTCTTAAATGATTTGCTATGACTGTTTTCTGTCGGGTACGTCTCTTTTGCATTCGCGTTGGAAAACCATCGGTTGACAAAATTGGGGGTGGCCACCATCCGATAGGTCATCTCTCCTAAAAATCGACTGCTGCATCCCTGAATCGAGATTTTCTGAGAGCTGATGCAACCGAACACTTCGCCGTCTCTGAGCATGGCGTGGGTCTCATCCTGATCATCTATCCGAATATCCAAGGTCACCCTCTCTTTTTTCAGAAAGGGAATGACGGCATCCAGAAACCAAGTGGCCAGTGCGTCGGAATTGATGGCCACCGCCAAGGGTTTGAACGTCGATTTTTGGGATGGCACCAGATTTTCAAGGAGTTCCTCTTCGAGCTGTTTCACCTGCTTGAAATATTTGATGATGTGGATTCCTGCGTCGGTGGGCACCGGGGGAGCGCTTCGGACAAGCAGAATCTGTCCTGCTGTCTCTTCAAGGTGCTTGATCCGTTGGGAT
>CALOEA010000049.1:0-90697 GCA_942492185.1 uncultured Alphaproteobacteria bacterium
AAGCCGAGATACTGCGTCGCCGCCTGGTAGAAGACCCCCAGCGAGTGGGGAAAGAGCACCCGCCCCTCGACCGTCAAGGCGCCGTCCTCGCCCAGGCCCCAGGCGGCGCTGGCGAAATCGCCGAAGCCGTCGAGCGAGACCACGGCGGCCCGCTTGAAGGGGCTGGAGAAATAGGCCGAGGCGAGATGGGCCAGGTGGTGCTCGACGTACTCCACGCGGCCCGCGAAGCGCTGCCGCGGGAAGGCCTCTGCCAGCTGCGACTCGACGCCCTTCCAGCGGCGCCGGTTGCGCAGCCGGTCCGCCACCAGCGACGGCGTCGGGCGATGCCCCAGCAGATAGCCGACCTTGTGCCAGCGCTGCGCGGCGGGGTCGCGATTGATCGCCACCGCCGCGAGATCGTCGAGCGCGATGCCGCCCTCGGCCAGGCACCAGGCGATCGCCTCGCTGGGAAAGCCGGCCCAGTGCTTCACGCGCCGCAGCCGCTCCTCCTCCACCGCGGCGACAAGCTGCCCGTGATGCAGCAGGCAGGCCGCGGCATCACCGTGGAAGGCGTTCAGCCCGAGCACCCAGGTCATCGCGGCGCCTCGTCCTTTCCGGCCGCGCCGGCGCGCGCCTCGAGCAGATAGAGCGCCAGCAGGGTCTCCGCCAGCGCCCTTTGATAGGCGTAGGCCAACCCGGCCCGCCCTTGCAGGATCAACCCCTTGCCGAAGAGGCACCAGAGGAATACGGCCCAGGGGGCGATCCAGTTCCGCCGCCGCAGGCGATCACGGCGGTCCAGCCCCGGCCCCGCCGCCAGCAGCTTGTCGCGTTCCAGCTTCAGATAGCGGAGCTGGCTCTGCAGCCAGTGGTCCAGCGGCTTGCGGTCGTCGTGCAGGAGGCGGCCCCGCAGCCTCTCCACCCGCCCGCCCAGGATCTCCCAGCGCTCGGTGTGGCCGTCCTGCCAGGGCCGTGCCTGGCCGCGGCGGAACAGCACCTCCTTCGCCGGATAGAGCGAGCCGCGCAGCCGGCGGCGGCCGACGGCATAGTCGAAGGCGATGCGATAGGCCGCCACCTCGGCCGGCGGATCGAGGGCCGCCATCTCGTCGAGCAGTCGCCGGTCCAGCAGGTAGTCGGCGTCGAGACGCAGCACCCACGGCGTGGCGATCGCGGTCTCCTCGAGGGCGAAGCGCCACTGCGCGGCCTGCCCGGCGAAGGGATGGACGACCAGCCGCGCGTTCGGCGCCGCGGCCACCAGGGCCGCGGTCGCGTCGCTGGAGCCGCTGTCGACCACCACCACCTCCGCCGCCCAGGTCAGGCGCGCCAGGGTGCGGGCGATGTTCGGCGCCTCGTTCCAGCACAGCACCAGCGGTGTGATCTGCTCGAGAAAGCTCATGCCGCGGTCAGCCCTCCCCCAAAGGCACGACGGGTGCAGGCAGAGTAACCCACGCGGGCTGGCGCCGCATCCATCCGCTCGCCATACTGTTGTGCGGGAGAAGCGGCGCACCTGTGGGGGAGGGGCGGTGAGACTTCTGCTCTATGGCCTGAACTTCGCGCCGGAGCCGGTGGGCATCGGCCGCTACTCCGGCGAACTCGCTGCCTGGCTTGCCGCGGCCGGCCACCAGGTCCGCGTGGTGACCGCCCCGCCCTACTATCCCGATTGGCGGATCGCCCCGGGATGGCGCCACCTTTGGTGGCAGAACGAGTCACGCGACGGCCTGCGGATCGTGCGCTGCCCGCTCTACGTCCCGCGCCGGCCGAACGGTGCCAGGCGCGCCGTTCACCTGCTGTCCTTCGCCCTCTCGTCCCTGCCGGCGGCGCTCTGGCAGGCGCTGGTCTTCCGGCCGCAGGTCGTGCTGGCGGTGGCGCCGGCGCTGAGCTCGGCGCCGGGTGCCTGGCTGGCGGCGCGGCTGGCCGGCGCCGACCGCCTGGCTGCACCTGCAGGACTTCGAGCTCGAGGCCGCCTTCGCGCTGGGGCTGGCCCGGGGCGGCTGGCTGCGGCGCCGCGCCCTGGCGGCCGAGCGCTGCCTGCTGCGGCGCTTCCGCCGGGTCAGCACGATCTCACCGGCGATGGCCCGGCGCCTGGAGGCGAAGGGTGTCGCCGGCGCGCGCCTCGTGCTCTTCCCCAACTGGGTCGATGCCGCCGCCATCCGGCCCTTGCCGCCGCCGCACCTCGGGCGTGCCGCCGCCCTTGCCGCCGAGCTCGGCCTCCCATCCGGCCGTCGCATCGCGCTCTACAGCGGCAATTTCGGCGAGAAGCAGGGCCTGGAGACGCTGCTTGAGGCGGCGCGGCTGCTGCGCGGGCGCGGCGACCTGCTGTTCCTGCTGGTCGGCGAAGGCGCCGCCCGGGCGCGGTTGCAGGCGGCCGCGGCAGACCTCGCCAACCTGCTGTTCCGCCCCCTGGTGGCGCCGGAGCGCCTGAACGAGCTGCTGAACCTCGCCGCCGTCCACCTCCTGCCGCAGCGCGCCGGCGCTGCCGATCTCGTGCTGCCCTCGAAACTGGCCGGCATGCTGGCGAGCGGCCGGCCGGTCGTGGCCGGGGCCGCCCCCGGCAGCGGACTGGCCGCCGCGGTCGAGGGCGCCGGGCTGCTGGTGCCGCCGGGCGACCCTGCCGCCCTGGCCGCCGCCGTGGCGCGGCTGCTCGACGAACCCGGCCTGGCGCGCAGCCTGGGCGGACACGCCCGCCGGCGCGCGCTGGCGGAATGGGACCGCACCGCCATCCTGCGCCGCTTCGAGCGGGACCTCGCCGCCCTTGCCGACGGGGCGAAGCTGCGGTAGCCAAGCGCGGACCCGGAGAGGATCGCCGTGCCAGACTTCGACCTGAAGCGCTTCTACGCCGCCGAACTCAGCGAGCACCTGGAGGTCGCGGCCGCCACGCGGGCCGCGCTGCTGGAGGACTTCGGCCGCCTGCTCGAGGCGGCACATGCCGCGATCGCCGGCGGCGGCAAGATCCTCTTCTTCGGCAACGGCGGCTCGGCCGCCGACGCGCAGCATCTCGCGACCGAACTGACGGTGCGCTACGTCAGCGACCGCGCGGCGATTGCCGCCATCGCGCTCACCACCGACTGCTCGGCGCTCACGGCGATCGGCAACGACCTCGGCTTCGAGCAGCTGTTCGCCCGCCAGGTCGAGGCCCTGGGCCGCCCCGGCGACCTGGCGGTCGGCATCTCCACCTCCGGCACCAGCGCCAACGTGCTGCGCGCGCTGGAGGCCGCCAAGCGGCTCGGCCTGCGCACCGCGGCGCTGGGCGGCCGCGACGGCGGCCGGCTGCGCGAGGCCGCCGAAGTGGTGCTGGTGGTGCCCTCGGCGACCACCTCGCGCATCCAGGAGATGCATATCACGCTGGGCCAGATGCTGTGCGGCGCCCTGGAAAAGCGGCTCGGCCTGGCATGACCGCGCCGCTGGCCAGGGAACAGGACGACGCCGAAGACCTGGTCGGCGCACTGGACCGCCTGTCCGGCGCCCGCGTCCTGGTGGTCGGCGACGTCATGCTCGACCGCTTCCTCTATGGCCGGGTCGAGCGGATCTCGCCGGAAGGCCCGATCCCGATCCTCAAGGTCGAGCGCGAGCTGGCGATGCTCGGCGGTGCCGGCAATGTCGTCCGCAATCTGGCGGCGCTGGGCGCCGAACCGGCCTTCGTCGCCGTTGTCGGCGACGATCCGGCCGGTGTCGAGGTGCAGCGCCTGGTGGCGGAGAGCGCAGGCGGCCGCGGCCACCTGCTGCTCGACCGTGGCCGCCACTCGACCATCAAGGAACGCTACATCGCCGCCAGCCAGCAGCTGCTGCGGGTCGACCGCGAGACCGCGCCCGGCATCTCGCCGGCCCTGGCCGAGGCCGTGGTCTCGGCCGCCGAAACCCTGCTGCCGGACGTCTCGGTCCTGGTGCTGTCCGACTACGGCAAGGGGCTGCTCGGCGAGGCGACGCTACAGGCCCTGATCGCCGCGGCGGCGCGCGCCGGCGTCCCGGTGGTGGTCGATCCCAAGGGGCGCGACTTCACGCGCTATCGCGGCGCCAGCCTGATCACGCCGAATCGGCGCGAGCTGGCCGAGGCCAGCGGCCAGCCGACCGAGGGCGATGCCGCGGTCGAAGCGGCGGCCCGCGACGTCATCGCGCGGGCCGATCTCGGCGCCGTGCTGGCGACCCGCAGCGAGCAGGGCATGACGCTGGTCACCGCGGCCGGCGCCGTGCACCTGCCGGCGGAGGCGCGCGAGGTCTTCGACGTCTCCGGCGCCGGCGACACGGTGGTCGCAACGGTCGCCGCCGCGCTGGCCGCCGGGCTGCCGCTGGCCACCGCGGCCCGCCTGGCCAACGCAGCCGCCGGCATCGTCGTCGGCAAGGTCGGCACCGCGGTGGCCAGCCCCAGCGAGATCCTGCACGCACTGCACGCACGGGAACTGCTCAGCACGGAATCGAAGGTCCTGGCGCAGGAGGCGCTGATCGATCAGGCGGCGCGCTGGCGCGCCGCCGGCCTGAAGGTCGGCTTCACCAACGGCTGCTTCGACCTGCTGCATCCCGGCCACGTCGCGCTGCTGGGCCAGGCGAAGGCGGCCTGCGACCGCCTGGTGGTCGGGCTCAACAGCGACGCCTCGGTGAAGCGCCTGAAGGGTGAGAACCGGCCGGTGCAGAGCGAGAGCGCGCGCGCCACGGTGCTGGCCTCGCTCTCGACCGTCGACGCCGTCACCCTCTTCGCCGAGGACACGCCCCTCGAGCTCATTCGGGCGCTGCGGCCGGAGGTGCTGGTCAAGGGCGCCGACTACAGCGTCGAGCAGGTGGTGGGGGCCGATCTGGTGCAGGGTTGGGGCGGCCGCGTGGTCCTGGCGACGCTGGTGCCGGGGCAGTCGACGACCCGGACCATCGAGCGGCTGAAGGTCTAGCCGCGCCGCCGGCTCTACAGCGGCCCTTCGAGCGCCTGGGGATCGAGCGCCAGCTGCAGCCGGCTGGCGGCGAGGTGCGCGAATCGCAGCAGCAGCGCCTTGCGGCGCGCCGCCGGCAGCGCGATCCCCGCGCAGTCGCGCAGCATCTCGGCACCGTAGCCGTCGGCGACCAGCAGCCCGGCCGTCTCCGGGATCAGCGCCTGCGGGAAATCGGCCGGCACGGCGAAATAGAAGAAATCGCAGAACGCGCGATACTCCGGCCACTTCGCATCGGCGCGGAAATCGGCCACCGAGGACTTCACCTCGACCAGCAGGATCTGGCCGCGGCCGTCGATCGCCAGCACGTCGGCGCGCCGGCCGTTCGGCAGCGTCACCTCCGCCAGGGCGCTGTAGCCCAGCGCCGCGAAGGCCCTCATAACGCCACGCGCGATTAACCTGCCAGCCATAGTAACTGGTTGGTTTATATCGTCTTTTCTTGCCGGGAAGGGGGAATCGATCATTGCGTGGCCGGCGTCACTATTGGATAGTGTCCAAAGCTATCTGGGGGCTCGGCGGGTGCCCTGCGTCCCTGTCAGGAACTATAGACGCCCGTCGGGAGAGTCGTCCGCATCGCTTGGGATTGGTGACGTCTTGGCACGGGACTCGCAAGAGGTGAAGGCCGGTCGGGAAGCCGGCGGAGAAGGTGGCGAGGTCACGCCATCGCGGCGTCGCGCCCTCGCGCGCCTGGGCCTCGGCGCGGCAGTCGCCTATGCGACGCCGACGGTGATCAAGATCGACCGCTCAGCCCGCGCCGTGGTCCTGCCCTCGCCCTGCGAGCCGCCGCCCGACTTCCCGCCCGGCTTCCCACCGCCGCCCTGCCCCTAGGCGCTCGCCGCCACTGCGCTGTCGCCGCGCGGCCGGCGCGATGTGCACTGGCGGCATGTCGAGGCGGCACTGGTCGGAGGCCGCCGAAGGGCCTAGCTCTGGGCGACCATGACGGCCTCCGAGACAGCGTCGCCCGCCAGCCGCGGCTACAATCCCTGGATGGCGATCGGGCAGCTGCTGCTGGTCGGCTGCCTCTGGGGCTCCACCTTCTCGATCTCCAAGTTCGCCATAACCAGCGGTGTGCCACCCCTGGGCTATGCCTTCTGGCAGTGCTTCGGCTCCGGCCTCGCTTTGCTCGCGATCCTGGCGCTGCGCGGCGAGAGACTGCCGCTCGGACGCCGCCAGCTGGCCTTCTACGCCATGACCGGAGGGCTCGGCATCACGGTCCCCAACGTCAACTTCTACATCATCATCCAGTACGTGCCGGTCGGCCTGATGGCGGTGGTGATCACCACCGCGCCGATCATGACCTTCATGCTGGCGCTGGCCTTCCGCATGGAACGGCCGCACTGGCTGAAGCTCCTCGGCCTCGGCTGCGGCCTTGCCGGCGCCCTGCTGCTGGTGCTGCCGCGCAGCCTGACCGGCGAAGTCGGGCTCACCGGCTGGATCCTGCTCGGCTTCCTGACGCCCTTCGCCTATTCGCTGAACTCGGTCCTCACGGCACGCTGGCGACCGACCGGCGGCAGCGCGCTCTCCTTCGCCTGCGGCATGATGCTGGCGGCGGCGCTCTGCCAGCTGCCGCTGATGCTGGCCGCCGGCCAGGCCTACGCACCGCTGCCGCAATTCGGCCTGCCGGAGCTGGCGATCGCCATCCAGGTCGCCATCTCCTCCACCGCCTATATCGTCTACTTCCACCTCGTGCGGGTCGCCGGCCCGGTCTACTTCAGCCAGGTCGGCTACATCGTGACGCTGACCGGTATCCTCTGGGGCATGGTGCTGTTCGACGAACGGCTCGACCACACGGTCTACCTGGCCGCGCTGGTGATCTTCGCCGGCCTGGCGATGGTCAACCTGGCGAAGCCGCGCCGCTAGTCGCCGACCACCTTCTGCAACGCGGCGGCAAGGTCGCCGGCCGGCACCGTGTGGGGGAAGTGCTGCAGGAAGCGGCCATCGGGCCCCATGAGGTAGATCACCGTGCCGTGCTGCACCTGGTAGTCGCCGTTGGCGTCGGGCTCCGGCGTCTGGTAGACGGCGCGATAGGCCTTAGCCGCGGCCGCGATCTCCGGCTCGCTGCCGGTGAGACCGACGAAAGAGGGATGGAAGTTCTCCAGGTAGAGGCCGATCTGGGCGGCATCGTCGCGGCGCGGGTCGACGGTGATGAAGAGCGGCTGGATCTTCGCTGCCACCGCCGGCGGCAGGCGGTCCAGCGCCTGCGTCATGCTGAGCAGCGACAGCGGACAGGCATCGACGCAGTGCGTGAAGCCGAAATAGACCAGCAGATAGCGACCGGCGAAGTCCTGCTCCGTGACGCGCCTGCCGCCGGCGTCGAGCAGCGAGAAGGGCCCACCGATATCGCCGCCGCCGCCGACCGCCACCTGGCCGCTGCGGATCTCGTCGTTGCCGCCGCGGAAATACCAGACGCCGGCCAGCACCATGCCCAGGGCGACCAACCCGACAACGAGGATGACGATGGCGCGGCGCGCGGCTGGCGACATGGCAAGGGGTCCCGGATGGCTGCCGATGGGACCTGTCTACCCCTCCGGCAGCCCGCCGTCACCCGCGACCGGCAGTCGCGCGCCCTCAGCGCGGCAGGGCGCTGCGCAGCTGCTCGGCCTGGGCGTTGGTCACCTGGGCCTCGCGCACGACACCGCGCGCCGTGACGTCCTTGCCGTAGTAGTAGCGATTGCGCTCCGGCTGGTCCCCCAGCACCGCGCCCTCCAGGCTGATGCCGCCGAACAGCCCGGCCGCGCGGCCGAAGGAGTAGATGTCGTTGTCGAAGCCGCCGGCGGTGGCCGCCTCGGCATTCATCCCGATCGGGCCCAGGGCCATCGAGGCGTCGGCGCCAAGCTTGAAGTTGTTGCGCAGGATGCGGTCGATGGCATCGTCGTTCATCACCGTCAGCACCACCTCGGAGATCTGCCCGCCGATCTGCAGGCCGATGCTGGCCGCGCCGATGTAGTAGAAGGCCGGGTAGCTCCAGGAGTTGTCGCCGAGCCGTGCCAGCAGCACGCCGGTCCCGCCCTCGGCGCCGAAGATGAAGCCACCCTTCACCAGCTCGGGGAAGATCAGCACGCCGCGCGCGCGCTTGATGTAGTCGTCGAGAAACTGGAAATCGGGGTCGGAGAGCAGGGACTGCACGGTGATCTTGCAGTCCTCGACCAGCTCCTCCTCGCTGGTAAGCGCGAAGGCCGGCTTCATGCCGCCGAAAGCGGCCAGCAGGCCGAGACCGGCGGAGCCGAGGATCACCCGGCGACGGTCGATGGTGGACATGACGAAACTCTCCCTTCCTTGCATGCGGCGGGACCTGGAACTAGATGGCCTGGGGCCGCGTCGTGGCAAGCCCTGCCCGCAAAACATCACGGTGCGTGCCGCTCTTGTTCCCGTGCCGCCAAAGCGTGCCGTCTCAGGCCGCCAGACGGCTGGGCGAGAGGTTGTGAAACTCCACCCGCCAGGCAAAGGTTCCCTCGGGGTCGTGACTGCCGCTGGCGCCGGTGACATGATCAATGCGGCTGAGCGAGCAGTTGTCGACCATCAGGCGCAGCGCGCCCTCGGGCTGCAGCGACAAGGCATGGCCCAGGGCGGCGCGAATCGTGCCGCCGTGCGTGACGGTGATGATGTCGCGCCCGGCATAGGCCTTGCCGATCCGCTCCATGGCGAGGCCGACGCGATGCATGAGCTGCGCGAAGGACTCGCCGCCGGGCGGGGCGGTCTCCGCCGGCGCCAGCCAGAAGCGGTGCCAATGGCCGAGTTCGCCGCGCTGCAGCTCCTCGTGGGTGCGCCCCTGCCAGTCGCCGAAATGCTGCTCGCTCAGCTCGGCATGCTGCTCCAGCGGCAGCTGCTCCGCCGGCAGGTGTCGGCGGATCGCCGCCGCCGTCTCGTGCGTGCGCCGCAGCGTGCTGGTGACCCAGACGGCGTCCGCTGGCAGCAGCCTGGCCAGCAGGCGAAAGGTCGCTTCGTCGCTGCAGTCGCAGGGATGATCGGTCTGGCCGTAGATGCGCCCCTCGTTCACCGTCACCGGCGCATGGCGGATCCACCACCAGCGTGTCGTCTCGCTCATTGGATTCTCCTCACAACCAGGTCACGGCGACCAGCAGGACCAGGACTTCGCCGAGCTGTTCCAGCGTGCCCAGGACATCGCCGGTATAGCCGCCGATCTGTTTCAGACAAAGCCGCGCGACGAAAAGCGCGGCGAGCAGCAGGCAGGCTGCGGCCACCAGCCCGCCGCCGAAGCCGAGGCAGAGCAGCAGCGCCGCCAGCCCCAGGGCCAGGGCGGCCAGGGCGGCGGCTCCGCTGGGCAAATCGGCGTAGGCGCTGAGCCCCTGGGTGCGGGCGCGCGGCAGCAACAGCATGAAGAGCGGCAGCGGGGCCCGGGCGGCGGCGCCGGCGGCCACCAGGGCCAGGGCCGCATGGCTGGGCGTCGCCAGGCTGGCGAGCGCGCCGAAGCGCAGCAGCAGGACGGTCACCAGCGCCGCCGAGCCGTAGGTGCCGAGCCGGCTGTCGCGCATGATCTCCAGCTTGCGCTCCCGCGTCCAGCCGCCGCCGAAGCCGTCGGCGACGTCGGCCAGGCCGTCTTCGTGGAAGCAGCCGGTGGCGAGCAGCGCGGCAGCCAGGGCCAGTCCGGCCGCCAGCACCGCGGGCAGGCCCAGCCAGCAGGCCAGGCCGAAGACCGCCGCAGCGAGCCCGCCGACCAGCGCGCCGACCAGCGGCGTCGCCCAGCTGGCGCGCCCCAGATCGGCGGCTTCGATCCGGCCGCGGTGGCGCAGCGGCAATCTGGTGTAGAAGATGAGCCCCACCTTCAGATCGAGGGCGAGGGCGAGGAGTCGCCCGAGCGGCGTCGTCATGGCGCTTTCCAGCAGAGGTGCCGGCCCTTATAGGGCAGGCATCAAGGGACAGCCAGCGATCCCGAGGCCGATCGACACAGGAAGCACGCCACCATGTCTCACAGCGCGACCCCGAAGAGCCAGATTCCCGACAGCCTGGAGGAGATCCGCAGCCTGCTGGCCGCCCTGCCGGGCGCCGACGCGGAGGCCGCGGCCGCGGCCGAAGCCCGTCAGGCACAGCTGCTGAAGCCGCCCGGAGCGCTCGGCCGGCTGGAGACCCTGGCGCAGTGGCTGGCCGCCTGGCAGGGCCGCGCGCATCCGGCGGTCGAGCGCCCGCGCATCGCCGTCTTCGCCGGCAACCACGGCGTCGCCCGTCAGGGAGTCTCGGCCTATCCCGCCAGCGTCACCGCCGAGATGGTGAAGGCCTTCATCGCCGGCCAGGCGGCGGTCAACCAGCTGGCCGAGATGAACGGCGCCGATCTGCGGATCTACGAGATGGCGCTGGACCAGCCGACCGCCGACTTCACCGAAGGCCCGGCGATGACCGAGGAAGACTGCGTGCGGGCGCTGGCCTACGGCATGCTGGCGGTCGAGGAGGGCTTCGACGTCATGGCGCTGGGCGAGATGGGCATCGCCAACACCACCGCGGCGGCGGCGATCTGCCTGGCCCTTTTCGGCGGCGAGCCGCGCGACTGGGTCGGACGCGGCACCGGCATCGACGACGCCGGCCTGATCCACAAATGCCATGTCGTCGAGCGGGCGGTCGAAACCAACCGCGCAGCCATGACCGATCCTCTGGAGGTCCTGCGCTGCCTGGGCGGGCTGGAGCTGGCCGCCCTGGCCGGCGCCATCGTCGCCTGCCGCCTGGCGCGCATTCCGGTCCTGCTCGACGGCTATGCCTGCACCGCGGCCGCCGCGGTGCTCGCGGCCGTCGATCCGCGGCTGCTCGACCATTGCCAGGTGGCGCATCTGTCGCTCGAACCGGGCCACCGCCGCCTGTTGGAGCGACTCGGCAAGACGGCGCTGCTCGACCTCGGCCTGCGCCTGGGCGAGGCCTCGGGTGCCGCGCTGGCGCTGCCGCTGGTGAAGGCGGCCGCCGCCTGCCTCAATGGCATGGCCACCTTCGAGGAAGCCGGGGTGAGCGGCGCGGGCTGAGCTAAGCCTGCGCCAGGACCAGGCCGTCCGACAGCAGGCTCCGCAGGACCGCCCCGATCTCGCCGTCCAGGCGCTCGGCCGGCTGCTCGGGAAAGGCCTCGCGATAGGTGGCGAGGATCGCGGACTCCTCCTGCGGCTCCGCCAGCAGGCGCCAGAGGCCGCTGGCCAGCTGGTCGAGATAGAAGATCTGGCCGCTGCCGGGCTCCACCAAGAAGAACTCGCCCTCGACGTCGGTGGCGCGGATCTGCGGATTGCGCACGAAGCCCATCAGATGCCTCCGAAACGTTCGATCAGGAGCTTCGCCGCCTGGCCGGAGTTGGCGAAGCCGAGCCGATAGCTGGGCACGCGGCGCACCAGCTTATGCAGGCGCCGCGTCAGCGCCTCGCTGCCGAGGTGCGGCGCGGCGAAGGAATCGAAGAAGCTGCGAAGCGCCACCCCGGCGCCCTGCGGCGAGAACTCTACCGCGCCGCTCTCGCGCCGCTGCAGGGCGATCAGGGCGCGCACCGGCAGACGCGTGCCGGCGGGCAGCTGCTCAGCCGGGCGCTGCAGGGCGAGATGGGCCAGGCGTTCGTCGCGGTGCAGGCTGCGCTGCTCGACGAAGGCGGCGAAGGCGGCGTCGGCCTGCGGCGGCAGGGGCAGGCGCAGGCGCGGCAGGGTGCCCAGCGCGATGCCCTCGGGCGCGCCCTCGATCGGCACCGAGATCACCAGGCGGTCGTCGGCCGCGAGCGGCCGGCCGCGGTGCGCCGCCTGCACGGCGATCGAGCTCTTGCCGACCAGCGAGGCGCCATAGAGCACCACTAGGCCGTCGGCCATGGCGACGGCGCCGGCGTGCGCCGTGACGTGGCGGGTGTCCTGCTGGGCAAAGCAGCCCATCAGGGCCGACGCCAGGGCGTCGGCGGCCGCCTGCGGCCCCTGCATGACCAGCGGCGCCTCCGGTAGCCCGGGATAGTCGAAGGCGAAATCGGCGCCCTGCCGCTCGATGCGGATCACCGCCTCGCCGGCCTCGGCGGTCGCCGCGGCATCCAGCAGCGGCCATTCGCACAGCCGCTCGGCGACGGCGGCCACCAGGGTCTGGCCCTCGGCCGCGGTCTGGCCGTCCAACGCCGTGACCTCGACGACCAATGGCCGGCCCGGGGTGGCGAAGGCGTAGCGGCTGCTCATCTGTCGGGGCCTCGGATCTTGGCCTGTTGCATTGCCGGTGCTGCACGCCGCCGGCCCGCGCCCTCGCGGGCGCTGTCAGTCGCGCGGCGCGTACTTCGCCAGGATTCGCTGCAGGGTGCGGCGATGCATTCTGAGCCGGCGCGCGGTCTCGGAGACATTGCGCGAGCACTGCTCGTAAACCCGCTGGATATGCTCCCAGCGGACCCGGTCGGCGGTCATCGGCAGCTCCGGCGGCGGCGGCGGCTGTGCCCCGCTCTGCCGCAGCGCCGCTTCGATCTGGTCGGCGTCGGCCGGTTTGGGCAGGTAGTCCACGGCGCCGAGCTTCACCGCGGCGACCGCGGTGGCGATGTTGCCATAGCCGGTGAGGATGATGGCGCGCGCCGCGGGCCTCAGTTCATGCAGCCGCTTGACCACCTCGAGGCCACTGCCGTCCTTCAGCCGCAGATCGACCACGGCGAAGGTGGGCTGCGCCATCTCGATGGCGGACAGACCGTCGGCGACGCTGCCGGCCGTGTGCACGGCAAAGCCGCGCTTCTCCATCGCCTGGGCCAGGCGCTGGCAGAGCCGTTCGTCATCGTCGACAATTAGCAGCGAATCGCTGGTCACGAGCCTCTCTCCTGGTCATCAAAGTGGTCTATCGGCCAGGAAATGGCAACCTCCGCGCCGCCCTCCGGCCGATTGCGGAATGCCAGCCTTGCGCCGCCGTGCCCCAGCAGGGTCTGGGCGATGAAAACACCCAGGCCCATGTGCGATTCGCCACGCTGGTCGCCGCTGCGCAACTCGTCCAGCGGACCGGAGACATAGGGCTCCCCGAGGCGGCCGAGCACCGAAGGCTCGAAGCCCGGTCCGTCGTCGGAGATCACCACGTCCAGCCAGCGCGCATCCCAGGCGACCGTGACCAGCACCTCGCTGGCGGCGAACTGGATGGCGTTCTGCAGCAGCGTCCCCAGACCGTGCAGCACCGCCGGATCGCGCGGCAGCACCGGCTCGATCCCCTCGCCGCCCTTCTGCAGCCGCAGCACGACCTCGTCGCGGTGGAAGGGCTCGGCGGCCGCCTCCAGCAGGGCACTGACCGGCAGGCGGTGGAAGGGGTCGTCGCCGTCCGCGGCGCCGGTGCGACGGTTGCTGAGTTCGGCCAGCAGGTCGCGGCAGCGATCGCTCTCCTCGACCAGCAGATCGATGTCGGCGCGCCAGGCGGTGTCGGCCGGCATGTCGCGCTGCAACTCGCGCGCCACCAGCATGATGGTGTTGAGCGGCGAGCCCAGCTCATGCGCCACGGCGGCGGCCAGGCCGCCGAGCGACGCCAGGCTCTGCTCGCGCGAGAGCGCGACCTGCGTCGCCGCCAGGGCCTCGCCGAGCGCGCGCCGCTCGGCCGCCAGCGAGGCGATGTAGGCGGCGATGAAGACGGTGGCCAGCACCAGCGCGCCCCAGAGGCCGGTCAGCAGCAGCGGGTCGGGCAGCAGGCCGCCGCCGAACCAGGGCAGCGGCTTGTGCCAGATCGAAGATGACGGTCTCCAGCAGCACCGCCAGGGCGGCAAGCGCGCCGGTGGAGCGTTCGGAGAGGACCGAGGCGGAGACCGTGACCGGCGCCAGGATCAGCACCGCGAAGGGATTGGCCAACCCGCCGGTCAGCGCCAGCAGCCCGGCCAGCTGCACCAGGTCGTAGGCCAGGAAGATCCGCGCCTCCTGCTCCTCCAGCCAGATGCGGCCGCGGTGGATGAGGGCGCCCAGCAGGTTGACCAGCACCGAGCAGCCGACCAGCAGCGCCAGCGGCAGCAGCGGCAGGCGGAAGTCGAGCCAGAACTCGACGATCGCCAGGGCGGCGACCTGCCCGGCGATGGCGATCCAGCGGATGAGGGCGATGGTGCGGCGGCGGACGCGCCCCGCGACTTCCGGAGCGAAGGCGGCGGCGGCGGCGCGGCCGAGGTCGGCGGCAGCCGGCCCCCCCGCAACGGAAGCGCCGACCGCGTCGCCGGCGGTCAAGCGGCCTGCAACCGAGGCTCGCTGTCGAAACCGCGCTCCATGCGGCGCCGGCGGCGATTGAGGAACCAGAAGGCGGCGCGCGAGCCGACCCGCGAGATCCGCCCCTGCGGCGCCAGGCCGGCAGCCTTCAGGGTCATCGCCACGGCGCGGTCGATATGCTCCTGGCGATAGAGGCCATAGGCGCGGCGCATGTAGGCGGCGCCCCAGACCTTGCGGTCATAGGGCAGCGAGCCGTCGGTGTTGGCGGCGTAGTAGGCATAGGCCAGCTCGTCGTCTTCCGACTCCGCGATGCGTCCCATGGCGATCCGCAGGCGGTTGAGCTTGCCGATGCGGTCCTTTTCCAAATAGCGCTTCAGATGGGTGTAGAAGAGCTTGTAGTGACGAAACTCGTCGGCGGCGATGCGCTGGCAGATCTTTTTGAAGACCGGCTCCGGCATGGCCTGCCCGAAGGCGGTGTAGAACGAGGAGGTGCCGACCTCCACGATGCAGCGCGCCACCAGTTCGCCGGCCCGGCTGCCGCGCACCGACTGCTCGGCGTCCAGCGGCAGGCTGTAGCCCTCGCGGAACCGCTTGATCGCACCCTGGAAGTCGAAGGTCGGATCGGCCTGGGCCGCCCAGCGGCCGAGCGCCACGCCATGCAGGACCTCCTCGGCCGCCCAGTACTGGGTGGCCTCCTGGAACTCCTGGTCGTCGGGGAAGACGTTGGCGAGGTAGTGCGCGTAGTCGTAGGCATTGAACTCGACCAGCGCGGCCGCCTTCACGGCCTGCAGCAGGCGCGCATCCACGGCACCCGGCTCGAAGCGATCCCAAGGAATCTCATCGACCCAGGTCGGTCCTGTAGGCACGATGGGTTCCGGACGCTGTTGCTCGCTCATGGTCTCCTCCTGCCTCGCGATTCCCGGGCTGGACCTGATCGGGCAGCGGCCGCCGCCGTTTCACCGCCGGCGTGCGGACACACAAAGGGGCGACGCCAGGATTTAAGTGACCTCGCGGGGCGCCTCGTTCTCTCCTGAACCGGCTCCCCGCAGCCCTTACGATGGGCGATCCTCGCGTTGCCAGTAACCGCAATGTAGCGATCAGAGTGGCTTTTTGCCAAGACTTTCGCCGTCAAGAAACGTCAATCGCCTTGACGCCGTTCCCCAAATGCCACAGGTCGCGGCGGAACGTCCCGCACTGCACACAACGCCTTGACATCGCGGGCCGCAGGGCGCACTTAGCGGTCACACACGGCCGATCGGCGATCGCGCAGAGTGCCCGTACGACAAGGGCGCCTTATCGCAGCCGGCTCATTATCCCTGAAGAAAAAAGTCATGCCCGGGTGCGCGCGGGAGGTGACAGCGCAAAAGCTGTTCCAGGATTCGGCTGCGGCCGCCTGGACAGCAGAAGGAAGTTTTTTGACCTCTGTAACCTTTTCCTCGCTCGGTCTCGCCGAGCCGCTTTGCCGTGCTCTCGCCGCCGAGGGCTACACCACCCCGACCCCCATTCAGGCCCAGGCCATCGGCCCGCTGCTGGCCGGCCGCGACCTTCTGGGCATCGCCCAGACCGGCACCGGCAAGACGGCGGCCTTCGGCCTGCCGCTCCTGCAGCGCCTGTCGGAAGACCGGCAGCCGGCCGTGCCGCGCTGCGTGCGCGCCCTGATCCTGGCGCCGACCCGCGAACTCGCCATCCAGATCGAGCAGTCGCTGGCCGCCTACGGCCGCCACCTCGGCCTGCGCCGCGCCGTGATCTACGGCGGCGTCGGCCAGGGTCCGCAGGTCAAGGCGATCGCCCGCGGCCTCGACATCCTGGTGGCCACGCCCGGCCGCCTGCTCGACCTGATCGGCCAGCGCCACCTGCGCCTCGAGCGTACCGAGGTCCTGGTGCTCGACGAAGCCGACCGCATGCTCGACATGGGCTTCGTGCGCGACGTGCGGAAGATCGTGCAGCTGCTGCCGCGCAAGCGCCAGTCGCTGCTGTTCTCCGCCACCATGCCGAAGGACATCGCCGAGCTGGCGCAGCAGATGCTGATCGAGCCGCAGCGCGTCGAGGTGACGCCCGAGAAGGTGACCGTCGAGCGCATCGCGCAGTCGGTCCACTTCATCGACCCGGCGTCCAAGCGGACCCTGCTGGTCGAGGTGCTGAAGGATCCCGCGATGAAGCGGGTCATCGTCTTCACCCGTACCAAGCACGGCGCCGACCGTGTCGCCCGCCACCTGACCCAGGCCGGCATCACCGCCGACGCGATCCACGGCGACAAGGCGCAGAACGCGCGCCAGCGCGCGCTCGGTGCCTTCCGCGCCGGCCAGGTTCGGGTGCTGGTGGCCACCGACATCGCGGCGCGCGGCATCGACGTCGATGGCGTGACCCATGTCGTCAACTTCGAGCTGCCGAACATCGCCGAGAGCTACGTCCATCGCATCGGCCGCACCGCGCGCGCCGGCGCCGAGGGCGCGGCGATCTCCTTCTGCGCGCCGGACGAGCGCCCCTACCTGCGCGACATCGAGCGTCTGACCCGCGTGCCGCTGCTGGTGGCCAGCGGCTCCGCCGGTCCGGTTCGCGCGCCGGGGGCCCGCTCACAGGCCCCGCGTCCCCAGGCGCCGCGTCCCCAGGGCCAGCGTCCCCAGGGGGCGCGTCCCCAGGGGGCGCGTCCCCAGGGGCAGCCGCAGGGCAAGCGGCCGCAGGGCCAGCGCCCCGAGGGCCAGCCCGAGCGGCAGGCGGCGAACGACAGCGGCGACACGCGGCCGAAGCGCAAGCGCCAGCGCTGGCAGAACCGCCGCAGCCAGGCGGCCTGACCGCCGCGGCGACGCGTCTGCGTCCATATGAGCCTTCCGGAGGGGAGGGAGCGAGAGATCGCTCCCTCCCCTTCGCTTTTGGCCCTGCCGCATCGAGGCGCCGCGCACTAGTCTGGGGCGGCAAATCGCAAGACGGGGCTTCATGACAGAGGATCTCTTCATCGTCGGCGCCGGCGTCGCCGGAGCCTTCGCCGCGGCGCGCCTCACGCAGGCCGGCCAGCGGGTCCGTGTGCTGGAGGCGCGCGGGCGGGTCGGCGGGCGGGCCTTCGCCAGGCCTTTCGCCGACGGCGGCGAAGGGCTGGAGTTCGGCGGCGCCTGGATCACGCCCTGGCACCATCGGCTGAGGGCCGCGGCGGACCGGCTTCGCCTCGGCTGGCGGCCGCGCACGCCGGTGCTGGAGCGCCGCTGGCTGCGCGACGGCAGCCTGCATCGCGATGGACCGGCCGGCCCGGCGGAAGAGACCGCGCATCGGCGGGCCATGGCACAGGTGACGGCCGACGCCTTGGCACGCAAGGCCGGGCGGAGCCTCGATGCCGCCGGCCGATCATTGACGGACATCTCCTTCGCCGCCTATCTCGAACGCCTCGCCGCGCCGCCGGCGACCCGCGACCTGCTCGCCGCCTGGTGGTGCGTCTCGGGCAACGGCGCCTGGGACCGGGTGCCCGCCAGCGAGCTCCTGGCGAGCTGCGCCTATCACGACGGGACACCGGACGGCATGATCGCGGTCTGGGACAGCAGCGTCGCGCTCGGCATGGACCGCCTGGTCGCCGGCCTGCTGGACGCCCCCGGCGTCGCGCTGGAGACCGGCACCGCGGTGTCGCGGGTTGCCCATGACGCAGAGGGCGTCACCCTGGAGCTGGCCGATGGCCGGCAGCTGCGCGGCCAGGCTGCGGTGCTCGCCACCGGACTCAATCCGCTGCGCCACCTGGCCTTCGACCCGCCGCTGCCGCCGGCGCAGCGCAGGGCCGCCGGGCGCGGCCATGAGGGCCGTGCGCTGAAGCTCTGGGCCGAGGTCGAGGGAGTGCTGCAGCCCGGCGTCCTCGCCACCGGCCGGGGCGGCGGTCTCGACTGGATGCTGAGCGAGCGGATCAGCCGGCGCGAGACCACGCTGCTGGTCGGCTTCGGCCTGGCAAGCGACGCCTTCGATCCGACCGACGCGGCGGCCGTCGCCGCGGTCGTCGGCCGCTTCTTCCCCGAGGCGCGCCTGCTGGCCTTCGATCACCACGACTGGGCCGCCGACCCCTGGTCGCTCGGCACCTGGGTGGCGACGCCGATCGATGCGCCGGAGACGGTGGCGGCAGAGACCTGGCGGCCGCTCGGTCGCCTTGCCTTCGCCTCCTCCGACATCGCCGCCGAGAGCGCCGGCTGGTTCGAGGGGGCCGCGGCCAGCGGCGAGGCGGCGGCCGCGGCGGTGCTGGCGGCCCTCGCCTAGCGGCGCCTGCTACTGCGCCGCGGACTTCTCGATGTCGCCGGCGAGATTACCGATGAACTCCGCCACCGCCATCGCGGGAACGTTGGGGCAGATCTGGCGCAGCGCAGCCACCACGTCGTTGACCGCGCGGTCGTGATGCTCGCCATCGAGCTGCAACGCCTCGATCCCCTCCAGGCGCCCGAGCAGATAGCCGACCGACCAGTAGACCATGAGGTTGGCGACCAGCCGCTGCTGGTCGCTTTCGGCGGCGAGGAAGTCGGCGCAGCTGTAGGTGAAGGGATTGGGCGGCGAGGACTGCGCCAGGGCGGCGGACGGCAGGACAGCGGCCGGCACGGCAAGCGCGAAGGCGGCGGCGAGGACAGCGGCGCGGAGCATCATGGCGGGAGTCTCCCTGGATTGGTGGCGGAAACGAAAAAGGCCGGCGCTATCCGCGCCGGCCTTCGGCTGACCTGCCGTCAGCGAACGGTCAGTGGCTGATCGCCTGGACGCGTGCCTCGGCGATGGCCAGGCGCCGCTGCGCCTCGGTCTTCTCGAAGGTCTCCTTGGCGTCGAGGAGGTCGTCGCGGGCATCCTTCACCGCCTGCTCGGCCTTGGCGCGATCGATCTCGCCGATCTTCACCGCCTCCTCCGCCAGCACGGTCACCCGCTCCGGCGTCACCTCGGCGAAGCCGCCGGCGATGAAGATGCGCTCGCTCGGCTGCCGTGCGCTGCCCTGGCCCTGATAGACCGTGATGACGCCTGGGCGGATGGTGGAGATCAGCGGCGCATGGCGCGGCAGCACGCCGAAGTCGCCGTCGCCGCCGGGGATCACCACCATGGCGACCGGCTCGGAGAGGATCAGGGCCTCCGGCGCCACCAGGTCGAATTCGATCGTCTCGGCCAATTCGCGTCTCCTCAAGCGGCGGGGTTAGACGACGGTCCACCCCGCCCCGCTTCTCCGGTCAGGCCGCCTCGGCGGCCAGCTTCTTCGCCTTGGCCATCGCCTCGTCGATGGTGCCCACCATGTAGAAGGCGGACTCCGGCAGATGGTCGTACTCGCCGGCGCAGATGCCCTTGAAGCCCTTGATGGTCTCCTCCAGCGGCACCTGCACGCCGGGGAAGCCGGTGAAGACCTGCGCGACGTCGAACGGCTGCGAGAGGAAGCGCTGGATCTTGCGCGCGCGGGCGACGGTGAGCTTGTCCTCTTCCGAGAGCTCGTCCATGCCCAGGATGGCGATGATGTCCTGCAGCGACTTGTAGGACTGCAGGATCTCCTGCACGCGGCGCGCCACCGCGTAGTGCTCGTCGCCGACGATCTGCGGGTCGAGCACGCGGCTGGTGGAGTCGAGCGGATCCACCGCCGGGTAGATGCCCAGCTCGGCGATCTGGCGCGACAGCACCGTGGTGGCGTCGAGGTGGGCGAAGGAGGTCGCCGGCGCCGGGTCGGTCAGGTCGTCGGCCGGCACGTAGATGGCCTGCACCGAGGTGATCGAGCCCTTCTTGGTCGAGGTGATGCGCTCCTGCAGCGCGCCCATGTCGGTGGCCAGCGTCGGCTGATAGCCCACGGCGGAGGGGATGCGGCCCAGCAGCGCCGAGACTTCGGAGCCGGCCTGGGTGAAGCGGAAGATGTTGTCGACGAAGAAGAGCACGTCCTGGCCCTCGTCGTCGCGGAAGTACTCGGCCAGGGTCAGGCCGGTCAGGCCGACGCGCGCGCGCGCGCCCGGCGGCTCGTTCATCTGGCCGTAGACCAGCGCCACCTTGGACCCGGCGGTCGGTGCCCTCGCCCAGCTTGATGACGCCGGATTCGATCATCTCGTGATAGAGGTCGTTGCCCTCGCGGGTACGCTCGCCCACGCCGGCGAAGACCGAGTAGCCGCCGTGCGTCTTGGCGATGTTGTTGATCAGCTCCATGATCAGCACGGTCTTGCCCACGCCGGCGCCGCCGAACAGGCCGATCTTGCCGCCGCGGGCATAGGGCGCCAGCAGATCGACGACCTTGATGCCGGTGACCAGGATCTCGGAGTCGGTCGACTGCTCGGAGAAGGCCGGGGCCGGCTTGTGGATCGAGGAGGTGGCCTTGGCCGGAACCGGGCCGCGCTCGTCGATCGGCTCGCCGATGACGTTGATGATGCGCCCCAGGGTCTCCGGGCCGACCGGCACGGTGATGGCGGCGCCGGTGTCGCGCACCTCGCTGCCGCGCACCAGACCCTCGGTCGAGTCCATGGCGATGGTGCGCACCACGTTCTCGCCCAGATGCTGCGCCACCTCGAGCACCAGGCGGTTGCCATGGTTGTCGGTCTCGAGCGCGTTCAGGATCGCCGGCAGATCGGCGTCGAACTGCACGTCCACGACGGGGCCCATGACCTGGGTGATGCGGCCGACTGCGTTCTTGCTTTCGCTCATCGCCTTGGTCCTCGCTTGCCTTTCTCGTTCCTCAAAACCCGGCCTAGCCGCGGCAGCCTACATGGCTTCCTTGGCGGACACGATTTCGATCAGCTCCTTGGTGATGATCGCCTGGCGGGTCCGGTTGTAGGTCAGCGTCAGCTTGTCGATCATGTCGCCGGCGTTGCGGGTCGCGTTGTCCATGGCGGTCATCCGCGCGCCCTGCTCGCTGGCGTTATTCTCCAGAAGCGCCTTGAAGATCTGCACCGCCAGATTGCGCGGCAGCAGCTCGGCCAAGATGGCTTCCTCGGAAGGCTCGTACTCGTAGACCGCGCCGGAGGGCGCGGTGGCCGCCGTATCGCCTTCCGGCGCCGCCGGCGGCGCGAAGGGGATCAGCTGCTGCACCGTCACGATCTGGGTGATCGCCGACTTGAAGCGGGCGAAGACCAGATGGCAGACGTCGAACTCGCCGGCCTCGAACATCTGCGTCACGCGCTCGGCGATCTCGTTCGCCTTGGCGAAGGATGGCCGCGGCCGGGAAACGTCCTCCAGCGTGGCGACGATGCGCTGCGCCTGGTCGCGGCGCAGCTGGTCGCGCCCCTTTCGGCCGACGCAGAGGATCTTCACCTCCTTGCCGTCGCTGACCAGCGACGCGATGCGGCGCCGCGCCTCGCGCACGATCGAGGAGTTGAAGGCGCCGCAGAGGCCGCGGTCGGCGGTGGCCACCACGACCAGATGGACCTCGCTCTTGCCGCTTCCCGCCAGCAGACGCGGTGCGCCGGCACGGCCCTGCACGCTGGCCGCGAGGCCCTGCAGCATCCGCTCCATGCGCTCGGCATAGGGGCGGGAGGCCTCGGCCTGCTCCTGCGCACGGCGCAGCTTGGCCGCCGCGACCATCTTCATGGCCGAGGTGATCTTGCGCGTGGCTTTCACGCTGTTGATGCGGACCCTTAGGTCCTTGAGGCTCGGCATCCGGTGCTATCCCGTCCAGTCGTCGTCGCGGCGAGTGGCCGTTGGGGTGTCAGGCGGCGAATCAGACGTAGGTCTTGGTGAAGTCCTCGAGGAAGGCCTTCAGCTTGCCCTCCGTCTCGGATCCGAGGTCCTTGGTCTCGCGAATCGAGGCCAGGATGTCGGCGCCCCGGCTGCGAATCTCGGCCAGCAGCTTCTTCTCGAAGTCGTTGACCTTGTCGACCGGCACCTTGTCCAGGTAGCCCTTCACGCCGGCATAGATCACCGCCACCTGCTCCTCCATCGGCAGCGGCGAATACTGCGGCTGCTTCAGGAGCTGGGTGAGGCGCGAGCCGCGCGCCAGCAGGCGCTGGGTGGCCGCGTCGAGGTCGGAGGAGAACTGGGCGAAGGCCTCCATCTCGCGGTACTGCGCGAGCTCGAGCTTGATCGAGCCGGCAACCTTCTTCATCGCCTTGGTCTGCGCGGCCGAGCCGACGCGGCTGACCGAGAGGCCGACGTTCAGCGCCGGGCGGATGCCCTTATAGAAGAGGTTGGTCTCGAGGAAGATCTGGCCGTCGGTGATCGAGATCACGTTGGTCGGGATGTAGGCCGAGACGTCGCCGGCCTGGGTCTCGATGACCGGCAGGGCGGTCAGCGAACCGGCGCCCTCGCCGTCGTTCATCTTCGCCGCGCGCTCGAGCAGGCGCGAGTGGATGTAGAAGACGTCGCCCGGATAGGCCTCGCGGCCCGGCGGGCGGCGCAGCAGCAGCGACATCTGGCGATAGGCGACGGCCTGCTTGGAGAGATCGTCGTAGCAGATGACGGCGTGCATGCCGTTGTCGCGGAAGTACTCGCCCATGGTGCAGCCGGTGTAGGGCGCCAGGAACTGCAGCGGCGCCGGATCGGAGGCGGTGGCGGCGACGACGATGGAGTATTCCAGCGCGCCGTTCTCCTCCAGGGCCTTCACGAACTGCGCGACGGTGGAGCGCTTCTGGCCGATGGCGACGTAGATGCAGTAGAGCTTCTGCTTGTCCTCGCCGGAGGCGTTGGTGTTCTTCTGGTTGATGAAGGTATCGAGCGCGATGGCGGACTTGCCGGTCTGGCGGTCGCCGATGATCAGCTCGCGCTGGCCGCGGCCGATCGGGATCAGCGCGTCGATCGCCTTCAGGCCGGTCTGCATCGGCTCATGCACCGACTTGCGCGGGATGATGCCCGGTGCCTTCACCTCGACGCGGCTGCGCTCGGCGCCCTCGATCGGGCCCTTGCCGTCCAGCGGATTGCCGAGCGCGTCGACGACACGGCCGAGCAGGCCCTTGCCGATCGGCACGTCGACGATGGTGCCGGTCCGCTTGACGGTGTCGCCTTCCTTGATGGCCCGGTCGTCGCCGAAGATCACGATACCGACGTTGTCGGTCTCGAGGTTCAGCGCCATGCCCTTGGTGCCATCGGGAAACTCGACCATCTCGCCGGCCTGGACCTTGTCCAGGCCATAGACGCGGGCGACGCCGTCACCGACGGAGAGAACCTGGCCGACCTCGGCCACGTCCGCCTCGGTGCCGAAGCCCTCGATCTGGTTCTTCAGGATGGCGGAAATTTCGGCGGCGCGAATATCCATCGCCTCAGGCCCCCTTCATCGCGTGCTGCAGTTTTTGGAGTTTTCTCTTGATCGAACCGTCGACCATCCGGCTGCCGACCTGAACGATCAGGCCGCCGATCAGGCTCTCGTCGATCTTCGTCTCGATCTGCACCTTGCCGCCCACGGCCTTCTTCAGCGTCTCCTCGAGGCGGCCGGCTTCGGCCTCGCTCAAGGCGCGGGCGACGGTCACATGGGCGGTGACCTCGCCGCGACGCGCGGCCAGGATCGCCAGGTAGGCGTCGATCATTCCGGACAGCGCGTAGAGGCGGCGGTTCTTCGCCACCACCAGCGCGAAATTCTTCGTCAGCGCGGCAACGCCGGCCTTCTCGAGCAGGGCATCCAGCGCCCGGGTCTGCTGGTCGCGCCCATAGAGCGGGCTGCGCAGGAAGGTCTGCAGGTCCGCGCTCCCGGCAATGGCAGCCTTCAGGCCGCGGAGATCGTCCGCCACCTGGTCCAGCGCCTTCTTCTCGTCGGCCAGCTCGAACAGCGCCGCTGCATAGCGACCCGCGAGCCCGCTCACGTTCAGATCCTCGCCTGCCACGCTTACCTTCCCCGCTTGGGGCGCCTGCTTGGGCCCGGTTGGTCAATAGCGCACTCGGGACGCCGAACTCGTGACGCCCCACGCCGCCCGCTCCACCGCGCCGGGAGAGGAGCCGACAGGCCCGCTCGTCCGGTTGTTCGCGACGCACAGCGACAGCGTTGCCGTGACGGGTCCCGCCCCGACGGCGCGCGGTTCCTAACATAGCCCCCCAGGCCATGCAAGCAGGCTCGGCCGGGCCGGGAAGTCCCACACCGCACTGCGGCATTTCGCACCGCCCGCCCGGCCGCCGGGCCTGGCGGCCTAGAGGAAGCTGTAGGGGTCGACATCGACCTGCAGGCGCACCCCGGACGGCAGCTTCACGGCCGCCAGCCAGTCGCGCAGGTAGCCCTGCGGCAGCAGGTCCTTGGCGGTCTTCACCAGGAAGCGGCGGCGGTGCCAGCCGCGCAGCACGGCCAGGGGCGCGGGCGCCGGCCCCAGCAGCAAGACGTCGCGCCGCCGCGGCGCCTTGCGCGCCAGCCGGGCGGCCCAGCGGTCGGCCTCCTCGCCGCTGGCGGCCGAGAGGATGACCGCCGCCAGGCGGCCGTAGGGCGGCCAGCCCTGCGCCTGGCGGGCGGCGCGCTCGGCGGTGAGGAAGGCCTCGCGGTCCTGCCGCGCCAGCGCCTGCATGACGGCATGGCCGGGCTCGCTGGTCTGGATCATCACCTGGCCGCGGTGCTTGGCGCGGCCGGCCCGCCCGGCGACCTGCGAGAGCAGCTGGAAGGTCCGCTCGCCGGCCCGGAGATCGCCGCCGGCCAGCCCGAGGTCGCCGTCGACCACCCCGACCAGCGTCAGGTGCGGGAAGTGGTGGCCCTTGGCGACCACCTGGGTGCCGATCAGGATGTCGACGCTGCGCGACTCGATGGTCTCGATCAGCGCCGCCAGCGCCAGCGGGCCGCCGATCATGTCGGAGGAGAGCAGCGCCTGGCGCGCCTCCGGCCAGAGGCGAGAGACCTCCTCGGCGAGCCGCTCGACCCCGGGCCCGACGGCAGCGAAGGAGTCGGCCGTGCCGCACGACGGGCAGCTCTCCGGCAGGCGGGTGTGATAGCCGCAGTGATGGCATTGCAGGCGCCGGGTCAGGCGGTGCTCGACCAGCCAGGCGGTGCAGTGCGGACACTGCAGGCGATGCCCGCAGGTCCGGCAGAGCGTCAGGGGGGCATAGCCGCGGCGATTGAGGAACAGCAGCGCCTGCTCGCCGGCGGTCAGCGTCTCGCTCACCGCCCGGCGCAGCGGCTCGGCCAGCCAGCCCTGCAGGCTGCCGCCGCCGGCCGGCACGGGCAGGCGCGGCGGCGGATGGCGCCGCAGATCGAGCAGCGTCACCGCCGGCAGCGTGGCGCCGCCGTGCCGCTCCGGCAGGTGCAGCACGCCGTAGCGCCCGGCCTCGACATTCGCCAGGGTCTCCAGCGCCGGCGTCGCCGACACCAGGACGATGGGGGCGCCCTCGAAGCGGGCGCGCACCACCGCCATGTCGCGGGCGTGGTAGATCGTCCCCTCCTCCTGCTTGTAGGCGGGCTCGTGCTCCTCGTCGACCACCAGCAGGCCCAGGGTGCGGAAGGGCAGGAAGAGCGCGGAGCGGGCGCCGACCACGACCTTCGCCTCGCCGGCGGCCACCGCGCGCCAGGTGCGGCGGCGCTGCAGCTGCGTCAGTTCCGAGTGCCAGGCCGCCGGCGCGACGCCGAAGCGCTCCTCGAAGCGCGCCAGCCACTGCGCCGAGAGCGCGATCTCCGGCAGCAGCACCAGCACCTGCCGGCCGGCGGCGAGCGCCGCGGCCACCGCCTCGAGATAGACCTCGGTCTTGCCGGCGCCGGTGACGCCATCCAGCAGGGTGGCCGAGAAGCCGCCTGCGGTCGCGGCGGCAGCCAGGCTCCCGGCGGCGGCGGCCTGGGCGGCCGAGAGCCGCGGCCCGGGCAGCGTTGGATCGGGCCGCGGCCAGGGCGGCCGCGGCAGCACCACGCTCTCCAGCGCGCCGGCCTGCAGCAGGCCCTTGACCACCGAGGGGCTGGCGTCGGCGGCACGGGCCAGCTCTCCTGCCGGCTGGGCGAAGCCGCCGGCCGCCTCCAGCACCCGGCGGCGCGCGCCAGTCAGCCGCAGGTCCGCCGGCAGCTCGGGGACGGGACGCACCGCCTCCACCGGCCGCTCCGGCTGCAGCGCCGAGGGCACGCTGAGCGCCATGCGCAGCACCGAGCCCGGCGGCGAGAGGGTATAGCCCGCCACCCAGTCGACGAAGCGGCGCATCGCCTCGGGCAGCACCGCCTCGGCAACGCGCTCGATCAGCGGCTTCAGGCGCGCCGCATCGATGCCCTCCG
This sequence comes from uncultured Alphaproteobacteria bacterium, assembly GCA_942492185.1. Taxonomy (GTDB): domain Bacteria; phylum Pseudomonadota; class Alphaproteobacteria; order Kiloniellales; family JACOMY01; genus CALOEA01. Next base: position 26,025 of record CALOEA010000049.1, read on the forward strand.
GCGGTCCCCAGACCACACCGAGACGCTCCTGCCGGCCGAGCGGCACGATCACGACGTCGCCCGGCGCCACGCTCATTCCCGGCGGCACCGCGTAGTCGTAGGTGCCGGCCAGCGGCAACGGCAGCAGCACGGCGACGCTTTCCGCCGGGGGAAACAAACCGCTTGCGGGCTGATCGCGACGGCTACTGGTAGGGGACTCGGCCATTGATTAGACTCTAGACGCCGGCCGCCGGCTTCGTCATGACTGGCGGCAGTGACGGACCTGAAAACGAGATTCGAGCGAGCATGAAGTTCTTCATCGATACCGCGGACGTAGCCGAGATCGAAGCCCTGATGGCGACCGGGATGGTGGACGGCGTGACCACCAACCCCTCGCTGGTGGCCAAGTCCGGCCGCCCTTTCCTCGAGACGATCGCCGAGATCGCCGCGCTGGTTCCGGGCCCGGTGTCGGCCGAGGTCACCGCCACGGACCACGAGACCATGCTGGTCGAGGGTCGCGCCTTGGCGAAGCTGGCGCCCAACGTCACGGTGAAGGTGCCGCTGACGGTCGACGGCCTGCGCACCTGCCGGGCGCTGGCGGACGAGGGCACGATGGTCAACGTCACACTCTGCTTCTCGCCGGCGCAGGCGCTGCTCGCCGCCAAGGCCGGCGCGGCCTTCATCTCTCCCTTCGTCGGCCGCTTGGACGATATCGGCGCCGACGGCATGGGGCTGATCGCCGAGATCGTCGAGATCTACTCCGTCTACCCGCATTTCAAGACCGAGGTCCTGGTCGCCTCGGTGCGCGGACCGCTGCATGTCGTCGAGGCGGCGAAACTCGGCGCCGACGTGGCGACCATCCCGCCCGCCGTGCTGCGCCAGCTCTACCAGCACCCGCTGACCGACAAGGGCCTGGCCGCCTTCCTCGCCGACTGGGCCAAGACCGGCCAGTCGATCCTCGGCGACAAGTCCTAAGCCCGGGCAATGGGACGCGGACCGCAGGAAACGCAGAAGCCCGCCGCCAAGACGGCAACGGCGAATGGCGAGGCGCGGGCGCGCACCGAGGCCCGTGCGCCCGCCCGCGCCCTCACCGCCGAGGCGGTGCATGAGTACCTGCGGCGGCACCCGGAGTTCTTCGCCACCCGCCCGGCGCTGCTCGATTCCATGCGGCTGCCGAGCCTCTCCAGCGCCGACCCCAGCGGCCGCGTCCTCGACCTGCGCGCGGCGATGATCGAGCGGCTGCGCGGCGAGCTGCAGGAGATGACCGAACTGCGCGACGCCATGGTCGGCGCCAGCCGCGCCAACCAGCAGGGTCAGTCCCGCATCCATGCCGCCGTCCTGGCGCTGCTCTCGGCGCAGTCCTTCGAGCAGCTGATCGAGCGAGCGACCGGCGACCTCGCCACCATCCTCGACATCGACGTCGCCTCGCTGGCCGTCGAGCAGCGCGCCGAGGAGCTGCCGCCGGTGCGCATGGGCGGCGTCTGCCAGCTCGAGCCCGGTGCGGTCGACGCCCTGATCGGGCCGGGCCGCAGCGTGATCCTGCGCGAGGCGGTGACCGGCGATCCGCTGCTGTTCGGCGCCGGTGCCGGCCTGGTTCGCTCCGACGCCCTCATCCGCCTGACCATCTCGCCGGCGACCCCTCCGGCGATCCTGGCGCTGGGCTCGCGCGTCGAGGCGGCTTTCGAGCCTTCGCAGGGCACCGAGCTGCTGAACTTCCTCGGGCGCGTCCTGGCGGAGTGCGTGCGCGCCTGGCTCGACCTGCCGGACTGACCGGCCGGTGACCGTCCTCGACCCGCTCGCCCTGCCGCTACCGCCGGCATTGGCGGCGGCGACGGCCCGCTGGCAGACATGGTTGAGGAGCGAGAAGCGGGCCTCGCCGCATACCCAGTCTGCCTATGGCCGCGATCTCGCTGGCTTCCTGGCCTTCCTCATCGAGCACCGCGGCGCGCTGCCGGATCTCGACGACCTCGCGACCCTGCGGCTCGCCGACTTTCGTGCCTGGCTGGCTGCGCGGGCGGCGCAGGGACTGGCCCGCAGCTCCACCGCGCGGGCGCTCTCGGTGGTGCGCTCCTTCTACGCCTGGCTCGACCGCGCGGAGATCGCCAGCAACCCGGCGATCCGCCTGCTGCGCACGCCGAAGGTGCCGCGCAGCCTGCCGAAGGCGCTGGAGAGCGAGGCGGCGATGGAGCTGCTGGAGGCTGCCGGCGGCGGCGAGGCCGGGCCCGAGGACGGCCGCCCTCCCTGGGTGGCGGCGCGCGACCTGGCCCTCTTCACCCTGCTCTACGGCGCCGGCCTGCGCCTCGGCGAGGCCCTGTCGCTGACCCGCCGCGAGGCGCCGCGGCCGGGCCAGGAGGCGATCTCCATTCTCGGCAAGGGCCGCAAGATGCGGCTGCTGCCGCTGCTGCCGCTGATCGGCGAGGCGGTCGACAGCTACCTGGCGCTCTGCCCCTTCTCGCCGGGGCCGGAGGGCCCGCTCTTCCTCGGCCGGCGCGGCAAGGCGCTGCATCCGCGGGTGGTACAGGCGCGGCTGGCGGAGTTGCGCCGCGCGCTGGGCCTGGCGGAGAGCGCCACGCCGCATGCGCTGCGCCACTCCTTCGCCACCCACCTGCTGGCCGGCGGCGGCGACCTGCGCTCGATCCAGGAACTGCTGGGGCACGCCTCGCTCTCGACGACGCAGCGCTATACCGCGGTCGACAGCGCACAGATGATGAAGACCTACCGCGCGGCCCACCCCCGGGCGAAATAGGCGGCGCGCCAGACAGGCCGGACGTCAGACCCAGCGGAAGACGGCGATGGCGTAGAGCACGCAGAGGCCGAGCGGGATCCACAGCGGTGCGCCGAAGAAGCCCAGCCAGGCGAGCAGAATGTAGGCGGTGCCGAGCAGCGAGATGAAGAGCCGGTCGCCGCGCGTGGTGTCGAGGCCGAGGATGCCGCGGCGCGGCCCGCCGCCGGGCGAGCGCACCTCCCAGATCGACATGGCGACGAAGCAGAGCAGGATGAAGGCGAAGAAGGCTGCCGTCGGCCAGGTCCAGGCCATCCATGAGACGAGGTCGGTGCCGTGCATGCTGCCCGCTCCCTAGACGCGGCCGAGGGCGAAACCCTTGGCGATGTAGTTGCGCACGAAGTAGATCACCACCGCCCCCGGCACGATGGTCAGCGAGCCGGCCGCGGCCAGCAGCCCCAGTTCATAGCCCGAGGTGCTGGCGGTCTTGGTCATGGTGGCGGCGATCGGCTTGGCGTCCACCGAGGTCAGGGTCTTGGCCAGCAGCAGCTCCACCCAGGAGAACATGAAGCAGAAGAAGCAGGCGACGCCGATGCCGGCGGCGATGGTCGGCATGAAGATCTTCACGAAGAAGCGGCGGAAGGAGTAGCCGTCGATGTAGGCCGTCTCGTCGAGCTCCTTCGGCACGCCGGACATGAAGCCCTCCAGGATCCAGACCGCCAGCGGGATGTTGAACAGCGTGTGCGCCAGCGCCACCGCCCAGGGGGTGTCGAAGAGCCCGACCGCAGAATAGAGCTGCAGGAACGGCAGGGCGAAGACCGCCGGCGGCGCCATGCGGTTGGTCAGCAGCCAGAAGAAGAGGTGCTTGTCGCCGAGGAAGCGGTAGCGCGAGAAGGCGTAGGCGGCCGGCAACGCCACCGCGACCGAGAGCAGCGTGTTGATGGCGACGTAGGTCAGCGAATTGAGGTAGCCGAGGTACCAGCTGGGGTCGCACTGCGTGCCGACGTACTTTCCCACGCAGAGGATCTTGTCGTAGTTGTCGAAGGTGAAGCTCTTCGGCCAGAGCGTGAAGCCGCCGAGGATCTCGTTCGTGGTCTTGAACGACATGTTCAGCAGCCAGTAGATCGGCAGCAGCAGGAACAGGATGTAGCCGGCGGGCAGCAGGGAGCGCGGGCGCATCGTCACTTCCCCTCGTGCCGTGTCATGACGGTGTAGAAGAGCCAGCTCAGCAGCAGCACGATGAGGAAATAGATCAGCGACAGCGCCGCCGCCGGGCCGAGGTCGAACTGGCCGAGCGCCGTCTTCACCAGGTCGATCGAGAGGAAGGTGGTCGAGGAGCCTGGCCCGCCGCCGGTCAGCACCACCACCTCGGTATAGATCATGAAGGAATCCATGAAGCGGAGCAGGATCGCGATGGTCAGGACGTAGCGCAGCTTGGGCAGCTGGATATGGCGGAAGACCGCCCAGCGCCCGGCGCCATCGACCTTGGCGGCCTGGTAGTAGGCATCGGGGATCGACACCAGGCCGGCATAGCAGAGCAGCACCACCAGCGAGGTCCAGTGCCAGACGTCCATCAGCACGACGGTGAACCAGGCGGCGATCGGCTCGCGGGTGTAGTTGAACTCGATGCCGAGCGCGTTCAGGCCGCGGCCGAGCAGCCCGATGTCGGGCAGCGCGAGGATGTTCCACATGGCGCCGACCACATTCCAGGGGATCAGCAGCGGCAGCGCCATCAGCACCAGGCACACCGAGACCCACGGCCCCTTGCGCGGCATGGCGAGCGCGATGCAGAGCCCGAGCGGCACCTCGATCGCCAGGATGATCGCGGTGAAGATGCACTGGCGCAGCAGGGCGGCATGGAAGCGCTCGGAGTTCAGCACCGCTTCGAACCAGCGCAGGCCGGACCAGAAGAAGACGTTGTCGCCGAAGGTCTCCTGCACCGAGAAGTTCACCACCGTCATCAGCGGTATGACGGCGTTGAAGGCGACCAGCAGAACCACCGGGAGAACGAAGAGCCAGGCCCTGTTGTTGACGGTCTTGCGCATCGTCCTCCCCCTCAGCCCACCAGCCAGCCGTCTTGGTAGATCTGCGTGTGCGCAGGGTCGAAGCGCACCGCCGCCCGCCGCTCCGGAATCGGCCAGCCCTCCGGCACCAGCAGCGTGATCGTGTGGCCGGCATGGCTGGTCTCGACGATGCTGTGACGCCCGGCGTCGGACACCTTCACCACCTCGACCGGGATGCCGTCCTCGGCGAAGGCGACGAACTCCGGCCGCACGCCGAGCTCCAGGCGGCCGCCGCCGCCGTAGGCGCCGGCATTGATCGTCTCGACCCGATGGCCGGCGAAGGTCGCGCCGCCCTCGCCGATGGCGCAGGGCAGGACGTTCATGCCGGGCGAGCCGATGAAGTGGCCGACGAAGGTGTGCTGCGGCCGCTCGAAGAGCTCCACCGGGGTCCCGCGCTGCACCACCTCGCCGTCCTTCATCACCACCACCTGGTCGGCGAAGGTCAGCGCCTCGGTCTGGTCGTGGGTGACGTAGATCATCGTGCTGCGGATGCGGCTGTGCAGCTCCTTGAGCTTGGAGCGCAGAACCCACTTCAGGTGCGGGTCGATCACCGTCAGCGGCTCGTCGAACATGATGACGTTGACGTCCGAGCGGATGACGCCGCGGCCGAGCGAGATCTTCTGCTTGCCGTCCGCGGTGAGGCCGGCGGCGCGCCGCTGCAGCATGTGGTCGAGCTCGAGCATCGCGGCGGTCTCGCGCACGCGGCGGTCCACGTCGGCCGCGGCGACGCCGCGATTGCGCAGCGGAAAGGCGAGATTGTCGTAGACCGTCATGGTGTCGTAGATCACCGGGAACTGGAACACCTGGGCGATGTTGCGGGCCTCGGTCGTCACCCGGGTCATGTCCTGCCCGTCGAAGAGGATGCGTCCCTCGCTCGGCTTCAGCAGACCGGAGATGAGGTTGAGCAGCGTGGTCTTGCCGCAGCCCGATGGGCCGAGCAGCGCATAGGCGCCGCCGTCCGCCAGATCGAGCGTCATTTCCTTCAGCGCCCAGTCCTCGGGCTGCCGCGGCGCGGCGAGATAGCTGTGGCGGATCTGCTCCAGCCGGATGCCTGCCATCAGCCCCCTCCCGCCACGAGCCGCTCTTCGGAATCGAAGAAGAAGGTGTGCTCGACGTCGACCTGCAGCTGCGCCATCGAGCCGACCTCGAAGGGATGGATCCCCTGCGACTGCGAGACCCAGGTGAGGCCGCCGAGGTCGAGGTGGATGACGCTCTCGGAACCGCTGAGCTCGGCCACCAGGACGCGGCCGGCCACCGCGCCGCCGCCCTTGCCGGCCCCCTGCGGCGCAAGGTGGTGCGGCCTGATGCCGATGGTGTAGTCGCCGTCGGGAATGGCGGCCGCGGCCGCGCCGGCCGGCAGGCGGATGGTCTCGCCGATGCGGATCTCGTCGCCCACCTTGGTCGCCGCGGCCGTGTTCATCGGCGGGTCGGAGAAGACCCGCGCGGTGGTGAGGTCGACCGGCCGGCGATAGAGCGCGGAGGTCGGGCCGAACTGCGTCACGCGCCCCTCGAAGAGGGTCGCGGTGTTGCCGCCGAACAGCAGCGCCTCCATCGGCTCCGTGGTGGCATAGACCACGATGCGCCCGCTGCCGGCGAAGAGCTTCGGCAGCTCGCCGCGCAGCTCCTCGCGCAGCTTGTAGTCGAGGTTCGCCAGCGGCTCGTCGAGCAGGATCAGGTCGGAATCCTTGACCAGCGCACGGGCGATCGCGGTGCGCTGCTGCTGGCCGCCGGAGAGTTCGGCCGGCCGCCGCCGCAGCATCGGCCCCAGGCGCAGCAGCTCGGCGGTGCTCTCGACCCGCCGCGCGATCTCCGCCGCCGCGACGCCGGCCACCCGCAGCGGCGAGGCGATGTTCTCGTAGACCGTGAGATTGGGGTAGTTGATGAACTGCTGGTAGACCATGGCGACGTTGCGCTTGCGCACCGGCACGCCGACGACGCTCTGGCCGCGAAAGCGGATATCGCCCGAGGTCGGCTTCTCCAGCCCGGCCATCAGCTGCATCAGCGTCGTCTTGCCGGCCAGCGTGGTGCCCAGCAGGATGTTGAAGGAGCCTTCCTGCAGCACCAGGTCGGTCGGTTGGATATGCACCTCGGCGCCAACCCGCTTGGTGACCTGTTTCAGTTCCAGTGACATCGGCTCGTGCCTGCCTGCCCGAAGGCCGTTCCCGTTGCGCGCGGCGACGGCCTTCCGGGGGTGCCGAACCCGGCCCCCCGGAAGGCCCTTTGCCGAGACCTCGAGGCTACTGCTTCATGGTCCAGCGCTTCACCAGCTCGTCATAGGCGATGGTCTCGCCCGGCGGCTTCTCGTTGGCGAGCTTCGCCTTGGCGCCGCCCTTGCCGAGCCACTCGGAGGGATCCTTCTCCGGGTTGAGGCGCGGGCCGCAACCGCCGTAGGTGCCGGCCTGCTCGTCGGCCGCCTGCATGCGGGCCATCACCTGGTCCATCTGCTCGGCCAGGCGATCCATGGCCTCCTGCGGCGTGAAGGCCCCGGAGTTCACGTCGCCGATGTTCTCCCACCAGAGCTGCGCGAGCTTCGGATAGTCCGGCACGTTGACGCCGGTCGGGGTCCAGAGCACGCGGTCGGGCGAGCGGTAGAACTCGACCAGGCCGCCGAGGTTCTCGGCCCGGTCGCTGAAGGAGGGGTGATGGATGGTGGTGTCGCGGATGAAGGTCAGGCCGACGTGGCTCTTCTTCACGTCCACCGTCTTGGAGACGACGAACTGGGCGTAGAGCCAAGCCGCCTGACGGCGATCGACGGGCGTCGAGTTGAAGAGCGTCCAGGAACCGGTGTCCTGATAGCCCAGCTTCTGGCCCTCGACCCAATAGGGACCGTGCGGCGAGGGCGCCATGCGCCACAGCGGCTTGCCCGCGTCATCGACCGTGTTGTTGCCGTCGGCCTTGGACGAAACCATGCTCGCGGTGAAGGCGGTGTACCAGAAGATCTGCTGGGCCACGTTGCCCTGCGAGAGCGCCGGCAGCGACTGGTAGAAGTCGAGGTCGGCGGCGCCGGGCGGTGCGTACTTGCGCAGCCACTCGTCCCACTTGGCGATGGCATAGACCGCAGCCGGCCCGTTGGTGCCGCCGCCGCGCGTGACGGAGGCGCCAACCGGATTGCAGGAGCCCTCCTCCATGCGGATGCCCCACTCGTCGATCGGGCGCCCGTTCGGCAGGCCGACCGAGCCTTCGCCGGCCATCGAGAGCCAGGCGTCGGTCATGCGCCAGCCGAGGTCCGGTGCGCGCTTGCCGTAGTCCATGTGGCCATAGACGCGAACGCCGTCGATTTCCTTCACGTCGTTGGTGAAGAAGTCGGCGATGTCCTCATAGGCCGACCAGTTCACCGGCACGCCGAGTTCGTAGCCGTACTTGGCCTTGAACTGCTCCTGCAGGTCCTGGCGATCGAACCAGTCCTTGCGGAACCAGTAGAGGTTGGCGAACTGCTGGTCGGGCAGCTGCCACAGCTTGCCGTCCGGCCCGGTGGTGAAGGACTTGCCGATGAAGTCGTCGACATCGAGCATCGGGTTGGTGACGGCCTTGCCCTCGCCGGCCATCCAGTCGCTGAGATTGACCGCGCTCTGCAGCCGCGAATGGGTCCCGATGAGGTCGGAGTCGTTGATGTAGGCGTCGTAGATGTTGCGGTTCGTCTGCATCTGCGTCTGCACCGCCTGCACCACCTCGCCCTCACCGAGAAGCTGGTGGTTCACCTTGATGCCGGTGATCTCCTCGAAGGCCTTGGTCAGGACCTGCGATTCATAGGTATGCGTCGGAATGGTCTCCGACAGCACGTTGATCTCCATCCCGGCGTAGGGCTTGGCGGCATCGATGAACCACTGCATCTCCTTCAGCTGCTCTTCCTTGGAGAGCGAGGAAGGCTGGAATTCGGAGTCGACCCATCGCTCAGCGGCAGCCATGTCCGCGTGGGCGGGGGACGCTCCGATCGCCATCGCCAAGACGATGGCGGATGCCATGTATCTCTTTGACATGATCGTTTCCTCCTTGCGTGCGCTCATTGCGTTTCTGGCCCGGACAGAGCGCACTTCTGCCGCCCGGACTTGAACCGTTCCCGACCCGCCGCCGCGGCGGCCGGCCGGAAACCCTTTGAACCTCTGCCGGCCGCGGCCCCGAAAGGCTCTGCAGCGCGGCGCTCATGCCACCGCTCCCGCTCGCTGCGCCGCTCGCCCCGCCGGGCCGAGATAGTCCGCCAGCGCGACCTGCTCCGCCGGGTCCAGCAGCAGCGCCAGCTTCGAGCGGCGCCACAGCACGTCGTCGGCGGTGCGCGCCCACTCCTGCTCCACCAGGTAGCGGACCTCGCGTTCGCTGAGACCCGCGCCGAAATCGCGGCCCAGGTCGGCCAGCGAGCGCGCGCCCTCGAGAACGCGGCGCGCGCGGGTACCGTAGGCGCGCACCAGCCGCCGCGCCGTCGCCGGCGCCAGGCCGCCGACCTGCTGGACGAACTCGGCCGCCAGCGCCGCCTGCCCATCGACCGGGAAGTCGCCGCCGGGCAGCGTCGCCCGCTCGGTCCAGCTCGGCCCCAGCGCGGGAAAGGAGGGAGCGAGCTTGGCCAGCACCGCTTCCGCCAGGCGGCGGTAGGTGGTGAGCTTGCCGCCGAAGACGCTGACCATCGGCGCCTGCCCCGGCGGCGCCTCCAGCTCCAGCACGTAGTCGCGGGTCGCCGCCTTGGCCTCCTTGGCGCCGTCGTCGTAGAGCGGCCGCACGCCGGAGTAGCTGCGCACCACCTGCTCCGGCGCGATGGCGGCGCGGAAGTACTCGTTGGCCGCGTCGCAGAGATAGCGGGTTTCCTCGGCGGTGATCGCCGGCGCCGCCGGGTCGCCCTGGTAGTCGACGTCGGTGGTGCCGATCAGCGTGAAGTCGCCCTCGTAGGGGATGGCGAAGACGATGCGCCCGTCGGCGTTCTGGAAGATGTAGGCGCGCTCATGCGCGAAGAGGCGCGGCACGATGATGTGGCTGCCCTTCACCAGACGGATCTTTGCCCGCGTGTTGCTGCCGGCCACGCCGGACAGCACGCGGTCGACCCACGGCCCGGCGGCATTCACCAGCGCCGCCGCCCGGAGGCTCCGCCCGCCGCCGCCGGCAGCCTCGACCTCCAGCTCCCAACCGTCCGCGAGGCGCCGCGCGCTGCGGCAGGCGGTGCGGGTCTCCACCCGGGCTCCGCGCTCGGCGGCGTCGAGGGCGTTGAGCACCACCAGGCGCGAATCCTGCACCCAGCAGTCGGAGTATTCGAAGCCGCGGCGATAGACCGGCTTCAGCACCGCGCCGGCCGGGTCGCGGGAGAGATCGAGACTGCGCGCCGCCGGCAGCAGCTTTCGTCCGCCCAGGTGGTCGTAGAGAAACAGCCCGAGGCGGATCAGCCAGGCCGGCCGCAGGCCCTTGTGGTGCGGCAGCACGAAGCGCAGCGGCCAGATGATGTGCGGCGCGGCGGCCAGCAGCCGCTCGCGCTCCTTCAGCGCCTCGCGCACCAGGCGGAACTCGTAGTACTCGAGATAGCGCAGGCCGCCGTGGATCAGTTTGGTCGAGGCCGAGGAGGTGGCGCCGGCAAGGTCGCCCTGCTCGCAGAGATAGACCTTCAGCCCGCGCCCGGCGGCGTCGCGGGCAATGCCGCAGCCGTTGATCCCACCGCCGATGATGGCGAGATCGTAGCGCTCGCTCACGGTCCCTCGTCCTCCCAGGCTATCGCGCTTGTGCCGCGATTTTCGTTTATGCCTTGAAGTGAACCTTAAGCGAAAGGAAAACGCGCCTCAAGAGACTCTATTCGAACCGACAGATTGGTTCATTTCGGATGCGGTTTCAATTGTGAGGCCGATGTCCGCTGCCACGGCCTGCAGCTCCTCCGGCAGCGCCGCGTCGGTGACGAAGACGTCGACCTGCGAGAGATGGCCGATCCTGACCGGCGCCGAGCGGCCGAACTTCATGCCGTCGGCCACCAGGATCACCTGCCGGGCATTGCGGATGATGGCCTGCGACACCCGCACCTCGCGCAGGTCGTAGTCCAGCAGCGCGCCGTCAGCGTCGATCGCCGAGGCGCCGATCACCGCGTAGTCGACCTTGAACTGCTCGATGAAATCGACCGTGGCCTCGCCGACGATGCCGCCGTCGCCGCGCCGCACGATGCCGCCGGCGATCACCACCTCGACCCCCGGGGCCGGGCGCAGGATGTTCGCCACGTTGATGTTGTTGGTGATGGCCAGCAGCCCGCGGTGCGCGGTCAGCGCCTGCGCCACCTGCTCGGTGGTGGTGCCGATGTTGATGAAGAGCGAGCAGTTGTCGGGAATGAGCTGCGCCGTGCAGAGCCCGATCCGCCGCTTTTCCTCCAGCGCCAGGCTGCGCCGCGCCTCGTAGCCCATGTTCTCGACGCCCGAGGCCACCACGGCGCCGCCGTGCACGCGCTGCAGGAAGCGTTCGTCGCAAAGCGCATTCAGGTCCTTGCGGATGGTCTGCGGCGTCACCTGGAACTGGCCGGCGAGGTCTTCGACCGTCACGCGCCCCTGCTCGCGCGCCAGGCGCAGGATCTCCAGTTCGCGGGGCGAGAGGTGCAGCATCGACACGGTACTCCAGCGGCGCCGAGAGGTGATTTCGGTGGCATTTTCGCATGAAACAAAAGCGAAAGCACTCGCCGGGTCTATGGCCTCCGGTCGCTCGGCGATGCCGGCAGCAGCGCGTAGCGCGGGTCGTCGGCCAGGAAGCGGGCGCGGTCGAGATGGCCGTGCCGCCACCGCCGCAGGCGGTGCCAAGGGTCCAGGCGCTGGCTGAGCTTTACCGGATGCCACAGCCAGGCCTGGGGTCCGCGCGGCCGGCGCGCCGGCCGGTAGGCGAAGGTCCCGGGGCTGTCGTAGGGCGGCGGCGTGATGCGACGCGACCAGTAGTGCCGCCGTTCGCGCCCGGGCGGCACGAAGGGCCCCTCGCCGCCGATATCCTCGAAGCTCAGGCCGGCCTCCAGGACCGCGGTCGGGGCCAGCACCTCGAAGTGGCCCTGCCAGCCGCGCTCATAGGCCCGTTCCAGCGCTTGCAGCGCCGGGCGCGAGTAGCGGCAGAAGGAGAGCAGGGCCCGCGCGGTGCGCTCCGGCGGCAGCACGGCATCGGGGGTCGCCAGGGTCGGCCAGAGGTTCCACGCGGGGTCCTCGTCGCGGCGGAAGGAGTTGGTGCCCAGCAGGTCGGCCGGCCGGCGGTCGAGGTCGGCGAAGAGATCGGCCCAGTCACCGCCATAGACGACGTCGTACTCGACCACATAGAGCCGCTCGAAGCCGGGGTGCAGGCGATGGAAGAGCTGCGCCACGAGATCGACACGGCCCGGCACCACCGAGTTGCCGCCCTCCCAGGCTTCCTGCGCGCGCCGGTAGGGCAGGCGGCCGAGCAGCGCGCGGTCGAACAGGAAGAGCTGCGGCCCGACCAGATCGCCGGTGACCCGCCGGTGCGCCGGCGAGGAGACCAGATCGACCCCGAGGTAGACGCTGTGGCGCCCGGCGAGCTGGCGCTGCAGCCGGCGGAAGCGGCGCACGATGCCGCTGTTCACGAAGTGGGTGAGGAAAAGCACGGCCGTCGGCGGCACGGCCTCCTCCCCTGCGGCGCCCCCCCTGCTCATCGCCGCGTCAGGCCGCACCGGCCAGGTCGCGCAGGCGGCCGACCGTCAGGCGCAGCAGCAGCGGCCCCAGCGCCGCGCCCAGCGAGAGGGCGCAGAAGGCGAGGATCCAGGCGCCGTGGTCCCGCTCGCCCCCGCCGAGGTCGAGCAGGTAGCCGAAGGCGACCGGAGCCGGAAAGGCAGCGGAGAATCCCATGATCGAGTGTACCGCCATCGTGGCGCCCTGCCGACCCGGCTCGGCGTGGCTGAAGGCGCCGCCGGTGACCACCGCCGACTCGCCGGTCAGCGTGACGCCGTAGAGCAGCAGCAGCGGCAAGATCAGCCAGAGCGGTCCCAGCGCGGCAAAGGCCACCGCCAGGCCGACCGCGGCCGAGCACCACATGATCCAGCCGGTCATGCGCTCGCGGCCGAAGCGGTGCGCCAGCTCGTTGCCGCCAACCGAGGCCGGCAGGCCGAGCAGGAAGATCAGCGCCACCGCGTCGCTCGGCGCCAGGCCCAGCGGCAACGACCGTCCGCCCTGGACCAGCACGAAGACCAGGAAGCTGACGGCAAAGGAGCGGAAGGCGAAGAGCTCCCAGCCGTGACAGGCATAGGCCAGAGTGAAGCCCATGGCGCGGCGATTGCGCAGCGCCGGGCGCAGGTCGAGCGCGCGGCGCCAGGACAGGACCCGTCTGCGGCCATGGTCCGGCCCCACCAGCAGCCAGACCAGCAGGAAGGTCAGAAGCGCGCCGCCGGCGGAGACATAGGCGCTGACGGTCCAGTGGAAGTGGCGGCCGAGCAGGCCGATCAGCCAGATGCCGACCCCCTGACCGATGGCGAAGTGCGCCGTGTAGAAGGCGATGGCGCGGCTCTGCGCGCGCCCGGCGCTGCGGTCGGTCAGGATCCGCAGGCCCACCATGTAGCTGGCGGCAAGCCCGATGCCGCCGAGAAAGCGGAAGGCCATGGCGCTCCAGAAGCCCGCCGCGAAGGCCGCGAAGCCGAGGCAGGAGAGCACGGTCACCAGCGCTCCGCCGAGATAGATCATGCGCGGATCGCGCGCGTCGGTCAGCGCCACCAGCAGCGGCACGGTCAGCACATAGCCGGCATAGAAGATGCCGCTGACCCAGCCGGCCTCGCCGTTGGTCAGGTGCCAGAGCGCCTGGAACTCGGGCAGCAGCGCCGGATAGACCGAGATGCCGAGCATCATCAGGACTTCGGTGCAGCAGAAGAGGACGGTCAGCCAGAGGGGCGAGGAAAGGCGGGTCATGCTCGAAGAGGTCTTGGCGAAGCGCGATGCTAGCACCCCCGCCCGGCTTCGCCCCCCGCGCCGGCGGCTGCCGCCTGCGCACGGGACGCATGGCTTGCCTTGGCCCGCGATGACGACCGATAAGGGGCGGGCAATCGGCAACGGCCATGTCCGGCAGGCAGCGCGGAGCGGGGACGAGCGTTTGGACTATCTCTATCTGCTGGGCGGCTTCCTGCTGCTGATCGTCGGCGGCAACTTCCTGGTCCAGGGCGCCGTCGGCCTGGCCCGCCGCCTCGGCATCTCGCCGCTGCTGGTCGGCCTGGTGATCGTTGGCTTCGGCACCTCCAGCCCGGAGATGGTCGCCAGCCTGACCGCCGCGCTGCAGGGCGTGCCGGGCATCGCCATCGGCAGCGTCATCGGCTCCAACATCGCGAACGTCTTCCTGATCATCGGCATCGGCGCCCTCATTGCGCCGATGGTCTGCGACCCGCGCGCGCTGCGCCGCGACGGCGCCATGCTCGTCGGCTCGGCGGTGGCGCTGGCCGCCGTGGTCCTCGACGGCGGCCCGCTCGGCCTTGCCACCGGCATTGCCTTCCTCGCCGTGCTCTTCGCCTACATCCTGCACAGCTATCGCAGCGAGCAGCGCGCCAGCCGGCGCCAGCGGGCGCGCGAGGAGCAGGAGGCCGGCGAACTGGCCCGCGCCGCGACCATGAGCGCGGCGACGCCGCAGACGCGGCCGACCGCCCTGCCGCTGACGCTGCTGGCACTCTTCGCCGGGCTCGCCGGCGTGATCTTCGGCGCCGACCTGCTGGTCGGCAGCGCCGCCCGCCTGGCGCGCACCTTCGGCATCTCAGACACGGTGATCGGCCTGACCGTGGTGGCCATCGGCACCTCGCTGCCGGAACTGGTGACCGCGGTGATCGCCGGGCGGCGCGGCCACGGCGACGTGGCACTGGGCAACGTCATCGGCTCCAACATCTTCAACGTGCTGGGCATTCTCGGTACCACCGCGGTGGTGACCCCGATCCCGATTCCGCCGGAGATCGCCGGTTTCGACCTCTGGGTCATGCTGGCGGCGACCTCGTTGCTGCTGGTCTTCGCCGCGACCCACCGGCGCATCAGCCGGCCCGAAGGCTCCCTGCTGCTGGCCTGCTACCTTGCCTACTACCTGGCGATCTTCCTGCTGCCGACCGGCTAGCGCTACCAGGCGGACTCGAGGATCGACAGGACGTCCTGCGGCCCGGAGATCGGCCGCGGGTTGGTCCGGACCCAGAGATTGGCCATCGCCAACTCCGCCACCCGCGGCAGCAGGGCGCGGTCGACGCCGACATCGCGGATGCGGGTCGGCTGACCGAGCGACGCCACCAGGTTGCGCACCGCCTCGGCGGCGCTGGCGCGCGGCCGCCCCAGCGCCTGCGCCACCACCTTCTGCCGCTCGGCCGTGGCCGGCAGGTTCCACGCCAGCACGCTGGGCAGCAGGACGCAGCTGGTGTGGCCGTGCGGCACACCGGCGAGGCCGCCCAGGACATGGCCGATGCCGTGCGAGGCGCCGTAGTTCACCCGGTTGATCGAGGACGCGGCGAGCCAGACGCCGAGTTGGCAGGTCAGGCGCGCCTCCAGGTCCTCCGGCGCCTTCTTGCTGGCGGGCAGGCCGGCGCCCAGCATCTCCAGCGCCTGGCGCGAGAGGGCATCGGTGAAGGGCGTCGGGTCGATGGCGCAGAGCGTCTCCACCGCGTGGTCGATGGCCCTTATGCCGGTGGAGAGCCAGAGCCACTCCGGCGTATGCAGCGTGGCGGCGGGGTCGAGAATCACCGCGGCACCGCAGATGTCCGGCCCGACATAGGCCTGCTTGGCACCGCTGCGCGGGTCGGTCGCGGCACCGAGGCTGGAGAACTCGGCGCCCGACAGCGTCGTCGGCACGATGATCTGGCGCACGGGCGAGGGCTTGATCGTAGGGATATGGCGCGTGCCATCGGGCCGTACCGTCACGTGCAGCCCGTCCATCTCCTCGATCTTGCGCACGTCGTGCGCCAGGAGGATCTGCAGGATCTTGCCGGTGTCGATCGGCGTGCCGCCGCCCAGCGTGACGATGAGATCGGGCGAGGCCGCCCGCACCGCCTCGGCGGCCGCCAGCACTGAGTCGCGCGGCGTATGCTGCACGCAGCCGAGGAAGCGGCCGACCACCCGCCCGCCGAGCGCCGCGGCGACCGCCTCCACCACCGGCGTCTTGGTCGCCAGGCTGTGGGAGGAGAGCAGAAAGACCCGGCCGGCGCCGCGCCGCTCGACCTCCTCGAGGACAGCCTCGGCCGCCGGCCGGCCCCAGACCACACGCTCCTGCGGCAGGAAACTGTAGACGCCAGGGATCATCGGCCGGTTCCCCCTCACTCCACCGTCGCGACCGTGGCGGCGGCGGTCGCCACCTTGGTCAGCGAACGGGCATCGAGTCGCGGCGAGAGCACCAGCGTGCCGCCGCCGGCCAGGCTGGTCAGGAACGCATCGATCGCACTCTCGTGCGACAGCGGCAGGCCCAGGAGCCGGCGGCCCGGTGCAGCCAAAGCAGTGGCGCGCGCCGCAAGTTCGTCGCGCGACAGAGCCGTCCCGTCGGGCAGCTGCAGCGCCGGGGCGCCGCCCGGCAAGAGGCTGTCCAGTTCGCGCAGCCCGATCAGGCTGTGCCAGTCGAGCAGCTCCTCGCGCGGCTCAGGCCGGACCGTGCCGCCGGCCCGCAGCCAGGGGCTGAAAAGGCGCTTGGACCAGGAGAGCTGGTCGGCCATGCGGGCGAGCACGGCAAAGCGGCAGCCCGGCCCGGCGATCAGTGGCCGCGCCCGCTCGAAGACCGTGGCAAGGTCCAGGGTGATCAGCGCCGCCGGGCGGAAGCGTTCCTGCCAGGCGGCCAGGGTCGCGGGCGACTGCCGCGGGTCCATCGGCAGCGCGACCAGCCCACCCCGCCAGGCCGCCAGCAGGGCCGCCGCCGCGACAGGCAGGTTCGGCAGCAGCAGCCCGACGCGGTCGCCGGGCTTCAGACCGCGCGCGGCAAGGCCAGCCGCCACCAGGCCGGCTTCGCGCTGCAGCGCGGCGGGCGACCAGGTGCGCTCGAGGAACTCCAGCCAGGGCCGCTGGTCCTCGGCGGCACGGTCGAGGATATCCTGCCAGGCGTCGTTCATCGCTCGTCCCCCGGCTTCTCGAAGGTCAGCACCTTGGCGAAGTAGGCCTGCTCGCTCGCCACCGGGCGGAGGCCCTGCTCAACCGCCAGCGTCGTGAGGTCGTGGCCGAGATAGTCGGCGAAATAGGGCTCGTGGAAGGCGGCCGGGAAAAGCCGGAGCAGCGGGTCGTAGTCCGGCCGGTCGCCGCTCTGCAGCGAATCGAGCAGCAGGAAGCGCCCGCCGGGGCGCAGCAGGCGGGCGGCCTCGCCGACCACGGCGGCCCGCACCCGGCTTGGCAACTCGTGGAAGAGGAAGAGCGCGGTCACGGCGTCGAGTGATCCATCGGCGAGCGGGACCGCCTCGGCCGGTGCCTGCAGCAGCTGCCAGCCGCGCCAGGGCCGCAGCGTGGCGGCTGCCTCCGCGAGATAGGCCGGCGAGAGATCGAGGCCGATCGCCGACAGGCGCGGCCAGTTGTCCTTGGCGAATGACAGGAAACGTCCGGTGCCACATCCCAGGTCGAGCAAACGGCGCCGCTCCTGCCGCCGGCCTTGCAGCACCGGGCGCAGCGAGGGCAGGGCCAGGCGGCGCATGGCGTCGGCACCGCCGCCGAACAGCACCTCGACCTGGTGGTCGTAGAGCCGGGCCGAGCGCCGCGAGAACCAGCCGTCGCTCTGGAAATGGAAGTTCTGCTGGTAATAGCGCGGATAGCCGGCGCGCGGCTCCTGCTGCCAGACCTCCTGCCCGGCACCAGCGTGGCGCCGCCGCTCCACCGCCGGCAGATCGGCGAAGAAAGCCCCGGCACGACCGAGCGCGCGCCAGGCTCCGGCGAAGAGATCGTGCGGCCGGCGGTAGAGCCCGGCCTCGATGTTGGCCAGGTCGCGGGCGAAGAGCGCCCGGAGGTCGGCCAGCAGGGCGCGGCGGTCAGGGAAAGGCCCCCGCAGGCCGCGCATCGCCGGCGGTGGCGTGGTCAGGCGTTGCGACAGCAGGTACTGTCCGAAGTAGAGGCCGACCCGGGCGCCCTGGCCCGCCGCATAGGCCGAGCGCCCGAGCCGCCGCAGGGTGCTTCGCCGCTCATTGGGTGTCGCCTGTGCCATGCCCGCCAAAGAGGAGGCTCCCCTGGTCGCTATCGCCGCTCGCCCAGAGAGTGGGTCGTGCCTGCCGGAGGGTCAACCGGGCGCCTTGTCGCCGCCGCCCCGCCTCTTGCAAGGGACCGGAGGTCGTGCTTTTTGCCGCGCCGGGGCGTTTCGGCACGGCGAAAGGGCTGCAATGACGAGTTATCGGACGATCGACGCACTGGCGCTGACGGGCAAGCGGGTCCTGGTGCGGGTCGACTACAACGTACCGCTGAAGGATGGGCGGGTGACCGACGCGACCCGCATCGAGCGGTCGCTGGCGACGCTGCGCGACCTGCTGGCGGCCGGCGCCTCGGTGATCCTGCTGTCGCACCTGGGCCGGCCGAAGGGCCGGGACAGCAGCCTCTCGCTGCGCCCCCTGGTGGCGCCGCTGGCCGCGGCCCTGGGCCAAGCGGTCGCCTTTGCCGAGGATTGCGTCGGGCCGACCGCCGAGGCCGCGGTGGCGGCCTTGCCGGAGCGTGGCGTCCTGCTGCTGGAGAACCTGCGGTTCCATGCCGGCGAGGAGGCCAACGATCCCGACTTCGTCGCGGCGCTGGCCCGCCTCGGCGAGCTCTACGTCAACGACGCCTTCTCCGCGGCGCACCGTGCCCACGCCTCCACCGAGGGGCTGGCGCACCGCCTGCCGGCCGCGGCCGGCCGCCTGATGCAGGAGGAACTGGAGCAGCTCGGCCGCGCGCTGGAGCACCCGGAGCGCCCGCTGGTCGCCATCGTCGGCGGCGCCAAGGTCTCCACCAAACTGGAGCTGCTGGGCAACCTGGTCGAGAAGGTCGACTGCCTGGTGATCGGCGGCGGCATGGCCAACACCTTCCTCGCCGCCCAGGGGATCGCCGTCGGCCGGTCGCTCTGCGAGCACGACCTGGCCGCGACGGCCCGGGAGATCGCCGCCGCCGCCAAGGCCGCCGGCTGCCGCCTGCTGCTGCCGCAGGATGCCGTGGTGGCGGAGCGCCTGGCACCGGGCGTCGCCGTCGAGACGGTGGAGATCGCCGCGGTGCCGGCCGAGCGCATGATCCTCGACGTCGGCCCGCGGACCACCGAGGAGATCGAGACCCGCGCTCTCCGCCGCCGCGACCCTGGTGTGGAACGGTCCGCTCGGCGCCTTCGAGACGCCGCCCTTCGAGCGGGCGACCCTGGCGGTGGCGAAGACCGCCGCGCGGCTGGTCGACGAGGGCCGCCTGAACGCCGTGGCCGGCGGCGGCGACACCGTCGCGGCGCTGGCGGCCGCCGGCGTGGCGGAGAAGCTGAGCTATGTCTCCACCGCCGGCGGGGCCTTCCTCGAATGGCTGGAGGGCAAGGAGCTCCCGGGCGTGGCGGCGCTCTGCCGCTAGCCGAAGAGGTTCAGCCAGTCGAAGAGCGCCAGGCCGCCGGCGCCGGCCACGGCGCCGAACAGCACCGAGCGGCGCAGCAGGAAGAAGACCACGACCGCCAGGGCCGTGGCCGCCAGGCGGTCCGCCAGCAGGGTCTGCGTCAGCGGCCCGTTCGGCATCAGGATCATGCGTGCCACCAGCGCCGCCAGGAGGGCATAGGCGACGCAGGTAACCCACTCGAAGAGCTGGCTGTCGGCGCTGAGCCGGCCGGAGAGCAGCACGCCCAGCGCACGCCAGCCGTAGGTGACGAGCGCGGCGGCGGCGAGGACCATCAGCAGGTGGAGCGTGGCGTCGCTCATGCCCGCCGCCGGCGCTGCGCCGCCCGGCTCACTGCGAAGGCGACGCTGCCCCCGGCAAGCCCGGCGACCAGCAGGCTCCAGTCTGCGTCCCAGAGAAAGAGCAGCGGCCCCAGGACCGCGCCCAGCGCCAAGGCCAGGACACGGCCGAAGCGCCGCAGGTCGCCGAGGAAGATCACCAGGAAATAGATCGGGTTCAGGAAGATCAGCGCGAGCGTCAGGCGCTCGGGAAGCGCGCCCGGCAGCATGTAGCCGATGGCGGTGCAGCTCATCGAGACGCCCCAGATCAGCAGCGCGAACCCCATGAAGAAAGGCAGCCGCTCCGGCGCCGGCAGGCGCGGCGCCAGGCGCGAGGTGACGGCCCAGCCGGTGACGGCGATCCAGTGCGCGGCGAAATAGAGCCGCCAGCGGGCCACGCCCGGCGCCCGCAGCCAGGGCACCAGCAGCATGGTCATCGGCAGCAGCCGGGCGGCGGAGAGGGCCACCGCCAGGGTGATGATCGCCAGGCTGGCGCCGAGGGCGCTCAGCTCGACAAGGATGACCTGCCCGGGCAGCGCCCAGGCGGTGGCGGTGGAGAGCAGGCCCTGCCAGACCTCCAGCCCGCTCTCCCGCACCAGGGCGCCGAAGCCGAGATAGCTGCCCCCCAATGCCAGGGCCGGGACGCCGCAGGCGACCAAGGCACCGCCGCGAAAGGCGGCCGCGGAAGAGCCGTAGCCCTCGCTGGTGGCGGAGAAGAAGAGCATCGATGGACGCGACCGCTGGTGACCGGGGCCGCCAGACTAGGCGGGCCGGCCTGCGCGCGACAGGGGCCGCGCCGCAAAGCGCCTATGTCGAAAGCAGCAGGTAGCCGGGCCCGGCCGTCACCGGGCGCCGGTCGCCACGGCCCCTCTCGCCGGGCCGGCGCGATGCCCGGGCTTCAGCCGTCGACCGAGAGCACGAAGGTGGTGAACTCCGTGCCGTTCCAGCCGGCCGTCCAGACGTCGCGCTCGAAGGTGCCGGGCGCCATCGGCCCGTTGCCGGCGTTGCCGTCGCCATAGTCCCAGAGATTGAGCACCGTGACGCTGCCGGCGGCGAAGCTGACGGTGGAGCCGCTGTTGAGGAAGGTGATGGTGACGTTGCCGCCGCCATAGGCGATCGAGACCTCGCTGGGGTCGACCCCGTCGTAGTTGCCGCCGAAGGTCGAATCCTGCCCCCAGAAGAGCACCAGACCGTTGTCGCCTTCGGCCGGGTCGAAGATCACGTCGTCGCCCTCGTCCACGCCGATATAGAAGATGTCGAAGCCGGAGCCGCCGTAGAGGCTGTCGTTGCCCTTGCCGCCATAGAGGTTGTCGTCGCCGGCGCCGCCGATCAGCGTGTCGTTGCCCCAGCCGCCCCAGATCACGTCGTTGGCCGAACCGCCGTCGACATAGTCGTCGATACCGCCGGTGGCGTTCAGACCGCGCATCGAGATCGAGTCGCGGCCGGAACCGCCGAAGACCGTGACGCCGGCACCCAGCATGGCCTCCAGATGCGCGCTGCTGTCGGTGTTGAGGAACCAGTCGTTGCCGTCGCCGAGATCGTAGCGCTCGATGGCGGCGAACTCGCCGTCGAAGCTCCAGCGGCTCTGGTTCAGCTGGATGATGTCCTGGCCGGCGGTCCCGAGCAGCGTGTCGAGGCCGCTGCCGCCGATGATCGCGACGTCGAAGGCGTCGTACTGGATGCGGTCGTTGCCCGAGCCGCCGAACAGGCTGTCGGCGCCGCCGCGGCCGATGAGGAAGTCGTCGCCGGCCATGCCGCGGATCCAGTTGACCCCGCCGTCACCGATCAGCAGGTCGGCGAAGGAGGAGCCGATCAGGTTCTCGATCGCGGTCAGCAGGTCGCCCTCGGCGGTGCCGCCCTGCTCGGCCATGTCGTCCGAGAGGTCGACCGTGACCCCGGCGTGCGAGTTGACGTAGCGCGCGGCGTCGCTGCCGTTGCCGCCGTCCAGCAGGTCGGCGCCGGTCGCCCCCTCAAGGGTGTCGTCGGCATTGCCGCCGAAGAGGCTGTCGTTGGCCGAGGCCCGCATGGTGATGTCGTCGTCGCCGCCGTTGCCGAAGATGGTGGCGTTGGGGGCGGCGCTGTTGGCGTTGTTGCCGGCGCCATAGAGCGTGTCGTTGCCGCCCAGCATCTGCACGACCTCGAAGAGGCCGTTGCTGTAGACCAGCTCGCCGCCGCTCAGGGTCGGCGCGCCGAACGGCGCCGCGCCGAGATCGATGACGTTCACCGCGTCGTTGCCGTAGAGCGTGTCGATGCCGCCATCGCCCTGCAGCAGCGCGGCGGCCGCGAAGAACTCGACCTTGTCGTCGCCGTCGCCGCCGAAGATGCGGTCGCCGCCGCCGCTGCCGATCAGCGTGTCGTCGCCGTCGAGGCCGCGCAGCGTGTTGGCGGCCAGGCCGCCGATCAGCGTGTCGCCGCTGTTGCCGCCGGTGAGGTTCTCCACCAGCGTGTAGGAATCGCCCGCCGCAGCGCCGGTGAAGCCGATGCCGGCCAGCAGGCTGGCCGCCACGGCGGCGTTCGCCCCCTGATAGCTCGCGGTGTCGTCGCCGGCACCGCCGTGGAACAGGTCGGCGCCTGCGCCGGTGCCGTCGAGCAGCAGGTCGTCGCCCTCGCCGCCGAAGAGCGAATCGCCGGCCAGGCCGCCATCGAGCGTATCGTTGCCCTGGCCGCCCCAGATGACGTTGACGCCGTTGTCGCCGATCAGCGTGTCGGCGAAGGAGGAGCCGATGACGTTCTCGATGCCGGAGTAGCGGTCGCCGGTGGCGACGCCGGTGGCACCGCCGCCCGCCAGCAGGCTCAGCGCCACGCCGGCGGCCGCACCGTCGTAGCTCACGGCGTCGATGCCCGAGCCGCCGACGAAGCCGTCCTCGTCGAGCAGCGCGCCCGGGCCGCTGCTGCCGTCGACGAGGGTGTCGCTGCCCGAGCCGCCGAAAAGGAAGTCGGACGCATTGCCGCCGGTCAGCGTGTCGTTGCCCAGGCCGCCGACCAGCGAGTTGCTGACCGCGTCGCCGGTCAGCGTGTCGTTGAAGTTGCTGCCGAGCAGATTTTCCACCGAGACCAGCGTGTCGCCGGCCGCGTGGCCGCCGGATTCCGCCAGCCCGTCGCCAAGGTCGACCGCGACGCCGTTGTTCGACGCGCTGTACCAGACCCAGTCGTTGCCGGCGCCGCCGTCCAGCGTGTCGCCGCCGTTGCGTCCGTCGAGCGTGTCGTTGCCGGCGCCGCCGTAGAGCGCGTTCACCTGCCCCCCGGCGCCGCCGATCAGCAGATCGGCGAAAGCGGAGCCGATCAGGTTCTCGGTGTTGGTGATGAAGTCGCCCTGCGCATCGCCGCCGGTCTCCGTCAGGTTGTCGGAGAGATCGACCGTGACCGCGGCGTTCGAGGCGCTGTAGTCGGCGGTGTCGAAGAGGCCGGCGCCACCGTCGATGCCATCGGCCCCCGAACCGCCGGCGAGGAGGTCGATGCCGCTGCCGCCGAACAGCGTGTCGGGGCCGGAGAGGCCGTAGATCGAATCGTTGCCCGAGAGTCCGACCAGGGAGTTCTGCAGGTCGCTGAAGATGCCGGCGCCGAGGCCGACCAGCGTATCGTCGAACTGCGAACCGTAGAGGTGCTGGATGTTGCTCAGCAGATCGCCCTCGGCGTCGCCGCCGACCTCCGTCAGGCCATCGGCGAGATTCACCGCCACCGCCGAGGAGGACGCGAGATAGCTGGCGAAGTCGCCGCCGTTGCCGCCGTTGATCGTGTCGCTCCCGGCGCCGCCCTCGATGGTGTCGTTGCCTTCGCCGCCGAAGATCGTGTCGCGCCCGTTGCCGCCGTAGAGGCTGTCGACGTCGTTTCCGCCGAACAGCACGTCGCCCTGCAGGTCGCCATAGAGCGTATCGTTGCCCAGGCCGCCGACGATGTAGTCGGCGTCCTCGCCGCCGAACAGCGTGTCGTTGCCGCCGTCCGACCCGAAACGGAAGGCGCGCTGATAGACGTCGTTGTCGTTGCCGGTGTTGCCGGCGCCCTCCCAGGTCACCACCACCGTGCCGTCGGCGAGCTGGATCACGTGCGGGTGGAACTGCTCGCCCGGCAGGGTGGTGTTGATCAGGATCTCGTCGCCGATCCGGTTGCCCAGCGCGTCGAAGCGCTGGCCGATCAAGCCGCTGGTGCCGCTGTCGCCGAGATAGGTCGCGGGGCCGCTCCAGACCGCGAAGAACCCGCCGTCCGACAGCGCGGTGACCACCGGATCGCTCTGCACGCCACCGAAGACCACCGGCAGCAGACGCTCGGTGCTGACCGCGCCGTCCAGCACGACGTTGCCTTCGGCGTCGAGGCGCTGGCCGAGATTGTTGAAGATCTGGAACCAGACGCCGGAGGCGTCCGCCTCGCCGCTGGCCGAGTCGGTGCCGTTGCCTTCCCAGACCACGACGAAGCCGCCGCCGGCCAGCGCCGTTATGCCGTCCTCGTCCATGAACTGCTGGCCGGCCGTCGTCCCGGCGACGCGCACCTCGCCGCCGATCAGGGCCGGCGCGGTGTTCAGCGGCGGCGTCTGATCCGGCCGGATGATGCGGAAGTAGACGCCGAGCCCGGGGTCCCCGGCATTGCCGTCGGAGTTCCAGGTGACGACGATGTCGCCGTTGGCGAGCTGCGTCGAGCGCGGCAGCGCCTGGTTGTCCTGGGTCGTCTGGCTGACATGGATGCTGCCGCCGACCTGGGCGAAGCCGGCGCCGCTGGGCAGGAAGTGCTGGGCATAGATGCCCCAGCCCTCCTCGCCGCCGTTGGTGTCGCGGAACTGGTCCTGCCAGGTGACCACGAAGGACCCGTCGGCCAGCGCCGTCACGTCGGGATGCGACGCGGTGAAGCCGCTGGCGAGGTTCACCTCGACGATCGAGCTGGCGGTCGTGCCGTCGGCATTGAAACGCTGCATGAAGGCCGAGTGGACGTCCTGCGGGCCGTCCGGGGGATTCTCATAGCTGTACCAGACGACCATGAACTGGCCGGCGAAGGGGCCCTGCAGCGCCACGACCTCGACCTCTCCCTTGAGCTGGCCGGCGGTCTGCGGCTGCGTGTCGACGACGATCTCGCCGCCGATCTTGCTGCCGTCGGCCGCGAAACGCTGGAAGCGCACGTCGCGGGTGTCGCTCGAGTTGACCGCGGTGCCGCGGTCCCAGGCCACGACGTAGCCGCCACCCGGCAGGGCCGCGATCGAGGGGTTGGAATCGCGCACGTTGTTGACGGCGTTGACCACGCTGTCGCTGGGATCGGCCAGGAAGCCGGGACCGCCGCCGAACAGCGTGTCGCTGCCGAGCCCGCCCTCGGCATAGTCGTCGCCGCCGCCGCCGTAGATGAAGTCGTTGCCGGTGCCGCCGAAGATCCGGTCGTTGCCCGAGGCGCCGTAGAGCGTGTCGTTGCCGCCGAGCGCAACCAGCGTGTCGGCGCCGTCGAGGCCGTCCACCACGTCGACGCCCTCGGTGCCGGTCCACAGGTCGGCGCCGCTGGTCAGCGTGGGAATGGAGAGAGGGTCGCCGCCGTCCGTGGCGCGCGCCCCCGGCAGGGGCGCCTCCAGGAAGCTTGCGGCCAGAGGCTCGAGGCCGGGCAGCGGAGGGCCGGCAGGCGCGGCGCTGGACGCGGCGGCAAGGTCCGTTGCCGTGCCGCGGTCCTCGCCACCCGCCGGCGGCGCTTCGCCGAACAGCCGCTCAACCTGGATCTGCCGCCAGCCGGCCAGGCCTGGCCGGCCACTCCCTGAAGAAGCTCCAGGCCGGAAAGGCCGACCAGGCCCGCCGGCCCGCCGCCACCCGTCAGCTTCGCCATGACGATCCCCCAACAGTTCGTCGGAGAGCGGCGGCACCGCGCCGCGCCCCCGGGAAGGCGGCAATCGGCAACAGCAGACTCAAGAAAACCGCAGACGCCGATATGCAGCCGGCAAGCAACAAGACTTGCCGATCAGCAGTCTATGGCAAACTAACTAGGCATCCCAAACAGATTCCTTCGAAGAGAAGGGATATATGTTTAATAGGAGAAACAAATGCGGTTCTCATCTATACAAAATCGATCTTTTCAATTTATCTGCAACGAAACAGACAACGCAGTTACTGAATTTCTCCTTTTTGGATAGGGACAGCGCGCGCTGCCGGGCCGCGCCCGCCCTTGATCTGCCTGGACCGGAGCACATCTCCTTGCAGGAGGCACGGCGAGGCCCGTCGTCCCCCGCCTCACAACGCCACGGCGATAGGGAGACCGCGCCTTGCCCATGCCACGACCTCTCGCGGCCGTCGCGATCCTCGCATCTTTGCCGCTCTGGCCGATGCCGCCGGCCGCCGCCGAGCCGGTCACACCCGGCACCTATTTCGAGGTCGACGGCGACGCTCTGCCGCCGCCCTATGCCAGCGAAAGCGTCTCGGCGAGGCCGCAGACGGTGCCGCGGCCGGAGGGCGCGCTGCTACAGGTGCCGGAGGGCTTCGACGTCACGCTCTTCGTCGATGGGCTGGAGCATCCGCGCTGGATGGCGGTGGCGCCGAATGGGGACGTGATCCTGGCGGAGCCGCGCCCCGGCCATCTGCGCCGGCTGCGCGACGCCGACGGCGACGGGGTCGCGGAGGTGAACGAGGTCTTCCTCGACGGTCTGGACCTGCCGCATGGGCTGGCCTTCCTCGGCGACAGCCTCTACGTCGCCGACAGCGAGGGCGTCTGGCGCCTGACCTACGACCCCGGCGCCGCCCGCGCCACCGTTGCTGCGGAGCGGATCACCGCCCGCGGCGCCTTCGGCGGCGGCGGCGGCCACTGGACCCGCAACCTGGCGATCCATCCCGATGGCGAGCGCTTCTATGTCGCCATCGGCAGCGTCGGCAATCTGGCCGAGGAGCCGTCGCCGCGCGCCACCGTCCAGGAATTCCGCCTCGACGGCAGCGGCCAGCGGACCTTTGCCTCCGGCCTGCGCAATGCCGTCGGCATCGCCTTCTACCCCGGCAGCGACCACCTCTATGTCGTGGTCAACGAGCGCGACGGCATGGGCGACGAGTTGGTGCCGGACTATCTGACCCGTCTGCAGGAGGGCGGATTCTACGGCTGGCCCTATGCCTATGTCGGGCAGCATCCCCAGCCGGGCTTTGCCGAGCGCCGGCCCGACCTCGTCGCCGCCAGCCTGGTGCCCGACCTGCTGTTCCGCAGCCACTCCGCGCCGCTGGGCCTGGTCTTCTACGAGGGCGGCAGCTTCCCCGCTGACTATCGCGGCGACGCCTTCGTCGCGCTGCACGGCTCGTGGAACGCCGGCGAGCCGCGCGGCTACATGGTGGTGCGGGTCCGCTTCGCCGAGGGCCAACCGAGCGGCGGCTACGAAGCCTTCGCGACCGGCTTCCGCCTGGACAGTGGCGAGGGCGGCGGGCGGGCGGAGGTCTGGGGCCGGCCGGCCGGCCTGGCCGTCGCGGCCGACGGCAGCCTGCTGATCGCCGACGACGTTTCCGGCAGCGTCTGGCGCATCCAGGCCGCCGACTAGGCGGTCGCGTCGGCGCCCTCCTCGCCGTTGCCGCCATCAGTCGGCCCCTCGCCGCCATCGCCGGGGCGCCGCGATGGCGCGCGGCCTCGCTCCCGCCGTTGCAGCAGCCGCGGCGGACGCCGCTCGGCGGCGGTCTCCAGCAGCTGGAAGGTCTGGTTCGTGTAGTTGGTTATGCCGTCCAGGCCGCTGCAGAACTCGCGCAGTTCGGGCGTCATCTCCGCCTCGACCAGACGCAGCGGTCGCGCCGGATCCCCCGTTTCGAAGCGCAGGTAGAACCAGGGATCGCCGCGCCGGATCACCAGGTCGCGCCCGGTGTCCCACCACTCGAAGGCCCACATCAGCGAGCGCGGCCAGTTGTGGATCGGAAAGCGGCCGCCGATCACCAGGCCGGGCCAGCTCGGCTGGCGATAGTGGTAGTAGGGCGGCAGCTGGTTGAGCCAGCAGGGCTCGTCGCAGACGAAGCGGTAGGGCGCGCTGACCTGCAGCACCGGGCGCCGGGGATCCCGCCAGCGGCTCTGCGGCATCAGCGTGACCAGTTGCTGCAGCTTGCCGGCGACCACCGTGCTCTGGCTGCCGGCAGCGTTGACGACCGTCGCCGCGCCCTGGTCGTTGCGTCCGATCCGCAGGTGCAGGTCGACCGGCGCCGCCACCTGCCAGCTTCGCGCCTCGGCGTCGAGGATCGCCGGACAGCGGTTCACCGCCTTCGGGTGGTCGGGCGGCTGGCGTCCCCGCGACAGCGCTTGCGGCGATGCCCAGAGGAAGGCCGGCGTCGCCGCGTCGATCAGCCAGCCGATCTCGATAGTCCGGCCGGCCCGGCCAGGGCAGCGCCCCGGCTCCTGTCCGCCCTCCGCCGCGGCCCCCGCCTGCGCCGGCGCCGTCTCCCGGCGCGGCCGCAGCCACTCACGCCATGCCATCGCTTCTGCTCCCCCAAGCATTCGCCATGCCGGCGGGCGGCAAGTCTTCGCCCGCGCCTCCAGGCTAGGCCCCGGACGCGGCCTCGACAATGCACACACGGGCGTATGTGGTTGGCAGCGGTGCCGGCCGGCGCCCACGCGCCCGGCGCCCGGCCTGCCCAGGCACGCTAGCTGGCGGCAAGCGACGCTGCTAGGCTCCGGGGACCGGACGCAACGAGCAGCTCCGCGGCAGCTGCCGCAGCGACGAACGGCGGGCGATGACAGCAGACGACAGGCCACAGGACGCAGCGACCGGCCGCTTCACCCGCCGGGTGCCGGACGGCGACGACCACAAGCGGCTGGTCTGCGACGACTGCGGCTTCGTCGCCTACGAGAACCCGAAGGTGGTGGTCGGCAGCGTCGCCACCTGGGGCGACCGCATCCTGCTCTGCCGCCGCGCCATCCCGCCGCGACGCGGCTTCTGGACCCTGCCCGCCGGCTACCTGGAGTTGGGCGAGGCGACCGAAGCCGGCGCCCGGCGCGAGGCCTGGGAGGAGGCGCGGGCCAGGCTCGAGATCGAGCAGCTCCTGGCGGTCTACACCATCGCCCGCCTCAGCCAGGTGCAGCTGATCTATTGCGCCCGCCTGCTCTCCGCAGCGGTCGAGCCCGGCCCGGAAAGCCTCGAGGTGGGCCTCTTCGCCTGGGAGGAAATCCCCTGGCAGGACGTCGCATTCCCCAGTGTCCTCTGGGCGCTGGAGCAGCACCGCTCGAAGCCGCCCGGCGCCAGCTTCGCGCCTTTCGGCAACCCGCCGGGCGCCGAGGGCGCGATGCGGGAGCTGCCCTCCGCCGACCGGCGCTAGCCGTGCCATGGCGGTGCGCAGAGCGCCGGCCGCAGCCAACTGCGACAAGTTTGCAACAGTTGTCCAGGATGTGTTGAAGGATCGTTCAGCAAGCGCTCGGAGCCGCTTGACCGCCTCGTCAACGCGTTGTCACATAATTGCCAGTCCAGGGGGGACGCAACAGCGTCATCGGGCCGTGCGCAGCCGTCCAGCAAAGAAGGAGGGCGCGAGCGGTGGGATTAAAAGGGGAACCAGTAGAATGAAGAAGCGTTTCCTAGCGAGCTCGGCTCTCGTTGCCGCCGGCGCTCTAGCGGCCAGCCCTGCCTCCGCCGGCATCGAACTCGGCATCAGCGGCTACATGAACACCTACTTCTCGGTCGCCTCGATCGACGAGTACGCAGGGAGCCCGGAAGACTTCAATCCGACCGGCCTGTTCTCCGACGGCGAGGTGCACTTCTCCGGCGAGTTCACGGCGGACAACGGCATCACCTTCGGCGCCCAGGTCGAGCTCGAGATGTTCGGCCTCGCCAACTCCTTCGGCGACACGATCGACGAGCGCTACATCTGGGTGAACACCTCCTTCGGCCAGTTCTACGCCGGGTCGCAGAACACCGCCGCCTACCAGATGCACTACGCGGCGCCCTACGCCGGTCTGCCGATCAACTCCGGCTGGGCCACGGTTTTCGTTCCGGTGCCCTACGCCGCCGGCTTCGACAGCGCCTTCGAGCATCCGATCCTGTCGACCTACATCGACTTCGGTGGCGACGACAACAACGTCACCTACTACACGCCGCGCATCTACGGCTTCCAGCTCGGCCTGTCCTACGTGCCCAGCCTGACGATGAACGGCGACGGCAAGAACTATCCCGTCGAGGCCGACACCGAGACCGAGTACAGCAACGGCTTCTCCGCCGGCCTGAACTTCGTCGAAGACTTCAACGGCTTCGGCGTGGCGGTCTCCGGCGGCTGGCGCTGGGCGCAGGCGAGCGACGCGGTCGAGGCACTGGGTGCCAGCGACTATGCGGCCCTCTCCTTCGGGGCCCAGTTCAGCTATGCCGGCTTCACGGTGGGCGGTTCCTACGCCAACGAGTACGACGGCCTCTACACCGACTTCGGCGGTGGCTATGTGGTCTCGACCGAGGGCGAGGCCTGGGACGTCGGCGCCACCTACGGCATCGGCCCCTGGAGCTTCGGCGTGACCTACTTCCACGGCGCCCACGAGGGCGACGTGGCAACGCCGGGCGAGGACGAGTTCCAGGCGGTGCAGGGCGGCGTCTACTACGCCCTTGGACCTGGCATCGACGTGAATGCCGGTGTGATGTGGGTGGAGTACGATACCGAGGACGGCTTCGAGCAGTCCGGTATCGCAGGCGCCGTCGGCCTGACCTTCTCCTTCTGATCCTACCGGACATCCGGTTCGCCGAGAGGGGCGCGCCCGCAAGGCGCGCCCCTCTTGCGTTTGGCCCCCCGCCGCCCCCGGCCGCCGCTAGGAGGCGCGCAGCGGCCGCAACAGGCGGTCGTGCTCCCGCCTGAGACCGCGATAGGCAGTATCGAGAAACTGGCGCACCACCGGCCGGCGGCGCAGGTCCGAGGGCGTCAGCACCCAGAGCTCGACCGCCAGCGCTGGCAAGGGTGGCGAGAGCGGCGCCAGCGCCGGCGTCGCATCGCCGAGGAAGCGGGGCAGCAGGGCGACCCCCAGGCCGGCGGCGGCGGCGGCGGCCTGGTTCAGCAGCGAGGCACTGCGATAGGCGCCGCGGCCGCTGCCGACCTCGGCCTGCAGCCAGGCCCGGTAGCCGCTGGGCCCCCAGCCCTCCTCCCAGGCGATCCAGGGCAGGCTTCGCCAGGCCCGGCCGGCGAAGGCCGGCAGCCCATAGACCGCGGCCTCCAGGCGGACGACCCGGCGGCCATAGAGATGCGGCGGCGGCGAGGCGGTCGGCCGGATGGCCACGTCGGCCTCGCGTCGCGTCAGGTTCAGCAGGCGGTTGTCGATCACCGTCTCGATCTCGACCTCGCCATGGCGGGCCCGGAAGTCGGCGAGGACCGGCAGCAGCAGGTGGCCCGCCACATCGTCCGGCGCGGTGACCCGCAGCGTTCCGGTCAGCCGCGCCGCGTCTCCGCCGGCAATGCGCTCGTCGAGCCCCAGGGTCGCCTGCTCCATGCGCTCCGCCGTGGCCAGCAGGCTGCCGCCCAGCGGCGTCGGCGCGTAGCCGCCGGCCAGGCGCTCGAAGAGGCTGCCGTCGAGCTGCCGTTCCAGCGCGGCGAGCCGGCGGAAGACCGTCGAGGGATCGACCGCCAGCAGCCGTCCGGCCGCAGCCAGCGTCCTCCCACGGGCGACGGCCAGCACCAGCTGCAGGGCATCCCAGGAGAGAGCCATCGCGCGGCCTGCCTTGCATTATTGCAATGAACCTGCCCGATTTTGCCCCATGGCCTTGCGGCAAGGCCAGCGCCACCTTGCGACCAGCCGGGCCTCGCGGCCCACCGCAACCTTCTGGAGCGCTCTCCCATGACCCGCACCCTCGACAGCCGCGCCGCACCCTACGGTGCCCTGCTGCTGCGCGTCGCTTCCGGCGCCGCCTTCCTGGCGCACGGCCTCTACCTCAAGGTCTTCGTCTTCACCATGGCGGGGACCGCCGGCTTCTTCGAGTCGCTGGGACTGCCCGGCGCCACCGCCTGGCTGGTGGTGATCGCCGAGACGATCGGCGGCCTCATGCTGATCCTCGGCCTCCACGTCCGCCTGGCCTCGCTCTGGCTGATCCCCATCTTGCTCGGCGCCGCCTGGACCCACGCGCCGAACGGCTGGCTCTTCACCGGAGCCGGCGGCGGCTGGGAATATCCGGTCTTCTGGGCCGTGGCGCAGGGCGCGATCCTGCTGCTGGGGCCGGGGGCGCTGGCCGTGCCGGTCTCGCTCGTCGGACCGCGGGTCGCGCAGCGCGCCACGGCCTGAGCCGCCGGCCGCGGCCTTCGCGCCAGCCAGCCTAGAAGCTGCGGCCGACCTGCAGCAGCGCCGCCCCGGCAACGATGACCGCGGCGGCGGCGAGGCGGCGGCGGCCAAAGGGCTCGGCCAGCAGCCGCGTGCCGATCAGCGCGGCAAAGAGCACGCTGGTCTCGCGCAGCGCCACGACCTGCGCCATCGGCGCCTGGCTCATCGCCCAGATCACCGCCGAGTAGGCCGCCCCGGCAATCAGGCCGCCCGCCAGGCCTGCCGGCAGGCTGCCGCGCAGGCTCGCCGCGACGCGGCCCCGCCGGCGCCAGGCGAAGAACAGGGCCAAGGGCACCGCGTCGATGGTGAAGAGCCAGGCGATGTAGGTGAAGGCCGCGCCGGAGGCGCGCGAGCCCATGCCGTCGGAGATCGAGTAGCCGGCGATCATCACGCCGGTCGCCAGGGCGAACAGCACGGCGCGCGGATCTGGCTCCGCCCCCGGCGGCGCAGCCCCGCCGCCGGCGACGATCGCGCCGCGGCCGGCCAGCGCGGCGACGCTGCGCCGCGGCCGCCAGGCCAGCGCCATCAGGCCGCAGCAGAGCAGCGCCAGGGCGGCCAGTTCGACCGGCCCGGCGGTTTCGCCCGCCAGCAGCCAGGCGCCGAGCGCCACCAGGGCCGGCGCCGAGCCGCGGGCGATGGGATAGACCTGCGACAGGTCGCCGTAGCGGTAGGCCGAGAGGAGGGCGCCGTAGTAGAGCACATGCAGCGTCACCGAGAGGGCGAGCCAGGGCCAGGCCCCGGCCGCCATCGGCGGCAGGAAGAACAGGGCCGGAGCGGCGATGGCCACCGGCGCCAGGTTGACCAGCGTCAGGACCGCGAGCCGGTCGCCGCCGGCCTTCACCATCGCATTCCAGCTTGCATGGAGCAGGGCGGCGGCCAGGACCAACGCAAAGATCAGGGGGTCGAGCGTCAAGGCCGCCTCGCCGGGGTTTCGTTCTTTGAGAGGAACGATCGCAGTGTGGCGAAGCCGCCCGCCACCGGCCAGCGCTGGCTACGCCGGTCGGGGTTGCGGAGGCCGCAGGATCAGTAGCGCACGAAGCGGTTCAGCAGGCGGCCGAAGGGCCCGGTGAGGCGAACCGGTGCGTCGGTCACGACCAGGCAGAGGCAGGGCTCGGCGGCGGCCACGAAGGGCCGGTGGTCGACCGAGCCATCGGCCAGTTGTAGGTCGCCGGCCCCATAGGTCTCGCCGCCGTCCAGGTAGGCACCGCGCAGCACCAGCGTCATCTCCAGGCCGCTGTGCGTGTGCTGCGGTATGGCGGTGCCGCCCCGCACCCACATCAGGCGGGCCCGGCCGCCCTCCATCGCCGGCAGCATCCAGTCCCGCAGGCCGCGGGTGACCCGCCGCCAGGAGAGCCGCTCCAGCCCGCCCGGCAGATAGCGGGCCAGCGGGACGGGAAGCGCACCGGCGGCCGGCGGCGCCGACAGCGGCGCGGCCACGGGGGGCGGCTCCTCGCCGTCGAGCGCCGCCAACACCCGCTCGCGCGTCGCGGCGGCCAGCGGCACCGGTGGCATCTCCTGCAGCAGCGCGCCGCCGAGCGCCTCGAAGCGGGCGATCTCGCGACGGCAGGCGACGTTCATCGCCGCCTGCGTGGCGATCACCAGCGCCGGCGCCTCGGCCAGGGAGCCCGCCGCATAGGCGAGCCGCAGCTCGTCGTGATTGGCCGGGGTAACGATCAAAACGCATCCTCCTGTAACGCACCGCGCAGCCGCTGCAGGGCCAGGCGCAGCCGCGACTTGACGGTGCCCAACGGCAGGCCGGTTTCGCCTGCAATCGCCGTATGCACCTTGTCCTCGAAGTAGGCCATGCGCACGAGGCGCGCCTGCTCCGGTGGCAGGCTCTCCAGAGCCTGGCGCACCTGCGCCGCCGCCTCGCGGGCGCCGACCCGCTGTTCCACGTTGTCCGGCTCCGGCATCAGCATCGGATCGTCGAGCGGTTCGCTCGGCCGCCGCTCGCGGCGCAGGCGATCGATCCGCTTGTTGCGGGCGACCGTGAAGATCCAGGTGCTGACCGTGGCCTGCCGGCGATCGAAGGACTCCGCCTTGCGCCAGACCGTCAGCATCGCCTCCTGCACCACCTCCTCGGCCGTGGCGCCGTCGCTGCCGCGCTGCAGCAGGAAGGCCTTGAGGCGCGGGCCGAAGTGGTCGAACAGCAGGGCAAAGGCGGCGCGATCGCGCGCCTCGGCCACCCTGACCATCAACTCCTCGAGTTCGAGCGAACTCAGGCCCGCGCTCCCACTCAATCGCCTCGCCCCTGCCCTGGAGTCCGCAGACCGCCGCGGCGGTCCCTTGGAAGAGCGACGGCAGTCCGTTCCGTCGATAGCCGGAGGTGCCTGAACGGGGGCGGCAAGCGCCAGAGACGAGCTGCTGTCCATCGCTGCCTTCTACGGCAGCCGATTCCCGATGGATCACCGCGCCGCTGGCCGGGCCGGCGCAGAGCGGCAGCGACTTTTTCCCCCGCGCGTGCCATTGTCATGCCTCCGTTTTCCAGCAGACCATAGCTTCGACATATTTGCCCAGCATCAGCATACTGTGCGAAGGCTGGTGCGCCGGCGGAACCCAAGCGTGCCGCCGGCCCTGAAGCGAACGTACGTCCGATCGAAGAGAGGTGTCATGCCTGAAGCCCGCAATCGCGCACTCCCGACCACCCTGCCGCTGGCCCTCGCAGCGGCGCTTCTTTGTGCCCTGGCGGCGCCGGCCGGCGCCGACCAGCTCGGGGTCTTCAAGGACTGGACCGCACACAAGGTGGAGGTCGACGGCAAGCCGATCTGCTTCGCCGAGACCCGCCCGACGAAGCTCGACGCCGAGCCCAAGGGGCGCGACGCCGCGTCCGTGCGCCTGACCGTGACCAATCGCCCCTCGCGCGGCATCTACGACGCGCTGCTCTTCGAGACCGGCTTCCCGCTCGACGACAAGGTGCTGGCGGAGATCGCCATCGACGAGGACGTCTACTACATGGGCAGCCACGCCGACGGCTACTTCTACGTCACCGAGCAGAAGGACGAGCGCCGCCTGCTGGAGGCCATGAAGGCCGGCCTGCGCCTGGAAGCGAAGGGCACGCGGGCGGACGGCAGCAGCAGCTCCGACGTCTATTCCCTCTCCGGTGTGACGGCCGCGCTGACCGCCATCGACAAGGCCTGCCCGAAGTAGCCCGGCAGCGGCCTGCCGCCTTTCACCGACAGGACGTCCGGTTGCCAGGAGCGGCGGCGGCGGTCTAGCCTGAGGCCCTGCTGCCACCTTTTGGGGGATGCCTTTGGCGACGAGCGATGCCATCGAAGCGCGCCGTCTGAGCAAGACGTTCGGCAGCGGTCCGGACGCCGTCACCGCCCTGCGGGACGCCACCCTGACGATCCGGCAGAACGAGTTCTTCACGCTTCTTGGCCCGTCCGGCTGCGGCAAGACCACGCTGCTGCGCATGATCGCCGGCTTCGAGCAGCCCAGCGCCGGCGAGATCCTGCTGCAGGGTGAGCCGATCACCGGCTTGCCACCCTATCGGCGGCCGGTGAACACGGTCTTCCAGAGCTACGCCCTCTTCCCGCACATGACGGTGGCGCAGAACGTCGCCTTCGGCCTGGAGATGCGCGGCAGGACGACGCCGGAGATCCGGCGCGCGGTCGAGGAGGTGCTGGCGCTGGTGAAGCTCGCCGGCCTCGAGGGCCGCAAGCCGGCACAGCTCTCCGGCGGCCAGCAGCAACGCGTCGCCCTGGCCCGCGCCCTGGCCAACCGCCCGGCGGTGTTGCTGCTGGACGAGCCGCTCTCCGCGCTCGACCTGAAGCTGCGCAAGGAGATGCAGATCGAGCTGAAGCGCCTGCAGTCGGAAACCGGCATCACCTTCGTGTTCGTGACGCACGACCAGGAGGAGGCGCTGACGATGTCCGACCGGATCGCGGTGATGAATGCCGGGGAGATCCTGCAGGTCGGGGCACCGAGCGAGATCTACGAGCACCCGACCCACCGCTTCGTCGCCGACTTCATCGGCGAAACCAATTTCCTTGCCGCCGAGGTCGCGGCGGCCGGCCGCTACCGCCTGCCGACCGGCGTCACGCTGGCGGCGGCCGGCGGCGAGGGGCGCGGCATCGGCGAGACGGTGACGCTCGCCGTGCGGCCGGAGCGCATCGGCCTGGCGGCGCCCGGCGACGGCGCGGCGGCGCTGCGCGGGCGGATCGAGACGGTGGTCTACTTCGGCACCGACACGACCTACCACATCCAGCCGGACCAGCCGGGCATGGAGCGCCTCACCGCGCGCCTGCAGAACCGCGAAGGCGCGCGGCCGCTCTTCGCCGCGGGCGACCCGGTGGCTGTGCTGCTGCCGGAGGACGCGCTGCAGGTCCTGCGGGACTGAGGGCGCCCGTCGTGGCCAATCCCCTCCTCCAGCGCCCCGGCTTCGCCCGCTTCCTGCTGATCTCGCCGGCCACCCTGGC
Organism: uncultured Alphaproteobacteria bacterium; assembly: GCA_942492185.1. Classification (GTDB taxonomy): domain Bacteria; phylum Pseudomonadota; class Alphaproteobacteria; order Kiloniellales; family JACOMY01; genus CALOEA01. The sequence continues at coordinate 62,151 of CALOEA010000049.1, forward strand.
GATCGCCGTCTTCATGCTGGCCCCGCTCGGCCTCATGGCCTACGTCTCGCTGCTGGAGCGCTCGATCCACGGCGGCGTCGACTGGCAGAAGTTCTCGGCCGAGGCCTACATCCGCTTTCTCTTCGACCGCAATCTCGACGACTCGCTGACCTTCAGCACCGACTATCTCAGCATCTTCCTGCGGTCCTTCCTGCTGTCGGCCGTCACCACCGCGACCGCGCTGCTGGTCGGCTTTCCGGTCGCGCTCTACATGGCGATGCAGCCGAAGCGCCGGCGCAACCTGCTGATCTTCCTGGTGACGATTCCCTTCTGGACCAACCTGCTGGTGCGCAACTACGCCTGGATTCTGCTGCTGCGCGATACCGGCCTGATCAACAGCTGGCTGCTCGACTGGGGCGTCATCTCCTCGCCGCTGCCGCTGATGTACAACGACTTCGCCATCGGGGTCGGGCTGACCTACTCCTTCCTGCCCTTCATGGTGCTGCCGATCTACGCCAGCCTGGAGAAGATGGACCTGCGCCTGCTGGAGGCCGCGCACGACCTCTACGCGCCGCGCTGGGCCACGCTGCGGCGGATCGTCGTGCCGCTGGCGAAGCCCGGCCTGATCGCCGGCGCCATCCTGGTCTTCGTCCCCTGCCTGGGCAGCTACGTGACGCCGGCCCTGCTCGGCGGCAACAAGCAGTTGATGATCGGCAACCTGATCGGCATGCAGTTCGGCGCGTCGCGCAACTGGCCGTTCGGCGCCGCGCTCGCCTTCTTCCTGCTGGCCGTCGTGCTGCTGGCGATGACGATCTACGCGCTCCGGCTCAAGCGCGGCGAACCGCCGCGATGACCGCGCAGCCACCGCGCACCGCAGCGCAGCCGCGCAGAGGACGCGCCTTCCGGGTCGGCCGCTTCCCCGGCCTCGGCATCGTCGCGGTGGTCTTCTTCGCCTATCTCTACCTGCCGATCCTGCTGTTGATCACCCTCTCCTTCAACGAGAACCGCACGGCGACGGTCTGGACCGAATTCTCGTTCGACTGGTACGGCATCGCCCTGGCCAACGAGGACATGCTGAAGGCGGCGAAGAACTCCCTGCTGATCGCCGTGGTCGCCATGGCCTCCGCCACGGCCCTGGCCACGGTGGCGGCCCTCGGCATGGCCCGCGCACGCTTTCGCGGCCGCAACGGCGTGATGGCGCTGCTGGCGATGCCGCTGGTGGTGCCGGAGATCGTCACCGCCATCGCCGCGCTGCTGTTCTTCGTGCTGGTCGGCCTGCAGCTGGGCCTGGTCACCGTGATGATCGCCCACACGGTCTTCTGCATCCCCTTCGCCTACCTGCCGATCCGCGCCCGGCTCGAGGGCCTGGACCCGGCGCTGGCGGAGGCCGCCGGCGACCTCTATGCCACCCCGTGGCGCAGTTTCCGCCGGGTGACCCTGCCCCTGCTCTGGCCGGGCATTCTCTCCGGCGCCATGCTGGCCTTCATCATTTCGCTGGACGATTTCGTCACCACCTTCTTCATCGGCGGCGCCGGCTCCACCACCCTGCCGGTCTATATCTACGGCCTCGTGCGCATGGGGATCACGCCGGAGGTGAACGCCATCTCCTCGCTGATGCTGCTGGTCTCCGTGGCCTTCGTATCGCTCTCCTTCCTGCTGTCGTCTCGACGTCACTAAAAGTCCATTTGCGACAACGGACTTGCATTTTAAGGTATTCGCGTAGTAAGATCGCGCCGCCGATCAGCATCCGAGCTGCAGACTGGCACCCCCACAGCGACGACAAATAAAACAACAGGGAGCTTCGCAGAGCGATGCGCAAGAAAAATACACTATTTCTCAGCTTGCTATCGGCAGGACTTATTTTTTCCACTGCCGGACCGGCCAGCGCCGAGGGCGCGCTGAATCTTTTCAATTGGTCCAACTACTTCTCCCCGGACCTGATCGAGAAGTTCCAGGCCGAAACCGGCATCGAGGTGACGCTCGATACCTATGCCTCCGACGAGGAGATGCTCTCCAAGGTCCAGGCCGGCGGCTCCGGCTACGACATCGTCTTCCCCTCCGGCACGACCGTGATCGCCATGAGCGAGCAGGGCCTGCTGGCCGAGGTCGACGCCAAGTCGATGGCGAACTTCAAGAACGTGCCGGCGCCCTTCGACGCACCGGTCGAGGATCCGGAGCGGATGCACACCGTGCCCTACATGTGGGGCACCACCGGCATCTCCTATCATCCGGCGATGATCGCCAAGGCCCTGGGCCTGCCGGACTACGTCGAGGGCGCGCTGCTGACCGACAGCTGGTCGTGGTTCTTCGAGCCCTCGCCGGAACTCGCCGCCGCCGGCATCGCGGCGCTCGACGACCAGCGCGACCTCTACTACGCGGCCGCCTACTACCTCGGCTTCGACAAGTGCACCGAGAGCCAGGACGAGGCGCAGAAGATTCTCGACCTGCTGCTGAAGCAGAAGGAACAGCTCAAGCTCTACTCCTCTGAGGGCACGATCGACCGCATGATCGCCGGCGAGGTCGCGATCCACATGCAGTGGAACGGCGCCGCCCACCGGGTGTGGCGCGAGAAGCCGGACCGCGTCTACGTCTACCCCGAGGAGGGCACGACCTTCTGGTCCGACCATCTGGCGGTCCTGGCCGATGCGCCGAACATGGAGAATGCCAAGATCTTTCTCAACTTCATGATGGATCCGGAGAACGCCGCGATGGCGGCGAACTACACCGGCTACTCGACCCCGATCATGGGGGCCGGCGACTATCTCCTGCCCGACATGAAGGCGGACGCCGCGGTGAACATGCCCGCCGCCTATGGCGACCGCCTGGTCGGCTTCAAGGCCTGCTCCACCGCCGCGGTGGAGCTGCGCGACAAGGTCTGGACCCGCCTGAAGAGCTGAAGGCGAAGACGGCCCAGCGGGGCCGCCAACGAGGGGAGGGCCGGGCCGCGGGCGCGCGGGCCGGCTCTCCCTGACCGGCGCACGGCGTCCCTCTGACGATGGGCGGCGCGATCATTTTTTGCGCCGCACCAAATGCTTCATTGCAAAGCAGGCCGCTCGCTCGCTAGCATTTCGTTCAACAAGACAAAAGAACGAGCAGGGGTGCCCATTTGCCGGAAGCCAATGCGATCGAGGTCCGCGGGCTGACCAAGGTATTCGGCAGCGGCACCGATAGCGTCACCGCGCTGGACCACGTGTCCCTGGCCATTCGCCAGAACGAGTTCTTCACCCTCCTCGGGCCCTCCGGCTGCGGCAAGACCACGCTCCTGCGCCTGACCGCAGGCTTCGAGTTGCCGACCGCCGGCGACATCCTGCTGGCCGGCGAGTCGGTCGTCCACCTGCCGCCGAACCAGCGGCCGGTCAACACGGTCTTCCAGTCCTACGCCCTCTTCCCGCACATGACGGTCGCGCAGAACATCTCCTTCGGCCTGGAGATGCGCGGCCTGCGGCGCAGCGAGATCGGCGCCACGGTCGAGGAAATGCTGGCGCTGGTGAAGATGGAGGCGATGGCCGGGCGCCGCTCCTCGCAGCTGTCCGGCGGCCAGCAGCAGCGCGTCGCCCTGGCGCGCGCGCTGGCCAATCATCCCAAGGTGCTGCTGCTCGACGAGCCGCTCTCGGCCCTCGACCTGAAACTGCGCCAGGGGATGCGCGCCGAGTTGAAGGCGCTGCAGAAGCGCACCGGCATCACCTTCGTCTTCGTCACCCACGACCAGGAGGAAGCGCTGACCATGTCCGACCGCATCGCGGTCATGAGCCAGGGCAAGGTGCAGCAGCTCGGCACGGCGCTGGAGATCTACGAGACGCCGGTCAACCGCTTCGTCGCCGACTTCATCGGCGATTCCAACTTCCTGGCGGCCGAGATCACCGGCCGCGAGAACGGCCACATCCGCTGCCGCACCCCGGGCGGCCAGGAACTGCTGGCGACCCCGATGGGCGCGCCGCCGGTCGGCGCCACCGTCACCCTGGCGATACGCCCGGAGAAGATCCGGCTGGTGGCGGGCGACGACGGCGCGGTCGAGCAGACCATGTACATCGGCACCGACACGAACTACGACGTCGCGCTGAGCGATGGCAGCCGCCTGAACGTGCGGGTGCAGAACGCGCTCGACGGCCAGTCCAGCTTCAGCGTCGGCGACCGCGTCGCCATCGACATCCCGCCGGGGTCCGCCCGCATGCTGGAGGACTAGCGCCGTGTCGCTCCTCCTCGGCGAAAGCGAGCAGCAGGCCCTGGCCGAAGCGGAGGCCCGCGTCGCCGCCTCCCGCGCGGTGAGCGAGAAGCGCGAGCGGCGGGCGCGGTGGGGCCTGGTCAGTCCGGCCATCGTGCTGATCGCGCTGTTCGGCGTCGGCCCGCTGCTGATCATGCTGGTCTATTCGCTGCTGGAGCCCGGCACCTACGGCGGCGTGCGCTGGGAGTTCTCCACCGACGCCTACGTGAAGTTCCTGTTCGAGAAGGATCTCTTCGACGACAGCAAGCTGATCTTCACCGACAGCTATCTCATGATCATCGGCCGCTCGGTGCTGCTGGCATTGGTCACCACCGTGGTCTGCCTGATCCTCGGCTATCCCACCGCCTATTTCATGGCGACGCGGCCGCCGGCGCAGCGCACCTTCTGGGTCTTCCTCATCACCCTGCCGTTCTGGACCAACCTGCTGATCCGCACCTACGCGATGTTCGTGATCCTGCGCGACGACGGCATCCTGAACAACGCGCTGATCAGCATCGGGGTGATCAGCACGCCGATGCGCATCATGTTCACCGACTACGCCATCACCGTCGGCCTGCTCTACGCCTTCCTGCCGCTGATGGTGCTGCCGCTCTATGCCAGCCTGGAGAAGCTCGATTTCCGCCTGGTCGAGGCCGGCTACGATCTCTACGCCAGCCGCTTCAAGGTGCTGCGCCGGATCATCGTGCCGCTGTCCAAGCCCGGCATCGTCGCCGGCTCGATCCTGGTCTTCATCCCGGCGATCGGCGCCTACGTGACGCCGACCCTGATGGGCGGCGGCAAGCAGCTGATGATCGGCAACCTCATCGCCTTGCAGTTCGGCTCGGGGCGCGACTGGCCCTTCGGCGCCGCCACCGCGCTGATCCTCATGGGCATGGTGATGATCGCGCTGCTGATCTACACCCGCAACAACACCCGCCAGCAGGCGGCCCTGCATGGCTGAGCAGAGCACCCACGCCGCGCCGGCCATCGTCACCGCGGCGCCGCGCCCGCGGCGCGGGGCCATCAACCTGAAGAAGCAGCACGGCTTCGCGCCGATGGCAGCCTTCTGCCTGCTCCTGCTCTATGCGCCGATCATGGTGCTGGTGTTCTTCTCCTTCAACGAGACCCGCTCGGTCTCGCAATGGGCCGGCTTCTCCTGGAAATGGTACGGCGACGCCTTCGCCAACAAGGACATCCAGGACGCGGCGCTGATCTCGCTGCAGATCGCCGCCTTCGCGACCATCGTCGGCACCAGCTGCGCCACCATGGCGGCGCTGGCGACGACGCGCACGCGCCCCTGGCGCGGCATGACCTCGAGCTACATGCTGATCAACATGCCGCTGATGGTGCCGGAGATCGTCACCGCCATCGCCACGCTGATCTTCTTCGGCTTCATGTACGACGTGGTCGGCTGGACCCCCGGCATCTTCAAGCTGATGATCGCCCACACGGTCTTCTGCATTCCCTTCGCCTACCTGCCGATCCGCGCCCGGCTGGAGGACATGGACAAGACCCTGGAGCAGGCCGCCGCCGACCTCTATGCCTCGCGCTGGCAGACCTTCCGGCGCGTCACCCTGCCGTTGATGACCCCGGGCATCGTCGCCGGCGCGACGCTCGCCTTCGTCATCTCCTTCGACGATTTCACCATCACGCTGCTGGTCGCCGGCCCCGGCGAAACCACGCTGCCGATCTACATCTGGACCTCGCTGCGCCGCGGCATCAGCCCGGAGATCAACGCGATGTCCTCGATCCTGCTGGTGATCTCGATAATACTGGTTACGGCGTCGTTCATCCTGGGGCGACGACGAAAGTAGGGGGCGAACGACCACCCAAGAGGATAACTAGAAAGGGAGACTTCATGATGCGACGTTATCTCGGCATTGCCGCCTCGGCGGCGGCCCTGTTGATCGCGGGGCCGGCACTGGCCGACGGCGACCTGCACATCTACAACTGGGGCGACTACACCAACCCCAAGCTGATCGAGAAGTTCGAGGCGGAGACCGGCATCAAGGTCACGCTCGACGACTTCGATTCCAACGAGACCATGCTGGCCAAGGTGCGCGCGGGCAACTCCGGCTACGACATCGTCGTGCCGACCGACTACGCGCTGAAGATCATGATCGACGACGGCCTGCTGGCGGAGACCCGCCCCGACCAGATGGAGAACGCCAAGAACCTCGACCCGCTGTGGGCCGACCCCTACTTCGATCCGGGCCGCCACTACTCGGTGCCATGGCAGTGGGGCACCACCGCCTTCGCGGTCGACACTGCGGTCTATGGCGGTGACATCGACACCTGGGGCGTGCTGTTCGAGCCGCCGCCGGAACTGCAGGGCAAGATCAACATGCAGCCCTCGCAGGACGAGGTCTTCAACGCGGCGCTGCGCTACATGGGCAAGCCGCTCTGCAACGACAATCCGGAAGACCTCAAGGCGATGTACGAGATGCTGGTCGCCGCCAAGCCCCATTGGCGGACCATCGACTACGGCATGATCGACACCATGGTCGCCGGCGACACCGCGGCCTCGCAGGGCTGGAACGGCGCCGCCATGCGCGTCCGCCTGCAGCGCCCGACCGTGAAGTACGCCTACCCGGTCGAGGGCTTCCCGGTGTGGATGGACAACGTCGCCGTGCTGGCCGATGCGCCGAACTTGGAGAACGCCAAGATCTTCCAGAACTTCCTGATGGTTCCGGAGAACGCGGCGCTGGTGTCCGACTACGCCAAGTATGCCAACGGCGTCCTCGGTAGCGAGGCCTTCCTGCCGGAGGAGTGGGCCACCGCGCCGGAGATCAAGATGCCCGAGGGCAAGGCCGAGCTGGCCGAGTTCACCCCGATCTGTTCGCAGGAGGTGGTGGAGAAGTACAACCAGCTCTGGACCAACCTGCTGAAGTAGGCTCCCTCGACGAGCGGACGACGGGGGGAGCCGGCCGGCTCCCCCCGTTTCCGTTTCCGCCCTATCGTCTTCACCGGCGAGACGCTCCGCAGCCGGTGCCACTGGAAGCCAGGTGCCATGACCGACGAGACCCCGCTCGACCGCCTGACCCTCGCGCTCTGGGCGCAGAACATCGCGCAGCCGCTGAACGGCCTGGGCGCCTGGGCCGCCGCCATCGAGGCGAAGATGGCCGAGGCCAAGGCGCAGGGCGCCGACCTGCTGGTGCTGCCGGAGTACAACGTCGAGCAGTGGATGTCCTTTGCGCCGACCGGCTTGGCGGCCGACGAGGAGATTCCCTGGATGGCCGAGCAGGCCGTCGAGGCGCTGGACCTGGTCGCCCGGCTGCCGCGGACCTACGACATGGCGCTCCTGGTCGGCTCGATGCCCTGGCCGCGGCGCGACCCGCCGGCCGGCCAGCCGGCGCACCTCAACCGCGCCTGGCTGCTGCTACCCGACGGGCGGCGGGTGAAGCACGACAAGCTGGTGCTGACCCCGGGCGAGCGCAATCCGGCGGCCTGGAACCTCGCCACCGGCGAAGCCATCGAAGTGGTGGAGTGGCGCGGCCTCAGGATGGCGACGCTGATCTGCCTCGACGTCGAGATGCCGGCGCTCTCCTCGCTGCTGGCGCCGCAGAACCTCGACCTGCTGCTGGTGCCCTCGATGACCGAGAAGCTCTCCGGCTATTCCCGCGTCTTCGGCTGCGCCAAGGCCCGCGCAGTCGAGCTGATGAGCGTGGTGGCGGCGGTCGGCTGCATCGGCAAGGCCGGCGGCCTGGCCGACCGCGGCAGCAATGTCTCCGGCGCCGCCGTCTTCTCGCCCTGCGAGGAGGCGCTGGGCCATGTCGGCGTCCTGGGCGAGGAGGCGGCGCGCGCCGAGGCGCCGGACGAGGGGCCGCTGCTGATCGTCGCCGACATCCCGATCGCCGAGATCCGCGCCCTGCGCAACGGCGCCGCCGAGGTCTGGCCCGGCGCCTGGTCGGCCGCCCACGTGACGCTGGCCGGCGCCGCCAAGACCTGACACGACCGCATCAACAGGAGCCCCGTTCCATGCAGGTGATCTATTCCGAGACCCATCGCGGCCACGACGGCGCGCACGAGGTCATCAACGGCGAGCTGGTGCCGATGTTCGAGATGCCGAGCCGCATGGACATGGTGCTGGGCAGCCTGGAGCGCGAGGGCTTCAAGGAGCTCTCCGAGCCGGAGGCGATCGGTCTGGCGCCGGCCAAGCGGGTGCACGACGCCGGCTATCTCGATTTCCTCGCCGAGGCCTACGACCTCTGGAAGGGCGCCTTCCCGGAGGCCGACTACGGCATGCCCTTCACCTTCGCGCTGCGCGGGCTGCGGCAGGCGCCGGGCGTCTCCGCCGCCTCGCGCTACGGCTGGTACTGCTTCGACATGTCGGTGCCCTTCACCCGGGGCACCTGGGCGGCGATCCGCTCCTCGCTCGACTGCGCCATCACCGCACAGCGCCTGGTCGCCGGCGGACAGACCCATGCCTTCGCGCTCTGCCGGCCGCCCGGCCACCATGCGATGAAGGACATGGGCGGCGGCTATTGCTACATCAACAACGCCGCGGCGGCGGCGCAGGCCTTCCGCGACGGCGGCGCCGGCAAGGTCGCGATCCTCGACGTCGACTATCATCACGGCAACGGCACGCAGGACATCTTCTACGACCGCGACGACGTGCTCTTCGCCTCGCTGCACGGTCACCCCGACCAGGAGTACCCCTACTTCGCCGGCTTCGCCGAGGAACGCGGCCGCGATCGCGGCGAGGGCTTCAACCTCAACTACCCGATGCGCTGGGGCACCGGCTGGCCGGCCTACCGGGAGGCGCTGACCGACGCCTGCGCCAAGACCGCGGCCTACAAGCCGGAAGTGCTGGTGGTCTCGCTCGGCGTCGATACCTTCGAGAAGGACCCGATCAGCCACTTCAAGCTGAAGTCCCCCGACTACCTCGAGATGGGCGCGATGATCGCCGGCCTGAAGAAGCCGACGCTCTTCGTCATGGAGGGCGGCTATGCCGTCGAGGAGATCGGCATCAACGCGGTCAACGTGCTGAAGGGCTATCTGGGCGGCTAGCGGACGGCCGGCCTGTCGCCCGTGCCGCCAGCTTGGCCCCCTATGGGGCGAGGAATGCGATAGGCTCACCGCTCACCGCAAGGAGCAGCCCATGAAGATCGCCATCGCCCTCGCCGCCAGCCTGGCCACCACGAGCGGCCTCGCCGCCGTCGCACAGGCCGCCGATCCGGCCCAGCTGGAGCAGCTGCGCACCACCAAGTCCTGCGACCGCTGCGATCTCAGCACCGCCAACCTGAAGGGCCTCGATCTCACCGGCGCCAGCCTGTGGCACGCGAACCTGCGCCACGCCGACCTGAAGGGCACGATCCTGACCGACGCCATCCTGCAGGGCGCCGACCTGCGCAACAGCGACCTGACCGGCGCCAAGCTCGCCGGCGCCGACCTCAGCGAGGCGGAGCTGCTCGACGCGCTGCTGCCGGACGCCGATCTCAGCGGCGCCAACCTGAAGGACGCCGACCTGCGCTACAGCTACATGGTGAACGCCAACCTGACCGGCGCTGACCTGACGATCGCCAATCTCGCCGACGCCGACCTGACCGGTGCGAAGCTGGGCAAGGCGAACTTCGGCGGCGCCAGCCTGTGGCACGCGACCCTGGAGGGCGCCACCATCGCCGAGGCGATCCTCTGCGGCACCGTCATGCCCGATGGGGCGAGCGGCGACTCCGGCTGCTGAGGCCGCGCCCCGGCGCGGTCAGCCGGCCGAGGACCGCCGCAGCGCGCGCAGGCCCCAGTCGCGCGGCAGTGACGCCAGCAGCATGCCGGTGACCGTCACCGCCATGCCGGCCAGCTGCCAGGCCGTCACCGTCTCGCCCAGCCAGAGTGCCGCCAGCGAGACGCCGACCAGCGGCACCAATGGCGGGAAGAGGCCGGCGCGCGCCACCCCCAGGATGATGACGGCGCGGCTGTAGAGGACGACGGCGATGCCGCCGGCCGCCAGGCCGAGATAGAGCGACTGCAGCAGCAGTTCCTCGGCCGGCAGGCGCCAGAGCCGGTCGCCGGTGATGGCGAGGTAGGGCACCACCCAGAGCAGCAGCGACAGGACCGAGATCAGCGTCGTCGCGGTCAGGGCATCGACCTTCCAGCGGCGCATCAGGAAGCCGTAGCCCGCCCAGGCAAGCCCCGACGCGGCCAGCAGCAGGTCGCCGATCCAGGCCTGCGGCGCATCCGGGTGGCCGGCGATGCCGTCGCCGCCGACCAGCACCAGGCCGACCAGCATCAGCGGCACGCCGATCACACTGAAGGGCCCCAGGCGGTCGCCGCTGACGAAGGCCAGCGCGATCGCGCCGAGCGTCACCATGCCGGGGTTCAGCACCGCGCCGTGGCCGGCCGGCGCATAGGCCATGGCGGCCGCGATGGCGAGGAAATAGGGCGCGCCGCCGAGCAGCGCCAGCGTCACGCCGCGCAGCCAGCCGACCCCGCCGAGGGTCGCCAGCGGCCGGCAGAGCCGCCAGACGAAGGGCAGGAAGAAGAGGCCGGCCGATCCGAAGCGCAGCGTGACGAGATCGATCGGCGAGATGCCGATCCCGGTCGCCCGCCGGCTCAGGAGGAAATTCCCCGCGAAGAGCACCATCGCCAACACCGCGCCGGCGACGGCCCATCGTCTGGTGCTGTCGGTGATCATTCTGCTGCCTTCCGGAGTCTCAATGCCACCATGGCACAATCGCCGCCCTAGAGGAGCGCGGCACCTTGTCCGCGCGGGCCAAGCTCAACGCCGGCGAGCGGCACGCCGCCTGCCGCAGCGGCACCCCCAGCGCCAGCCTTACTCGGCGGTGGCGCCCTCCTGAACTGCAACTAGCGCCAGTTGCTCTGTGGGGAAGCCAATGGTGTTGCAGTCTCGACGGTGGCCTTCCGCGGCATCGAGGTGATCGACGTGCAGGTGCAGATGGGCGCCGGCTGCCGGCCTTCAGCCGTGGTCGGGCTGGCCGACAAGGCGGTGGGCGAAAGCCGCGAGCGGGTGCGCGCCGCGCTCTCCGCCATCGGCCTGGCGCTGCCGCCCAAGCGCATCACGGTGAACCTGGCGCCGGCCGACCTGCCCAAGGAGGGCAGCCACTTCGACCTGCCGATCGCGCTGGCCCTGCTGGCCGCCATGGAGGTGCTGCCGGCCGACGCGCTGGCCGGCCTGCTGGCGCTGGGCGAGCTCGGCCTCGACGGCCACATCGCGCCGGTCGCCGGCGTGCTGCCGGCGGCGATCGCCGCCCTGGCCCGCGAGATGCGGCGCTGGTCTGCCCGGCGGCGCAGGGCGGCGAGGCCGCCTGGGCGGCCGGCCTGGAGGTGCTGGCGCCGGCGAGCCTGATCGCCTTCGTCAACCACGTGAAGGGCACGCAGGTGCTCTCGCCGCCGCGGCCGCAGGCCGAGCCGCTGTCGTCCGCCGAGGGCGCCACAGCTTTGGACCTGCGCGACATCAAGGGCCAGGAGAGCGCCAAGCGCGCGCTGGAGGTGGCGGCGGCCGGCGGCCACAACCTGCTGATGATCGGGCCGCCCGGCGCCGGCAAGTCGATGCTGGCGCGGCGCCTGCCGGCGCTGCTGCCGCCGCTGTCGCCGGCCGAGGCGCTGCAGGTCTCGATGGTGCACTCGGTCGCGGGCCAGATCGCCGGCGGCCGCCTGCTGCGCCGACGCCCCTTCCGCGACCCGCACCACTCGGCCTCGCTGGTGGCGCTGGCCGGCGGCGGCCTGCGCGCCAAGCCCGGCGAGATCTCGCTGGCGCACCTCGGCGTGCTGTTCCTCGACGAGCTGCCGGAGTTCCACGGCATTAGGTAGCAAATGCACCATGCCTACACAGGGGGTCGAACTGAATGGTGAGATGCCGACGCGATTGCGGGAGTGACAATTCAGGCGAGGCCAGGTAGGCTTGCCCCGCGTACTCACGAGTCGGGTGTGGATGCTGGCAGACGCGCCGACGGATAGCGTCATCACCAAACTCGACATCGATGACCCCATTGCGCTCGACGATCTCGTCGGCGGCCTGTACGGGTCTTGCAATTCTTGCGCGATAGTCGAGTTCCTCACGGGTTCGAGCCCCTGGGACGGAGCGGCCCACTGTGCGGCTGTCTGTATGTTGGCCGGGATGGCTGCGTCGGCAGTCCAGTTGGTACCCTCGCTTGGGCTGTTCCTCACGCGGCGGAAGCCATTCTCATCGATGGATCGGGACATCAATACCTTCGGACGGACTTCACAATGATCGCTAAGACGGGCGGTCCGATATCTTGCAGCGCACTTTTTAGTAAGTTCGACCGGGCGTTCCGGGATGAAGCCTTGTCACGAAGGACCCACCGGCAGGTTTTGGTACACGCCCCCTTCAGGTGGCGTCTCCCGCGTCAACATGAGGAAGGCGCTAATGCTTGGCCAACTGCGACGAGCTCGAACAATTGAGTCAGCGTATCTGTTGAGTTGCGATGCAACATGTGCGCCGGAGCCGTCTCGATGAGCGACGATGAGGCCAAGCCTGCGGGATCGAGGCAACGGCGTCGCAGACACGAAAATACGTGCTTGTTTTCGCTCATCAAACGTATGTAGCAAGAACAGCGGGTAGTCGGAACGGCGAGAGCTCGAACGGGTGATCGAGCGAACAATAAGCGATGTGCGATTTGCAGTCATTGCCTGTGTCTCTTGGCTGGCGCGAGACCATCAAACGCGAGATGACGCAGACAGAGAACCTGCTACTGGGTCGCGGGTTTTTGGTTGATGTCAATGTGCAGGCGCGCTCATGGTAAGCCGATTGCATACCGCATCTATAATGTGCTGGAGCCTAACCAGACGATGACGACGTAGTCACCGGCCGCAAGTCTGGGCTGACGTCCCGTCGCGACAAGGCATTGAAGGAAGATACAGCCGGTGAATCTGCCCCGAGCTAACTTGTTTCCTCGACATTTCGCTCGGACTCCTGCACGCCCATATCCGTGCAGCTGGTCCGACCAGCTCACGGTAGCCGACGCCCTTCCGCTTCAGCTCCGCCTTGAGTAGGCCCTTCACGCGCCGTCCAATCAGTTTCGGGCATAGCCGCCTCCAAGATGGGATGATATCACCACTTCCGGTGATATATGCCCGATATGTTCAATAGGTGCGTCATCACATCTGATGCTCTACGTGCGTCAGACACGGTGATAAGACCATGTCGCAGCACTTCCAGCACTTCCCTTTCCGCCAAAGCCCGCACCCTTAGCCTGGTGCAGGTCATGCGGCTGTCGGATGACGAGGCGTTCGCCAGGTCTTCAAGGCGATCCGCTGGGCTGACACCGATGGCGAGCCGGTCTGCCCAAGTGCGGCTTGTGCGCGGTCTACGACTACAACGCCCGCCGCATCTTCAAGTGCAAGGCGTGCAGCGCACCAGTTCTCGGTCACGTCGGCACGATCTTCGCCAGCCGCAAGCTGCCGATCCGCGACCTTCTGGCCGCTATCGCGATCTTCGTGAACGGCGCCAAGGGCATCAGCGCGTTGCAGCTCAGCCGCGATCTGGACTGCCAGTACAAGACGGCCTTCGTGCTGGCCCACAAGCTGCGTGAGGCGATGGCTGCCGAGCATCAGGACATGACGCTGTCCGGCGAGGTCGAGATCGACGGCGCGTACTTCGGCGGCTACGTGAAGCCCGGAGAACCGCAAGGAGGACCGCAAGGACCGTCGCCTGAAGGAGAACCAGACCGGCAAGCGCCGCGTCGTCGTCGTCATGCGCGAGCGCAAGGGCCGGACGCTGCCGTTCGTGTTCAAGCGACGAAGACGACAGCGTCGACACGATCCGCGAGCGCGTCGAGACCGGCACGACCGTCTACGCCGACGAAGGCGTCGTCGTGGGACGCCCTGCACGCCAGCTACGAGACGCACGCCGCATCAACCACTCGGTCGCGTTCATGGACGAGGGCGTCTGCACCAATCAGGCGGAAAGCTACTTCTCTCGCCTGCGCCGCGCCGAGATCGGCCAGCACCACAAGATCAGCGGCGAGTACCTGTACGCCTATGCCGGCGAGATGGCTTGGCGCGAGGATCACCGCCGGGTCGATAACGGTACGCTCTTCCTGCTGACGGCCGCCGCGGCGGCTGGCGCTCCTGTCAGCCGGCAGTGGAAGGGCTACTGGCAGCGGAACGCCTAAGTCATTGATCCACGAATCAATTTAAGCCATTGACCTGACGTGGGTTAAATCGCCTATATAGTAAGGCTAGCTCCACGGATGGATGTTCGCCCGGACGTTTACGACAGCAAGGTTGTCGCAAACCGCCTCATTGACCATGCGCTAGAGCATGCGAGACGCCGACGCCCATGCAGCTTCTAAACGCGCTCGTTTACGTCGCTCATGGCTGGATGCTGGGCTTGTACCACAGGCCCCTGATCAACGATGAGGTTCTATGAGCTGGCAATATGGGCTGGCTATTCTGCGCCTGTACAATGCTGTGCGCCGTTATCGTAGCCGGCCCGTAACGGAACCGTTCTCGGCGCCCGATCAGGCTCCTGATCCGTCCGCGAGCAGCCTTATTTCGCAGGGTCAGCGAGAACTACGTGGCGCATGAGCGGCTCTGCTCTATCGCGCAATGCATGCCAGCGGCACACCCTGGGCGCTCACGTACGAACCCGGCAGCTTCGGCATTGTGATCCCGAACGACCTGATCGAAGACCACTACGCGCAGCGGGTGGCTTATCTTAGAGAGGCGGCGCGGATTATGCGCCTGTGACCGCTAGTGAGGCCACTGGATGTCATCTGGATTCATGACGACCATATAATTCCACTTGCCGGTCACCAAAATGGTCGTTTGTGTCTCTATCAAATGGGGGCTGTTCCTGCGAATTGAATTCGCACGTAGATCCAGTTAATGACAGCGTACCGTTAGATTACGCCCGGCATAGCGGCTTTCTGCAGCATGACAGCTTTATTGAATGCGACGCCATAATTGAACTTGATGATACCGTGATTGGAAGTTCGTGCCTCATCGGCAAGGTCCACCCAGGTCTTTCTCAAAGCATCTTGGATGCGTTAGATGCGTGTAGGGGAATCAGGAGCAATGACGTGGCAAGGATCCGCGGCGCCCTTGGGGTTTAAGCCGCCGTCTTCCATCCCTTGTAGCTGCCCGTCATCGGCATTTCCTGCACGACGCCCTTCTGCCTGAGCTTGAACAGGCAGGCGCCGACACGCTTACGAATGAGGCTAACGGCTTGCTGGTCGTTCGGGTCCAGCCCGCGCCCCTTCACCACTTCCACTGCTATCTCCAGTGACGTGACAGGCCCTGCGGCGGCCCTGAGCGCGCCGAGGACGTAGCGTTGTGTCTCGCCTCGAAAGGCTGCGTGCTGGGCCGGAAACCGCTTGGCCTTGGCTGGGCCTAGATCGCACTCGGGATCAAACAGGCGGATGCAGGCGTCAACGTGGTCAAGGTCGATCACCAGGTCATTGAGGGCGCGCTGGTGATGCTCGATCTTCCCTGCGATTTCGCGGCGCTTGTCGAGCAAACCCGCGACGGTGTTGGGTCTTTCGGTCATGCGCCAGAGGATAAGGCGCTATGCCTGCGCTGCGGGATTCACGAGGTGTGGTTGCTACATAATTCCGGAGTTCCAGCGCGGCGCGCTGGAGACCCTGCGCCAGCCGCTGGAAAGCGGCGAGATCGCCATCGCCCGGGCCAACGCGCACGTCACCTATCCGGCGCGCGTGCAGCTGGTGGCGGCGATGAACCCCTGCCGCTGTGGCCACCTTAGCGACGCGGCGCTGGCCTGCGCGCGGGCGCCACGCTGCGCCAGCGACTACCAGGCGAAGATCTCCGGGCCGCTGTTCGACCGCATCGACCTGCACGTCGAGGTGCCGGCGGTCGCCGCGGCCGATCTTTCGCTGCCGCCGCCGGCCGAGGGCTCGGCCGAGGTCGCCGCCCGCGTCGCCGCCGCGCGCGCGCGTCAAGCGGACCGCTACGCCGGTCAGGGGCTCGCCACCAACGCCGAAGCCGACGGCACGCTGCTGGAGCAGGTCGCCGCGCCGGAGGCGGCCGGCCGTGCATTGCTGACCGAGGCGGCCGAGCGGCTCAGGCTGTCGGCGCGCGGCTATCACCGCGTGCTGCGGGTCGCCCGCACGCTGGCCGACCTCGCCGGCGCGGAGACCGTCGGCCGCCTCCACATCGCCGAGGCGCTGAGCTACCGCCGGGTGGCGCCGACGCGGTCCTGAAGGAGCGACGATGAGCGCACGCGCTCTGTGCCTGGCGGTGGCCGGCGACCAACGCCTCCTGGCTTCCGGACGTTGGTGACGCCGATAGAGGGACAGCGCATGCGCTGCTAATCTGCCCCCCTCCCGTGGGCGACTACAGGATCAGGACCAGGCAATGAGCGATGGCGATTCCAGGGTCGACGCCTTCGTCGCCAAGGCCGAGAGATGGCAGACCGAACTCGAAGCGCTGAGAGCGATCCTCCGCGCGTGCCCGGTGGCGGAGGATTTCAAGTGGCGCTCCCCCTGCTACACCTTCGAGACGAAGAACATCGCCGCCCTTTGGGGCCTCAAGGACTACTGCGCCGTGGCCTTCTTCAAGGGCGTGCTGCTGAAGGATCCCGCGGGCCTCCTCGTCGCGCCGGGCGACAACTCGCGGTCGATGCGCCTGATCAAGTTCACCGGCGCGTCGCAGATCGCCGGGTGCGAAGCCACCCTGAAGGCCTATGTCGGAGAAGCCGTCGAAGTGGAAAAGGCCGGCCTAAAGGTCGCGCTAAAGAGCGATGATCTGGCGCTTCCCGAGGAACTCGCGAAGCGGCTGCAGGAGGACCCCGATCTGAAGGCCGCTTTCGCGGCGCTCACGCCTGGACGGCGCAGGGGCTATCTTCTGCATTTCTCCCAGGCCAAGCAATCCGCGACCCGGCACAAGAGGATCGCGGCCTGCAGGCCGCGAATACTCGAAGGCAAGGGTCTGCACGATCGCTGACAGCAGTCGGCCCCAGGGGCGGATCGGCGCCGGCCCGTCTCCGCAATGTCGCGACATCCCGGCGCAACTGCCAGCCGTGGCGGTCCTTCGGCCGTCAAGCCGGCCGCTTCCCACCGCCGACCAGACGCCCGCTGCGGTCGAGGTTCACCGCCTCGCCGCGCTTGGCGGCAATGGCGGCCTGGAAGGCGACGCCGGCCGGCCCATAGTCCGCTAGGGCCAAGGGCTCGGGCAGCCAGTGGCCGTAGCGGTCCTGTCCGCGCAGCAGCGTGGCGCTGTCGCCGACCAGCTTGGTCTGGCGCACCCCGGGGCGGACCACGTTCATGTTGAAGCCGATGCGCCGGTCGGCGCTGTCGTTGCGGCCGGAGGCGTGCGCGGTCCAGCCGTCATGGATCGACATCTCGCCGGGGCGCAGTTCGCTCTGCACCGCCGCCGCCTCGTCGATCTCCAGGTCCAGCGTCTGGCCGCGCGAGAGCAGGTTGTCGGCGGCGAAGGTCTCGCGATGCCCGAGCGGGCCGAGGCGGTGGCTGCCGGGGAGCATGCGCATGGCGCCGCTGGCCGCCGTCGCCGGCGAGAGCGCCAGCCAGACCGAGGTCGCCTCGGCCGGCTCCAGGCCCCAGTAAGTCAGGTCCTGGTGCCAGGAGACCCGCTTGCCGTCCCCCGGCTCCTTGACGATGAAGGCGCTGTCGAACAGCAGGAGATCGGGGCCCATGAGGTCCTCGAGGGCATCGAGAATGGCCGCATGGCGCACCAGGCGCGCCGCCAGGGTGGAAAGCAGGTGCGGCTTCACCAGATAGTTCAGAGGGCCGTGCCGCGCCTCCAGGGCCTCGAGCGCCCCTCGGCAGGCCAGGGCCTCGTCCGGCGCCATCACCGCGACCGGCGAGAGAAAGCCGTCGCGGCGATAGCGGTCGATCTCCTGCTGGCCCAGCAGCTTGCCCATCGCGGCCTCCTTCGGCAGAGCGCCACGATGCTAGAAGCAGCCGCCAGGCCCTGCCTAGAGCCAATCTAGGCGCCCAGGATGGCGTCGCAGTGCAGACACCCTTGCGCGGGGCGCATCGCCGCAGTTCCGGATCGGCAATTGGATTCTGCCAAGAAAATACCCATCTTAGGCTCTATGGAAACCGATCTGACCCTCGACCGCGACGAAGCCGACGTGAAACACGAAGAGAAGAAGCGCGCCTGCCTCGTCTGCCGCGACGACTTCGTCTCTGCCTGGGCCGGTGAGCGGGTTTGCAAACGCTGTCGCTCCAGCGCCGCCTGGCGCAACGGCTGAGGCTGAGACCGCCTCGGGTGCTGCGCGCCTGACGAACCTGCCTGCCTTCTCGGCGTTCCGGCCTTGGCCGGACCTGTTGTGCTGCCTGCTTCCAACTCGCGCCCGGCGTGCAGGGTGCGGCTGATGTCCTCCCGGCTTTGATCTGGGTCAGGGACGCCGGCCGCGGGCCGGCTTCAGCATGGCCGTCATCGCAGCCACAGGCGGAGGCCCTGCTCCCATGTTCACCAACATCGGCACGCTCGACCGCGCGCTGCGGATTCTCATCGGCGCCGGGATTGTCGCGCTGGTCTTCCTCGGGCCGCAGACGCCCTGGGGCTGGCTGGGCCTCGTCCCGCTGCTGACCGGCCTGGCCGGCTTCTGCCCCGCCTATCGCCTCCTCGGGCTCTCCACCTGCCCGCTGCGGCGTCGCTAGGGCGCGGTCACCCGCCGCAGGGTCAGGTTGATCCGACGTGCCGCCAGCGCCGGCACGTCGTCGAGCAGCCGGCTGCTGCCGGCGATCACGCGGTCGATCCCGTGGTGGCAGTGCCGCGCGGCACCGCCGAGCCGCAGCAGGTCGCCGGACGCCAGCCGGAAGGAGCGGGTCGGATCGCGCCGCCGCGGTCCGCCCAGGCGGAAGAGCGCGCTGTCGCCCAGCGACAGCGAGAGCACCGGGGCATCGAGCGCCGCCTCGTCGGCGTCGCGATGCAGCCCCATCCGCGCCCCGGCATCGTAGAGATTGATCAGGCAGGCCTCCGGCGGCGCGCGGTAGCCGCTGTGCGCCTGCCAGAGGGACAGCAGCAGCGGCGGGATCGCCGGCCAGGGCCGCCCGCTCTCCGGATGCAGCGGCTGGTAGCGATAGCCGGCGCGGTCGGCGACCCAGCCGAGCGGCCCGGCGTTGCTCATCGTGACCGAGAAAGGCTTGCCGTCGCGCGGCATGGTGGGGCGGAAGGGCGGCGCTGCCGCCAGCAGGGCAAGGATCTCCTGCAGCAGGGCGCGCTGGCCGGTCGGGTCGATCGCCTCCGGCCACAGCCGCAGGCCGGCCGGGGCCTCAGTCGCCATCGCCCCGCTCCGCGGTCGAGCCTGCCGCCCGCTTCGCCGCCTCGCGCGCGCCCAGCCAGCGGAAGAAGAGGTAGAGCGCCGCGGTGACGATCGCCGACCAGCCGGCGACCCTGGCCAGGTCCGGCTGCTGCCAGAGGCTCTCGGCGGCGAAGGCGAGCAGCGTCGCGGCGACCGTGCTGGCGATCAGGACGATCAGAATCCAGCGCCAGATCGGCTCGTCGGGCAGCGGCGGACGGTCGCGAAAGAGCGGCATGATGTCCCTTCTCTCCGATGGCGAGCCACCACCCGGAGGCCGTGACGCCCGGCAAAGCGTGGCAGCCGCCTTGCGGCCAGCGGTGAACCCGGCGCTTGCAGCCGGCCCCCGCCTGCTTATATAGCCATTCAGCCACTGTGCCTTTCCGATAATCCGATCTGCCGATCGAGCGGGCGGGCACCGCATGTTGAACGCCATGGGGCCCCGGAGCCGGTGCTTCGACCGAAGGCTGGCGAGAGGGCTGCTGAATGAAGGAGAGCCAAGCATGAGTAAGGTTATCGGTATCGACCTGGGAACCACCAATTCCTGCGTCGCCGTGATGGAAGGCAAGCAGGCCAAGGTCATCGAGAACACCGAGGGCGCGCGCACGACACCGTCGCAGGTCGCCTTCACGCAGTCCGGCGAGCGTCTGGTCGGCCAGTCCGCCAAGCGCCAGGCCGTGACCAACCCCGAGAACACCCTCTTCGCCATCAAGCGCCTGATCGGCCGCCGCTTCGAGGACCCCCTGACGAAGAAGGACATGGACCTCGTCCCCTACAAGATCGTCAAGGCGGCCAATGGCGACGCCTGGGTCGAGAGCCGCGGCGAGAGCTACTCCCCTTCGCAGGTCTCCGCCTTCATCCTGCAGAAGATGAAGGAAACCGCCGAGAGCTATCTCGGCGAGAGCGTGACCGAGGCGGTGATCACCGTGCCGGCCTACTTCAACGACGCGCAGCGCCAGGCGACCAAGGACGCCGGCAAGATCGCCGGCCTCAACGTGCTGCGCATCATCAACGAGCCGACGGCCGCGGCGCTGGCCTACGGCTTCGACAAGAAGGGCGGCGGCACCATCGCGGTCTATGACCTGGGCGGCGGCACCTTCGACATCTCGGTCCTGGAGATCGGCGACGGCGTCTTCGAGGTGAAGTCGACCAACGGCGACACCTTCCTCGGCGGCGAGGACTTCGACGCGCGGATCATCGACTACCTGGCGGACGAGTTCAAGAAGGAGCAGGGCATCGACCTGCGCAAGGACAAGCTCGCGCTGCAGCGCCTGAAGGAGGCGGCCGAGAAGGCCAAGATCGAGCTCTCCTCGGCCAAGGAGACCGAGATCAACCTGCCCTTCATCACCGCCGACCAGTCCGGGCCGAAGCATCTGACGATGAAGCTGACGCGGGCCAAGCTGGAGGCGCTGGTCGGTGAGCTGATCGAGCGCACCATGGGCCCGGTGAAGCAGGCGCTGAAGGATGCCGGCGTCTCCGCCGGCGAGATCGCCGAGGTGATCCTGGTCGGCGGCATGACCCGCATGCCGAAGGTCATCGAGACGGTGAAGTCCTTCTTCGGCAAGGAACCGCACCGCGGCGTGAACCCGGACGAGGTGGTCGCCATCGGCGCCGCCATCCAGGCCGGCGTGCTGAAGGGCGACGTCAAGGACGTCCTGCTGCTCGACGTGACGCCGCTGTCGCTCGGCATCGAGACCCTGGGCGGCGTCATGACCAAGCTGATCGAGCGCAACACCACGATCCCGACCAAGAAGAGCCAGACCTTCTCCACCGCCGAGGACAACCAGACCGCGGTCACCATCCGGGTCTTCCAGGGCGAGCGCGAGATGGCCGCCGACAACAAGATGCTCGGCCAGTTCGACCTGGTCGGCATCCCGCCGGCGCCGCGCGGCGTGCCGCAGATCGAGGTCACCTTCGACATCGACGCCAACGGCATCGTCAACGTCCAGGCCAAGGACAAGGCCACCGGCAAGGAGCAGCAGATCCGCATCCAGGCCTCCGGCGGCCTCTCCGACGCCGACATCGAGCGCATGGTGAAGGAGGCCGAGGAGAACGCGGCCGACGACAAGGCCAAGCGCGAGCTGGTCGAGGCCCGCAACCAGGCAGAGGCGCTGATCCACCAGTCGCAGAAGACTCTGGACGACCTCGGTGACAAGGCCGCGGCGGACGACCGCAAGGCCGTCGAGGAGGCCATCGAGGGCCTGCGCAAGGCCACCGAGGGCAGCGACAAGGCGGCGATCGAAACCGCCACCCAGTCGCTGGCGCAGGTCTCGATGAAGCTGGGCGAGCAGCTCTACAAGAGCCAGGCCGAGCAGGCCCAGGGCGGCGGCGACGCCGGCCAGCCGGGCCCGCAGGCCGGCTCCGACGACAAGGTGGTCGACGCCGACTTCGAGGAAGTCGACGAAGACGACAAGAAGAAGAGCGCCTAAGTCCAGCGATGTGATGCCAGGCAGCGGCGGCGAGGTCACCGGACGACCTTGCCGCCGCCTGCCGGCGTGAGGGGCAGTGAGACATGTCGAAGGACTACTACGCGCTTCTGGGCGTCGCGCGCGGCGCGGCACCGGAAGACATCAAGAAGGCTTACCGCAAGCTGGCGCTCGAGCTGCATCCCGACCGCAACCCGGGCAATGCCGAGGCCGAGCACCGCTTCAAGGAAATCAACCACGCCTACGACGTCCTGAAGGACCCGGAGAAGCGCCAGCTCTATGACCGCTTCGGCGCGCAGGCCTTCGACGGCAGTGCCGGCGCGTCCCCGGGCGGCCAGCGCGGCGGCGGCCGTGGCGGCGGCGGCTTCGCCGACATCTTCGACCAGATGTTCGGCGACTTCATGGGCGGCCGCGGCGGCCGCGGTGCCGAGATGCACGGCGCCGACCTGCGCTACAACATGACCATCTCGCTGGAGGAGGCCTTCAGCGGCAAGCAGGCGACGATCCGCGTGCCCGGGACCGCCGCCTGCGAGACCTGCAGCGGCAGCGGTGCCGAGCCCGGCTCCAGTCCCACGACCTGCCCGACCTGCAAGGGCCGCGGCAGGGTCAGGGCCAGCCAGGGCTTCTTCACCATCGAGCGGACCTGCCCCACCTGTCAGGGCGAGGGCCGCACCCTGGACAAACCCTGCAAGGTCTGCAGCGGCGAGGGCCGGGTACACAAGGACAAGACCCTGCAGGTCAACATCCCGGCCGGCGTCGAGGACGGCACCCGCATCCGCCTGGCCGGCGAGGGCGAGGCCGGCCTGCGCGGCGCGCCGCCGGGCGATCTCTACATCTTCCTCTCGGTGCAGCCGCACCGCTTCTTCGAGCGCGAGGGCGCCGACCTGTAGTGCCAGGTGCCGATCCCGCATGACCACGGCGGCGCTGGGCGGCGCCATCGAGGTGCCGTCGATCGACGGCGGGCGGGTCAAGGTCACCATCCCCGAGGGCACGCAGTCGGGCCATCGCTTCCGTCTGCGCGGCAAGGGCATGTCGGTGCTGCGCCAGCGCGACCGCGGCGACCTCTACATCGACGTCAAGGTCGAGACGCCGGTGAAGCTGAGCAGGAGGCAGAAAGAGCTGCTGCGGCAGTTCGAGGAGGCCAGCGACCCCGACACCTCCTAGCCCGAGAGCCACGGCTTCTTCTCGAAGGTGAAGGACTTCCTGGACGGCCTGAAGAGTTAGCGGCCGATTACCCTCGCGGCCGCCGCCGCCACCAGAGAATGCCCAGCGAGAGCCCCAGGTTGACGAGCGCCACCGCGGCCATCAGCCAGAGCAGTGCGCCACCGCCGTCGGCGCGGCCCTCCATGTAGGCGGCGGCGCCCGCCGGCGCCAGCGCCTGCAGCTCCAGGCTTGGCGCCGCCAGTCGGCCCATGATGGTGGCGTAGCCGCGATCGCCCACCAGCGCCAGCGGGACGGTGCCGGCGGCGATCGACTTGATGCCGACGCCGCCACCGTAGAGTACCAGCGCCAGTGCGACCCAGCCCCAGCCCAGCGTCAGCAGACCGAGGCCGACCGCCATCAGCAGCGTCGAGGCCTGCAGTGTCCAGAGCGGATGGAAGCGCCGCCCGATGACGTACTCGACGATGCGCCCGCCGACCTGACTCGGGCCGATCAGCGTGCCGAAGGCGACTGCGGCGGCCAGGGCGACGTCGCGGGCGCCGAGAAGGGCGACCAGATGCACGGCCATCACCGTCGTCAGGGTGGCTGAAAGCGCGAGGCAGAGACCCAGCGCGACCAGGATCCAGCCGCGCCGCCCCAGGCGGCAGCGCAATCCGGGCGACGGCGACGCGGCACTCGCCTCGGAAGGCGGCGGGTACAATGGCGGCGGCGCCAGCACGAGCCGGACCGGTATGGCCAGGAGCGTCAGTGTCCCGGCGTAGGCCAGGCAGGTACCGCGCCAGCCGAGCCAGTCGACCAGGAGCGCGCTCAGCGGCCAGCAGGCGGTCGAGGCCAGACCGCCGAACAGCGTCAACAGCGTGATGAGGCCGCGGGCTCGCAGACCATACTGCCTGCCGAGCCTGGCGAAGGCGGCGTCGTAGAGCGCGCCGGCCATGCCGAGGCCGATCACCACCCAGGCGAGGAGGTAGAGCCAGAGCACCTCCGCGAGGCCCATCGTCAGCAGCCCCGCCGCCAGCACGAGGCAGGCGGCCGGCAGCACGGCGCGTCCGCCATGGCGCTCGATCCGCTGGCCGACCGAGGGCGCCGCCAGGCCGGAGAGCAGCAACCCGAGCGAGAGGCCGCCGACCACCCAGGCCAGCGGCCAGCCGGTGTCGGCCACGATGGGCGGCGCCAGCACCGTCAGCAGGTAGTAGGTCGTGCCGTAGGTCAGGATCGTCATGCCGCCGAGCAGCGCCACGACGCCGAGGCGGCGCGCGCGGGCGCGGCGCGGGAGGCCTCCCTCTCCCTGCATGATCCTCTCGCGGGAGAGGAGAGGGGGGAGGAGGGGGTCGGACGGTCGCGACGACGCCAAGGAGGTAGAGGTCCTGCCCGATGGCACTACCCGGCAAACGCACCGACCCCCCTCACCCGGTTCACCCGCTAGCCTCGGGGCCGGCGCCGATCTGGGCGTCTGCTCGGGCAAGCGTATCCATCCTTCGCTGCGCGGGTGGGCTCAGAGGGTGACGGGAGACAGGGGCCGCTCGATCTTTACCCGGCCACGGCCAATTCCGGCGGCGATTCTGCGCCGGTCTTCCCTGTGGCCGGCGCACAGCAGGCAGGGGTCGGCCCCTCCGGCGGGCCGTTGCAGACTCCCGTCTCCGGCAGCTCCAGCTCGACCCGCTCGGCCGCCTCGCGGTCGCCGGCGATCCAGGCGGCGATGGAGCGGACCTGCTCGTAGCCGGTCATCAACAGGAAGGTCGGCGCGCGGCCGTAACTCTTCATTCCGGCCAGGAAGAACCCCGGCTCGGGCTGCTGCAGTTCGCGCGCGCCATGCGGCCGCACGGTGCCGCAGCTGTGGAGGTTGGGGTCGATCAGCGGCCCCAGGACGCGCGGGCAGTCGAGCGCCGGATCGAGATCGAGACGGATCTCGCCGAGGAACCCGAGATCCGGCCGGAAGCCGGTCGCCACCACCAGTTCGTCGACGGCCACCGCCGGCTGGTCGCCCTCGCCGTGCAGCAGCAACTCCTCACCCTCCCGCTCCACGGCTTCCAGGGCAAAGGGCGCGACGATGCGGAAGCTGCCGGCATCGGTCAGCGCCTTCAGGCGCTGACCCAGGGCACCGCGCTCGGCAAGCTGGTCCTCGGCGCTGCCGAAGACGGTGGAGAAGTCGCGCCGCCGCAGCAGCCAGACGACCTCGGTCCCCGGCACCTCCTCGATCAAGCGGGCGAGGTCGATCAGCGTCCCCGCCGCCGAGTGACCGCCGCCGAGCACCGCCACGCGTTGCCCGGCGTAGCGGGCGCGCTCTCGCCCCAGCAGGTCCGGCATGCCGTAGCGCAGTCGCTCGCCGGCCGCACGCTCACCCAGCGCCGGCAGGCCGCTGGCGCCGGCCGGATTGGGCGACGACCAGGTGCCGGAGGCGTCGATGACCGCGCGGGCCAGGAACCGCTCCTCCCGCCCCGCGGCGTCCTGCGTGCGGATCTCGAAGGGCCGGCTTTCTCGACCGGCGTCGCGTACCTTGCCGTTCCCGGTGCGCGCGACGGCAACGACGCGCCGGCCGAAACGCAGGTGCGGTGCCATCTCCGGATGCGCCGCCAAGGGCGCCAGATAGCGCTCCACCAGTTCGTCGCCGGTCGGGTAGTCCTCGGGATCGGGCGCCCGCCAGCCGCCCTGCCGCAGCAGCGCCAGGGCCGGGCGGCTCATGGCGTAGCGCCAGGGCGAGAAGAAGCGGACGTGACCCCACTCCCGCAGGTGGGTGCCGACATCCTCGCCGGCTTCCAGCACCAGCGGCTCCAGGCCGCGTTCCTTCAGCGCGACGGCCGCAGCGAGGCCGACCGGCCCGGCGCCGATCACCGTCACGGGCAGCCGCTCCATCGGGGTCGCGGCGGTGCGCCTGGCCAATCCGCCGGCGATCTCGCGGCCGCCGTGCGGCAGGGATATACAGCAGCTCATCTCTTCCTCCTTACCCTTCGATGTATAGATGCTCGATGCATTAAGGACAAAAAAAACCTACTCGCGGGCGCAGCACCCCCACCCGCGCTCGGCGACGGCGCTCGCCGTCTCGCTCAGCGCGCGAGTGGCCTCGCCCCAGGCTTCCATGCCGACGCGGAAGGCGAGGCGGCCGCGGTCGGTCAGGCTGTAGGTCTTGCGGCCGCGCCCCTGGACCACGCTTTCCTCGACGGAGAGATAGCCGCCCTCTTCGAACTCGCGCAGCGCCGGGTAAAGAGTCCCCTCGGTCGGCGAGCAGCAGCCGTTGGTCATGCGTTCGACCTGCCGGGCGACCTCGTAGCCGTGCAGAGGACGCTCGTGCAGCGCGGCCAGGATGAAGAGCCGTGACAGCCCCATCTTGATGCTGCCCGACCAGTAGCTTGTCTCTGTGAAGTCGCTCGGCGGGCGGGCGACGGCCCTTGGGCGGGTGGTGCGCGCGGTGTTCGTATTCATACCTCGATCATCTATACCTTGATGATCAATGCGTCAAGGGCTTTTCTGCCGGTCGCGCTCGTTGGCAGGACTGCCGGACAAGCCAGGGCCGGCGGCGCGACGCCGGCGCGTCAGGGCGGCGGCAGGCGGCGGCCGGCCACCACCACCGCGACCGACACGGCCAGGTTGGCCAGCGCGACGCCGGCCAGCACCCACAGCAGCTCGCCGGTCCCCTCCGGCGACCGCTCGATCAGCCAGGCGGCGGCGACCGGCGCCACCGCCTGCAGCACCAGCCCGGGCGCCACCAGCTTGCCCACCACCGTGGCATAGCCGCGGGCGCCGACCAGGGCCAAGGGCACCGTGCCACGGGCGATCGAGGAGAGCCCCATGCCGCCGCCGTAGAACACCAGCGCGGCCGCGATCCAGCCCTCGTCCAGGCCGCCCAGCAGCGGCGCGCCGGCCAGCAGCGACAGCCCCAGGGCCATCGGCAGGGCCGAGAGCAGCAGCGTCCAGAGCGGATGCAGGCGGCGGCCCAGCGCGTACTGCAGCAGGCGCGAGCCGACCTGGCTCGGCCCGATCAGCGTGCCCAGGGCGACGGCCGCGCCCACCGCCACGTCGCGCGCCTGCAGCAGGCGGACCAGATGCACCGAGACCACGGTCAGCAGGATCGCCGTCAGGGCCATTGAGACGCCGAGCGCCACCAGGACCCGCAGCAGGCGGCGCGACTGCGCCGCGCTCGGCGCCTCGCCCGGCGGAGGCAGCGGCGGATGCGGCGGCGGCGGCTTCAGGAACGCCCTGAGCGGCAGGATGATCAGCAGGTTCAGCCCGGCATAGACGAAGCAGGCCTGGCGCCAGCCGAGCCACTCGACCAGGGCGGCGCTGAGCGGCCAGCAGACGGTCGAGGCGAAGCCGCCGAACAGCGTCAGCAGGGTGATCATGCCGCGCGCCTGCAGGCCGTACTGCCGGCCCAGCGTGGCGAAGGCCGGGTCGTAGAGGGCGCCGCCCATGCCCAGGCCGATCACCGCCCAGGCGATCTCGAAGAGCCAGAGGCTCTCGGCCAGGCCCATCAGGACCAGACCGGCAGCCAGCAGCGCGCAGCCCATTGGCAGCAGGCCGCGCCCGCCGTAGCGCTCGATGCGGCGGCCGGCATAGGGCGAGACGAGGCCGGAGAGCAGCAGGCCGATCGAGAGCCCGCCGACCACCCAGGGCAGCGGCCAGCCGGTCTCGCCGACGATCGGCCCGGCCAGCACCGTCGGCAGATAGAAGCTCGAACCCCAGGCGAGGATCTGCTGCACCCCCAGGAGGCCGACCACGATGCCGGCCTCGCGGCGGCGCCCTGCTATGGGATCACTCCCCGCTGGCACGCTGATTCCCCTCTTGGCCCGTCAGGCGTAGCGCCCACCGTCCGCGGGCCGGCCCGGATCATTCCACAGGCGGGCCCTTGGCGGCTGCCCGGAGGCCGCAGCCCTCGCCTGCGCTGGACGCGCAGCGCTCAGATGTGGATCGGCCGGCCGTCGACGGCGAGGGCGGCTTCCTTCACCGCCTCGTTCAGCGTCGGATGGGCGTGGAAGGAGCGCGCCAGGTCCTCGGCCGAGCCGCCGAACTCCATGGCGACCACGACCTCGTGGATCAGCGTGCCGGCCTCCGGCCCGATGATGTGGGCGCCGAGGATGCGATCGGTCTGGGCGTCGGCCAGGATCTTCACGAAGCCGTCGGTCGAGAGCATGGCCCGCGCGCGGGCATTGGCGGTGAAGGGGAACTTGCCGACCTTGTAGGCGACGCCGGCCTCCTTCAGCTGCTCCTCGCTCTTGCCGACGGTCGCCACCTCCGGCCAGGTGTAGACGACGCCGGGCACGGTCTCGTAGTTCACGTGGCCGTGCTGGCCGGCGAGGATCTCGGCGACCGCGATCCCCTCCTCCTCCGCCTTGTGCGCCAGCATCGGCCCGGCGATCACGTCGCCGATGGCGTAGACGCCCTCGGCACTGGTCTTCCAGCCGCCGTCGACCGCGATGCGCCCGCGCTGGTCCAGCGTGACGCCGGCGGCCTCCAGGCCCAGCCCCTCGGTCAGCGGCTTGCGGCCGACCGCCACCAGCACGACATCGGCCTTCAACTCCTCGGCCTCGCCGCCCTTCGCCGGCTCGACCGTCAGCGTGACCTCCTTTTTCGTCGCCTTGGCGCCGGT
>CALOEA010000050.1:0-25918 GCA_942492185.1 uncultured Alphaproteobacteria bacterium
CATCGGCGTCGAGATCGATGGCCGCGCCCGCCGGCTCGCAGCAGGGCAGCGGCGCGAAGTCCGGGCGGTCGGCTAGCGCCATAGCCGCGCGTCACTGCGGAAGGCGCGGCCGCCGGCCGGATCGTCGCCAACGATGGTCACCTGCCAGCGGCCCGCCTCCAGGGCCACCGCCGCGGCATAGAGACCCGGGGCCACTTCGACCAGCGGCAGGACGCGATCGAAGCCGCGCGTCGCCGGGCGACCCAGCGTGGCGGTCAACTGCAACCCGGTCACCGGCCGGCCCTCGCGGTCCGCGAGCTGCAAGGCCAGGCGCTCCCCGTCCAGCAGGATGTCGCCCTGCCAGCCCCGCGCCTGCTGCGCCGCCGCGGCAGCGAGCTGGGCGTTGTAGTCCAGCCCTTCGACATAGGCCCGGTCGCTGGTGGTGCCGCTGAAGGTCGTGAGCGCCACCCAGACGAAGATGAGGTTGGCGCCGATGACCAACGCGAAGAAAAGGATGAAGCCGAAGAGCACGTGCCGGCCGGTCAGGCGGAAGGGTGGTCGCCGGTCGCCGGGTCCGAGGTCGGTGAGGAGGTCGCTCATGGTTCCGGTCCCCGGAAGACGGTGGCGTGGCTGACCTGCGCGCCGTCGGGCTCGGTCAGGAGAAACTCGAAGTCGGTCGCGGCCTGGCGCAGCGTGCCAGGCGGCACAGCGACGAAGACGCGGAGCGAGAGCAGTTTGTCGGCCGGCACCGCGATGTCGTCGGCCGCCTGGGTCCCGACCAGGGAGAGCTCGGCCTGCTCCAGGCCCCGCAGCGTCAGGGCGAAATGCCGCTCGCTTGGCGCCATGTTGAGGATCTTCAACGTGTAGCCGTTGCGGATCGAGCCGTCGGACAGCGTGACGAAGAGCGGGTTGCGGTCGTTCAGCAGATTGATCTCGAGCGTCGCGCGGGTCGTAAAGGCGAAGAGCATGATGCCGGCGACCAGCAGCAGAACTGCCGCATAGAGCAGGGTGCGCGGACGCAGGATGCGGATGCGCGTCGCCTCGCCTTTGGCCCGGCGCTCGAGATTGCCGATGGTGTCGTAGGCGATCAGGCCGGCCGGCTTGCCGATCTTGCGCATGACGTCATCGCAGGCGTCGATGCAGAGTGCGCAGGTGATGCACTCGAGCTGCTGACCGTCGCGGATGTCGATGCCCATCGGGCAGGCCACGACGCACTGCTTGCAGTCGATGCAGTCGCCGGTGGCGCCGACCCCCTCGCCGCTCTTCTTCAGCGGGCCGCGCGGTTCGCCGCGGAAGTCGCGGTAGGTCACCACCATCGACTCCTCGTCCAGCATGGCGCCCTGGATGCGCGGCCAGGGGCACATGTAGGTGCAGACCTGCTCGCGCATGTGGCCGCCCAGCCAGTAGGTGGTGAAGGTCAGCAGGCCGATGAAGACGTAGGCCGCGCCGGGTGCCTGGAAGGCCAGCAGCTCGGCCGCCAGGGTCGGCGCGTCGGCGAAGTAGAAGACCCAGGCACCGCCGGTCGCCAGCGCCACCAGCAGCCAGAGCCCGTGCTTCAGGGTCCTGCGGCCGAGCTTGTCGAGGCTCCAGCGCTTCTTGTCCAGGCGGATGCGCTCGCCGCGATCGCCCTCGACCAGCCGCTCGATCATGATGAAGAGGTCGGTCCAGACGGTCTGCGGGCAGCTGTAGCCGCACCAGACCCGACCGGCTACCGAGGTCACGAGGAACAGCCCGACGGCGGCCAGGATCAGCAGGCCGGTGACGTAGTAGACCTCCTGCGGCCAGATCTCGATGAAGAAGAAGTAGAAGCGCCGCCCGGGGAGATCGAGCAAGACCGCCTGGTCCGGCGCCGTCGGGCCGCGATCCCAGCGGATCCAGGGCGTCAGGTAGTAGACCGCGAGCGTCACCAGCATGACGATCCACTTCAGCTTGCGGAAGCGGCCGTGGACCAGCTTGGGGTGGATCTTCTCGCGCTTCGCATAGAGCGGCCGGTTGGCCCTGGCATTGACCGCCTCGACCTCGGCCCGCTCGACGCCTGGCGCCGGCGCGGCGGTCGCAGCCCGGTGCACCGCCGGCGATTCGCCGGCCGCCTGCCGCACCAGCTCCTCCAGGCCATGGGCCGGCTGCGCCATCCCGCGCGCCTACTCGCCGCCGCCGAGCTGGTGGACGTAGACCGCCAGCATCTTGATGGTCTCCGGGCTGAGCTTGCCGTCCCAGGCCGGCATCACGCCGCCGCGGCCGTAGGACAGCGTCTCGACGATGGTCCTGCGGTCGCCGCCGAACAGCCAGACGCTGTCGGTGAGATTCGGCGCCCCGAGCTCGGCGCTGCCGACGCCGCCCTCCTGGTGGCAGGCGACGCACTGCTCGGCGAAGACCGCCTGGCCGCGCTCGACCGCCGCCGCGTTCTCGGCCCCGCCGCCGAGCGAGAGCACGTATTCCGTGACGTCGTTCACCTGGTCGCGGCTGAGGATCCCGTCCTTCAGATAGGCCGCCATGACGTTCTGCCGCGTGTCGGCGTGGTCGGAGCGGATGCCGGCCACCAGGGTCTGGTGGATCGCCTCCAGCGTGCCGCCCCACAGCCAGTCGTCGTCGTTCAGGTTGGGATAGCCCTTGGAACCGGCGGCGCCCTGGCCGTGACACTGCGCGCAGTTCACCCCGAAGGCCGAGCGCCCGCCGGCCTGGGCGAAGGCGAAGAGCTCGCCGTCCTGCGCGATGGCCGCCAGCTCGGCAGCGCCGATGCGGTCGAGATAGACCTGCTGCTCGGCCGCCGCCTCGGCCAGGCGCTCGGCCACCACCCCGCGGCTGGAGTAGCCCAGGACGCCCTGGGTGAAGCCGGAGGGCAGCGGGATCGCCGGCATCAGCATCATGTAGCCGATGGCCCAGGCGATGCAGGCATAGAAGGTCCAGAGCCACCAGCGCGGCAAAGGCGTATCGAGCTCGCGGATGCCGTCCCACTCGTGGCCGGTGGTCTCGGTGCCGGTGACGCTGTCCAGTTCGGGCTTCGTGGCCATCGCCGTCAATCCTCGTCGAAGGGGAGCTGCGCGGCCTCGCGGAACCGCTCCCGGTTGCGCGGCCAGAAGACGAAGCCGAGCACGGCGACGAAGAGCGAGACCAGGAGGACGAGGCCCCAGGTCTGGGCGAAGTGCGCGACATCCTGATAGGTCATGGGCTCCCTCCTCAGCGCAGATTGGCGTCGGCCTGGTAGACCTTGAAGTCCACCAGCGTGCCGAGCATCTGCAGGTAGGCGATCACCGCGTCCATTTCGGTCAGCTTCTCCGGGTTGCCGTCGAAGTCGCCGAGCGGCGCCTTGGCATAGCGGGCGAGCAGCGCGTCGCTGTCGCCGGCCTCGGGGTTGGCCTGCGCCACCAGGTCCTGCAGCGCGTTCTCGATCATCTCCGGCGTGTAGGGAACGCCGACGGCGAGGTGCGCCTGCAGCTTCTCGGCCAGGTCGTAGGTGTCGAGCGAGCGGGCCAGCAGGTGCGGATAGGTCGGCATGATCGATTCCGGGACCACCGAGCGCGGGTCGACCAGGTGGTTGACGTGCCATTCGTCGGAGTACTTGCCGCCGACCCGCGCCAGGTCGGGACCGGTGCGCTTGGAGCCCCACTGGAAGGGGTGG
This sequence comes from uncultured Alphaproteobacteria bacterium, assembly GCA_942492185.1. Classification (GTDB taxonomy): domain Bacteria; phylum Pseudomonadota; class Alphaproteobacteria; order Kiloniellales; family JACOMY01; genus CALOEA01. The sequence goes on from CALOEA010000050.1 coordinate 3,599, forward strand.
TCGTACATCGACTCCGCCGCCAGCGAGTAGTGGCCATAGCGCTCCACCTCGTCGCGCAGCGAGCGGATCATCTGGCTGTGGCAGTTGTAGCAGCCCTCGCGGATGTAGATGTCGCGCCCGGCGAGCTCGAGCGGCGTGTAGGGCCGCACGCCCTCCACCTCCTCGATGGTGCTCTCCAGGTAGAACAGCGGCGCGATCTCGATGATGCCGCCGATCGAGACGACGAGCAGCGACAGCACCAGCAGCAGCATCGAGTTCTTCTCGATCTTCTCGTGCTTGAAGGCCATGAGCGGTCTCCTCACTCGGCCGGCTGCAGGCCGGCGGCGGCGGGGCGGCGGTCGCCCGCCACCTCCGCGACGTCGCCCCGGGCCGTGCGCCAGAGGTTGTAGGCCATGATCATGGCGCCCAGCAGGAAGAGCAGGCCGCCGAGAGCGCGGATCATCAGGAAGGGCAGCTTGGCCTCGGTGGTCTCGACGAAGGCGTACTCGAGGAAGCCGAGATCGTCGTAGGCCCGCCACATCAGGCCTTCCATGATGCCGGAGACCCACATCGCGGTGATGTAGAGCAGGATCCCCAGGGTCGCGATCCAGAAGTGCCAGGACACCAGGCGCATCGAATAGAGCCCCTGGCGCTTCCACAGCACCGGCGTCAGGTAGTAGAGCGCCCCGAAGGAGACCATGCCGACCCAGCCGAGGGCGCCGGAGTGGACGTGGCCGATGGTCCAGTCGGTGTAGTGCGACAGCGAGTTAACGGCCTTGATCGACATGACCGGGCCTTCGAAGGTGCTCATGCCGTAGAAGGCGACAGAGACCACCAGCATGCGCAGGACCGGGTCGGTGCGCAGCTTGTCCCAGGCCCCCGAAAGCGTCATCAGGCCGTTGATCATGCCGCCCCACGAGGGCATCCAGAGCATGATCGAGAAGACCATGCCGAGAGTCTGCGCCCAGTCCGGCAGCGCGGTGTAGTGCAGGTGATGCGGGCCGGCCCAGATGTAGAGGAAGATCAGCGACCAGAAGTGGACGATGGAGAGGCGGTAGGAATAGACCGGCCGCTCGGCGCGTTTGGGCACGTAGTAGTACATGATGCCCAGGAAGCCGGCGGTCAGGAAGAAGCCGACCGCGTTGTGGCCGTACCACCACTGCGTCAGCGCGTCCTGCACGCCGCCGAAGAGCTGCACCGACTTGGAGCCGTAGAACGAGACCGGCACCGCCAGGTTGTTCACGATGTGCAGCATCGCCACGGTCACGATGAAGGCGAGATAGAACCAGTTGGCGACGTAGATGTGCGGCTCCCGGCGCTTCATCAGCGTGCCGAGGAAGACCAGCAGGTAGACCACCCACACCACCGTCAGCCAGAGATCGGCGTACCACTCAGGCTCGGCGTACTCCTTGGCCTGGGTGACGCCCATCAGGTAGCCGGTGGCGGCGATCACCACGAAGAGATTGTAGCCCCAGAAGACGAACCAGGGCGCCAGGCCGCCGGCCAGCCGGGCCTTGCAGGTGCGCTGCACGACGTGGAAGGAGGTGGCGATCAGCACGTTGCCGCCGAAGGCGAAGATCACCGCCGAGGTGTGCAGCGGCCGCAGCCGGCCGAAGGTGGTCCAGGGCAGGCCGAGGTTCAGCTCCGGCCAGACCTGCTGGCAGGCGATCACCAGTCCGACCAGGAAGCCGACGATGCCCCAGAAGACCGAGGCGATGACACCGGCGCGGATGACGCCGTCTTCGTAGAGCCGGTCGTCGCCGCCGGGGATCAGCCCGCTGGTCGCCCGCCGGATCAGCGCGAAGATGCCGAGGATGCCGGCCAAGGCGAAGAGCAGGCCGTGAAACTCCATGGCCGGGTCGTGCGCCCCTGCCGCGAGGAACAGCCCGAAGACGGTGGCGGCCGCCAGGACGGCCCCGAGGAGGAGTCCGCCTCCGCCCGCCGCCTGCGGATCGTCGCTGCTGCTCTCTGCCATGACTGCCCCTCTGCCTGGTCACGCATTGCCGTCCCGTGCTTGGCGGCACGGGTCGCGGGCAGACTGCGCGCCCGGCAGGGGGCGGACATTGACCTGGATCAAGGCGCCGTGTTGCAGCGCAAAAAAGCGGCCTGGGGGGTGCCGCTCAGCTCCAGTCGATCACCACCTTGCCGGACTGGCCGGAGAGCATGGCGTCGAAGGCGCCCTGGTAGTCAGCCAGGGCGAAGCGGTGGGTGATGACGGGGCGCACGTTGAGGCCGGACTGCAGCATCGCCAGCATCTTGTACCAGGTCTCGAACATCTCCCGCCCGTAGATCGCTTTGATCGTCAGGGCCTTGGCGATGATGTGGCGCCAGTCCACCTCGGTCGGCCCGGTGGGAATGCCGAGCAGCGCGATGTGGCCGCCCATGATCATGTGGTCGGTCATCTGCGTGAAGGCCTGCGGCGCGCCCGACATCTCCAGGCCGACGTCGAAGCCCTCGGTCATGCCGAGGCCCTGCATGACGCTCTTCAGCTTCTCCTTGCCGACATGCACCGGGCGGACGTCGGCGACGCGGCCGGCCAGCGCCAGGCGGTAGTCGTTGACGTCGGTGATGACGACGTGGCGGGCGCCGACGTGGCGCGCCACCAACGCCGCCATGATGCCGATCGGTCCGGCGCCGGTGACCAGCACGTCCTCGCCCACCAGGTCGAAGGAGAGCGCGCAGTGCACCGCGTTCCCCAGGGGGTCGAGGATCGCGCCCAGCTCGTAGTCCACCTGCTCCGGCAGCGGCACGACGTTGAAGGCCGGCAGCGCCAGGTACTCGGCGAAGGCACCGGGGCGGTTGACGCCGACGCCGCGCGTCGCCGGGTCCAGGTGGAACTTGCCGGCCCGCGCGTTGCGGCTGGTGCGGCCAACGATGTGGCCCTCGCCGGAGACCCGCTGGCCAACCTTCAGGCGCTCGACGTTGGCGCCGACCTCGGCGATCTCGCCGGCATACTCGTGGCCGACGATCATCGGCACCGGGACCGTCTCGGCCGCCCAGCCGTCCCACTTGTAGATGTGGATGTCGGTGCCGCAGATCGCCGTCTTGCGGATCTTGATCAGCACCTCGTCGGGGCCGATCGTCGGGACCGGCGCCTCGGAGAGCCAGATGCCGGCCTCCGCCTTCTCCTTGGTCAGGGCCTTCATGGTGGCGTTGCTGCTCATGCGATGACTCCCAGCTCCCGGCCGGCCTTGGTGAAGGCGGCCACGGCGCGGTCGATCTGCTCGGCGGTGTGGGCAGCGGAGAGCTGCGTCCTGATGCGGGCCTGGCCACGCGGCACCACCGGGAAGGAGAAGGCGACGACATAGATCCCCTCCTCCAGCAGCCGCTCGGCCAGGCGCGCGGCGAGCGCGGCGTCGCCGATCATCACCGGCACGATCGGGTGGTCGCCGGGCAGCAGGCGGAAGCCGGCATTCGCCAATCCGGCGCGGAAGCGGGCGGCATTGGCCGCCAGCCGCTTCCGCAGGCCGCCGCCATCGCGGGCCAGTTCGACCGCCCGCAGGCTGGCCGCCACCAGGCAGGGCGCCACCGAGTTGGAGAAGAGATAGGGCCGCGAGCGCTGCCGCAGCAGCTCGATCACCGGCCGGCTGGCGGCGGTGAAGCCGCCCATCGAGCCGCCCAGCGCCTTGCCCAGCGTCCCGGTCACGATATCGACGCGGCCGAGGACGCCGCAGTGCTCGATCGAGCCGCGTCCCTGCGCGCCCAGCACGCCGACGGCATGGGAGTCGTCCACCATCACCAGGGCGTCGTAGCGGTCGGCCAGATCGCAGATCTGCTCCAGCCTGGCGACATAGCCGTCCATCGAGAAGACGCCGTCGGTGACGATGACCCGCCGCCTGGCATCGGCGCTCTCCTGCAGCCTCGCCTCCAGTTCCGCCATGTCGGAGTTGGCGTAGCGATAGCGGCGCGCCTTGCAGAGCCGCACGCCGTCGATGATCGAGGCATGGTTCAGCGCGTCGGAAATGATCGCGTCCTCGGCCTCGAACAGCGGCTCGAAAAGGCCGCCGTTGGCATCGAAGCAGGCGGCATAGAGGATGGCATCGTCGAAGCCGAGCCACTCGGCGATGGCGGTTTCGAGCCGGCGGTGCAGTTCCTCGGTACCGCAGATGAAGCGCACCGACGCCATGCCCAGCCCGTAGTCGTCGAGCGCCTGCTTGGCCGCCGCCTCGAGCCGCTCGTCGTCGGCGAGGCCGAGGTAGTTGTTGGCGCAGAAGTTCAGCACCCGGCGCTCGCCGCCATCGTGCGCGATGACGATCTCCGGCCCCTGCGCGGAGAGCAGCAGCCGCTCGCGCTTGGTCAGGCCCTCGGCCTCGATCTGCGCAAGGGTCTTCTCCAGGTCGGCGATGAAGGCGGCGGCAGCGGCTGTCATGGCGTTGTCCTCTTTAGCGAACAACTATTCTCTATATCGAACGCCGCCGCTTGGCAACCGCAGACTGCGCGGCAGGTGCCATTCTGTTCGAAGCAAGGTCGCGGGAGACGCCCGGACCGGCGGCTAGCGCGTGCCGCCCGTCAGCACCACCAGCAGGGCCTTGGCCGCCTTCCTGCCCGGGTTGGCGATCGCGTGGGGCACGTCGCCGCGATAGCGCACCGTATCCCCGGCCGCCAGGCGCTGCTCCGCCTCCGCCGAGCGCACCTGCAGCTCGCCGGCCAGGCAGGTCAGGTGCTCGACGGCGCCCTGGTTGTGCGGCTCGCTCTCCAGCAGCCCCCCGGGATCGAGCGTCATCTCGTACCACTCCATCAGCCCGGCGGTGGAGCCGGGCGAGAGGATGCGCAGCGCGCACTTGCCGTCGGCCGAGCGGATGGTCGGCGTCGCCGGCCCGCTCAGCCGCTCGATCGGCGGCAGGCGGCGGGTGGCGTTGCGCCCCTCGACCAGCTCGGCGAACTCGATGCCGAGCGAGCGGGTGATGTTCCACAGCGTGCCGAAGGTCGGGTTCGCCTGGCCGCGCTCGATCTGCGAGAGCATCGACTTGGAGATACCGGAGCCCTCGGAGAGCGCGTCGAGCGTCAGGCCCCGCGCCTTGCGCAGGGCATGCAGGCGCGGCCCCAGGGCCGGCGGTGCGCCGCGGCCCGACGCGGCGCCGGCCGCCGCCTTGCCGCCGCGCGCCGCCATCAGCCGCGCCCCTGCTCGAAGCCGGTGAGGAAGCTCACCAGGTTGCGGCCCAGCGCCTCGTTCAGATAGCCGCCCTCCTGTACCAGGACGGTCGGCAGGGCGAGGCCGGCAACGGCGGCGGCGATGCGGGCGAAGCCGGCGGTGGTGATCCCGAGGCCCTTGAAGGGGTCGCCCTCGTGCGCATCGAGGCCGAGTGCCACCACCAGCGCGCCGGGGCGGAAGGCGGCGATGCGCTCCAGCGCCTTGTCGAGGTGGCGCAGGTAGTCGTCGTCGGCGCTGCCGCGCGGCAGCGGCAGATTGAAGTTGGCGCCAAGGCCGGGTCCTTCGCCGCGCTCCTGCGCATGGCCCCAGAAGAAGGGATAGAAGGCCATCGGATCGGCGTGCAGCGAGACCGTCAGCACGTCGCCACGGGCGTAGAAGATGCCCTGCGTGCCGTTGCCGTGGTGCACGTCGACATCGAGGATGGCGACGCGGTCGTGCCGGGCGCGCAGCCACTGCGCGGCGATGGCGGAGTTGTTCAGATAGCAGAAGCCGCCGGCCTGATCGGCATAGGCATGGTGGCCCGGCGGCCGGCAGAGGCCATAGGCGACCGGCGCGCCCTCGGCCACGAGGCGGGCGGCGGTCAGCGCCACCTCGGCGCTCTCCACCGCCGCCTCCCAGGTGCCCGCCGCGATCGGGCAGGCGGTATCGGCCATGTGGTAGCCCGCCTGCCCCACCACCGAGGCCGGATAGGCGTCGGCGCGGGCGCGGGCGTGGATGTTCGGCACCACCTCGGCGCTGGCGCCGGGGATCTGCATCCAGCGGGCGTGGACCGTGGCGAGGAAGCGCAGGTACTCCGGCGTGTGGACGGCGGCAACGGGGCCGAGGCCGAAGGGCTCCGGCGCGGCGGTCGCGATGCCGGCTTCGGCCAGGGCCGCCAGCAGCGCCTCGGCGCGCGCCGGCACCTCGGGATTGGCCTGCGGCGCGCCGCTCACCAGGAAGTTCTTCGGGTCGTGCCGGGCGTTTCCCGGGGCGTGGATGACCTGCATGACATCTCCTCTTCTGCGGGGCGGAGCTTAGGGCGGCGGCCGCGCCTTTGCCAGACTGGCCGGGCCGTGAGGGCGACGCAGGCGGCCGCCTAATTGAAGGCTCGTTCAACAGGTGGTACCACTGGCAAAGGTGCAACGGCTCGCCGCGCAGCGGATCGCAAAGAGGGAGGGGGCATGGCCAGCGTCGCGCTCAAGATCGCCCCCCTGCTGGCGGCCACCGCGGTCTTCTCGACCGGCTCCGGCCTCCTGGTGACGCTGCTGCCGCTGCGTCTCGCCGGCTATGGCTACGGCGGCGAGTCGATCGGCTTCGTGGTCTCCGGCTACATGGCCGGCTTCATTCTTGGCTGCCTGATGACGCAGCCGCTGCTCCGCTCGGTCGGCCACATCCGCACCTATGCCGCCTTCGCCGCCCTGGAGGCGGTGATCGCGCTCAGCCTCGACTGGACCCAGGCGCTGCCGCTCTGGCTGGCGCTGCGCGTGATGGCCGGCTTCGCCGCGGCCGCGCTGGGCCTCGTCACCGAAAGCTGGCTGAACGAGCTCTCGACCAACGAGACCCGCGGCCGCGTGCTCACCATCTATGTGCTCACCACCGGCCTGTTCTATGGGCTGGGGCAGCTCGCGGCGCGTGACTTCGAGGCGACCGGCAGCCGGCTGCTGATGGCCGCCGCCGCGCTCTACGCTCTCTCGCTGGTGCCGCTGACCGCCATCCGGGTGGAGAGCCCGAAGGCGCCGGCGCGCATGAAGCTGCACCTGCTGCACGCCTTCAAGGTCTCGCCCAGCGGCGCCGTCGGCTGCCTCGCCACCGGCCTCATCGCCATGACCTTCTCCGGCATCGGCTCGTTCTACGGCCGCTCGCTCGGCCTGCAGCAGGCCGACATCGTCTTCCTGATGGCCGCCTCGCAGATCGGCGGCATCGCGCTGCAGTTCCCGCTCGGCTGGCTCTCGGACCGCATCGACCGGCGGGTGGTACTGGTCGGGATGCACGCGGCGCTGATCGTCGTCGCCGCCGGCTTCATCGTGGCGGAGGCCGCCAGCCCGCTCTGGTTCCTGGTTCTCATCTTCGTCGGCTTCGGCGGTTTCGGCGAGGCGCTCTATCCGGTCTCGGTGGCGCAGGCGGCCGACCGCGCCAAGCCGGAGGAGTACGTGCCGGTCTGCTCCAACCTGCTGATGCTCTGGGCGATGGGCGGCGCGGTCGGGCCGATCGCCGGCACCTTCGCCATCGAGCGCGGCGGCGCCGACGCCTTCTTCTGGTACGTCGGCGGCATCTCGCTGCTGCTGGGCCTCTTCACCCTGCTGCGGATGCTGCGCCGCGGCCGCCTGGTGGAGAGCACGCTGGAGGAGTTCGTCGTCTATCCCACCACCACGCCGGCGGTCTACGAGTGGGTGCCCCACACGCCCCTGAAGGCGAGCGAATCGAAGGGCGACGACGACGACGGGAGCCGGCCGGGATGAGCGGCGAGGCCCTGCGCGCCGTCGCGGCGCTCGACCCCCTCTTCATCGGGCTGGCCGATGGCACGCGCCTGGCGGCCACGCTCTGGCTGCCGCAAGACGCCGCGGCACGGCCGGTGCCGGCGGTCCTCGAGGCCGTACCCTATCGCAGGCGCGAGGGCACGGCCTTCCGCGACGCGGAGATGGCGCCCTGGTTCGCCGCCCGCGGCATCGCGTACTGCCGTCTGGATCTGCGCGGCTCCGGCGATTCCGAGGGGCTGCTGGAGGACGAGTACCTGCCGCGCGAGCAGGAGGACCTCTGCGAGGTCGTCGCCTGGCTGGCCGCCCAGGCCTGGTGCAGCGGTGCCGTCGGCATGACCGGCATCTCCTGGGGCGGCTTCAATGCCTTGCAGGTGGCGGCCCGCCGGCCGCCGGCCCTGAAAGCGGTGATCGCGCTCTGCTGTTCCGACGATCGCCATGCCGACGACGTCCACTACATGGGCGGCAGCCTGCTGACCGAGGACCCGCTCTGGTCCTGCTTCATGCTGGCGAACAACGCGCTGCCGCCCGACCCGCAGGTGGTCGGGCCGGCCTGGCGCCGCCTCTGGCAGGAGCGCCTGGCGGGCGCGCGCTGCTGGTCGGAGACCTGGCTGGCGCATCAGCGGCGCGACGGCTACTGGCGGCAGGGCTCGGTCTGCGAGGCCTTTGGCGCGATCGAGCTGCCCTGCTATCTGGTCGGCGGCTGGGACGACAGCTACTCCAACGCCGTCCCTCGCCTGCTGGCCGGCCTCTCGGGTCCGCGCAAGGGCCTGATCGGGCCCTGGAGCCACAGCTATCCCTTCCGCGGCACGCCGGGGCCGACGATCGGCTACCTGCAGGAAGCGCTGGCCTGGTGGCGCCACTGGCTCTGTGGCGAGGCCAACGCCGTCATGGAGGGGCCGCAGCTGCGCGCCTGGATCGCCGAGCCGCAGCCGCCGGCGGCATGCTACAGCGAGCATCCCGGCCGCTGGGTCGGCGAGGACGCCTGGCCGCCGGCACGCCCGCCGCTGGCGCTCTGGCTGAACGACCGCCGCCTGGAGCCGGCCGCCGCGCCGGGGGCGCCGCTCAGCGTCCGCTCGCCGGTCACCGCCGGACGCGACTGCGGCCGCTGGGGCGGCTACGGCGGCGATTCGCCCGACATGGCGCTGGACCAGCGCCGCGAGGACGGCTTGGCGCTGGCCTTCGACAGCGCCCCGCTGGAGACCGACCTGGAGCTGCTCGGCGCCGCGGTGCTGGAACTGGAGCTCGCCGTCGATGCGCCGCGCGCCACGCTCACCGCCCGGCTCTGCGACGTGGCACCGGACGGCAGCAGCAGCCTCGTCACCTGGGGCACGCTCAATCTGGCGCACCGCGACGATCCTTCGGCACCCTCGGACCTCGAGCCCGGACGGACGACGGCGGTCCGCCTGGCACTGAACGACTGCGGCCGGCGCATTCCGGCCGGACACCGCCTGCGGCTGGCGCTGGCCACGCAGCACTGGCCGATCCTGCTGCCGCAGCCCTGGATGGCCACGCTCTCCTTGCCGGCCGGGCGCAGCCGCCTGCTGCTGCCCGTCCGCCCGCCGCAGGCGAGCGACGCTGCCCTCGCCGCCTTCGCAGCTGCCGAGAGCGCACCGCCGCTGCCGGCCCAGGCGCTACGCGCTGCCCGCAACGAGCGGCTGGTCGAGCAGGATGTCGGCGCCGGCAGCCAGCGGATCACCCTCACCTCCGACTACGGCCGCTATCGCCTGGTCGACCGCGCCATCGTCACCGAGTCCTGCTGCCGCGAGCGCTTCTCGATCGTGGAGGACGATCCCCTCTCCGCGCGGATCGAGGGCCGCTGGTTCATCGCCTTCGAGAGTGGCGAGGCGGCGGTCTCGGTCACCGCGGAGGTCGCATTGCAGGTCGAGGCCGAGGCCCTGCTGCTGACCTGGAGCCTGACGGCCCGCGAGGGCGAAGCGACCGTGGCGCGGCGCGAGGGCCGGCGGCGGCTGCCGCGCGATCGCCTTTGAGACGCGCCGCAGCGTGGAAAGACGAGGCCGGCTCTGCTAGAGCAGGGTGAAGCGATGCGAAAAGACCAGGGAGGAGGCGGCCAGCCGGCCGCCACGGCGCAGAGGAGGACGGAACGGGTGGGGCAGGTGACGGCCAGGGCACGCAAGGTCGGCAAGGGGCCTGGCGAGGGCAAGGAGGCCTTGACCAAGGTCAGAGCGCGCAGCAAGGCGCCGGGCAGCAAAGCGCCGGGCGCGGCCGCGCCGGCGAAGGGCAACGGCCTGGCAAAGGCGGCCGCTGGGAAAGCGCCCCTGGGCAAGGCAGCTCTGGGCAAGGCATCCCTGGGCAAGGCCGTGCGCGGCAAGGCGTCGGCCAGACCGCGGGTCGCCAAGCCCGCCGGCGTCCGACCGCCGCGCTTCTCGCGCCAGGATCCCGACGTGCGGCGCCAGCAGATCATCGAGGCGGCCCTGAACTGCCTCGCCCGCGGCGGCTTCGGCGCCTTCACCGTCAGCGAGATCTGTGCCGAGGCAGGGATCTCGCACGGCCTGATCAATCACTACTTCTCCTCGAAGGAGGAGCTGCTGGTCAGCGCCTACCGGCGGGTCACCGACAGCCTGGCGCAATGGACCCGCGTGACCTTGGCGCGCAGCGGCCGCGGCGCGGAAGACAAGCTGCGCGCCATCGTCGAGGCCAGCTTCTCGCCGGAGATCTTCAATGAGCGCAACCTGGCGATCTGGCTGGCGCTCTGGGGGCAGGTGCGCAATCACCCCGAGCTGCGGGTGGCACACAACGAGCTCTATGAGGGCTATCGCGCGATCGTCGCCCGGCAGATCGAGCACATCGCCGCGGCGCGCAAGCGCAGCGTCGAGGCCGCGCCCCTGGCTCTCGCCCTCACCGCCCTGATCGACGGCCTCTGGCTGGAGTGGTGCCTCGATCCGACGGTCTTCTCGCCGGAGCAGGCCTGCCGGACCTGCTATCGCCTGCTGGAGGATCGCCTGGGGCCGCTGCGCTCCGCGGCGGGCGAGCCGGTGTCGCGCCGCTGACCGAAATCCCTGGGCCCAAGCGGGAAGAGTCGATGCAACAGGCCGACCGCCTCACCCTCGCCTTCGTCGGCGACCTGATGATCGGCCGCAAGGTCGAGGCGGCCCTCGCCGTGCGCCGGCCGGAGGACTACTGGGGCGACCTGCTGCCGGTGCTGCAGGCCGCCGACATCACGCTGGGCAACCTCGAGTGCCCGGTGACCGACTCGACCAGGCGCTGGCCGCGCCCGAAGACCTGGAAGTTCCGCGCCAGCGAGAAGGCCCTGGCGATCCTGGCGGCCGGCAAGGTCGGCGCCGTCAACTTCGCCAACAATCACAGCGGCGACTACTGCGAGACGGGGCTGCTCGACACGCTGGACGCCCTGGCGCGGCACGGCATCGCCGTCTTCGGCGCCGGCCGGACGCTGGCCGAGGCGGCGGCGCCGACCATCCTGCCGCTGCGCGGGCGGCGGCTGGGCGTCGTCGGCTTCTCCGACCGCATGCCCGAGTACGGCGCAACCGACAGCCGGCCCGGCACCAACTTCGCCTGGCCGCCGAAAGGCGCCGCCGAGGCGGCGCGGGTGGTCGCCCCGCTGGCGGCCGGCGACTTCGACCTGCGGCTGGTCAGCGCCCACTGGGGGCCCGACCTCATGACCCGCCCCACCGCCAAGCGCCGCGCCTTCGCCCGCGCGCTGATCGCCGGCGGCGCCGACATGATCCACGGCCACTCCTCGCACATGCTGCATGGGCTGGAGACCATCGGGGGCCGGCCGGTGATCTATGACAACGGCAACTGCCTGGAGGACTTCTGGCCCTATCCCTGGCCCTGGACCAAGCGCTCTTCGGTCTTCGTGCTGGAGGTCGGCACCGGCGGCAGCCTGCTGCGCCAGATCCCGGCGCTCACCCTGGGGATGCGGCTCTCGCGCCCGCCGGCCGGCCTGCTGGCCCGGATGTGCGCGCGCTTCCTCGGCCGCTCGCGCGAACTCGGCACCGAGATCGAGCTGGTCGACGGCGAACTGCAGGTCAAGCTGGACCTGAAACTGCCGCCGGCGCGGGCCTAGCGCCTCTGCCCTACCCCTTGCCCATCTCGCGCTTGCGGCGCGCCACGTAGTCGCCCATCGCCTCCTCGGCCGCCGGATCGATCGGCGGACGCTGGTAGTCGGCGAGCAACTGCTTCCAGACCTCGTGCGCCTTCTCCGGCGCGGTCGGGCTGCCGCGCTCCACCCAGGCGTCGTGGTTGTCCCAGTTGGCGACGAGCGGCGTGTGGAAGGCGGTCTCGTAGCGCTCCAGCGTATGGGCGCAGCCGAAGAAGTGGCCGCCCGGCCCGACCTCGCGCTGGGCGTCGAGCGCCAGGGCCGCCGCGTCGACCGCCGGCGGCTCGAAGTAGGCCGCCATCATCTGCAGCATCTCGGCGTCGATAACCAGCTTCTCGGCCGAGGCGACGAGGCCGCCGCCGAGCCAGCCGGCGGCATGCTCGACCACGTTGGCCCCGCCCATCAGCGCACCCCAGAGCGCCATCTGGCTCTCCCAGGCGGACTGCGCGTCGGGCGCGTTGGCGGCATTCACGTTTGAGGAGCGGAACGGCAGGCCGACGCGGCGCGCCAGCTGGCCGGAGATCTGCGCCGCCTGGGCGTATTCCGGCGTGCCGAAGGCCGGCGAACCGCTCTTCATGTCGACGTTGGAGGTGAAGGCGCCATAGACCACCGGGCAGCCGGGCCGCACGATCTGCGTCAGGGCGACGGCGGCCAGGGCCTCGGCGTGCTGCTGCACCAGCGCGCCCGCCAGGGTCACCGGCGCCATCGCGCCGGCCAGGGTGAAGGGCGTGATGATGGCCGGCTGGCCATGCTCGGCCAGCGCGATCAGCCCCTCGGCCATCGGCTCGTCCAGCACCAGCGGCGAGTTGGTGTTGATCACCGTCATCACGGTGGGGCGCCCGATCAGCGCCTCGCGGTCGGCCAGGCCCAGCATGCGCGCCGCCATCTCCAGGCTGTCGAGGGTGCGCGCGCGGCCGAGGCCGATACCCTGCCAGGACTTGTCCAGCAGGGTGGCGGCGGCAAGGTAGAAATCCAGGTGCCGGGTCTCGGGATCGAGGTCCAGCGGCTCGAAGGGGCCGCCGCCCTCCTGGTGGATCGACTCCAGGCCCTGGATCGCCTTCAGGAAGTCGCACATCTCGGCGAAGGAGCCGGCCCGGCGCCCCTTCTCCAGGTCGCTGACGTAGGCCGGACCGCCGACCGCGACGAAGATCGAATGGCGACCGCCGACGGTCAGGTCGCGCGCCGGGTTGCGCGCCGAGAGGGTGAAGGTCGCCGGCGCTTTCGCCACCAGCTCTTCGAGCAACGCCGGCTCGAAGCGGACCATCTGGCTGCCCTCGTCGACCGCTGCGCCGCCGCTGCGAAAGCGTTGCCGGGCGGTGCCGTCGAGCACCTTCATGCCGATCTCCGCGAGCAGCTCGAGGGCGGCGCGGTGCAGGCTCTCGACCTGGTCGGCAGAGAGGATCTCGGTCGGCGGATAGGGCCGCTCCAGCAGCTTCCAGGGCCGCTGTGCCAGGCCGCCGCGGCCGCGATTGCCCGCCCGCCCGCCGCGCGCGCCGCGCTCCGGCCGGCGTCGATTCTCGGCTCGCTCCATCGCTTCTCTCCCTTGTCAGTCGCTGTTCGGCCGTTCGCGCCGCAGCGGCGGCTCTGCCGCCAGGTCCAGCGTGCGCGCGGCCCGGTGTCCGCTGTAGACCGCATCGGCCACGGAGGAGGGCTGATGGCAGTCGCCGATCGCCCGCAGGCCACGGATGCCGGCGGCCTGCAACGCCGCCGGATCGGCGGCCAGGGCGCGATAGAGCGCCTCCTCCGGCGCGCGCCCGGTAACCAGAAGCAGGGTGCCGTAGTCGATCCGCCGCTCGCGGCCGCTGTAGACGCAGGCCAGCGTGGCGACGCCGCCCCCGGCGGCCAGCAGCGCCTGCGACAGGCAGAGCTCGACCCCCAGCTCCAGGAGGCGGCGCTGCACGAAGAACTGCTCGTCGGTCATCGCCGTCCACTGCGAGGCGATCGGCGCCGGCGTTGCCAGCACGACTCGGTGCCCCTCGCCCGCCAGCCGTTCCGCCAGCGCGCCAGCGGTATAGTAGTGGTCGTCGTCATAGATCAGGACCGGCCCGCCAGCCTTCGCACCGCCGTAGAGATCGTCGGGCGTGAGGATCGCCGCCTCCTCGGGCAGTTCCAGCGCGCGATGCGACAGCGCACCGATGGCATCGCGCCGCCACCGCGCACCGCTGGCGATCACCACCTGCGCGGCGCCGAAGTCGCGCACATCCTCGGGCGTCATCGGGCTCTCGGGGTAGAGCGAGACCCGGTCGTCGCGGCGAATCTGATCCAGCCGCCAGTCGCGGACGCGGATCCAGGTGGCGAGGCCCGGCAGACGCGACTCCGCCAGCAAGCGCCCGCCGAACTCCCGCCGCGCCTCGGCCAGGCTGACCGCATGGCCGCGCGCCGCCAGGGCCCGGGCGCACTCCAGCCCGGCCGGTCCGCCGCCCACCACCAGCACCGGCTCCAGCGAGGCCGAGGGCGGGATCCGCTCGGGGTGCCAGCCGCGCCGCCACTCCTCGCCGATCGTGGGGTTCTGCGTGCAGCGCAGCGGCACGCCCTCGTTGTTCGCGGCGCGGCAGATGTTGCAGCCGATGCACTCGCGGATCTCGTCCTCGCGCCCCTCGTCGATCTTGCGCGGCAGGAAGGGGTCGGCGATCGAGGGCCGCGCGGCGCCGACGAAATCGAGGATGCCGCGCCTGACCTGGTCCAGCATGGCATCGGGCGAGGTGAAGCGGCCGACCGACACCACCGGCTTGCTGGTGACCTGCTTGACGAAGGCGACGTAGCGCTCCTGGAAGCCCTCGGCGGAGAAGCGCGCCGAGGTGGAGTCGTTGCCCAGCCCGCCGGCGAGATTGACGTCCCAGAGATCCGGCAGCTCGGCCAGCAGGGACAGGATCTCCCGCCCCTCGCCTTCGGCAGTGATGCCAGTAGGGCCGAGCAGCTCGTCGACCCCCAGTCGCACGGCAACGGCGCAGTCGTGGCCGACCGCCGCCTTGGTCTCCTCGATCATCTCGCGCAGCAGACGCACGCGGTTCGTCAGGCTGCCGCCGTACTCGTCGCCGCGGCGGTTGGTGACCGGCGAGAGGAACTGGAAGGGCAGGTAGTCGTGTCCGGCGTAGACGTAGACGATGTCGAACCCGGCCTGGCGGGCGCGCTTCGCCGCCGTCACCTGCCAGCCGCGCAGCGCCTTGATGTCGGCCTTGTCGAGGGCGCGCGCATGGCCCGGCTGGGGATAGTGCACCGGCTGCCCCGAGGCGCCCAGCGGCGGCTCCCGCGTCAGGCGGTTGTTGCTGTGCAGCCCGCCGTGCCAGAGCTCGATGCCGGCCAGGCTGCCGTGCGCCTGGATCGCCTCGGCGGTCTTCGCCAGGGCGCGGACGTCCTCCTCGTCCCACAGCGAGAGGAAGGCATAGGGGCTGTCGTCGGAGGTCGGATGGATCGAGCAGTACTCGGTGCAGACCACGCCCCAGCCGCCCTCGGCCTTCACGCCGCGCAGGGCGGCGCCGCTGCGCGGCTTCAGGTAGCCCATGCCGGTGGCGTGCGGCGTCTGGTAGAAGCGGTTGGGTGCCCGCTTCGGTCCGATCGGCACGGCATCGAAGAGAGGGTCGTAGCGTGGATTGCGTGGCATGCCCTCTCCTCTCGCGTTTCTTATTGGATGATCATTCAATAACCCATTCTAGCGAATCGCCCGCCGCTGGCAAGGGCAGCGGGCTTCCCCGGGCCTCCGTGCAGGGGCGCCGCCGCGCTAGACTGCCGCCTTCGTTGATCGGGGGGACGAGGGTGCGCCGATCCTGGAGTGTGACAGCCGGCCGTCTCTACGGCAGCCCGGAAGGCATGGCGCTGCTGGCCGTGCTGCTGGCGCTCGCCGTGCGGCTGCCGACGCTGGGGCTGCTGCCGCTGTGGCTGGACGAGATCACCACCGCCAGGAGCCTCGCGGTCAGCAGCGGCGCGTTGATCGAGAACCGCCTCGCCGCGATGCACTCGCCCCTCTTCTTCCTGCTGTTGCAGGCCCTCGGGCTGGAGGGAGCCGCGCCCTTCTGGCTGCGGCTGCCGGCGGCACTCTGCGATGCCGCCGCGGCCGGCGTCATGACCCTCATGGCGGCGCGCTCCTTCAGCCAGACCGTCGCGCTGGCGATGGCGCTGCTCTACGCGGTCTCGCCGGTGCTGGTGCAGCAGGCACAGGACGCCAGGCCCTATGGCTCCTTCTTCCTCGCCGAGGCCCTGCTGATCGCCAGCTGCGCCGCCCTGGCGACCCATCCCCGCCTGGCCGCCGCCAGTCTTCCCGCGACCGCGCCCCCCGGGTCGCGCCCCGGGTCGCGCCTCCTGCGACGACTCTGGCTGGGGGCGCTGCTCGGCGGCACGCTGACGGTCGCGCTCCTGCCGCTCGGCCTTTTCGTCTGCGCTGCGCTGGATCTCTGGCTGGTGACGGCTGCGCTGCTGCGCCGGCTGCCCTGGCGTTTCGTCGGCCTCTGGCTGCTGCAGCGCCTGCTGTCGTTGCTGCTGTTGGCCCCGCTGTTCTACGGCTGGAGCGCCCATGTCGGGACGCTCGCGGCGCACTACTGGCCGCCGCCGCCAAGCTGGTCGAGCCTGCTGCCGGTGCTGGTCATCTCCCACGGCGGCGGCGTGGAGGGCGATCCCGACCTCCTGCTCGGTGCCGGCGGCAATGCCGCTCTGACGGGCCTGCTCCTCGCCTTCGCCCTGCTTGGCGCCCTCGCCGGCCTGCGTGCCCGGGGCCGCCGGGGCTCGACGACCGGTCTGGCGGTGGCGCTGGCGCTCCTGGTCCCCGCCTTGCTGCTGGCGGTCTCGCTGGTCTCCGCCTCGTTGCTCGTCGGGCGCTATGCCGCGGCGGCAACGCCAGCCCTGCTGCTGCTCGCCGCGATCGGCCTGGCGACCCTCTGGCAGCGGCATCGGGCGGTCGCGGCAGCGGCCGGCGGCGGTCTTTTGCTGCTGCTGGCACTGCAGGGCGGCGATGCACTGCTGCCGCTGCTCAAGCCGCGCTACGATCTGGTGGCCGAGGTCCTGCGGCAGGGCGAGCAGCGCCCGCTGCCGGCGGTGGTCGAACCCTGGGTCACCGCCAGGGGCCTCAGCTACGCGGTGGCCGACGACCCGCCTCTGGCGCTGCTCGACAGCCAGCAGGCCCTGGCGCACCTGGAGGCTGGCGGCGTCCTGTGGGTCGTGCTGCGCCGCCCCTTCAGCCTGGAGGCCATCGGCCTGCCGGCGCTGGACCGCCGCTACGCCCGCTGCGAACGCGAGCTGCGCGGCCTGCGCCTGTCGATCCACGCCCTCGACCCGGCCGGCCTGCCGGCGGCCTGCGAGGCGCTGGCCGACTAGGCGCCGGGTTGCTTCCATGCGAAAGGCCCGCCCGGTCGCCCGGGCGGGCCTCCACCATCAAGGTCGCCTATCCAGAGGGGGGGTCAGGCGCCCTTGGTCGACCAAGCCAGGAAGTGCTCCTCGCCGGCACGATTAACCAGCATCAGCACGGCGTTCCCGGCCGCCTTCTCCAGCACCGCATCGACCTGCGCGGCGGTCTCCACCACCTGGTCGTCGATCGACTCGATCACGTCGCCGGCGGCAAGACCACGGGCCGCCGCGGGACCGCGGGGGTCGATCTCGAGCAGGGCGACGCCCCGCACCTCGGAGTCGAGGCCGAGCTGCTCCTTCATGGCATCGTCCAGCGGCGCCAGCCGAGCACCGAGGCGTTCGGAGAGATGTTCGGCCCCCGGGGCCTGCTCGGCCTCGAGCTGCGCGCTCTGCTGGCTAGCGATGGTGACCTCGAAGCTCCTCTCCTCGCCCTTGCGCAGGACAGCCACCTCGGTCGCCTTGCCCACGGAGGTGCTGGCCACGGCGCGGGTCAGGTCGCGCACCTCGCGGATCGGCTTGCCGTCGAAGGCCACGATGACGTCGCCCTGCTTCAGCTTGCCGGCCTCCGCCGGGCTGCCCGGCATCACCTCCGCGACCAGCGCGCCCTGGGCCTTCTCCAGGCCGAGCGCCTCGCGCAGCTCCTCGGTCACCGGCTGGATGCGCACGCCGAGCCAGCCGCGCTCGACAACGCCATCGCTCTTCAGATCCTCGACCACGAGCTTCACCATGTTCGAGGGGATGGCGAAGCCGATGCCGACCGACCCGCCGTTCGGCGAGACGATGGCGCTGTTCACGCCGACCACGTCGCCCTCCAGGTCGAACATCGGGCCACCGGAATTGCCGCGGTTGATCGCCGCGTCGGTCTGGATGAAGTCGTCATAGGGGCCGGAGTGGATATCGCGGCCGCGCGCCGAGACGATGCCGGCGGTCACGGTGCCGCCGAGGCCGAAGGGATTGCCGACCGCCATGACGTAGTCGCCGACCCTGAGGCCGTCGGAATCGCCGAACGCGACGTAGGGCAACGTCTGCTCGCTGGTCACCTTCAGCAGGGCGATGTCGGTCTGCGGATCGGTGCCGATGACCTCGGCCGGCAGACTGACGCCGTCGGCGAAGTTCACCGTCACCTCGTCGGCGCCTTCGATCACGTGGTTGTTGGTCACCACATAGCCGTCGGCGGAGATGACGAAGCCGGAGCCGAGCGCCGTCACCGGCTGGTCGTTCTGCGGCTGCATCTGCTGCTGAAAGCGGCGCATCATGTCTTCCATCGAACCATCCGGCTGCAGGCCGGCCACCTCATGATGGGTCGAGGAAATGTTCACCACCGCGGGCGTCACCTTCGCCGCGAGGTCGGCGAAGCCGTCGGCCGGAAGGGCGGCCTGCGCCAGGACCACGGTCCATGCCAGAAGACCGAGGCCGGCGACGAGGCCGGTGGCGCCGAGGTGGCGCGATCCCCGGTTCGTTTCCGCGGCGAGGTGGCCAGCAAGACGGCCCTCCGCGGCACGCCGGTCGTGCGTATGCGCGTGCATGTCGATTATCTCCTTGAAAGAAGCCTGGAACCCCGACCGGGTTGTTCCGGCCGTTATGGTTCCAGATCGGCCCGATGCGGGGCGGCAAGCCGGCAAGAATCGGGCCGGAATTTGACGATCGGCTGGTGAGACAGTCTGTCGCTGGCGGCGGCGAGAGGCCTTCGCGGCCCGACCGAGCGCAACCGGGAGCCTAGCGAAAAGCCGCGCAGGCAGGGGTTTCCACCACCAGAACCGACTGCTGCTGGAAGCGCGTCCTGTAGGCCTCGCTGACACCGGCAACGAGGTCGTCGAGCGCCTCGCGATCGAACAGCAGCACGCTCACCACGGCGGCCGGCTCGTGCCACAGGCGCCCGGCCTCGTCGCGCCACTGGCCCTGCGCGGCCAGCAGCGTCAGGCCGTCGGGGAAGGCCGGCGTGACACTGCGGTCGAGGAAGTCGGCGAACTCGGCGTCGCTCACCAGGCGGCCATCCGCCGTCTCCCGCCCGAGGAAGAAATCGAGGCGGATCGCCGCGGACTGCCCCGGCGGACAGGCCGGCGGCGGTGGCATGGGCGCCGGCGGCACCGCGGTACAGGCCGGTAGCAGGAGAAGCAGTGCCAGGGGCAAGGCAGCGCGGCATCGACGCGATACCGCCGAGACCGGGCCGCCCGCCATCAGGCGAAGGGGTCCGCTGCCCCGAGGCGCTGCAGCGCGCGATGCCGCGCCAAGGCGCGGTCGCGGTCGGCGACGTGCAGCAGGCCGGCGACGCGGCGCAGCAGCATATCCTCGGTCGGGTCGAGCTGGCCGTCGCTGTAGGCGACCTGCCAGAGCATCTCGATCAGCTCGATGCGCTCTTCCGCGGACCACTGCTTCACCACCTCGGAGGTGAAGCCGAAGAGCTGCACCGACTCGTCGGCTGCGGTCTCTGCCCGGTCGAGCAGGGCCGATACCTCGGCCTCGCCGATCTCGAAGCGATCACCGAGGAGGCGGCGGATGGTCGCCCGCTCCGTCGAATCGAAGGTGCTGTCGAGCTGCGCCGCCTCGACCAGCAGCGCCGCCACCGACAGCGGCAGGCGATCCTCGTCGCGCAGCGGCTCGTCAGTGCGGCGGCCGCCGATCATGGAAAGCAGTTGCTTGATCATCCCCGACCCTAGCGCCTTTGCCCGGCGCTTGTCAGGTCTGCGCGTCGGCGGCTGCGCGCGTCGGCCCCCGCTGCCTGTCGCGGCGGCGGGACTTCACGCGCCTCCGGAGTGCCGCAAGGGCGGTCAGGCGAGCCAGAGCAGGACCAGAAGCGCGGCCAGCACCAACCCGACGCACAGCGGCAGGATGACGCGATTGCGCCGGTCCGCCCCGCTCGGCCCCTCCGCGGTCCCGGCCTCCGGCACCAGGGGGCTGGCTGCGGCGGTCAGGTCCTGCAGGATCGTGGCATCCTGGACCGCCGGCTCCACCGGCCGGTCGGCGGAGGGAAGGCGTTCTTCCGGGCGCGGCTGGACGCCGGGGCCCTCGATCGGATGGTCGGCAGGAAGGCGTGGTGGCATGAGCGAATCTCCTCTCCCGATTCAACCCCTTGGCGCCGCTCTGGTTCCTTCGGCGGATCGCCGGTGAAATCGATCGGAGTTGCATCCACCGGCCATATCTGTTCGCTTCGGATGGGGAACTGGGCAGGGGAGGACGACGATGCCGTCTCTTTTGAGCGGGCTTGCGCCCGTGCGATTTGCTTCGGGTGCGCTGGCGGTCCTTCTGGGCCTCCTCAGCAGCGCCGCGATGGCGGGCGACGAGCCCACCGTGCAAGAGACACAGACGCAGATGATGTTCTTCCGGTCCTATCCCCAGGACTCCACGGACTGTCAGGTGGTGGTCAAGGATGGCGAGGCGACCTTTCCCGGCATCGGCGCGCCCGCGGCGACCTGCCCCGACGCCTTTGCCTGGGTCGCCTTCGCGACGGCCATCCGCGGCGAATTCTGGACCTGGGCGCAGGACGTGACGGTGTGGCCGGACGAGCCGCTGCCGCTCTGTGCCGCCGCCGGGCAGACGAACTGCTGCGATCCCTCCACACTGGACGCTGCCGGGCCGATCGCCGGCGCGCCCGATGCGCACTGCCCCTACGCACCGAACGACTACGCCGATCCGCCGCTGCTGAAGGTCGAGCAAGCCAACAACCACTCGCCGACCTTCGTGCAGCACCTCAATCCGGCGCGCCAGCTGCGCGACGAGGAGGTCGAGCTGGTCTATCGCAGCGACGCGCTCCTGCGCTACGTCTACGAGAACAACCTCTACACCAAGGAAGGCCTCGGCGCCCGCTTCCGCGCGTTGAATAGCGCCCTGGAAACCAGCCCGCCCTACCATCCGGAGGCGCTGGAGCTGCATTTCCCCGAGGACGCCATCATGGCCAAAGCCGGACTGGGTGCATCAGCGCTTCATGCTGGAGCAGGGGCTGATCGTCGAGAAGGGCCCGAACGGCGAGACGCTGGATCCGCCGCAGAATCCCGACTTTCCCTACGTGACGGTCTACATGGAGGGGAAGTCGCCGGAGGACACCGGCTACTACTACCTCGTCGCCATGACCAATGCGAACAAGGTCCTGCCCAGCTGGCACTGGTATGCCATTGAGCATGTCGCCAATCGCGGCCGCTGCGACTACATCGGCTGCAACGACAGCTTCGGCTACCTGGCGCCCGGCAAGACGGTCGACGGCGTCACCTTCGGGCGCAACTACGTCCCGCCGAACGAGCTCGGCGATCCGGCGAACGCCACCGATGCCGACCCCAGCAACGACCACGTTCCCGGCCTGCCGAGCGGCTATGGCGAGACCTATCTGCCGGCGCAGACCGGTGAGGCCATCAGCGCTCCGCTGCAGGCGCTGCTGCAGGGCTATGGCATCGCGACGGCCGCGGTCGACGCCGACCCCAAGGTGCTCGACCCGTCGGATCCGGCCTGGGCCAACTATCGCATGAAGGGGTCGCAGACCGCCTTCACCACGCGCGATGGCGTCGACAACCTCATGGGCGCCTCGGTCACCGAAGGCGGCTTCGTCAACAGCGCGTCCTGCATGACTTGCCACTCCACCGCCACCTCGGACGCCTTCGGCAATCCCGGCATGGCCAGCGTGGGCTCGGTGTCGCGGATGAACCTGCTGGGCTTCACCGAAGGCGTGACCGGCTCGCCGCAGGAGGCCTGGTTCTTCAACCTCGGCTCGGTGATCTACGACGCCATGCCGGTGGACTATGTCTGGGGCATCATCAACGCCAACTGCACCAAGGACGCCACCGATCCGGCGCAGAAGGCCAAGGGCCGCTGCGAAAGCTACGAGGACGTCGTGCTGACCTTCCCGAAGGAGTAGCCGACGGCCACCGCCGTCAGGCCGGCCGCCGGAAGCGCCCGCGTCCGGCGCGCAGTGCCAGGACCGAGGCGAGCGCCAGGGAGGCGGCCAGCAGCAGGGCAACGCGATAGCCGCCCAGGCGGTCGAACAGCAGGCCGGCGATCCAGGGGGCCAGGAAGCCGGCGGCGCCCCAGGCGGTGAAGACCCGGCCGTAGAGCCGGACCGCCGCGACCGCGCCGTAGAGACGCACGATCGCCGCCGGATAGGCGGCGATCGTGGCTCCGTAGGCCAGGCCGGTCAGGCCAAGACCGGCGATCACCGCCTCCCCGGCCGGCGCCAGCGCGAGCAGCAGGAGCGCCGCGGCCGCCAGGAGCGGCAGGGCCGCGAGCACCAGCAGGACCCCGGCCGCGTCGAGCAGCCCGCCCAGCAGCCCGCCCAGCATGTTGGCGCCGGCGATGATCGTCGGTGCCGCCAGCGCATTCTTCAGCAGCCCAATGCG
>CALOEA010000051.1:0-7074 GCA_942492185.1 uncultured Alphaproteobacteria bacterium
CGCGCGCGCGCGCGCGCGCGCGCGCGCGCGCGCGCGCGCGCGCGCGGGGCGGGGGGGGGGGGGGGGGGGGGGGGGGGGGTGTGTGTGTGTGTGTGTGTGTGTGTGTGTGTGTGTGTGTGTGTGTGTGTGTGTGTGTGTGTGTGTGTGTGTGTGTGTGTGTGTGTGTGTGTGTGTGTGTGTGTGTGTGTGTGTGTGTGTGTGTGGGGGGGGGGGGGGCGAGAATGGTAAAAACCAAATAAATTCCCCATTGAAAATGTTGGCTCAAACCATTTCCGCCCAGCGGCTACACATGTATGCCTTTTTTGGTGCCTTTGTTTTGCAATGTGTTGCGCATTTGGCCGTTCATGGTGCGCGCGTGTGTGTGTGTGTGTGTGCGCGCGCGCGGGGCCGCCGCCGCCCGGGCGTGTGCGCGCGTGCCTGCGGATGCGCGGGGCGTCGTTCGTCGTCGGGCCTTCGCCGCCATTGTTGGGATCGTGGCTTCGTCGCGTTGTTCATCCTGGCAGCCAGCCGCTCATCCAGCTCGCCGTCGACGCTGTAGTAGAGGAGAAAGCACCTCTGCTGTACCGCGCTGCAGCACCGTGTAGGTCTCCGGCGAGGATGAGGACGACTTCCCCGGCACCCAGCGCCGTCGCCGTCTCCTCTGCGCGCATGTCGCCGACCTTGAGGATGTCGGCCTGGCCATGTCGGCCATGCCGTAGATCAGCTTGCCGGCCATCGACCTGTACTGCGGCGTCACCGGCGAACAGGCACAGGCCAACGCTCCAGAACTCGGCTGCTCGCGCAGAGCTGCGCTACCGTCAGCCATCCCAGCGGCGTGAAGGCCGACCACCCGGCCGCCGGCTCAAACCAGCGGCAAGACCGAGCGCGGACGGCGTAGCTCGGCCTCGACCAGCGCCTGGCCAGCGCGGCAGGCGGTATCGCTGACCTTCGAAGGCGTGCAGGTAGTCGCGCGGCCAGTTGCTGGCCGGGATAGTACTCGTTGACCAGGCGGCCGCCGCTGCGGTACCTCCACCTCGTTCGGCGGCGGTGATGCTGGTCCTGGCGCTCGGCGGCTGTCCTCCACCTTCGTCGCCTCGGCGACTGGCGTAGATGGCGAAGGCGATCTCGTTGGCGTGGCGACGAAGGCCGGCGTTCATGGCGGCACCGATGGTGGCCTGGTTGTCGAGGGCGATGGTGGCCTTGTCTTCCTGGTGTAGCTCCACGCAGGCGGAAGGGCTTCGCGCACCAGGCCGATCAGCTTGGCCTGGCGCTCCAGTAGCGCAGGTCCTGCTCGATGAAGGCCGACCTCCAGCGCGCGCAGGCTGAAGTCGTCGGCGGCGTTCTTCGAAGGTGCTCGATGTCGACGCGGCGATCATGCCCAGCGGTGACGAAATCCAGCACCTTGACCTTCTCGTCGCGCCTCGAACAGGTCGGCGTTCTCGCCGGGTAGGAAGCCTTCCAGGCGGCGCAGGTTGATCGCCGGCGGCTGCAATCCTTCACCGCCCTTGCGCGCCCATGCTCGGCGAGGTGGGTCGGTGACTCGCTGTTGCGGGCAGAACTCCTTTCATCTCATGCTCGAGGAAATTCATCGGCGCAGTGGCGAGATCGGTGGTCCTGGGCATGCGCAACGGCCCGAA
Organism: uncultured Alphaproteobacteria bacterium; assembly: GCA_942492185.1. Lineage (GTDB taxonomy): Bacteria > Pseudomonadota > Alphaproteobacteria > Kiloniellales > JACOMY01 > CALOEA01. The sequence continues at coordinate 1,617 of CALOEA010000051.1, forward strand.
CCTGCAATACATCCACATTGTCGAAGGCGCCGCCGCCCTCGGGATGGACCACCGGGTGGGCATCGAGAGCCCGCTCTTCGACACCGCCGGGGGCTTGGTGATCCTCGCTGCGCTGACGCCGAACGAGGTCGGCTAGCTGGTGCGGCGCTTCAATACGAACCTGCCGGCCGGGCGGGAGCCGCTGGCGCTCGAGCCCATGCTCCACGACCTGCGCCTGATACGCCGGCGCGGCTATGCCTACCTCGCCAACCAGGTACGCCAGGGTTTCGGCTCCATCGCCATGCCGTTGCCGCTGGGCGGCGGCCAGCACGCGGCGATGGTGGTCAGCGTCAGCGCCCGCCTGGAGCGGCTTGGGCCGCAACGCCGGCGCTTCGTGACGCTCATGCGTGAGGCCCTGGAGCGGCACGTCACCGCCGCCGCCGCCGAGTAGCCCGCCCCTCGGGCCGCAGTCAGTCCGCCGTCGCCCGGGAGAAGAGATCCCCGGCACGCCGCCGGTCGACCTTCATCGTTCCGGTGCGCGGCAGGTCCTCGACGATGAGGAAGCGGACCGGCACCTGATAGGCCAGGAGATGCAACCGGGCGAAGCGCGCCAGTTCCTCCGCCCCGACGGCGTCCTGGCCGTCGCGCAGCACGACGGCCGCCGCCGGCACCTGCCCGAGGCGCGGGTCGGCCAGGCCGACGACGACGACATCGCGCACCGCGTGGTGCCTCCGCAGCACATCCGCGACCTGATCCGGCAGGATCTTGAAGCCGCCGCGGTTGATCGCGTCGTCCGCCCGGCCCTCGAGGAAGAGGAAACCGTCGGCATCGATCCGCGCCAGGTCGGTCGTCCTGATCCAGTTGGGGTCCACCCTGGGCGCCAAGACCTCCAGGAGGCCCTGGGTCCCGGCCGCGCAAGGCTCTCCGCTCTCCGGCTCGACACTGCGCAACGCCATGCCCGGGCGGGCGCGCCCGACGCTGCCGCGCTTGCTGGCGCTGAAGCGGCGATAGTCGGCGAGCGACCAGTCGGCGACGATGCCGCCGAACTCGCTCGCCCCGTAATGGCTGAGGATCGGGATGCCGTAGGTCGCCTCGAAGCGGTCGCGCAGATCGGGGTCCAGGGGGGCGGCGCCGCTGCGCATTGCGACCGCACCGGCCAGGGTCTCGCAGGGGACGGCGGCATCCACCACCATGCGGATGGCGGCGGGCGGCAGCCAGAGCAGGCGCGGCCGGTGGCGCTCGACCGCCGCGGCCCAGTCCTCCACGCGGAAGCGCTCGAAGAGCTGCATCTTGCGGCCGGCGACCCCGCCATAGAGCGCGAGGTAGAGGCCGCTCACGTTGGCCAGCGGATGAAAGAGCAGGATGGGCGGCCGCTCCCGCGGCACCGCTTCGCCCTCCACGTCGGCCAGCATGACCGCCAGGTCGTCCATTGCCGCCTGCAGCGTATCGAAGCGCAGCGGAATCCGCTTGGGCGTGCCGGTCGTGCCGCTGGTGAGGACCTCGACCGCGACGCCGGGCCGATAGATCGGGGCGGCGGTCGCGGCCGGCATCGCCAGCACCACCGGATCGGTTGGATCGCCCGTCAGCTGCAATCCCGGCACGCCGAGGTCGCGGATCGCCGACGAGAGGTCCGGGTCCGCCAGGTCATCGGCCCCGGCGACCAGCGCGGCTGGCCGCAGCCGCCGTAGATCCTCGGCGATCCGCCCGCCCGGCTGAAGGCCGCTGACGATGGCGACGCAGCGCCCGCCCGCCGGAAGCGCGAGCAGCGCGGCCACCTGGGCGGGCCGGTTGCGCGCGACCAGCGCGACGACGGCCCCCCGGGCGATGCCGCTGCCTTCCAGGTGCCGGTCCAGCGAGCTGGCCGTTGCCGCCACGTCGGACCAGCGCCAGGCTTCGTCCGCCGTTTCGATGGCGACCGTCTCGCCCGCCTGCGCGAAGGTCCGCTGCAGAGACCGGTCCAGGCTCATCGCCGTCAATCCGCCGGGGCCAGGTCTTGGCTCTCGCCAGCCGCTTGCCAGGCAGCGCGGTAGTCGCGCTCCACATCGGCGATGCAGGCGGCCGCGGCCGGCAGGTCGTCGATCGCGCCGATGCCCTGGCCGGCCGACCAGATATCCTTCCAGGCCTTGCTGCCTCCCTCCTCCCCGCCCTTCGCGCGATAGCCGGCGGGACGCGAGAGGCTTTCCGGATCCAGGCCGGCGGCGCGGATCGAGGGGAGCAGGAAGTTGCCCGGCACGCCCGAGACGGCATCGGTATAGAGGACATCGGCCGCCCGGCCGTCGAGGATCATCTGCTTGAAGGGCGGCGGCGCCAGGCTCTCCTGCGTGGCGATGAAGCGTGTTCCCATGTAGGCGAGATCGGCACCGAGCATCCGCGCCGCGGCGACAGACCGTCCGCCGGTGATGGCGCCGGCCAGCACCAGCGTGCCGTCGAACTCAAGCCGGACCTCCGGCAGGAAGGCGAAGGGGCTCAGCGTACCGGCATGGCCGCCCGCCCCGGCCGCCACCAGGATCAGCCCATCGACCCCGGCCGCGGCGGCCTTTCGCGCATGGCGGAGGTTGACGACGTCGTGAAAGACCAGCCCGCCGTAGCCGTGAACCTCGTCGACCAGCTCGGCCACCGCGCCTAGCGAGGTGATGATCAATGGCACCCGGTGACGGACGCAGAGCGCCAGGTCCGCCTCCAGGCGGGCGTTGGTGCGATGGGCGATGAGATTGACGGCATAGGGCGCCGGGCGTTCGCCGGCCGCACGGGCGGCGGCGAGACGCCGGTCGATCTCCTCGAGCCAGGCGCCGAACCCTTCGGTCGTTCGCTGATTGAGGGAGGGAAAGCTGCCAACGATGCCGGCGCGGCAGCAGGCCACCACGAGATCCGGACCGGAAACCAGGAACATCGGCGCGGCGATGACCGGCAGCCGCAGCTGGTCGCGCAATAGCCCCGGCACCGGCATGGCGCTCTTCACTCCCTCGTCCGTCAGGATCTGCCTGACCCTTACAAACGCCGGGCTGGGTCGTCAACTCCACGAAAAGAGATTTCGCAATGCGGAACAAGCGGCGTCCCGGGGCTCATGGCCCCGCCGCCGGCGGATGCCGGGTCAGGGCCGTCGGCCGGTCAGCGCCACTGCTTCTCCTCGCTGATCCACAGCGAGCCCGGCAGGGCGCCCGGCTTGACGAAGGCCTCGACGACGTTGGCCAGCATCTTCGACACGTTGTTCTGAAAGCCGTTCGCCGGCAGGGCTTGGCCGAAGGCGATCGAGCCGCCGCAGAAGACCGCCCCCTTGTTCGGCGCATTGAAGAAGGTGATGTCGCCGCGAATCCGATAGTCCTGCGTGCCCTGGAGGCCGGGGTAGGGATAGAGCACCTCCTCGATCGAGAGCATGTAGTTGTCGCTGTGCCCGCCCGAGGAGGCGAGGATCTTGGTGTGCGGCGGCGTGCCGAGATTGAGGTCGTAGCGGTCGAGCTCGAGGCCGGCCGCGCCGTTGTAGGCAAGGCCGCTCTCGCCGATCATCTCGCCCTCCACGCCCTCCATGATCCAGGCGACGTGGCGGTGATAGCTGTCGGGCATGCGGCGATAGGGACGGCTGGTCTCGAAGCCCTCGGCGATGAAGCCCACGCCGGTCAGCTTCTGCGGCGGCCGGCCGAGGTTCTTCCACAGCCCGCTCTTCTGGCCGGTGGTGGCGAGATAGTGCTCGCCCGGGCGGGCGTTCCAGGCGCGCATGCCGGAATCCAGCTTGCGCACCTCCATGATCCAGGGCTCCTCCTCGCGGAAGGCGATGTTCCAGTAGTAGCCGTTGCCGCCCATGTAGATGTAGCGGCCGCCGCCCTCGATGTAGTCCTCGGTCGCATCGAGCATGCGCTCGGAGTAGTACTCGGGATGGGTGCCGCTGATGACGCAGCGATAGGGCTCCAGGCAGGCCAGCCCCTCGCGGTGCAGGTCCTCGTCGGTCACGATGTCGTAGTCGTACTTCTGGTGCTCCAGCCAGGCGATGATCGAGAGATCGGCAGGAAACTGCCAGGTCACGCCCATCGAGGAGATGCGGTGCTTCGGCCGCATGTTCAGCATCGGCCGGCGATAGGAACTGAAGCAGACGCCGTTGCCGTCGGCCCAGGCGTCGTAGGTCGAGAGGCCGAACTCCCAGTTCTTGTACATCTCGATGTCGATGTCGGAGACGATCGGCGGCTGACCGGTCATCGGCTGGATGATCTGCGCATCGAAGCTGAGATGCTCGTTGGCGTAGGCCAGGTAGCTGGCGGTCGGCACCAGGAAGGCGATCCGCCCGGTCGGCTGCTTCGGCCGCACGAAGAAGATCATGTACTCCTCGCTCAGACCCTTGCCGGGGCCGGCCCGCAGGCGCATCGCGTAGGCGCCGCTGCGCAGCGTGTCGGGCAGGGTGACGCTTTGGGTGACCTCCCACTTGCAGTCGATCATGGCGTCGTAGTGAAACTCGACGCCGCCATACTCCTCCGGCGCCAGGCGGAAGCAGTCGTTGCGGCCGTTCCAGTTCCAGCCGGTCTGCGCCCGGACCGGGCGATTGTAGCCCTCGGCATGCAGCCCGTGCGGGCCGACGTCGTAGACCGTGTCGCCGATGCCCTGGTCGCTGTATCCCTTGGTGGTGTCCCAGTAGGCGACGAGGCCCTCCGGCTCCGGCGCCCCGCCCTTGCGGATCGCGTCGAGCGCCTCGCGCGACAGCACGCGGTCGTAGAGCCCCGGCCGGTCGATCTTGCCGCAGTAGGTCTGCGAGACGAAGCTGCCGCGAGTCTCGTGCCAATCCTGCGACCCGGCGATCAGGAAGGGCGTCTCCGTCAGGTGCTTCTGCCGGAAGCGGAAGGTCTCGGCGACGTGCGAGCGGTAGTCGAGCGGCACCACCTTGCTCAGCAGGCCGTTGTAGCGATTGCCGACACTCTCCTGGTAGAGCGTCGCCCGCCCGCTCCTGGCGTCCAGCGTGGCCGCGACGAAGTACCAGTGCTTGTGCTGCAGCGGGATCTCGGACTGGAGATAGTCGACCTCGTCGCCCTCCCCGACCCAGAACTCCAGCAAGCCCTTCTGGTTGAGGCCGAGGCAGTAGCCGATGTTCTTGTCGTTGTCCCAGCGCCCGGCGATGCACTGGCGCAGACCGACCTTCGGCAGGCCGGGGAAGATGAAGGCGAAGATCGTCAGGCTGCCGGTCAGCGCCAGGTGCCCCTCGGGATCGGCGACGCGCAGGAAGGAGCCGACCTGCGTGTATTGCTTCTTCACCGGCCAGGACCCGTTCGCCGTGCAGGCGATCTCCTCCTCCACGAAACCGGGGCCGCTGGGATGCTCGTCGCCGTGGATCAGGCGCACCAGCTGCGCCTCGGCCTCGTCGGTGCCGTCGGCGTTGACGTGGAACTGGATCGTCTCGCCGGGCTTGACGGAGATCTGGTCGGCATAACCGAAGAGCTTCACTTGCGCCATATCAGGGTCCAGCTCGCTTCACGACATTAGGTTCGGGAGAGGGCTCAGG
>CALOEA010000052.1:0-87341 GCA_942492185.1 uncultured Alphaproteobacteria bacterium
CTGCTGTAAATGCACCTTTTCCTCGTCGGTTAAAGAGTTGTGTGAATTAATGTTTTGCTCCAACACACGCAACCGATCCCGCACCATTACAATCTTGTGAAAAAAGACATCCATAGGAATCTCCTTAGGCTGAAGGTCTTCATTTTCCGAATGTAATACCACTTTTCCTCCGTCCCAATCTTTTTCCAAGCTCACAAACAGCAGGCAAAATGCCATATTGATCTAAAACCATTCCAACCGCCTTTTTCAACTCATCCAGAGAAACACCCGTTCTGTCTTCACCACCTTCAGCCTCTTCCAAAACTTCAAGATCCGTATTGTTTTTTAGTATCTCCATTTTCCCTCCATGCTCAAAAAATATTTCATACGCAGTTAATGATACGCGAGAAATAATACCTTCGCCATACCTTGGGTGATCTATCTTTGTTCTGATTGTAAGATTATTTGCACTCATAAGTTAGAATATTTACCTTGGGTTAATTCTGACACACAATTTTTATTCGAAAAATACCAAACAACAAATGTAAAAACCTGGCAACATGAAAAGATTTTTTATTGTACTTGTAGTAATCGCATCTTCTTTAATCAGTTGTAAAATCTACCAAAAGCACCACTACCAATCAAAAACACCCTAAACCACTTGAATTATTAACTAAAGCGAACCGCTGGCAACTAACTTCTTTTAATAATCTTACGCTCACTGAAGCAGGTTTTAATGACAGAACACCCCGGGGTGATTATCAATGCTGCAGAAGGAAAAAATAAGCGGCTTCACCCCCCGCAATTCATTCTCAGGCGATGCTGAAATATCGGATAAACACATCAAAACAGGCATGATGCTATCAACAAAAGCCTTCTGTCAGGGTGTTCCAGAGGCCGAGTTCTTTGATATTCTTGAAAAAGTTACCTCCTAAGTGAAATAAAAATGAACAATTGATTTTCCTAAAAGAAAAAAAACAGGTAATGGTATTCGACCGCTCACACGAAAAAAATAATTCAATAACAGCTTTGGTTCATTTTATAACTTTCATTAATCGTTCTTGAATCTTCAAATATCTTCTATAAATGGCGTTTGTTTTTACCTTTGTAGTAGTTAGTGATGCGGCATCAAAGAAGTGCCAATAACCACGGGAGGAGGGACACAGATGGTTGCATAGCAGCGTATCACTATCAATCTTGTGCAGATACTCCAATTATTTCTTTTATGGGCACCCCCCATTTAGACGCTTTGGGAGCAACTTTTACCAACATGTTGTCCAAATTGAATGTTGTATTTTAATTCATAATTCCAGGTGTTATGAAATTACTAATGATCTTGATATTAGTAGGTCTAATGTCTATTATCTAACAATCTCTTGTCTTTTTATAACAAACAGCAAAAGGTAACATCCCTCGAAAAGGCTTTTTTTCAGAGTACTTCTGTAAAATCATAGAGTCTCATTGTAATTATATACGCGGTAATCGAAAACCAAATTTTAATCCCGAATATAGCTCCGTAATAGCTATAACCACTCTATCGAAACAATTCAGCGAATACAACTAATCCCTTCATAAAGAAACCTGCAACATGAAATAATGAACACAAAAAAAAGCAGCATTTATACTGCTTTTTTCATATGAGTGTATTTACGCTAGTACATTTCGTTTTGAAAATTAGTTATTCAACGCTTCCAAACAAGTCATAATCCTCAGCATCCTGAATCCGTACATCATAAAAATCGCCGATCTGCAACTCTTTTTCATCTACCCGTATTAATACTTCCTGATCAACCTCTGGTGAATCATACTCCGTACGACCGATATAATAATCGCCCTCTGCCCTGTCGATTATTACCTTTAATGTTTTATTGATCTTTTCCTGATTTAATTGAGCACTTATGGTATTTTGCAAGGCCATAACAGCATCTGCCCGCCTCTGCTTCACGTCATCCGGAACATCATCAGCATATTTCTTATAAGCATAGGTATCTTCTTCATGAGAATAAGAAAACACTCCCCAGCCTTTCAAAACGAGCATCCTCAACAAATTGCAGCAATTCTTTAAAATCAGCCTCTGTTTCTCCAGGATGACCTGTTATAAGCGTTGTTCGCAAATGAATTCCCGGCACCTCCTTCTCATTTCTTCAATGAGCTGATAAGTCTGACTCTTGGTTACTCTCCTACGCATTAACTGTAGCATATTATCACTAATATGCTGCAAGGCAATATCCAGGAGGTTTACACACCTTTGGATTATCATTCATCACCTTGAGAACATCCATAGGAAAACCTGCCGGATAGGCATAATGCAGCCGAATCCATTCGATTCCATCTATTTTAGACAACTCATCTACCAACTTGGGTAATTGATATGATTTATCCAGATCATAACCATAAAAAGAGAGATCCTGTGCAATTAACTGCAGTTCTTTCACTTCCTGATCGCGCAAATAACGAGCTTCATTCAAAAGATCACTCATCGATTTGCTTTTATGTTTCCCTGTAATCAATGGAATGGCACAATAAGAACAAGTCCGGTTGCAGCCCTCTGAAATTTTCAGGTAAGCGTAATGATCCGGTGTCGTTAAAGAACGCTCATTCATCAGGTCTGGTCTGTAGGTAGCGCCAATTTCTTCCACCAGATTCGGCCAGTCAAACTTCCCGTAAAACTTATATCGACTTCAGGCAATTCTTGATTCAACTGATTAAAATAACGCTCCGATAAACATCCCATCACATAGAGCTGTTTTATATCACTCACGTTTTTTTGCTTCCACAAAGGAAAGAATCGTATTTATAGACTCTTCCTTGGCATCCCCTTACAAACCCACATGTATTTATTATGGCAATCTCACCCTCAGGCTCACTTGCATCGTGTGCTACCTTTATGCCATTTGCCTCAAATTGCTTAATCAAAAACTCACTATCCACCAGGTTTTTGGAACACCCCAGTGTTACAATATCAACTTTTTTCCCTTTCCCCTTCGTCATGTCCGCTAATTAAGTACTGCATTATTTAAATACAGCAAAAAATAAGACTGCTTTAACAATAAAACAGTCTGCATTACTTTCTATTTTACTTAAACAGAGAATCTACAAACTGATCCCTATCAAATAATTGTAGATCATCAATACCTTCGCCTATACCAATGTACTCAGGACACTGAACTGATCAGACACCCCCAATCACACCACCTCACCTTTAGCCGTTCCATCTAATTTGGTAATGGCTAACGCGTTTACTTCAGTGGCTTTGGTAAACTGCTTGGCTTGCTCAAAAGCATCTTGCCCTGTGGATCCATCCAAAATCAAAAGAACCTCATGAGGCGCATTCCGCACCACCTTTTTGCATTACTCTTTTAATCTTCGACAGTTCATTCATCAAATTGATCTTATTGTGCAAACGGCCGGCTGTATCAATAATAACCACCTCAGCCCCTTGATTTTTAGCCGCAGATAATGTATCAAAAGCCACACTGGCAGGATCAGATCCCATCTGTTGCTTTATTAATGGCACCTGCACCCGATCAGCCCAAATTCCCAACTGATCAATGGCTGCCGCACGAAAAGTATCTGCTGCACCTAACACCACTGATTTTCCAGCTTGCCTGAATTTGTTTGCCAATTTACCAATGGTTGTTGTTTTCCCAACCCCATTAACACCAACCACCATGATCAAATACGGAAATGCTGATTCCGGCAATTCAAAATCAGCTATTGTATTATTGCGATTCTCAGCCAGTAAGTCAACGATTTCTTCGCGCAAGATACGATTCAGTTCCGAAGCATTCAGAAATTTATCTTTGGCGACGCGTTCCTCAATCCGATCAATGATTTTCAAGGTAGTATCCACCCCTACATCCGAGCTGATCAAACCTTCTTCCAGATCATCTAAAATAGAATCATCTACTTTAGATTTTCCAACCACCACCCGGGTGAGTTTTTTCAGAACGCTCTCTTTTGTTTTAGCAAGGCCTTTGTCTAAACTCTCCTTCTTGGCCTTTGTAAAGCTACCAAATAAGCCCATGTTAATTATTTTACCGATCAAAGAAACAGAAATTGCGTGAATTAAAAAGCGTATAACAAAAAGCCCCTTTATCAGGAAGCTTTTTTATACCGGTTATACCAGGTGCATTATTTTCTATTGAAAAATTCTTTTGCCATTTCGTTGGTAACAACTTCCTCAACGAAAGTATACGCACCGGTTTTTTCTGATTTTACCATTTTAATCACTTTTGCGTGACCTTTACCGGCTCCTTTTTGTAATGATGCAACAGCTTTCTTTGCCATAACTCAATTATTTTATTTCTCTGTGAACAGTTACTTTTTTCAAAATTGGGTTATATTTTTTAATCTCCAGACGATCAGGAGTATTTTTCCTGTTCTTCGTGGTAATATAACGAGAAGTTCCTGGCACTCCACTATCTTTATGCTCAGTACATTCTAAAATTACCTGTACCCTATTTCCTTTTTTAGCCATTTCCTAATCTTTTTAAATATTAGTTATATAACCTTTTTCTTTTGCTTCAGTCAACGCAGCTTTTAAGCCTTTTTTGTTGATCAGACGAATACCAGCAGCCGAAACAGTTAATTTCACCCAACGGTCTTCTTCTGGCATATAGAACTTCTTCTTGAACAAATTCGGCAAGAAAGTTCTTTTGGTCCTTCTTTTCGAGTGAGAAACATTATTTCCCACCATTACCTTTTTTCCTGTTACTTGACAAACTCTTGCTTCCGGTGAAGCCATTGCCAACCATACGGTTCCAACTGGTTTATCAACTGTTCCTCCTCAGGATCTTCCGGCAATACCCGACGTAGCAAGCGCGTAATCAGTTCCCAGCAGCGCCTTCTGGCTCCAAAGCCATTTGCTCTACGACCGCCTGACTCACGGCTCCCTGCTCATCTAAATCAACTGCTTTAACACCTAATACCTTTTCTTTAATATCATTAGCATAAGCGATTACACCTCCTTTAAAATAGGCTGAACTTCCCGGCACAGATGTGATTAAATGTCCCATCAGGTTCCGCCGGTACAACTTTCGGCCACCGCCAATGTCTGTCTTTTTTTCTTTAACAAGTCGCCCAATATTTCCTGTACCTGAACATCATTATAACTAAAGATGTTTTGTCCGATAATCGGTTCGCTTCCGCCGGCTGTATCCAGCTTACTACTAACCTCTGTCTCAAGTTATTGCCACGCCCTGTTATTCTCAACCTTATTTTACCAGGAGCAGGCAAATAAGCTACCTGACAAATCAGCCGGTAATTGCTCTTCCCATTCGGTCAACATTTCAGCTAAAACAGCTTCCGGAATATTAAAAACCAAAACCGTCTGGTGCAAAATCACCTTAGTCCTGAATTTCTGCTTCAGCCGCGGAATGATCTCATGCTCCATAGCGTTCTTCATCTCTGAAGGCACACCCGGCATAGAGACAATCACCGCCCCTTCATAATCAAACCACATTATTGGAGCTGTACCCACCGGATTGGGAATAGGCAGGCATGCTTCAGGTACCATGGCCTGCCCACGGTTTACGCCATTGATATTTTTAACACGCCCCTTTAAAAAAGACTTTACATCCTCCAAAAATCCGTTCATTAAAAACTAATTTTGTTCCAAACAACTCACAGAGTGTATGTTTGGTAATATCATCTTTAGTGGGCCCTAATCCACCCGTTAAAAGAATAATTTTCACCCGACTCATGGCCTCCCGAACGGCATTCTTAATCGCTTCACCGGAATCGTGAACAGAGGTAGCCTGGTTCACTTCAAATCCCGCATCATCCAATTTTTTGAGACATCCAGGCTGAATTGGTATCAACCACCTGACCGATAAGCAATTCATCGCCTATGGTTATTAGCTTCTGCTTGCATAAGATTTACCACTTGATTTTTACATACCGTCAATCTTTGGAAACATATAGTGCCTCCTGACAAAAGGAAAACATCCATGATAGCTCATTCTTATTTGTGAATCCATCATATGAATGAATCAATGACTGCTATATATAATGTTTCAAATTACCGGGACGGTAAAATGAAGAGCGAATGTATTAAGTATTGGCTAATTAAAAAAGCAATGTCTCATATTTTAATCGATAGCCATGGCGAAAATAGATGGAAAATACCTAGAAACAAATGGAAACAAGCACTAATCTTAACCTGCAATTAAAACTGGCATCTTTTCCTACTGCTGGCGCGTTTTTTTGCAATCCACAATTCCTCTTTATTTAACCACAAATACACTCAATTAATACAATCACCACCACAGTCATTCAGCATTCTTTTCCGATGAAAATAAAGCCGGAAAAACAGCTGCATATTCTTTCAATTATAATCCGGCACTAGCACGGAGCAAGCCCACGGTAACAGAAATAGAGAAGTATCACCCACTTGAATAGAAGGAAATAAATGTAAAACTTAGGACAATTGTACCAGGACGGTACGCATTAAAGCAAAATGTCATGTTAATAATAAGTAGTAGAGAATTTACAAAATCAAAGAGAATACTTTCAAAGAGCTGATAAAGGCGAACCAATAATCGTTCAACGATAGAAAGACAAAGCTTATGTATTAACTCCAATAAAAGAAGAAGATGCCTATTTTAATACCGAAATGATTCAGAGAATTAAACAAAGCATTAAGCAAGTCGAAGAAGGAAAAGTAAAAGTTTCAACTCCTGAAGAAATACGTGATCTATTGGAATTATGAGCTATACTTTTTAGAATTTTCAGAAACAGCCCTATCCGACATATAAAAGCACAAGAAATCAGAAGATAAAGCTGTTTTAAAGAAAATAGGAAAACTACTTAACGAGTTGGATGAGACACCCAACCACCGGAACGGGTCAACCCGAACAAAATTAAAACACCAACTTGCCGGATTATATTCTCATAGAATTAATCAAAATCACAAATTAGTTTATTCCATTAATGAAGACGTTGTAAAGATTCATGTTTTAAGCACCTGAGCTCATTATGGCGATAAATAATAAACCCGATTCGGGCGCTACCCACCGCGCTGGTGCGGCTTTGCAACCAGTACCTCTTCATTTAACCACAATTACACCACCCTTTCGCTACCCCACCAGCCATCCAAAGCGCTCACATCCTCTACTTTCAGGAGAGGACCGAGGTGAGGGGATAAAAAAGCCCAACAACACCAGTTGCCAGACCTCTATCATCATTCGTCTAATTTTTCCTCTGCATGGTAAATTGAAAACCTTACCAAGCATCTTCTTGGAGCATTCTGCAGTTAGCAGTTTTTTTAACACGGATTGCAAATCCGCGCTAGCGAAGAGGGATCGGCTAGGTTGAACAAGTACCTTCCAGGTACCATCAGGGGTTTAGAGTTGGATCAACTCCGCTAATAGCGGAGTTGATCCGAAGCTGTCCCGCTCCAGGTACGAAGAAGCCCCATAGAAGCTTCGAACAATAACCGAAGGTTTCAACTTTCACCACTACCGTAAATCTCCAATTCTTCCTTTTCCCGAAACACTACCCCTCTTTGCAAGCCACACCTATTTTCACTGCCGTCGCTGACAAACCCGGAAGGTTTAACAACCACCCAAACCAACTTCTGTTTACCGAAAATGATTGGAACAAATACGCGCCAGCGGCAGCAGAACAGGTTATTCTCCAAACATAACCACCCACCCCTACCCCACCGCTGGCGCGGATTTGCAATTAAGGGTGTTCGGAAGAATTTTAGAGGTACGCGAAGGCAGTATGGTGAATTTATCGAAAAAATAAAGCAGGGTCACCTCCGCATTGTTTTACGGACCATGGCTATGATTAAATCGTTTAATTCGAATGAAATACGCCTGATCGCAGTTTTAAATCCTACTTGATTAAGCTTTTTGTAGATCATAACAAGCATTGATGCAATTAATGTTGAATACATCATTACTTTAATTCCATTGGTACCTTGTCGATCCAAATTGATTGAAATTTAGCTCTGTTTTAAAAAATTCTAAAGAACACTTCTATATCCGACGGCCCGGGCTTGCTGGAGGGCTCGCGGACGCCTACGCCAGAGCGCGCGGCACCGTAGAGTCGTGGTGGTGTGGGGGGAGCGGGGGTGCATGGTCGGAGCTGCTGACGCGCCCACGAACGCGTAGTCCCCTACGGATCGGTCGGGCCCCGCGGTGCGCATGTTCCCCGCCGGTGACGCGCCACGTGCGCACGGGACTCAGCGGCAGCGAGGTCGTGGCGGTGCGCGTGTTGTCGGGCGCCGTCGATCCCGCGGCCCACGCCGCCGGCCTCGCGCGGCAACGGGCGGCGTTCGTCGGTGCGCTCGAGCAGGGGACACCCGTGCCGCACAATCCCGATGCCGTGCTCCCGATCATTCGCCGCTATCGCTTCGATCCGTCGCCGACCGGCGAGCCTGCGCCGATCGAGGTCGAGGACTACCCGCTGGCGCACGCCGTCTGCACCCGTGCGCGACGCCTGGTCGACGTGCTGCCCCCGCTGTGGTTGCTGCGGATCGGCAGCCGTGCACGCAACCCCGAGGAGCGCAGCTAGGCCATGCCGCGTGCGAGCTTTCGCGTGCACCTGGTGACCCACGAGGACGGTCGCTGCACTGGCCGCTTGCTGCCGGCGGCGGGGCGTGTCGATCATCCGCCGTCGGGGTACGGACACGACGACCAGCAGGTGCTGACGCAGCTCGCTCTGGCGATCGAGGAAAAGCCCGAGGACATCCCGGCCTACCTCTGGGACGCCCCCGTCGAGCTGCGCAGCGTTCGCGTCGCGGTGCATCCCCAGGCGGTGGTCAAGCGGCGGCACGTGATCGGCAAGGACGAGATCGGCCTGCAGATCGCCTACGACCCGCGACCTGCCTCTGAACCGGCACCTTCGGAAGGGATTTGACGACATTTTGTTACCGACCGAAGGGTGCATGATCGTTTTCTGCCGTGATGAGCAGGTACCAAAGGAGCTTGCACGGGAACGCGGTCGTTCCTAGGTTCATCATGATAAGGAGCCTGGTCCAAATGTATCGAAGCAGAGAGACCCTTTAGGTCCGTCCCCCCGCTGCCCCGAGGAGCGGTTGTGTCCATCGGCGACCGGTCGATGGAGCGTGGAGTTGTGCCTCGCCATCCTACGGCCGGTACTTCCAGGCTGCTGCGGCGGTCCGTGCATTGCGGCATTGGCTGCCGCCAAGGTCGCTAGCCCGGCTGTCGGGCGGGCGCCCTGCGAGCTGATCTGCGAGGAACGCTTCGTCACGCTCGACCTCTCGCGGCTCGGGCCGCAGCGCCTGGCGGAGAACCGCCCGATCATCGAAGAGAACGTGGTCTAGAAAGCCGGCCGGCGCTCAATTGGGCCGCGGCTGGCGGCCCCAGGCGGTCACGTCGAGGCGGCCCTCGCTGACGGCGCAGCTCACGTCGCTGGGCGCGATCGCCTTGACCTGCCCGAGCGTCTCGGCCTTGCCGAACACCAGCTCGGAGGAGGCGAGCAGCCAGCGCTGCCGCGTCTTGCCGTCGCCGCGGCTGAGCACGACGGTCAGGTTCTCCAGCGTTTCGGCGAGGCGCAGGTGCAGCGTCACGATCGGGCCGCCGCTGAGGTCGTAGGTGCTGCTGCGCGACAGCACCGCCGGCATCGCCAGTGGATCGCCATGCGCCGCGAAGACCGCGCCGTCGGAGAGCCGGATGCCCCATTGCCGCGCCGCGGTCTTCGGGTCGAGGCAGGCGCTGCCATAGTCCATCCAGGGCCCCTGCCAGATCTCCAGGTGGTCATCGGCCAGCCAGCTCCGGCCGCCGCTCAGCACCTCCGGCAGGCGCACCGAGACGATCAGCCTGTCGGGCTCCAGGGCCAGCAGCTTCATCCAGGCCTGCTCGGCCGCCGCTTCCTTCTGCGCGCCGTGGACCACGTAGCCGGTGCCGTTCTCGGTCGAAAGCGTGAGCGCGCAGGTCCCCAGGTGCGCCTTGCCCAGGTTCGCCGGCAGCGGGCTCTGCGGCAGGCGCGGGATGGCGAGGTAGCGATAGGCTTCGGCGTCGGCCGGCATGTCGCCACCGCTGTCGGGAGGGTAACCGCCGGCGTCGCAGAAGGGCGCCCACCACTCGACCGTCCCCTGGGAGTAGTCGCGCCAGTCCCAGCGGTTCTGCGAATAGTTGGCGCCCAGCGTCCAGAAGCCGCTGGCGCTTTCCTCCAGGACGATGAAGGGCGAGAGCTGGTAGCGGGTCTCCGAATCCCAGCGCCAGGCCGAGCCGCCATACTGTCCGTGATAGAGGCTGTTGGGCCCGATGGTCACGACGTCCTCGCCGACGCCGGCCGCGCCGTAGCCGTCGTTGCAGAGTTCCAGGAGCAGGATGGCCTCGGCCCCGGACTGTTCCAGCCAGAATTCACGCCAGCCGTCGCGGCACGGCAGGCCGCTCGCCCAGGAGTCCGGCGGCGCCTCGTCGTAGACCAGCTCCACCACCTGCAGCGCGCGGTGATCGCGGCTGCGGCCGGCATCGCTCTCCTGCGCCACGCTGCAGCCCGCCACGGCGCGGCAGGCCTCGGCCATGTCGGCCTGCGCCGGGGCCGCGGCCATGACGAGGAAAAGGAGGGCAGGGAGGACGCAACGGGCCGGCGGAAGCGTCATCCTCAGGTCTCCTGTCGAGCGGCGCCCCCGCCGGACCGGTTCAGACGAAGGCCTTGTAGGCCATCATGGTGAAGGTGTCCCGCACCCCCGGCAGCCGCTGCACCTCTTCGGTGACGAAGTGGCCGATGTCGGCCTGATCCTCCAGGTAGCACTTCACCATAAGGTCGTACTGCCCGGAAATGGAGTGGACCTCCGATACCTGCTCGATCGCCTGCACGGCCTGGTCGGCGACCCTGTAGGCCTCGCCCAGTTCGCACTTGATGAGAATGAAGATGGTCTGCATGGCGTCCCGTCTGTGCGTGCGCGTCTCTGCCGTTCCCGGCCTGGGGCCCGGCGGCGCAGCCTAGCAGCGCCGCCAGGCGGTCGGAAGCGCCGGATGGCGCAACGAGAAAGGGCGGCCCCTTGCGGGGCCGCCCTCGACATCGTCTCGGTCGCCTGCCGTCAGCCGGTCGCGACCCTCGGCTCCTTCAGCAGGAAGGCCGGGGTGTGATCGCCGAAGGAGGGCGTGGGATGGTGCGGCACGCTGGAGGGGCGCCGGTCGCCATTGCGGTCACGGTCGCGCCGATCGTTGCCCCGATCGCTGCCGCGGTCGTTGGCGCGGTCCCGCTCCGGCTCGCGCCGGTCGGCCTTGCGGGGCTCCTGGCTGCGGGTGTCGGGGGCCCGATTGTCGGGCCCACGGTTGTCGGACGCCCGATCGTCGGACCCACGGGCCGCCTTGCCGCGATTGTCGGAACGCTGTCCACGGCCGCGCCGCGTGCCGCGCTCCTGCTTGACCGGCAAGGCGACGACCTCGGCACTCTCGAGCTGGGCGGCTTCGCTTCGCTCGGTCTCCGCCGGTGCCGCCGCGGCCGGCTGCATCTCGGGCTCGGCTTCGGGGGCCTCCGCCTGAACCGCCGGCTGCGCCGGCGACTCCTCGGGCTGCTCCGCACGGCTGCGGCTGCGGCGGTCGCTCCCGCGTCGATCGCTGCCACGACGGCTGCGGCCACGTCCGCCGCGCGCCTCGCGGGTGTCCGCTGGGTCGCTGTCGCTCTCGTCGGCGGCCGGGGCCTCGACGCCCTCGAGCTGGATGTAGGGAATCTCGCTCTTGGTGATGCGGTGGATCGACGCCAGGAACTTGCTGTCGGCCGGGGTCACCAGCGTGAAGGCCTTGCCGGAGCGGCCGGCGGCCGGTGCGGCCGATGCGGTGAACGTAGTCCTCGCCGTGGATCGGGACGTCATAGTTGAAGACGTGGCTGACCGCCGGAATGTCGAGGCCGCGCGCGGCGACGTCGGAGCAGACCAGGATCTTGGTCTGGCCCTTCTTGAAGACGTCCAGCGTCTCGGTGCGGGCCGCCTGGACCATGTCGCCATGCAGCGCCTTGGCATCGAAGCCATGGCGCTCCAGCGAGCGGTGCAGCACGGCGACGTCGCGCTTGCGGTTGCAGAAGATCAGCGCCGACTGGATCTCCTCGGTCTTGAGGAGCTGCCGCAGCGCGGCGCGCTTCGCCTTGGGGTCCATCGCGGTCTTCACCAGCGCCTGGGTCACGGTGGTCGCCGTGGTCGAGGGCGGATCGACAGAGATGGCCTTGGGGTTGGAGAGGAAGCGGTCGGCCAGGCGCCGGATCTCCGGCGGCATGGTGGCCGAGAAGAACAGCGTCTGGCGCAGCACCGGCAGGCGGCCGACGATGCGCTCGATGTCGGGGATGAAGCCCATGTCGAGCATGCGGTCGGCTTCGTCGATCACCAGGATCTTCACGTCGCGCAGCAGCAGGTGGCCGCGCTCGAACACGTCGATCAGGCGGCCCGGCGTGGCGATCAGCACGTCGACGCCGCGCGACAGCACGGTCTCCTGGTCGCCCATGGAGGTGCCGCCGATCAGCAGCGCCATGTTGAGCTTGTTGTACTTGCCGTACTTTTCGAACGACTCGGCGACCTGGGCGGCCAGTTCGCGGGTCGGCTCGAGAATGAGGGAGCGCGGCATCCGCGCGCGGGCCCGGCCGCCGGCCAGGATGTCGATCATCGGCAGAGTGAAGCCGGCGGTCTTGCCGGTGCCGGTCTGGGCGCAGCCCAGAACGTCACGTCCCATCAGGACGACCGGAATGGCTTTCTCTTGGATCGGGGTGGGTTGGGTGTAGCCGGCATCGGCGACAGCCTTCAGGACCTCATCGGAGAGGCCTAGGTCAGAAAAGTTCATGAATCCCTTTCAGTGCGGATCCCGTATGGTGGAAACCGTCGATCCTCGGTCTGGCCGCCTCGGGTTTCCGCCCTGAAGCTCGGTTGTGATCGGAGAATCGTCCTGCGCGTCCGTTTCCATTATGACGCCCGACCATTAACGGCCGATTGCAAAGGGGCCCGAAGGCGGCCTTAGCAAGCCTGTTCGCAACCGCAATATCGGTACGAGTTACGGAAAAGTCAACGGTTATGCCGTATCGGCAGCCCTCGCGGGATCCGGCAAAGCGCCAGCGCTGCCGCCTTTGCCCGGCCCCGGCCTTGGCCTAAGGTTCCCCAATCATGTCCACGCACGCCAGCCTGATCCATCGGCACGGCAGCGCCCTGCTGCTGATCGACCTGCAAGAGCGCCTGATGCCCGCCATCGATTCGGGCGAGGCGGTCCTGGACAGCAGCCTGCGACTGTTGGCCTCGGCGCGCCAGCTCGAGGTGCCGGTCCTCGCAGCGAGCACTGTGCCGACCGGATCGGGCCGCTGGTGCGGCCGATCCGCGAGGCCCTGCCGCCGGCGGCGATCCACGCCAAGCGGCATTTCGCCCTGACTTCGGAACCGGCCGCACAGCCGACGCTGGCCGCCCTGCCGGAGCAACTGGTGCTGGCCGGGGTGGAGGCCCACGTCTGCCTGCTGCAGGCAGCCCTCGGCCTGATCGCCTTCGGGCACCGCGTCTTCGTGGTGGCCGACGCGGTCGGCAGCCGGCGGGCGCGCGACCGCGAGACGGCGATCGAGCGCCTGCGCGATGCCGGCGCCAGCATCGTGTCGAGCGAGATGGTGCTGTTCGAATGGCTGGGCTCGGCCGACGATCCTTCCTTCCGCAGCATCCTGAAAGCGATCAAGTGACAGCAAAGATTCCGCTCGCGCTCTGTCCCGGCCTGTTGCTGGACGAGCGGCTCTGGCAGCACGCCATCCCCGCCCTCGACGACCTGGCCGACTGTCGCGTCGCGGATTTCTCGACCCAGGACAGCGGGCGTGCCATGGCCGAAAGCGTCCTGGCCATGATGCCGGAGCGCTTCGCGCTCTGCGGTCTCTCGATGGGCGGCTACGTCGCGCTCGAGGTGATGCGCCTGGCGCCGGAACGGGTCACGCGGCTGGCCCTGCTGGACACCCGCGCCCGCCTCGATACGGCGGAAGAGGCCGCCCGGCGGCGCGGCCTGATCGAGCTGGCGCAGAAGGGCCGCTTCAAGGGCGTGACGCCGAAGCTGCTGCCGATCCTGCTGCACCCCGACCACCTGGAGGATGGCGCGCTGACCGCGCTGGTCATGGACATGGCCGCGCGGATCGGCCGCGACGGCTTCCTGCGGCAGCAGAACGCGATCATGACGCGCAGCGACTTCCTGCCGCTGCTACCCGCGATCGCGGTGCCGACGCTGGTGCTCTGCGGCCGCGAGGACCGCCTGACGTCGCTGGAGATGCACGAGGAGATCGCGGCCGCGGTTCCCGGGGCCGAACTGGTGGTGGTCGAGGCATGCGGCCACCTGAGCCCGCTGGAGCAGCCGGCGGCGACCAACGCCGCGCTGAGGGCGTGGCTGCAGCGCTAGAGCGGCTTCGCTTCCCCGCGAACCGATGCCGGTTCGGCCGGGCAAACGCGCCGGCTCAGGAATCCCAGTCGTTGTGGTTGTTGTCCTCGAGATCGGGATTGCGCAGCGGGAAGAGGGCCGAGCCGATCTGCCGGAAGAAGCGCGCGACCGCGGGATCGTCCGGGCCGGTGACGCCGGAGACCGAGCCGGCGGTCGAGGAGAGCCGCTGGTCGCCGCTGCAGGCCGCCGCCTCGACGACCAGCTCGCCGCCGGTGAAGCTGCCGCCGGACTGGGGCGGGGCGCTGCACAGCGTCGCCCCGTTGCCGCCGCCGATCACCACGACGACCCGGCTGCGCGCCTCGGCCTCGCCGGGCGCGACCGGCGTGAGCAGGAACTCGGCGCGCGCCATGGCGCCGGTCGCCACGCCCTCGGCGGCGACGGCAGCCAGCTGCTGCGTCCGCGGGGCGTCGCCAGCCGAGCCGATCAGCACGAGCTGGCCGTTGCCGACGAAACCGGCGCCGGACTGCGAGGTGTAGCGGTCGAGCTGGGTCGGCCCGACCACGGGGGCGCCGGCGCAGCCCGCCAGGGCCAGGCCGCCCAGCACCAATGCCGAGGCGAATGCGAGTGTCTTCATGGCCCTAGATATTCGCGCTGATCGGCGCCGAGGCAAGGGCTTTGCGACCTTATCTGAGACGCTGTCCCCCGGCCGGCTAGGCGCCGACGGTGGCGAAGGCGCGGTGGTAGCGCACCAGTCCGCGCGGCCAGGGGGAGGCGAGGGTGAGGGCCTGGAAGGCCTCGGCCGGCGCTTTCCAGGGGGGCGTCAGGCCGATGGCGGCGGCCGGCCGGAACCCGAAGCGGCCATAGTAGGCGGGGTCGCCCAGCACCAGGATCACCTTGCCGCCATCGGCACGGGCGGCGGCGATGGCGGCCTCGACCAGGTGGCGGCCGATGCCCTGACGCTGCCGGCCCGGCGCCACCGCCAGCGGCGCGAGCGCCAGCACGCCGGGCATGAAGGCACCCTGCACCGAGAGGGCGGAAAGCGCGACGTGGCCGACGACCTCTTGCCGCTCCACGGCCACGAGCGAGAGCGCCAGCGCGCCGGCCCTTCGCAGCGCGTCGATCAGCGCGGCCTCCCCCGCACCGCCGAAGGCGGCGGTCACGACGGCGGCGATGGCCTCCGCCTCGCCCGGCCCCTCCGGCCGGACGAGGAGGTCAGACATCGAGGTCGCGGGCCAGGCTGGCGTTCTCCTGGATGAAGGCGAAGCGCAACTCCGGCTTACGCCCCATCAGCGCCTCGACGCGCTGGGCGGTGCTGGCTTGCGCCATGCCGGAGTCCTCGTCCTGGCCGGCGATGGTGACCCGCAGCAGGGTGCGTTTGGCCGGCGTCATGGTGGTCTCCTTGAGCTGCGCCGGCGGCATCTCGCCCAGGCCCTTGAAGCGGCTGATGTCGATCTTGCCGCGGCCCTTGAAGGCGCTGGCCATCAGGCGCTCCTTGTCCGCCTCGTCCATGGCGTAGTGGGTGACGGCCCCCTGGGTCAGGCGATAGAGCGGCGGCTGGGCGAGGTAGAGGCGCCCGGCCTCGATCAGCCCCGGCATCTCGCGATAGAAGAAGGTCATCAGCAGCGAGGCGATGTGGGCGCCGTCGACGTCGGCGTCGGTCATGATGACGACGCGCTCGTAGCGCAGCTTGTCGAGGTCGAACTGGCCGCGCGTGCCGCAGCCCAGCGCCTGCGAGAGGTCGGCCAGTTCCTGATTGTCCTTCAGCTTGTCGGCCGAAGCCGAGGCGACGTTCAGGATCTTGCCGCGCAGCGGCAGGACGGCCTGGGTCTCGCGGTTGCGGGCCTGCTTGGCCGAGCCGCCGGCGCTGTCGCCCTCGACCAGGAAGATCTCGGTGCCCTCGGCGCGGGTGTTGGAGCAGTCGGCGAGCTTGCCCGGCAGGCGCAGCTTGCGGCTGGTGGCGGTCTTGCGGCTCTGCTCTTTCTCCTGGCGCCGCCGCAGCCGTTCCTCGGCGCGCTCCACCACGCGCTCCAGCAGCAGGCGCGCGCGCTCCGGATGGGCGGTCAGCCAATGCTCGAAGTGGTCCTTCAGCGAGCCCTCGACCAGGCGCTGGGCCTCGACGCTCGCCAGCTTTTCCTTGGTCTGACCCTGGAACTGCGGTTCGCGGATGAACAGCGACAGGAAGCCGACAGCGGCGCCGACCACGTCCTCGGCCGTCAGGCTGCCGGCCTTGCGGTTGCCGACCATCTCGCCATAGGCCTTCATGGCCTTCAGCAGACCGCCGCGCAGGCCGGCCTCGTGGGTGCCGCCTTCCGGCGTCGGGATGGTGTTGCAGTAGGTGAAGAGCTCGCCCTCTTCGTCGGCCGGCCAGGAGAAGGCCCACTCGACCCGGCCGCCGGCTTCGATCAGCGCGGCCTGTCCGACGAAGGGCTCCGGCGTAATCAGCCGGCGGCCGCCCAGGGTCGCCGCCAGCGAATCCTCCAGGCCGTTGGGGTAGTGCAGGCGCTCCTCTTCCGGCACGCCGCTCTTGCCGACCAGCAGGGCGGCGGCGCAGCGCCAGCGGATCTCGACGCCCTTGAAGAGATAGGCCTTGGAGCGCGCCATGCGGTAGAGGCGCGCCGGATCGAACTGCACCTCCTTGCCGAAGATCGAGCGGTCGGGCCGAAAGGCGATGGTGGTGCCGCGCCGGTTGGCCGTCGCGCCGGCCTTGGTCAGCTTGCCCTGCGGCACGCCGCGCCGGTAGGTCTGGGTCCAGAGCATGCGCTCGCGCGCCACCTCGACGACCAGCTCGTCGGAGAGCGCGTTGACCACCGAGATGCCGACGCCGTGCAGGCCGCCGGAGGTGGCGTAGGCCTTGCCGGAGAACTTGCCGCCCGAATGCAGCGTGGTGAGGATCACCTCCAAGGCCGACTTGTTCTTGAACTTGGGGTGCGGGTCGACCGGAATGCCGCGGCCGTTGTCGACGACGACGACCCGGTCGTCCTCCTCGATGGAGATCTCGATTCGGGTGGCGTGGCCGGCGACGGCCTCGTCCATGGCGTTGTCGAGCACCTCGGCCACGAGGTGGTGGAGGGCGCGCTCGTCGGTGCCGCCGATATACATGCCGGGGCGGCGGCGGACCGGCTCCAGCCCCTCCAGGACCTCGATGTCCTTGGCGCTGTAGCCGTTGTCGCTCTGGGCTAGGTTCTGGAACAGGTCGGGCATGGCTCTTCCTAGCGGAAAGACCTGGGGACTAGCAAGAAGGGGTAGGTTGTCCGCGGCGTTACCACTATATTTGGCCATCCAATCGGGTGTGGGGAGAGCGGGACATGGGCGATTCGATCTGGGAATCGATGCTGATCGGCGCCGCCATCGGCGGCGGCGTGGTCGTCATCATGATGCTGATCGGCTTCAGCAAGAAGCCGAACTTCACGGCGCCGCCGCGGCGCCACCAGGTGCTGCGCAGCGCACTGCCGCCGGCCGAGGCGGCGGACCGCATCAAGGCGCTCTCCGGCAACGGCTATACCCTGCTGAAGGAAGACCCCGGGCTGGGGCTGATCGTGCTCGGCGACTCCATGTCGATCATGTCCTTCGGGAACTTCTATCCCTGCTTCGTCCGCGAGGCGGAGGGCGGCAGCGAGATCGCCGTGGGCATCGCGCCGAAGGTGCCGCAATACGGACCGGTGGTGGGCAACAAGCTGAAGAAGATCGTCGAGGCGGTCGGCACCGCGGTCGGCGCCGGCGCGTAGGGGCAGCCGATGACCGCTCCAGCCGAAGGGCCGCCGGCCGGCCAGCCTTCCCTGCGGACGCTGGCGATGCCGGCCGATGCCAATCCCAACGGTGACATCTTCGGTGGCTGGGTGCTGTCGCAGATGGACCTGGCCGGGGCGGTTCCGGCGGTGGAGCTCGCCCAGGGGCGGGTGGCCACGGTGGCCGTCGAGGCGATGCGCTTCCTGCAGCCGATTTTCGTCGGCGACCTGGTCTCCTGCTACACCGACGTGGTGAAGGTCGGCACCACCTCGATGTCGGTGCGGATCCAGATCTGGGCGCGCCGCCACCGGATGGGCAAGGAGGTCCTGGTGACCGAGGGCACCTACATCTACGTCGCCATCGACGAAGAGGGCCGGCCGCGGCCGGTGCCGCGCTGACCGCGTCCGGCTGGCGCTGGCTGGCCCTTCGCCGCCGCGCTAAGCTGCTGCCGCCAAACCGGCAGGCAGGGCGGAAGGACGATACGCATGATCCATCTCTACACGGCTGCGACGGGTAACGGCCAGCGGCCGGCGATCATTCTCGAGGAGCTCGGGCTCTCCTATCATGTCCACAAGGTCGACCTCGCCAAGGGCGAGCAGCGCGACCCCGAGTTCCTGCGCCTCAACCCGCGCGGCCAGATCCCGGTCCTGGTAGACGACGAGGGGCCGGGGGGGCAGCGCCTCGTGCTGGCGCAGTCCTATGCCATCCTGCTGCACTATGCGCTGCAGTCCGGCAGGTTCCTGCCGGAGGATGCGATGGACCGCGCCATCGCCCTGCAGTGGCTCTGCTTCGCGGCCACCGATGCCGCACCGACCTCCGGCGTGGTCTTCGCCCTGAGCCACTTCGTCCCCGAGAAGGTGGACTCGACGACGCAGTTCTTCCTGGACCGCCTGATCGCGCATTTCCGCTACGCCGACCAGCGCCTGCAGGAGTCGGAGTATCTGGCCGGATCGCTCAGCATCGCCGACTTCGCGCTCTATCCGGTCTTCGCCGCGCGCAAGGCCGAGATCGAGGCGCAGGGCGGGCTGGAGAATCTCAAGCGCTGGGGCGGCGCCATGGCGGCGCGGCCGGCCGTTCAGGCGGCCATGAAGGTTCCGGGGTGAGGGCAGGGACGGCAGTGCTGGCGGCGCTCGCCGCCAGCTTGGTCCTCCCGGCGGCCGTGACGGGCCCGCTGAGCGCCGGCGAGGCCGACGTCCTGGCCGCCGAGATCGAGCGGCAAGCCGACGGCCGCTACAGCATTGCAGTGACGGTGAGGCACGACGACGAGGGCTGGGACCACTATGCCGATGCCTGGGAGGTCCTGGCGCCCGACGGCGCGCTGCTGGCCACCCGCGCCCTGGCCCATCCCCATGTCGGCGAGCAACCCTTCACGCGCAGGCTCGCCGCGGTCGCGATTCCCGACGGGCTCGCGGAGGTGACGCTGCGCGCGCACGACAGCCGGCACTGCTACGGCGGGACAACGCTGACGCTTGCCGTACCGCGCTAGGGGGCGGCGGCGAGGTCGACGGCGATCCACTCGGCCTGCTCGGCCGTCTGTCCTGCCTGCTGGCAGCGAAAGCGATAGGTGACTCCGCTGCTCGGTGGGTGCTGGCCGGAGACCAAGCCGGCAATGAGCGCCGCCTGCTGGCTGCAGACCTCCAGCGTTTCGTAGGCCAATGGCGGCATGTCGTACTGGCAGACCGAACTGTTGATGCAGACGGCGAGCAGCAACTGAAACATGGCTCTCTCCTTCCTCGTGCTTCGCCGGCTGGCGAAACGCGACGGGGAGGCTCGGCGCGGTCAGGCGCTTCTTCGCGTCGTCTTTTCCGGGTCGACGCCGAGTCGCCCAGATGATGTGACAGAATTATTGCACAAGTTCGAGAAGATGGAAAGCGCACGAAGTGCGCGATTCGGCGGTGCCCCGACCCTGGCGGCAGGAGGCCGGGGCCGCAACGCGGCAGGAGCGCGCCGCCCTCCACTCGTGATAGCATCGCGGCCAGCGTTTGACCGAGACGTCACGACGCGTGTTGCCTCGGAGCGTCGATGACCAGCGACAGCGAGCCCAGAGAGCCAGCCGTTCCCGGGAAGGAGCCTCACGACGAAGACGAGGTCCGCTTCACCTTGCGCGGGTCCCACTACCTCTTCTCGCTGATCGACCGGGCGCGCGGCCGCCGCCCGGGCAAGATCTCGCGCAACACCTGGGTCCTGGAAGCCATCACCGAGAAGCTGAAGAAGGAGCAGTCGGGCTGAGCTGCGGTCAGCTGTGCAGGCCGAAGCGGGCGCCGAGCGCCTTCAGCCCGCTGTCGATCTGCGCGGCGACGCGGTGCGACTCGTCCGGCCTGTAGCCATCGAGCGACAGGTCGAGGCGGTCGCGCAGCACCCGGCGCGCCTCCTCGGTGTAGGCGACGCGGCCATCGGCGCCGACGGTCTCGACACCCTCCGCGCGCTGGCCCGCCTCATTGATCGAGACCGCCTCGGCGAGCGTCAGGTCGGCCGGCAGCAGAAGCGAGGCGCCGCTCGCGTTCAGCACGGCAGGATAGCCGCCGGGCAGGCCGTTGGGGCCGGGGATGTGCGAGCGTTCGCCGCTGTCGGTCATCAGCGCCAGCAGCACCTTGCAGAGCGAGCCCGCGGCCAGCGTGCCGGCACCCGCCGCAGAGGGAATGGAGGAGCTGCTGGCGACCTCCGCGATCAGCTCCTCGCGGTCGAAGCGGTCGGTCACGTCGGTGCCGGCCAGGAGGATCTTCAGGAAGAAGGGCTGCCCGAAGGTCGTGCCCTGGGTGAGGATGTTAAAGGAGTGGTGATTGTGCGCCACGATGTAGGGCACGACGTGGCGCATCGGGGCGTCGAGCCGCCGGGCCGCGACGTGCTGGATGGCCGGGACCAGCAGGTCGATGTTGCCGATGCCGATGGAGGGACCCGGTCCGCAGCGCGACAGCGCGACGTTCACCAGGTCCGGATAGGAGACGTTCAGGTAGAGCGGGTTGGCGCCCCCGGCCTCGATCGCCCGCATGATGTTGAAGGCCGGCGTCATGTGCGCGGCCGACCAGATGCCCGGGCCGACGGCGGTGAAGTCCGACCTGATCTCCGGCGGCAGCAGATCGCGCAGCCACCAGGCGGCGAAGGTGGCGGCGTTGACCACGATCTCCGGCTGTTCGCGGCGGATGATCTCCGCCGCCTGCTCCGGATCGTTGAGATCGGCCTGGCGGAAGGCGATGTCGGGGTAGAGCCCCATGTAGCTGGCGCCGAACTGGGCGGAGCGCGTCTTGCGCAGCCCGCGTTCCAGATCGCGGCCGGCGGTGACGATGCGCCAGCCGAGGTTCGGCACGCGCGCCAGGAACTCGATGAGCTGGCCGCCGACGTTGCCCAGCCCGAAGACGATCAAGGTCGGTTTCGCCAAGCGCTTCTTCTCCTGTCGCAGGCCGCGTCCATCGGCTTGCGACTATGACTGTTTTGCCGCGCTTTGCCAGTGCAGAAACGCCGTGACGTTAAAGTGACGTCACTTTGATGTCATTGATTTTATTTGATTTTCTTGGAAGTTCCCCGCCATGATCGGCGCCGTCGCTGGGAGGCGACGACGGCCGGCGCGCGGCGTGCGCGCCAGGCGATGAACCAACCGGAGGCAGGACAACAATGCTATCGAAGATCAGCAGACGCACGCTTCTCGCCAGTGCCCTTCTCGCCGGCTCGCTGGCGCTGACCGCCGCCGCGAGCGCGGCGGACAAGATCACCGTCGGCTCGAAGAACTACACCGAGAGCATCGTCATCACGCACATGCTGGCCGACCTGCTCGAGGCCAAGGGCTATGAGGTCGACCGCAAGATCGGCCTCGGCGGCACCTCGGTGATCCACGAGGCGATCGTCAATGGCGAGATCGATGTCTATCCGGAGTACACCGGCACCGCCCTGCTGGTGATCCTGAAGCATGAGGTGGTGAACGATCCCGCCGCCGCCTACAGCATCGTCAAGCAGGGCTATGCCGACCAGTTCGGCCTGACCTGGCTCGAGCCGATCGGCTTCAACGACACCTATGCGCTCGCCATGCGCCGGGCCGATGCCGAAACCTACGGCATCGCGTCGCTCAGCGACCTTGCGGCCCACGCTGGCGAGCTGGTCCTCGGCTCGACCCAGGAGTTCCTGGTGCGGCCCGATGCGCTTCCCGGCCTGAGCAGCACCTATGGCATGACCTTCGAGGGGACGCGGGGCATGGACCCGGGCCTGGTCTACCAGGCCATCGCCAACGAGGACGTCGACGTGATCTCGGTCTTCACCACCGACGGCCGCATCAAGGCGAACGACCTCGTGGTGCTGACGGACGACAAGAACTTCTTTCCGCCCTACTACCTGACGGCCGTGGTGCGCGACGAGACCCTGGCCGCGCACCCCGATGTGGCGGATGCGCTGAACGCTCTCGCCGGCAGGATCGACGAGGCGACGATGATCGAGATCAACTCCTCGATCGACCAGGGCAAGCGCCCCGCCGAAGAGGTTGCCTTGGAGTTCCTGAAGGGCGCCGGCCTGGTCCCCTGATCGGCCCGTTCCACCGCGTCATCGAAGGTCCAACTGCGCCGGTGCGGGCGAGTGATCGCCCGCACCCATCCCAGCCCTCTGTCCAGAGATAGCCCAGACATCATGATCACGCCGCGAACGAAGGTCCTCATTTTCGGCGCTGGCGAGCTCGGCGGCATCGTCGCCGAGCTGCTGGCCCGCCACCCCGGGTTCTCCGGCGAGATCGTGCTCGCCGACGTCAACATCGACCTGGCCCTGCGTCGGGCCAACTCCGCGCAGCAGGGCGCGTTGCAGTGGGGCGCCCAGACGCTCGTCACCGCCAGGGCCGCCGACCTGCGCAACATCGACCAGACCGCGGCGCTGGTGGCGGTGGTCGCACCCCGCCTGGTGTTCAACGCCACCACGCTGGCGACCTGGTGGCTGCGCGACCTGCTGCCGGACGCCATCAAGCAGCGGCTGCATGTCGTCGGTGCCGGCTCGGGCGTCTGGTCGGCGTCGCATGCCGCGCTCGCCTATCACCTGATGCAGGCGGTCCGCGCCAGCGGGCTGGCGGTGCCGGTGATCAACAGCTCCTATCCCGACGCCGTCAATCCGGCCCTGGCCGCCGCCGGCCTGGCGCCGGATCTCGGCATCGGCAATGGCGACCTGCTGGTGCCGGCGCTGCAGCAGGTGCTCGCCGCCTCGCTCGGGGTCGCGCCGCACCGGCTCGCCATCACGCTCGTGGCGCATCATTTCCACGCCTACAACATCCTGATGCACGGCCATGCGCACGGCCTGTCCTTCCCGGTCAGCGCGGCCCTCGACGGCAGCGAGATTTCCGGCGACATCGATTGGGAGGAGACCTTTGCGCGCGTGCCGGACGTCGCGCGAATCCCCGGTGCGGCGGCGGCCACCTGGATCGTCGCCGCCTCGGCGATCCGCACCCTGATGGCTCTGCTCGACCCGGTGGGCAGCTTCATCCATGCCCCGGGGCCGCTGGGGCTGGTCGGGGGCTATCCGCTGCGGATCGACGAGGCGGGGATCGCGCTGGCGTTGCCGGGCACCGTCGACCGCGACCAGGCCGTGGCGGTGAACTGGGCGGCCCAGCGCGCGGAGGGCATCGAGGCGATCGAGGCCGACGGCACGATCCAGCTGACCGATGTCGCCGCCGGCACCCTGAAGGAGGTCTTCGGCTATGAGTGCCGGCGCTATCCGCTGGCCGACTGTCTGGCCATAGCGAAGGAGCTGACCGGCGCGCTACGATCGCTCGGGCAACGCCACGGCGTCGCCCTGCAGACTCACTAGCCGATCGAGCGCGATGCCGGAAATCCTTCGCCTGGAGGCCGTGTCCAAGAGCTACGGCCCGACCGAGGTCGTGCGGGCGGCGAGCTTCGCCGTCCAGGCCGGCGAGTTCTGCGCCATCGTCGGCCCATCCGGCTGCGGCAAGACCACGACCCTGAAGATGATCAACCGCATCATCGAGCCAAGCGCCGGCCGCATCCTGGTCGAGGGCAAGGACGCCTCGACGGTCGATCCGGTGCAGCTTCGCCGGCGCATCGGCTACGTCATCCAGCAGGTCGGCCTCTTCCCGCACATGAGCGTCGAGGACAACGTCGCGGCGGTGCTGCGGATCACCGGCCGGCCGCGCGCGGAGTGGCGTCGGCGGGCCCACGCCATGCTGGAACTGGTCGGCCTGCCGGCGAGCCACTACGCGAAGCGGCGCCCCGGGGCGCTCTCCGGCGGTCAGCAGCAGCGGGTCGGTGTCGCCCGCGCCCTGGCGGCCGACCCGGACCTGATCCTGATGGACGAGCCCTTCGCGGCGGTCGATCCCGTGGTGCGCAAGCAGCTGCAGGAAGAGCTGCGGCGGATCCAGGCGGAGACCGGCAAGACGATCCTCTTCGTCACCCACGACCTGCCGGAGGCCTTCAGCCTTGCGACACGGATCGTGATCTTCCGCGATGGCGCCGTGGTCCAGGCCGGCGCGCCGGAGGAGCTGCTCTTCGCACCGGCGTCACCCTTCGTCTCGGAGTATCTCGCCGAAAGCCGGGAGCTGCTTGGCCTGCGCTTCATGAAGGCGCGGGACTTCGCCGTGGCCGGCGGCGGCGGGCAGCCGACGCTGCCAAAGGAGGCCTCGGTCCTCGATGTCGTGCAGGCCCTGGCCCGGCGCCGGCAGGGGGCGCACCTGGCGCCGGTCGTGCTCGGCGATGCGGCGGGCGGCGAAACCTGGACCCTGCAGCCCGACGACCTGGTCCGCGCCATCGTCGGCGCGGTGGCGCAGCCGGACTGAACGGCGGCCATGGACTACATCCTGAAGTCGCCGGAGGTCATCTTCCAACTGGCTCTCGAGCATCTCGGCGTTTCCTTGGGCGCCGTGCTCATCGCGCTGCTTGCCGGGCTGCCGCTCGGAATTCTCGCGGCCAAGGTGCGCTGGCTCGAACTGCCGGTGCTGACCTTCGCCGGCCTGCTCTATCTCATTCCCAGCCTGGCGCTCTTCGCCTTCCTGATCCCGCTGCTCGGCTTGGGGACCCAGACGGCCATCGCCGGCCTCAGCATCTACTCGCTGCTCGTCATCATGCGCAACGTCGCGATCGGTCTCGGCGGCGTTCCCGAACCGCTGCGCGAGGCGGCGCGCGGCATCGGCATGACCGGCGGCCAGAGCTTCCGCCTCGTCGAGCTGCCGCTGGCCCTGCCGATGATCGTCGCCGGGCTGCGCATCGCCACGGTGATGACCATCGGTATCGCCAGCCTCGCCGCCTACATCGGGGCGGGCGGCTTCGGGGTGCTGATCTTCCGCGGGATTGCCACGGCCGACAACGACCTGATCGTCGCCGGCGCCCTGCCGACGGCGCTGCTCGCCCTGCTGTGCGACGCGCTGCTGCGGCGCGGCGAGCGCGCGGTCCGGCGACAGGGGGCGTGATGGAAGCCCTGGCCGACTTCATGCTGGAGAATGCCGACCTGGTCGGGCGCCTGGTGCGCGAGCACGTCGTGCTCAGCACCTCGGGCACGCTGCTGGGGCTGCTCGTTGCCTTCCCGATGGCGGTGATCGGCATCCTGGTACCGAGGGTGGGGCAGGGGTTCGCCGCCGTCGCCAATGTCGCGCAAACGATCCCGAGCTTCGCGGTGCTCGGGCTGGCCATCCCGTTGCTCGGCATCGGCTTTGCGCCGACGCTCCTGGCGCTGACGCTGCGGGCGCTCCTGCCGATCTTCCTCAACGCCTACGTCGGGCTGCGCGAGATCGATCCGGCCCTGCGCGAGGCCGCCAAGGGGATGGGCATGACGCGGTGGCAGAGCCTGGTGCAAGTCGAGCTGCCGCTCTCCCTGCCGGCCACCGTGGGCGGCCTGCGCACCGCCGCGGTCGAGGGTATCGGCATCGCCACGCTGGCCGCCTTCATCGGCGGTGGAGGACTGGGCGACCTGATCCTCCAGGGCATCGCCCTGCGCGACACCACCCGCCTGCTGGCGGGCGCGCTGCCGGCGGCGGCCCTGGCGATCTTCGTCGAGCTGACGCTGGCGGCGTTGCAGCGCTACCTGACCCGGCGAACGCTGCGCGGCAGCCTGCCGGCGGCGCGCTGAGAGGCGCCAAAGAAAAGGGGCCGGCGCCCGAAGGCACCGGCCCCAGTACCGGATCCGAACGGGATCCGGGACCCGACTACACCGAGTAGTACATCTGGAATTCGATCGGGTGCGGCGTGTGCTCGAAGGCGTAGACCTCTTCCCACTTCAGCTCGATGTAGGACTCGATCTGATCCTTGGTGAAGACGTCGCCGGCGAGGAGGAACTCGTGGTCGGCCGAGAGGCACTCGAGGGCTTCGCGGAGCGAACCGCAGACCTGCGGCACCTCCTTCAGCTCTTCCGGCGGCAGGTCGTAGAGGTTCTTGTCCATCGGGTCGCCGGGATGGATCTTGTTCTTGATGCCGTCGAGGCCGGCCATCAGCATCGCGGCGAAGGCGAGGTAGGGGTTGGCGCCGGGATCGGGGAAGCGGATCTCGACGCGCTTCGCCTTCGGGCCGGAGCCGAAGGGGATGCGGCAGGAGGCGGAGCGATTGCGGCCGGAGTAGGCCAGCAGCACCGGCGCCTCGAAGCCGGGGATCAGGCGCTTGTAGCTGTTGGTCAGCGGATTGGTCAGCGCATTGATCGCCTTGGCGTGCTTGATGATGCCGCCGATGTAGTAGAGCGCCATCTCCGAGAGGCCGGCGTAGCCCTGGCCGGCGAAGAGGTTCTGCCCGTCCTTCCAGAGCGACTGGTGGACGTGCATGCCGGAGCCGTTGTCCCCCTTGACCGGCTTCGGCATGAAGGTCGCGGTCTTGCCGTAGCTCGCGGCGACGTTGTGCACCACGTACTTGTAGATCTGCATCGCGTCGGCGCAGGTGACCAGCGTATCGAACTTGATGCCGAGCTCATGTTGCGAGGGCGCCACCTCGTGGTGGTGCTTCTCGACCTTCACGCCCATCTCGGCCATCACGGTCACCATCTCGGCGCGCAGGTCGGTGCCGGCGTCGATCGGCGCGACCGGGAAGTAGCCGCCCTTGACGCCCGGGCGATGGCCCAGGTTGCCGCCTTCGACCATTTCGTCGGAGGTGTAGGGGCCTTCCTCGGAGGTGAACTCGTAGCTGCACTTCTGCATCTGCACCGTGAAGCGCACGTCGTCGAACACGAAGAACTCCGCCTCCGGGCCGAAGAAGGCGGTGTCGGCGATGCCGGTCGACTTCATGTACTCCAGCGCCAGCTTGGAGGTCTGCCGCGGGCAGCGCTCATAGGGCTGGCCGGTGATCGGGTCCAGCGTGTCGCAGAAGAGGATGAGCTGCGGCTGCGCGGCGAAGGGATCCATCGTGGCGGTGGCGAGATCCGGCTTCAGGCTCATGTCGGACTCGTTGATCGCCTTCCAGCCGGCGATCGAGGAGCCGTCGAACATGATGCCGTCCGTCAGCATCTCCTCGTCGACCGTGGAGATGTGCTGGGCGACGTGCTGCCACTTGCCCTTCGGGTCGGTGAAGCGGAAGTCGACGTACTTGACGTCGTTCTCTTTGATCATCTCGAGGATCGTCTTTGGGTCGGACATTCGGTCTGGTCCTTCTCGGTTTGAGTGTCCCTGTCGGGTCTTTTCTGGGTCGACGGGCGGCCTGGTCTGTACCCCCTAGCGGCCGTCAGATGGCTTCGGGACCGCGTTCGCCGGTCCGAATGCGGATCGCCTCGTCGACGCTGTAGACGAAGATCTTGCCGTCGCCGATGCGGCCCGTCCGGGCGGCCTGTTGGATGGCCTCCACGGCGCGCTCCACGAGACCGTCCTCGATGACGACCTCGATCTTCACCTTGGGCAGGAAGTCGACGACATACTCGGCGCCGCGATAGAGCTCGGTGTGGCCCTTCTGGCGACCGAAGCCCTTGGCCTCGGTCACCGTGATGCCCTTGATGCCGACCTCGTGCAGCGCCTCTTTCACTTCGTCCAGCTTGAAGGGCTTGATGATGGCTTCGATTTTCTTCATGGCGTGTTTGGCCTGACCTCGTTCTTTGTCATCGCGTCCCGGGAAAGCGGGCGTCGCCCCCGCATCGCATGGAAGCAAGTTCCGTGCCAAGCGTCATGCTCTGCCTCCGGGCGGGCCGCTTGCCCGCCGCCATCCCTGCGCGCCGGGCATTTTGCCCGCTTTTACAGCGAATGCCCATTTTTTAGGCGCCTGCGGGCCGCTCCGGCGCTGGCTCTAGCCGGCTTTCGCCTCCAGCCAGCGCCCGATCCGGGCCATGGCTTCCTCGATGTTCGGCAGCGAATTGGCATAGGAGAGGCGCAGGAAGCCCTCGCCGTGGATGCCGAAGGAGGTGCCGGCGATGGTCGCCACGCCGGCCTCTTCCAGCAGGCCGGTCTCGATCGCCTTCGCCTTGAGGCCGGTGCCGGAGATGTTGGGGAAGGCATAGAAGGCGCCGCCCGGCCGCACGCAGGAGACCCCGGGCAGCGCATTCAGGGCCTTGTGGATATAGAGGCGCCGTTCGTCGAAGGCCGCCATCATGGTGGCGATGGCGTCCTGCGGCCCCTCGAGCGCGGCGATACCGGCCCACTGCGTGGCGGCGTTGACGCAGGAGTGGCTGTTGATCGCCAGCCGTGTCGCGGCTTCCGCAAGCCCGGCGGGCCAGACGCCGTAGCCCAGCCGCCAGCCGGTCATGGCATAGGTCTTCGACCAGCCGTCGAGCAGGATCAGGCGGTCGGCCAGGTCCGGATAGGACAGCAGGCTGGCGTGCAGCTGGTTGTCGTAGAGCATCTGACCGTAGATCTCGTCCGACATCACCGCCACCTGCGGATGCGCCGCCAGCCCCTCGACCAGGCGGTCGAGCTCGGCCTTCGGGGTCACGCCGCCGGTCGGGTTGGCCGGGGTATTGAGGATCAGCAGACGGGTCTTCGGGGTGATCAGCGAGAGCACGGTCTCGGCCGAGAAGGCGAAGCCCTTGCTCTCCTCCAGCGGTACCGGCACGGGCGTGGCGCCGACGTACTCGATCAGCGAGCGGTAGATCGGGAAGCCCGGGTCGGGATAGAGGATCTCGGCACCCGGCTCGCCGAACAGCAGGATGGCGAAGAACATCGTGACCTTGCCGCCCGGCACGCAGACGATTCGCGCCGGATCGACGGCGACGCCGAGACGGCGGTCGAGATCGGCCGCGACCGCCTGGCGCAGCTCGGGAATGCCGTTCGCCGGCGTATAGCCGTGGTGACCGTCGCGCAGCGCCTTGACCGCGGCCTCGACGACGTGCGGCGGCGTCGGGAAGTCCGGCTGGCCGATCGAAAGGCTGACGATGGAGCGCCCGGCGGCCTCCAGGGCCTTGGCGCGCGCCAGGACTTCGAAGGCGCTTTCGGTTCCCAGGCGCTGCAGCGAGGCGGCGGTGACGAGCTCGGACATGGACAACTCCGTGGTTGGGGGCGGGGAGCTTGCCGCAGCGGCTCCTGCCGGTCCAGCACCACCGAAGGCCAACGCGCGGCCCCGCTTGACTGGCCCGTCCGCGGGCGCGATAAAGCGCGCCTTCGGACGGGCGGCAGCGCCGCCGTCCGCCAGTGGTGGCTGTAGTTCAGTTGGTTAGAACGCCGGATTGTGATTCCGGAGGTCGGGGGTTCAAGTCCCCTCAGCCACCCCAATCCTTTTCCTTTGGCGGCGCTCGCGCCGCCCCCCGAGGGGATCGGCGCCACGCCGCGGCGCCTTGCGCGTTTTCGGTTTCTCCCAGATTGAAATTTTCACCATTGGTTGTTGTGACCTGTGGCGTCTAGGATCGCGACGGTGGGGCGGACGAGGACGTCGTCCTGCCGACCGAATCCACTGGGCACGGGCTATGCGGCAGATCATCCGACGATTCATTGCCAGCGAACGAGCGACGACCGCGATCGAGTACGGCTTGATTGCGTCGCTGCTGGCCGTGGCCGTGCTGCTTGGCGCGCAGGCTATCGGCGGTAGCCTCTCGGGCGTCTTTAATGACGTCGAGGTTGGGGTCGGTACGGGAGCGGCCGCCCCCTAGAGACCGACCGCTGCCGAAGGCGGCAAAGCCGCCGCCGCCTTTTGCCCCCGCAGAGCTCGCTTGCTGCTTGCCTGCCGCGGCGCCCGCTGTCTAGGGTCGCGCATGGTGGGAGGGCGGATGACAGCGAGTCGCGGCATGCGCGATGGCCATTATCGATGCCCCGAATCCCGATGGCGGAGGCGCCGCTGGACGGGGGCGTGGCTGCTCGCCCTGGCCCTGTCGCTGCCGCTGTGCAGCCCGGCCGAGGCGCAGTCGCGCAAGGAGGCGCTCGCCGCCTACGAGGCCGGGCGCTACCAGGATGCGGCCACCATCTGGCGGACCATGGCCGACGCCGGCGACGTCGCGGCGCAGTACTCCCTCGGCAAGCTTTACGAGAGTGGCCTCGGCGTTACCCAGAGCTACGCCCAGGCCGCTGCCTGGTACAGCGGCGCGGCGGATAAGGGGCTCGCCGCCGCACAGAACAACCTGGCGCTTCTCTACAACACCGGCCGTGGCGTGCCGCGCGATCCCGTGCGCGCGGCCAAGCTCTGGCGGGCCGCCGCCGGGCAGGGCCATGTGCAGTCGCAGTACAACCTCGCCCTGGCCTACTACCTCGGCGAGGGCGTCGCGCTGAGCGACCAGGAGGCGATCTTCTGGTTCAATCGGGCGGCTTTGGCCGGCCTGCCGGAGGCGCAGTTCGCCATCGCGCAGATGCACCGCATGGGGGTCGGCCTGCCGGCGGACAGCGCAACGGCCCTCAGCTGGTACGAGCTTGCCGCCGCGCAGGGCCATGCCGAGGCCGCGCGAAAGGTGGCGGAGCTCACCGCGGCCGGAGTCACGCCGACGGCGCTCGACTTCGACGCCTTGGCGCTGGCCGCCGCCAGCGCCGAGGCGCCGCGCGACACCGGGCGCGAGGACGATCCGCCGGCGGCGCCCGAGACCGCGGGGACGGCACCGCCGGACGAAGCCGCGGCCGCGCCCGTCCAGGCCGGCCCGCAGGTCGCCAGCATCGAGCCGGCCGAGGCTGCCGAGACCGCCGAGGCCGACGAGGCCGGCCAACCGGCGGCCCCCGAGGCGGCTCCTGAGGCGGCTCCTGAGGCGGCGGTCGGCAGTGGCGGCGAACTCGTGACCGCGCCGCCTGATGGATCGCCGCCGCCGCCGCCGCTGCTCGTGCCGGCCGTTCCCGCCGCGGCGGTGGACCGTGTCGAGACTTCCGCCGAGACGCCCGCCGTGGCGCCCGCGCAGGCGCCGCAGATGGCGGCCGTGCCGCCGCAGCCGGCGGTGCCGCCGGACGTGCCGCCGCCCGCCGAGGTGCCGATCGCGGCCCTGCCCGAGGCCTTCGCGCCGCCGCTGAAGCCGGACCGGCCGATCGACCTCGCCGCGCTCCAATCGGCGGCGGCTGCGCCGCCGGCCGCTGCACCGGCGGCCGCAGCGACCGAGGGCGGGGCCGCGGCGCCGGCCGAGACCGGCAGCTTCGCCGTCGCGCTGCAGCCGCAGCTCGCCGCCCTTGCCTCGGTCCCCGATGGCAAGGGCCTGGTCTGGCTCGGCAGCGGGGACAACGAGGCCGAGGCGCGCGAGCTGATCAGTCTCGCCGAGGACCGCTTTCCCGCGCTCTTCGCGGCGCTGGTGCCGCTGGTCGTGATGACCGACGTCGACGGGCGTACGCGCTATCGTGTCGAGGTCGGCCCCCTCGCGGACCTGGCCGCGGCCCGGGCGCTCTGCGGGTCGCTTCGCGACCTCGAACCCAATTTCTTCTGCAAGGCCCTGCCGCGCAGCTAGCCATGGCGCTAGTCTCAGGGCCGACGACATCCGCTTACGCGTGGGAGGACAAGGCAGCATGGGCGAGAGCCTGAAGGCGCGACTGAAGGCTGGTCACAAGGCGATCGGCGTGTGGATCGACTGCTTCGATCCGATGGCATCGGAGATCCTGGCCGGCGCCGGCTACGACTGCGCGATGGTCGACATGGAGCATGGACCCGGCTCCTACCGCGACGCCCAGCTGGTGCTGCAGGCAATGCGCGGGACGGCCTGCACGCCGCTGATCCGCGTGCCCTTCAACAGCAGGGTCGAGGTGAAGCGGGCCCTCGACATCGGCGCCGAAGGCGTGATGTGCCCGTCGGTCTCCACCGTCGAGGAGGCCCGCGAGGCCGCCGCCGCCTGCCGCTATGCGCCGACCGGCGTACGCGGCATGGCGGCGACGATCGTGCGCGCCTCCGACTACGGCCGCGACTGGCAGGGCTATGTCGCCCGCTCCGATGCCGAGGTGCTGACGATCTGCCAGATCGAGACGCGGGCCGGTGTGGAGAATGCCGCCGAGATCGCCGCGGTCGAGGGCGTCGACCTGCTGTTCATCGGGCCGATGGATCTCTCCGCCGACCTGGGGTTCCTCGGGCAGCCCGACCATCCGGAGGTGCAGCGCGCCATTGCCCGCGTCGAACAGGCGGTGAAGGGGGCCGGCAAGCTGCTCGGCGCCATCCCGACACCCGGGCGCCCGGCACGGGCGCTGCTCGACGGCGGCTACGACTTCATCCTGCCGGACGCCGACAGCATCCTGCTGCGCGAGGCGGCGCGCGCCAGCCTGGCGGCCCTGCGCGGCTGAGGCGGCCGCCGATGGGCATGGCACGGCGCGAGGTCCTGACCGTCGCCGAGATGGCGGCGGCGGACCGTGCCGCCATCGCGGCCGGCGTCTCCGGCTTCGCCCTGATGGAGGCGGCCGGGCGCGCCGTGGCCGACGCCGCGGCCGGACTGCTGCCGGCCGGCGGCTCGGTGCTGCTGCTCTGCGGGCCCGGCAACAACGGCGGCGATGGCTTCGTCGCGGCGCGTCATCTGTCCAGCCGCGGCTTCGCCGTGCGCCTTGCCGCCGCGCAGCCGCCGGAGCGCTACGAGGGCGAGGCTGGCCGTCATGCCGCGCTCTGGCAGGGCGCCTGCGAGCGACTGGAGGCCGGCCACGGCGAGGCCCGGGTGGCTCTGGTGGTCGATGCCCTCTTCGGTGCGGGGCTGAACCGGCCGCTCGAGGGGACCGCCGCCGCCGTGGTGGCGCGCCTGAACGAGCGCCGTGCGCCGGTGCTGGCGGTCGACGTGCCGAGCGGGCTGGCCGGCGACAGCGGCGAGGCGCTGGGCGGGCTCGCCTTGGCGGCCCAGGCGACCGTCACCTTCTGCCGCAAGAAGGCGGCGCACCTGCTGCTGCCCGGGCGCGACCTCTGCGGCCGCGTGACGGTGGCCGACATAGCTATCCCCGACGAGAGCGTCGCCGCGCTGGCGCCGCGGCTGGCGGAGACCGGGCCGTGGCTGGCCGCCGCGCTGCCGCGGCGCGATGCGGCGAGCCACAAGTACGACTTCGGCTACCTGCTGATTCGCGGCGGCGCCACGATGACCGGTGCCGCGCGACTGGCGGCGCGCGCCGCGCTGCGCAGCGGCGCCGGGCTGGTCGGGCTGGCGGCGCCGGCCGCGGCCCTGCCGGTCTATGCGACGGTGGCGGCGAGCCTGATCCTGCTGCCGGCCGAGGGCGTGGCCGGATGGCGCGACGCGCTGGCGGACGAGCGGCGCAATGCGCTGCTGGTCGGGCCGGGCAACGGCGTCGACGCCGACACCCGCCGCGCCGTCCTCGATGCCCTGGCGAGCGGTCGCAGCCTGCTGCTCGATGCCGACGCGCTCACCGCCTTCGCCGGCGAGGCCGAGACGCTCGCCGCGGCCCGGCAGGGCGCGCTGGTGGTGACGCCGCACGAGGGCGAGTTTCGCCGGCTGTTCCCCGGCCTCTCCGGCAACCGCCTGGAGCGGGCGCGCGCGGCCGCGGCGCTGCTGGGCGGCGTGGTGCTGCTGAAGGGCAGCGACACGGTGATCGCCGCGCCCGATGGCCGGGCGGCGATCAACGGCTCGGCGCCGCCGGCCCTGGCGGTGGCCGGCAGCGGCGATGTCCTGGCCGGGCTGGTGGGCGGCCTCCTGGCACAGGGGCTGCCGGCCTTCGAGGCGGCGGCCCTCGGCGCCTGGCTGCATGGGCGCTTGGCCGAGGGGGCGGGGCGGGGCCTGATCGCCGACGATCTGCCCGAGCGCTTGCCGGCGCTCTTCGCCGGACTGGACGAGGGCGGCAGGTAGGTGCGGCGCCCCGAAGGCCGGATGGCGAGCCGCTTGATCCTGGCAACCGAACCGTGCGATCTCCAGGACGGGGGGACGCAAGGTTGAAGAAGACGACAGCGACCGGCAACGTCAAGGCGACGCGGGAGGACTGGTTCAAGGCCGCGCTCGACCTCCTGATCGCCGACGGCGTGGAGAGCGTGAGGGTGCAGACCCTCGGCCAGCGCCTCGACGTGTCGCGGTCCAGCTTCTACTGGTACTTCAAGAGCCGGGAAGACCTGCTGGACCAGCTGCTGGAGCACTGGCGGCAAACCAACAACCACTCCATCGTCGAGCGGGCGCGGCGGCCATCGGCCAGTGCGGCCGAGGGCGTGCTCAATATCTTCGAGTGCTGGGTGGACCCTGAGCTCTTCGATCCCCAGCTCGATTTCGCGGTGCGCGCCTGGGCGCGGCGCTCCAAGGCGGTGCGCCGGATCATCGACCGCGCCGACCAGGAGCGCGTGCAGGCGATCTGCGAGATGTATGAGCGCCATGGCTTTGGCGCCAAGGATGCCTTCGTACGCGCCCGCATCCTCTACTTCATGCAGATCGGCTACTACTCGCTGGAGATCAACGAGTCGATGCCGGACCGCCTGTCGCTGGTGCCGGCCTACGTGCTCGGCTTCTGCGGCACCGAGGCCTCGGCGCAGGAGTTCGCCCGCTTCGTCAGCTTCGTCGAGAAGACCGAAGCCGCGCGCCAGTCCGGCAGAGGACATCGTCGCTAGCGTTGCGCGCGGCAGAGCCCGGTCCTCGATCCTTTCCGGCCCGAAAGCGCGTCGCGGACGAGCGACGAGCCGACAGCCTATTGTGTCTATAGACACTCATGTCTAGTGTTGTGTCATTGGATGCAACGACCGGGCGGAGTGGTGCGATGGAAAAGACTCTGAAGTGCGGCTGCAAACACACGATTCACGGCAATCAGTGCCATCTCAGCTGGGACAACTCGCGCACGCCGGCGATCACCATCGCGCCAGGCGACACCGTCACCTTCGAGGACATCGACGCGACCTCGGGCCAGTTGACCGCGGACTCCACCGTCGACGACATCCGCACCCTGGACTTCAGCCTCATCAACCCGATCTCCGGGCCGGTCTACGTCGACGGTGCGGAGCCCGGTGACGCGCTGAAGGTCACGCTGCTGGACTTCGCGCCCTCCGGCTGGGCCTGGACCGCCATCGTGCCGAACTTCGGCCTGCTGGCCGACGACTTCCCCGAGGCGGCGCTGCACATGTGGAGCTACGAGCGGGATTTCCAGACGCCCGCCATGTACGGCCCCGGCGCGCGCGTGCCGCTGAAGCCCTTCTGCGGCACCATCGGCTTGGCGCCGGCCGAGGCCGGCAGCTTCAGCACCGTCCCGCCCTATGCGCAGGGCGGCAACATGGACATCCGCGACATCAACATCGGCGTCGAGCTCTACCTGCCGGTCCAGGTGAAGGGTGCGCTCTTCTCCATTGGCGACACCCACGCCGCCCAGGGCGATGGCGAGGTCTGCGGCACGGCGATCGAATCGCCCATGTCCGTCTCGGCCAAGCTCGAGCTGGTGAAGGGCGCCAACCTCAAGTTCCCCCGCTACACCACGCCTGGCCCGGTCACCCGGCACCTCGACGGCAAGGGCTACTTCGTCACCACCGGCATCGGACCGGACCTGATGGAGAATGCCAAGAACGCGGTGCGCGGGATGATCGATCTGCTGGGCAAGGAACGGCAGATGAGCGCCGAGCACGCCTACATGCTCTGCAGCGTCTGCGCCGACATGCGCATCAGCGAGATCGTCGATCAGCCCAACTGGGTGGTCTCCTGTTACATGCCGCGCATCGTCTTCGAATAGGCACCAACGGTCCTGGGCGGGAGGGGTAAGCAGATGTTTGCACGGAATGTGATGGCGGGCGCCGTGGCGGCCGCGGCGGTCTATCTCGGCGCGGCGGCGCTCGGCAACAGTGCCTTCGCGTGGTCGCTGGAAGAGGCGGCCAAGCCCTATGAGGGCGTGACCATCAAGTGCGTCGGCGACGGCTACGCGCCCTTCGTCGCCTATCAGCAGCTGGCCGACGAGCAGTTCACGCCGCTGACCGGCATCAAGGTGGAGTGGGAGGTCGGCGACGTCGGCGCCGCGCTGCGCCAGAAGATGACGGCCGACGCGATCAACCAGACCGGGGTCTACGACTGCGTCGAGCTGCCCTCGCTGGATATCGGCCTCTGGTCGGCGCAGAACTTCGCCAAGCCGATGCACGAGTTCCTGGCCGACCCGGCGCTGCGCGATCCGAGTTTCGATCCCATGACGGCCTATGTCCCGGAGACGCTGGCCTTCTCCTCCATGTACGACGGCAAGGTGGTCGGTCTGCCCTACCACTTCATTCCCCGTTTCATGGTGGTGCGCGAGGACATCTATGCCTGCGCCGACGAGCAGGCGGCCTTCAAGGCGAAGACCGGCTACGACCTGCCGGAGAAGCCGGAGACCTGGGAGCAGTTCCGCGACGTCGCCGCCTTCTTCACCCGCAAGGCCGGGGAGAACCTCTGCGGCACCCCGCTGAAGGCCGACTTCTACGGTACCGCGGT
This sequence comes from uncultured Alphaproteobacteria bacterium, assembly GCA_942492185.1. GTDB lineage: Bacteria > Pseudomonadota > Alphaproteobacteria > Kiloniellales > JACOMY01 > CALOEA01. The sequence continues at coordinate 36,600 of CALOEA010000052.1, forward strand.
GTCGATGAAGCGGCACTGGGCGACGCAGTACGACTTCGAGCTGTTCCTGAACGGCTTCGGCGGCGTCATGTTCGACGACAGCGGCGACGTCGCCTTCGACAGCGCGACCGGCGTGGAGGCCATGGAGTACTGGCTCTCGCTGTTGCCCTTCGTGCCGCCGGGCTACCTCGAGTACACCTGGGACAACACCTACGCCGACATGTGCCAGGGCAACATCTACACCTACGCCACCTGGGGCGACACCACGCCCTATCTGGAGGACGCCAGCGAAGGCGGTTGCCCGAAGATCGCCGGCAAGCTCGGCTACTACCCGGTGCCGGGCACCAACCAGACCGGCGCCGAGGGCCAGGCCTGGATGATCCCGGCCGCCTCGAAGCACCAGGAGGCCACCTTCCTGTTCCTGCAGTGGCTGGCGTCGTTCGAGGTGCAGAAGGAATGCCAGAAGATCGGCTGCACCTCGCCGCGCCGCGACGTCTGGTTCGAGGCCGACTTCGACGGCATCGGCGCGGTGGAGGTCACCCGCTGGCTGATCGAGAACGGCAAGGTGATTGCCCGCGATCATCCGCCGGCCATGCCGGAGGTTTCCACGGTGCTGATCGATGCGGTGCACGCCGCCGGCCGTGGGGAGATGAGTGCCGCCGACGCGCTGAAGCAGGCCGGCGACAAGAGCCGCGCCGCCATCGCGCAGCAGTAAGGTCACAGTGAACGGCCGTGGCGGGCGCGTCGCCCGTCACGGCCCTCCCTGACGCTGAGATCGCGGCAGACGACAAGGTCCGGTAATGGTCGACCCAAGCGCACGCCGCTTCCTGTGGTTCTGCATCCTGCCAGTCATCCTGTTCCTGGTGGTGGTCTCGCTGGCGCCCCTGGTGCTGGCCGCCATCGACAGCCTGCGCGAGATGAGCCTGGCCGCCGTCTCGCGCTACGGGAATTTCCTCGGGCTGGAGAACTACGTCACGGTGCTGGAGCCGGACTCCGGCTTCTTCCCGGCCATTTGGCGCACCGCGCTCTTCGTCGGCATCGTCGTGCCCATCGAGTTTGCGCTCGGCCTGATGATGGCGCTGGCGCTGAACCGGGAGTTCGCCAGCCGCCGCATCTGGGTCACGCTGCTGCTGCTGCCGACCATGATGGCGCCGGTGGTGGTGGGCCTGATCTGGGACTTCCTGCTGATGCCGCAGTATGGGCTCTTCACCTACATCATGAACGAGCTCGGCTGGTTCCATCAGTCGCCGGTCTTCTCGCAGCCGCTCTCGGCCTTCCTTGCCTTCGTCCTGATCGACGTCTGGGAATGGACGCCCTTCATGATGCTGTTCATGCTGGCCGGCCTGCTCGGCATGCCGCAGGACCCCATCGAGGCGGCACAGATCGACGGCGCGTCCGGCTGGAAGATCTTCTGGCACGTGCAGCTGCCGCTGCTGAAGCCGATGATCGTGGTGGCGCTGCTGTTCCGCTCGATCGACGCCTCGAAGGTCTTCGAGACCATCTTCGTGCTGACCAACGGCGGCCCCGGCACCACCACCGAGCTGATCAGCATCTATGCGCAGCGCACCGCCTTCCAGAACTGGGAGCTGGGCGACGCCTCCGCCATCTGCCTGCTGCTGGGCTTCGTCTCGCTGCTGGCGGCCTCGATCTTCTACAAGATCGTCAATCGCGAGACCGGCCGAAAGCTCGCCTGATGGCCAAGCGACTGCGCCGACCGCCGCTGATCCTCTGGGCCGTGCTGCTGCTCATGGGTTTCGTCACGCTGCTGCCCTATGCCTGGACGCTGGCCACCAGCTTCAAGCAGCGCGCCGACATCCTCTCCTCGCCGCCGACCTGGATCAAGGATCCCAGCTGGTTCAACTACGAGAACATGCTGTTCGGCCGCGGCTTCGACGTCTACCTGCTGAACTCGGTGATCATCGGCGTCTCCAGCACCCTCCTGGCCCTCACGGTCGGCACGCTGGCCGGCTACGCCTTCTCGCGCTTCAAGGTGCCGGCCGGCAACCACCTCTTCTTCTGGATCCTGGCCACCCGCCTGGGTCCGCCCATCGCCTACGCCCTGCCGATGTACCTGCTCTTCGCCGAGCTCGGCCTGCTGAACACCTATATCGGCATCTCCGTCGCCCACGCCGCCTTCAACCTGGTGCTGGTGGTCTGGATGATGAAGACCTTCTTCGACGAGATTCCCATCGAGCTGGAGGAGGCGGCGAGCCTCGACGGCTGCAGCGCGGGCCAGGTCTTCACCCGCATCTCGCTGCCGCTGGCCGCGCCGGGCCTGGTGACCGTCGCGATCTTCGTCTTCATCTTCTCGTGGAACGAGATGCTGTTCGCGATGATGCTCTCGGCCGGCGACACCAACACGCTGCCGATGATGATCCCCTCGTTGATCCAGCACACCGGCACCCTGCGCGGCGAGGTCGCCGCCGCGGCCATCGTGCAGACCATCCCGGTGATCATCTTCACCTTCATCGCGCAGCGTCACCTGCTGCGCGGCCTGACCTTCGGGGCGGTGAAGGGATGAGCGGGCCGGCCACCAGGCGCTGGCGCATCGCGCCCGGCGACGGCAGCGCGATCCTGTGGGCGATCGCCTGCTGCTGGCTGGCGGTCGGCGGGAACTACCTGCTGCTCGGCCTTGGCCTGACCGCCGCGTACCTCGTGCCCTTCGACCTCTTCGTCGTGCCCCTCCTGGTCACGCTGGCCTTCCGCCTGCTGCGCCGCCGCCGCGGCCGGCCTGGGGAGGCGGCATGACGCACTCGACGGTCCTAGGGCACCTGCTTGTCCTGCTGCTGGCGCTGCCGCTACAGCTCGGCTTGGCGAGCCTGAACAGCCGCACGCGCTTCTTCACCCCCGGCGAGCTGCGGTTCTGGGGCGTCGCCTTGTTCCTGATCGTCGAGATCGCCTATCTGGTTTGGCTCTAGGAGAACTGCCGGATGGCCGGTATCCGCATCGAGAACGTGCGCAAGACCTTCGGGAAGGTGGCGGCCGTCGACGGCGTGTCGCTGGATATCCCCGATGGCGCCTTCGTGATCCTGGTCGGCCCCTCGGGGTGCGGCAAGACCACCCTGCTGCGGCTGCTGGCCGGGCTGGAGGAGGTGGGGGAGGGTCGCCTGGTCATCGGCGACGCCGACGTGACGCAGCGGCCGGCGCGCGACCGTGACATCGCCATGGTCTTCCAGAGCTATGCGCTCTATCCGCACATGAGCGTGCGGCGCAACCTCAGCTTCGCCCTCGAGCTGCGCAAGCTGCCGGCGGAGGAGATCGAGCGACGGGTCGGCCTGGCGGCGGAGATCCTGGGCATCGGGGCGCTGCTGGAGCGCCGGCCCAAGCAGCTGTCGGGCGGCCAGCGCCAGCGCGTCGCGCTGGGCCGGGCGATCGTGCGCGAGCCGGCCGCCTTCCTGTTCGACGAGCCGCTGTCCAATCTCGACGCCAAGCTGCGCTCCTCGATGCGCAGCGAGCTGATCAAGCTGCACCGGCGCCTCGCCGCGACCATCGTCTACGTCACCCACGATCAGGTCGAGGCCATGACGATGGGCGAGCTGGTGGTGGTGATGAAGGACGGTGTCATCCAGCAGCAGGGTGCGCCGCTGGAGATCTACAACCATCCGGCCAACCTCTTCGTGGCCGAGTTCATCGGCAGTCCCTCGATGAACTTCCTGCCCGGCACCGCGGACCGCGCCGCGGGCCGCGTCGTGGCGCAGGGCGGGCTGGTGCTGCCGCTGCCCGGGGACGCCGCGCCCGACGGGGAGTACATCGTCGGGGTGCGGCCGGAGCATCTGCTGACGGACGCGCTACCGGGCGGCCTGAGCTTCGATGCCCGGGTCGAGGTGGTCGAGCCGCTGGGCGCCGAGACCATTCTGGAAGTGAGCGTCGAGGGCGCGACGCTGACCGCCCGGGTCCGCGTCGAACCGGTGCCGGTCGCCGGCTCGACGCTGCGGCTGCACGTGGACCCGCGCCGCCTTTACCTCTTCGACAAGGCGACCGGCGCGCGCCTGGGGGCCTAGCGTCTCGCTGCGGGACTCCCGCGGTCTTGGGGCCGCCGCTGGACCGCGGGTGCGGCTTGGCGCCTCCTACGAGGGCATCATCCGCAGGTGCAGGTCGTACATGATCCAGAGGCTGCCGCCGATCATCAGTCCGATCAGCAGCGTGGCGAAAAGCACGAGCTGCAGGTCCTCGCGCTTCGAGGCGGAGAGATCGAGATGCAGGAAGAAGCGCAGGTGGACGACGATCTGCGCCACCGCCGCCACGGCAATGGCGATCAGGCTGGCGCCTCGACCCATCACCTCGAAGGCGACCAGGCCGAAGGAGACCGCGGTCAGCGCCAGAGCCAGCGCGAAGCCCACGAGATAGCTGCGGCGTTCCGGGCGGGAGGCGGCTTTGGCCATCTATAGGATCCCAGGCAGGTAGACGACGGAGAAGATCCCGACCCAAACGATGTCGAGGAAATGCCAGTAGAGGCCGAGCCGCAGGATGCGCGAGCGCACCGGCGGCGTCAGGCCTTTCATCCGCATCTGCACCAGCATGAAGACGATCCAGAGCGAGCCGATGCTGACATGCAGGCCGTGGGTGCCGACGAGCGTGAAGAAGGCCGAGAGGAAGCCGCTGCGCGACGGCCCGGCGCCCTGGTCGATCAGGCCCAGCAGCTCGGTGACCTCCAGCGCCAGGAAGACCCCGCCCAGAGCCAGCGTGACGAGCAGCCAGGCGGCGACCCGGCGGGCCGGGGCGCCGTCCCGCATCGCCAGCGTGGCGAAGCCGAAGCAGAGGCTGCTGGTCAGCAGGGCGAGGGTCTCGAAGAAGGCCCGCTTCAGGTCGAAGAGATCGTGACCGCTCGGCCCGCCGGCGGTGCCGACCAGCAGCACCGCGTAGGTGGCGAAGAGCAGCGCGAAGAGCACCGCGTCGCTCATCAGGAAGATCCAGAAGCCGAAGACCTTCTGCTCGTTCTCCTCGGCGGCGTCGTCGTGCGGATGATCGATGGTGACGCCGGGGTGGCTGCGCTCCGTCATGCGCTGGGCCCGATCACCGAGGGCAATCCGTGGCCGATCCCGCTGCGTCCGCTGTCGCCGGCGGCGCGCAGCAGCTCGGCGCGGCGCGCCTCCTCGATCCGGCGAACGGTCTCGGCGGGAATGATCTCCTCGGTCTCGTCGTCGAAGCTCCGCACGGCGACCGCGACCCAGATTCCCGCCATGCTCGCGATGGCCAGCCACCAGATGTGCCAGACCATGGCGAAGCCGAAGAGGAAGGCCAGGATGCCGATGATCGGGGCGAGCGGGCTGTTCTTCGGCAGCGCGATGTCCTCGTAGCGGTCCGGCTCGGGGTAGGCGCGCCCCTCGTCCTTCGCCACGGCGAAGTCGTCGCGCACCGGGTCCTGCGGCGGCACCGCGAAGTTGTAGGGCGGCGGCGGCGAGGCGATGGTCCACTCCAGCGTGCGGCCGCCCCAGGGATCGCCGGTGACGTCGCGCAGCGCCGCGCGGTTGCGCACGCTGACGGCGATCTGCACGATCTGGCAGAGGATGCCGGCGGCGACGCAGCAGGCGCCGAGCGCCGCGACGATCAGGTAGGGCTGCCATTCCGGATGGCTGTAGTCCTCCATGCGCCGCGACATGCCCATGAAACCGAGGACGTAGAGCGGCATGAAGGCGAGGTAGAAGCCGCCGATCCAGAGGAAGAAGCCACGCCGGCCCCAGGTCTCGTCGAGGCGGAAACCCATGGCCTTGGGGAACCAGTAGTGCAGCCCGGCGAAATAGCCGAAGAGCGCGCCGGGGATCACCATGTTGTGGAAATGCGCCACCAGGAAGGTGGAGTTGTGCATGACGAAGTCGACCGGCGGAATGGCCAGCAGCACGCCGGTGGCGCCGCCGATGACGAAGGTCACCAGGAAGCCCGTGGAATAGAGCATCGGCACGCCGAAGCGGATGCGTCCGCGGAACATGGTGAAGAGCCAGTCGTAGACCTTCACCCCCGTCGGTACGGCAATCACCATGGTCGCGATGCCGAAGGCCGCGTTGACGCTGGCGCTCGACCCCATGGTGAAGAAGTGGTGCAGCCAGACGGTGAAGGAGAGGACGGCGATGGCCATGGTGGCATAGACCAGCGAGGCGTAGCCGAAGAGCGCCTTGCCGGAAAAGGTCGAGATCACCTCGGAGTAGATGCCGAAGGCGGGCAGGATCAGGATGTAGACCTCGGGATGGCCGAAGATCCAGAAGAGGTTGGCATACATCATCATGTTGCCGCCCCCGCCGTTGGTGAAGAAGTGCATGTCGAGGTAGCGGTCGAGCGCCAGCAGCCCAGTTGCCACGGTGATCGCGGGGAAGGCGAAGACGATCAGCAGGCTGGTGCAGAGCGCCGTCCAGGTGAAGAGCGGCATGGCCATCAGCTTCATGCCCGCGCAGCGCTGCTTGAAGATCGTCACGATGAAGTTGATGCCCGACAGGCTCGAGGCCACGCCCCCCAGCGTGACCGCCCATATCCAGTAGTCGACGCCGACGCCGGGGTTTGTGGCGATGCCGGTATAGGGTGGATAGCCGGTCCAGCCGCCGGTGGAGAACTTGCCGATGACCAGAGAGATCATCACCAGCGCGGCGGCCGCCGCCGTCATGTAGAGGCTGACGGCGTTCAGCCAGGGAAAGGCGACGTCGCGCGCGCCGATCTGCAGTGGCAGCACGATGTTGATGAGGCCGACCAGGAACGGCATCAGCATGAAGAAGATCATGATCGTGCCGTGCGAGGAGAAGACCTGGTCGAAGTGGTCCGGCGGCAGGTAGCCCTCGCCGTTGAGCGCGACGGCCTGCTGCGCCCGCATCATGATGGCGTCGATGAAGCCGCGCAGCAGCATGATCAGCGCGACGACGACGTACATGATGCCGACGCGCTTGTGGTCGGCCGTGGTCAGCCAGCCGCGCCACAGCGGCCCCCAGAGCCGGAAGCGGAAGAGCACCGCCACGACGGCGAGGCCGCCCAGGACGACGACGCCGGCCCCGGTGGCGGCGATCCAGCTATAGAGCGGGAGCGAATCCCAGGTCAGGCGTCCGAACATCAGGGCCGCGCTCCCTCGTTGGTCTGGCCGTGCTGCCCGTGCGGCATCTCGGGGCCGTTGTACTTGGCGATGATCGTCTTGAAGAGGCCGGGGGCCACCGGCGCGAAGTGGGCGACCGGCGCGGCCTGGCTGGGCTTGGCCACCGCGGCGTAGCTCTCGGCATCCAGCGGCGTGCCCTTGCTGCCGACCTCGGCGATCCACTGCGTGAAGTCGGCCTCCTCGACCACCCGCACGTCGAAGCGCTGGTCGGAAAAGCCCTCGCCGCTGTATTGCGTGTTGCGGCCCCACATCGGGCCGGTCTTCTCCGCCAGCAGGTTCATCCGCGATTCCATGCCGGCCATCGCATAGATCTGGCCGCCGAGGCCGGGAATGTAGAAGGCGTTCATCACCGTGTCGGAGGTGATGGCGACGGTGAAGGAGCGGTTCGCCGGGACCACCAGCTCATTGAGCGCGGCGACCTGCTGCTCGGGGTAGATGAAGAGCCACTTCCAGTCGAGCGCCACCGCCTCGATGCGCAGCGGCGCCTCGGCGCCGGGCAGCGGCTTGTAGGGGTCGAGCGAGTGGGTGCGGGACCACACCATGGTGCCGATGGCCATGACGATGAGCGCCGGCACCGCCCAGATGGCGATGTCGATCGGCCAGGAGAAGGTCCACTGCGGCCGGTACTTGCCCTTCGGGGCGGATGCGCGGTAGCGCCAGATGAAGACCGCCGTCAGCACGAAGACCGGGATCACGACGATGGCCATGAGGGCCGTGGCCTCGAAGATCATCGTGCGCTGGGTCTCGGCCACCGGACCGTTCGGCCAGAGCACCGGCATGTCTTCGGCCAGCGCCGCCGGCGCGATGGCGGCACCTGCCAGAAGCGCAGCGGCGTGCGCCAGGACACGCATGGCAGCGGTCACCTTGCAACCAGCCGTTGTGTCGATGGAGATGGACGTCGAGGCATCGACGTTCCTTCCGATCCAGTTTCCCGATGCGATCCCGATTCGCTCAGCAGGATAGTCGTATTGCTAGAAATGTCTCAAGGTTGCCGGCACTTCATGGCAGTCCAGCGCGCAGCGACCGCTGCTTGAGCGAAGGTCGCGCGGCAGGCCGGCCGCGGCCTCAGAGGTCGAGGGCGTATGCCTTCACGGCAGTCTCGTCCCAGTCCAGTCCCAGCCCGGGCGCGTCGGGAATGACGAGCTGCCCATCCTGCACCCGATAGGGCCGCTGCAGCAGCGGATCGACCCAGTCCTGCCATTCCAGCCAGTGGGCGCCCTCGGTGACGCGCATGACGTGGGCGGCCACTTCCGGGTAGAGGTGCGTAGAGATCGGCACGCCGGCCGCGGCGGCGATGGCGCTCGCGCGCATCCAGCCGGTGACGCCGCCGATGCGCATGAAGTCCGGCATCACCAGGTCGCAGGCCCCTGCCTGGAGCGCTTTGTAGAGCTCACGCGGCCCATAGAAGTTCTCGCCCAGCATCAGTGGCGTCTTGATGTCGAGTGCGAGCTGGCGGGCGCTTTGCAGGTCGTCGTAGACAACCGGCTCCTCGATCCAGGCGAGGCCGAGGTCGTCGATGGCGCGGCAGCGCTTCATCGCTGCCGCCCGGTCCAGCCCTTGATTGAAATCGACCATCAGTTCGATGTCTGGACCGATGGCTTCGCGCACCGCCGCGAGCGTCGCCAGGTCGTCGGCGATGCGCTCCCGTCCCAGCCGGAGCTTCAGGCCCGTGAAGCCGCCCTGGTTGCGCAGCTCCACGGCCTCCGCAGCCACGGCCGCGGCGTCCTGCAGCCAGAGCCCGTTGCTGTTGTAGGCGCGGACAGCCCCGGGCGTGCCGCCGAGCAACACGCAGAGCGGCAGGTCCCGCGCCCGGGCGAGGGTGTCCCAGGCCGCCATGTCGAGGCCCGAGACGGCAATCATGGACAAACCCTCGTAGCCCACGAAGTGCAGCGACTTCTGCGCCAGGGTGAAGAGATCGCGCGGGGCGACCTGGCGACCCTGCAGCAGATCTCCCAGGTCGTGCAGGGCAGGAACCAGATAGCGCATCGCCCGCGTCGTGTAGGGCTCGAGATAGCTGCGGCCGGTCACGCCCTCCTCGGTTTCCAGATCGATCAAGATCACCGGCCACTCTCGGATCGTGGCGATGCGGGCGACGATCGGCCGTTCGAGCGGCAGTACGACGGGACGGGCCCGCAAGGCCCGCAGGGTCAAGCGATCTGGCAATGTCACCTCCCTCGGCAGGACTCCTCGACCGTGCGGCAAGTCTGCGCCTGCGGCCGGGGGCGCGCGACTCGGTCAAGAGCGACTCGGCGGACTCTTGAATCTCAGAGCTTTACGGCGTAGCTTCCGAGTCGTCTTTGAGGATAACTGCGGAATAGTCGGACTCTGTGGCCTTTTTCCTGCGGGAAGGAAAGCCGGCCGCCCCGACAACGCCGCGTTCGCCCCTCGGGACGCAGAAGGGGGTGTCTCATGCGCAGAGATCGCAGCAATATCTTTGCGCGTCGCGGGTCCGAGATCGAGTTGATCAAGGCTGGCGGCGTGTTTCGCTATCGTGGGCCCGACGACCTGGTGGAGACCGCCCAGGTCATCGGTATCACCTCGGACGCGACCGGTATTCCGCACGTCCGCTATCAGGTGATGATCGAGCGGCCCTTCTTCGGCCGGATGATCGACGGGCCGAAGATCCTGAACCTCAGAAGCTTCGTCGAGCGCTTTACCGAGCGTCTCTCGGCGGATCCGGCTCAGGCGGCGGAGTAGTGCGCGGCGGGCGGCCGAGGCCGCCCGCCGCCCTCTGTCGACCCCGAACGCGTCGCCCCGCTGCGGCGGGACGGTGATCTGTTCTCTTGTCTCTTGAGATGGACGGGCCCGCGACGCAGACTGCGCCGCGGCCGGCCCAGCCGGCTGCCGTCTATTGCCGTTCGCTCAAGGGAAGGGACTCCATGTCGGGATTGCAGCTCTCGGCCGAGGCTTCGACGCCGCCTGCCGCGCCAACGCCAGCCGAACGTCTTCGGCTGATGCGCGAACTCGAGCGCAAGATCCTCTGGCTCTCCACGTGGATGATCCACAACGCCAATCACCTGCGTCCGTCGCGCGACGGGCTGAAGGTCGGCGGCCATCAGGCCTCCTCGGCGTCGCTGGTCACGCTGATGACCGCGCTCTATTTCGACGTGCTGCGGCCGCAGGACCGCGTCGCGGTCAAGCCGCACGCCAGCCCGGTGTTCCACGCCATCCAGTATCTGCTCGGGTTCGAGACCCGCGAGCAGCTCGAACGCTTCCGCCGGCTCGGTGGCGCGCAGTCCTATCCCTCGCGCACGAAGGATGGCGACGACGTCGACTTCTCGACCGGCTCGGTCGGCCTGGGTGTCGCGCTGACCTCCTTCGCCTCGCTGGTGCAGGACTACGTCCGCCTGAAGGGCCTGGCTGCCCGACGGACGCCGCCCGGCCGCATGGTCGCCCTGGTGGGCGACGCCGAACTCGACGAGGGCAACATCTACGAGGCGCTGCTGGAGGGCTGGAAGCACGACCTGCGCAACGTCTGGTGGGTGATCGACTACAACCGCCAGAGCCTCGACGCGGTCGTCACCGACCGCCTCTTCGGGCAGATCGACAAGCTTTTCGACACGATGGGCTGGCGGGTCGTCACCATCAAGCACGGCAAGTTGCTGCAGGCGGCGATCGCGGAGACCGGCGGCGACGCGCTGCGCCAGTGGATCGACGACTGCCCGAACTCGCTCTACTCGGCGCTCACCTTCAAGGGCGGCGCCGCCTGGCGCGAGCAGCTCAAGGCCGACCTCGCCGGCACCGTCGGCATCAGGGCGCTGCTCGACGAGCACGACGACGACGGCTGGCTGCAGCGGCTGATGACCAACCTCGGCGGCCACGACCTGGAGAGCGTGCTCGAGGCCTTCCACGGCATCGACCAGGACGACCGGCCGACCTGCTTCATCGCCTACACCATCAAGGGCTTCGGCCTGCCCTTCGCCGGCCACAAGGACAACCACGCCGGCCTGATGAACCTCGACCAGATGGCCAGCGTTCCGCAGGCCAACGCGCATGCGCGACGGCCAGGAGTGGGACCCCTTCGCCGGCCTCGAGAGCGATCCGGCCGCGCTGGAGTCCTTCCTCGAGGGCGTGCCGTTCATCGCCGAGGGCCGGCGCCGCTTCAAGTCGCCGATCCTGCCGGTGCCGCACGATTTCCCGCCCGCTGCCGCAGGGCGACATGCATGTCCACCCAGGACGGCTTCGGCCAGATCCTGGCGATCTGGCCGGGCGACAGCGAACTGGCCGAGCGCATCGTCACCACCTCGCCCGATGTGACCGTCTCCACCAACCTCGGCGGCTTCGTGAACCGCCGTGGCATCTTCGACCGCCGGCCGCGCGCCGACGTCTTCCGCGAGCAGAAGGTGGTCTCGGCGCAGCGCTGGGCGATGTCGCCGCAGGGCCAGCACATCGAACTCGGCATCGCCGAGAACAACCTGTTCGTGCAGCTCGCCGCACTCGGCCTCAGTCACGAGATTTTCGGCGCCCGCCTGCTGCCGATCGGCACGCTCTACGATCCCTTCATCGAGCGCGGCCTCGATGCGTTGAACTATGCCTGCTACCAGGACGCGCGCTTCCTGGTGGTCGCGACGCCCAGCGGCATCTCGCTGGCGCCGGAGGGCGGCGCGCACCAGTCGATCGCCACGCCGCTGATCGGCATGGCGCAGGACGGCCTGGCCTATTTCGAGCCGGCCTACGTCGACGAGCTTTCCGCGATCATGGAGTGGGCCTTCGACTACATGCAGCGCGAGGGCGACAGGGCCCCGGCCGGCACCACGCCGGACTGGGAACGCGACCTGGGGGGCGGATCGGTCTATCTGCGGCTCTCCACCCGCACGCTGCGCCAGCCGCAGCGCACTCTCAGCCCGGCGCTGAAGCGCGAGATCATCGACGGCGGCTATTGGCTGCGGCAGCCGGCGGAGGGGGCGGAACTTGCGCTCGTCGCGATGGGCGCGCTGCTGCCCGAAGCGATCGAGGCCTGGGAAAGCCTGGCCGACGAGGTTCCGGGCGCAGGCCTGCTGGTGGTGACCTCGCCCGACCGGCTGAACGCCGAGTGGCACGCCGCCCTGAAGGCGCGCCAGCAGGGGCGCAAGGCGAGCTGCGAGATCGAGCGCCTGCTGGCGCCGCTGGCCGGCGATGCCGGCCTGGTGACGGTGCTGGACGGCCATCCGGCCACGCTGGGCTGGATCGGCAGCGTCTTCGGGCACCGTGTGCAGGCGCTGGGGGTCGAGCACTTCGGGCAGTCGGGCGACCTGCCCGACCTCTATGCCAAGTACGGCATCGACGCCAATGCCATCCTCGATGCCGCCGCCGCCGCCCTGGTGCAGCGGGCGAAGGGCTAGGAGACATGCCGATCAACGACCTGGGACAGCCGGTCGGCGCGCCGGTCGCCGGCTGGAGTCCGCGTCCGCGGCCGCCGTCCACCGCCGCCGAGGGCCGCTTTTGCCGGCTGGAGCCGCTCGACCCGGCGCGCCATGCCGCCGACCTCCATGCTGCGAACCGGGCGGACCGGGAGGGGCGGAACTGGACCTACCTGGCCTATGGGCCCTTCGAGACCGAGGCCGACTATCGCGCCTGGGCCGAGAGCGTGGCAGGCCAGCCGGACCCCTTCTTCCATGCCGTGGTGGCGCGGGACAGCGGCAAGGCGGTGGGCGTCGCGAGCTATCTGCGGATCGAGCCGGCGGTCGGCTGCATCGAGGTCGGCCATATCAACTATGCGCCGGCCCTGCAGCGCACCCCGGCGGCGACCGAGGCGATGTACCTGCTGATGGCGCGGGCCTTCGACGAGCTGGGCTATCGCCGCTACGAGTGGAAGTGCGATGCCCTGAATGCGCCCTCCAAGCGCGCCGCGGAGCGCCTGGGGTTCCGCTACGAGGGGCTCTTCCGCCAGGCCACACTCTATAAGGGACGGAATCGCGATACGTCCTGGTATGCCGTGCTCGACAGCGAGTGGCCGCGCCTGAAGGCTGCCTTCCAGGCCTGGCTGGCGCCGGAGAACCTGGACGAGGAGGGGCGCCAGCGCGCCGACCTGCGGACGATTCGCCAGGCCCTTTGATGCGGCCGGGGTCAAGCCCGGGCTGGGGCCGGGCCGGGCGGGGCCGCTTTTCCCCTTGGCAGGTGGCGCACGCGTGCTATACACCGGCGCCGCGCTGCGGACCTGGTGGGCGCAGCCTGAAGAGGCGCGGCCAAAGGGCGGGCGTGGCGGAATTGGCAGACGCACCAGGTTTAGGTCCTGGCGAGCCTAGCTCGTGGGGGTTCAAGTCCCTCCGCCCGCACCATTGAGACCCGGTGGCGTTGTCACCGGATATCCAGAAACGAACCGATAGAGAAGGCTCCGGCCAGATGCAGGTCACCGAGACACAGAGCGAAGGCTTGAAGCGGCAGTTCGAGATCGTCGTCGCTGCCACCGACATCGAGACGCGGGTCAATGAGCGCCTCACCGACCTATCCAAGAAGGTGAAGCTACCCGGCTTCCGGCCCGGCAAGGTGCCGGTCAGCCTGATGAAGCAGCGCTATGGCCAGTCGGTGATGGGCGAGGTCCTGGAGCAGACGGTCAACGACTGCACCAACCAGGCGATGACCGACCGCGGCCTGCGCCCGGCAATGAAGCCGAAGGTCGAGATCGTCACTTTCGACGAGGGCAAGGACCTGCAGTACAAGGTCGACGTCGAGGTGCTGCCGGAGGTGACTCCGGTCGACTTCGGCACGCTGGAGATCGAGCGCCTGGTGCTGGAGCCGACCGACGAGGACGTCGAGAAGGCGGTCGCGCGCATCGCCGAGAGCAACAAGAAGGCGCAGGAGCCGGCGGAAGCCCGCCCGGCGCAGAACGGCGACCTGGTGACGATCGATTTCGCCGGCACGGTCGACGGCAAGGAGGAGCCCGGCATGAAGGGCGACGACTTCCGCCTGGAGATCGGCTCCGGCCAGTTCATCCCCGGTTTCGAGGAGCAGCTGATCGGCGCCTCGTCCGGCGACGACAAGGAAGTGAAGGTCACCTTTCCGGAGGACTATCCGGCCGAGGCCCTGAAGGGCAAGGAAGCCGTCTTCCAGGTGAAGGTGAAGAAGATCGAGGAGCAGATCGAACGCGCCGTCGACGACGAGATGGCCAAGGAACTGGGCCTCGAGGGCGGCGTCGAGGAGCTGCGCAAGCGGGTGCGCGAGCAGATCGGCGGCGAATACGACAATGCCGCCAAGGCGAGCCTGAAGCGCCGCGTGCTCGATGCCCTCGCCGAAAGCCATTCCTTCGAGGTGCCTCCGGGCATGGTCGACCTCGAGTTCGACGCCATCTGGCAGCAGATCGAGCGCGACAAGGAGGAAGGCCAGCTCGACCCCGAGGATCAGGGTAAGAGCGACGAGGAGCTGAAGACCGAGTACCGCGCCATCGCCGAGCGCCGGGTGCGTCTCGGGCTGCTGCTGTCCGAGGTCGGCCGCAGCCAGTCGATCGACGTCTCGGCCGACGAGCTGAACCAGGCCGTGATGAACGAGGTGCGCCGCTACCCCGGGCAGGAGCAGCAGGTCATCGAGTACTTCCGCGCCAACCCCTCGGCCGTCGCCAACATCCGCGCGCCGCTGTTCGAGCAGAAGGTGATCGACTGGATCGTCGAGCAGGCCAAGGTCAGCGATCGGAAGGTGACCCAGGAGGAGTTCCTGAAGCTCAGCGAGGAGTCCGGCAAGGCCGACACCGCCAGCGCTTGACCCGGCGTGGCCGGAACGGCCCCTATTGGCGACCCGGCCGCGGGTGACCGCGGGTCCGGGGCCGTGGGGGTGACGCCGAGGCCATGGCCGCCTATCTCTAGGCGGTACCGGCGACCTCCGGTCGGTGCGACAGCGAAACAAGGAAGCCACGATGACGATGCGCGATCCGCAGGATCTCTACATGAACACCCTCGTGCCGATGGTCATCGAGCAGACGGCGCGGGGCGAGCGGGCCTACGACATCTATTCCCGCCTGCTGAAGGAGCGCATCATTTTCCTGACCGGTCCGATCTTCGACCAGGTCTCGAGCCTGATCTGTGCGCAGCTGCTCTTCCTCGAGTCCGAGAACCCGAAGAAGGACATCGCCTTCTACATCAACTCCCCGGGCGGCGTGGTCTCGGCCGGTCTGGCGATGTACGACACCATGCAGTACATCCGCTCCCAGGTGGCGACGGTCTGCGTCGGCCAGGCGGCCTCGGCCGGCTCGCTGCTGCTGATGGCCGGGGCGACCGACAAGCGTTTCGCCCTGCCGAACGCCAAGATCATGATCCACCAGCCTTCGGGCGGCTTCCAGGGGCAGGCCACGGACATCGAGATCCACGCCCGCGACATCCTGCAGACCCGGGCGCGGCTGAACGAACTCTATGCCCAGCACACCGGCAAGCCGGTCGAGGAGATCGCCGATGCCATGGAGCGCGACCGCTTCATGACGCCCAGCGAGGCCAAGGAGTTCGGGCTGATCGACGCGGTGGTGGAGAAGCGGCCCGAGGTGCTGGACAGCGCCGAGGCCTGAGCGGTCTAGCGACCGCCGCACACCGACGGGGCGGGGCCCTTTCGTGCCATCAGGGAAAGGCTTGTTTTCTCGTCCTTTTCCCTGGCCGGCGCGGCAAGCCGGTCCCATTTTGTCATTGTGTGGCCGCGAAGCCACCGTCTAACATACTTGCAACGCCCCGGTAACGGGCGGCGGAAAGCGGTCTGATGACGAAAACGAGCGGCAGCGATTCAAAGAACACCCTCTATTGCTCCTTCTGCGGCAAGAGCCAGCACGAGGTGCGCAAACTGATCGCGGGTCCGACCGTGTTCATTTGCGACGAGTGCGTCGAGCTCTGTACCGACATCATCCGCGAGGAACATAAGACGACGCTGGTGAAGTCTCGCGACGGCGTGCCGACGCCGCGCGACATCTGCACCGTGCTCGACGACTACGTGATCGGCCAGGGCCACGCCAAGCGCGTGCTCTCGGTGGCGGTGCATAACCACTACAAGCGCCTGGCGCACGGCGCGAAGAACAACGACGTCGAGCTGGCCAAGTCGAACATCCTGCTGGTCGGACCGACCGGCTGCGGCAAGACCCTGCTGGCGCAGACCCTGGCGCGCATCCTCGACGTGCCCTTCACGATGGCCGACGCCACCACTCTGACCGAAGCCGGCTATGTCGGCGAGGACGTGGAGAACATCATCCTGAAGCTGCTGCAGTCGGCCGACTACAACGTCGAGCGGGCGCAGCGCGGCATCGTCTACATCGACGAGGTCGACAAGATCTCGCGCAAGTCGGACAACCCCTCGATCACCCGCGACGTCTCGGGCGAGGGCGTGCAGCAGGCCCTGCTGAAGATCATGGAGGGCACCGTCGCCTCGGTGCCGCCGCAGGGCGGGCGCAAGCATCCGCAGCAGGAGTTCCTGCAGGTCGACACCACCAACATCCTCTTCATCTGCGGCGGCGCCTTCTCCGGCCTCGAGCGGATCATCGGCGCCCGGCGCAAGGGCTCCTCGATCGGCTTCGGCGCCGAGGTGCGGGCGCCGGACGAGCGCTCGACCGGCGAGATCCTCGCCGAGGTCGAGCCCGAGGACCTGCTCAAGTTCGGCCTGATTCCGGAGTTCATCGGCCGCCTGCCGGTGATCGCCACGCTGACCGACCTCGACGCCAAGGCCCTGGTGGCGATCCTGACCGACCCGAAGAACGCCCTGGTGAAGCAGTACCAGCGCCTCTTCGAGATGGAGAATGTCTCGCTGCAGTTCACCGAGGATGCCCTGATGTCGGTGGCGCACAAGGCGATCGCCCGCCGCACCGGGGCCCGCGGCCTGCGCTCCATCATGGAGGACATCCTGCTGGAGCCGATGTTCGACCTCCCCGGCCTTGCCGGCGTGGAGGAGATCGTCATCAACCGCGAGGTGGTCGAGGGCCGCGCCAAGCCGCTGTCGATCTACGCCGATCGCCGCGAAGACGTCGGCCAAAGCGCCTGAGCAATCGCCGGCCGCCACAGGGAGGGCTGGCCCCCGAGCCGCCCGGGCCCTTCGCGGCGCACCGGGAGGTCGGTGAATTTCCGGGTACTTTCAAGGGGTTTGCCGGTCTTTCCAATGGTGGGGCCGATTCGGCCTTGATTATCCGCCTGCGCCTGCCAACCTTCACGCCGGTAGGTCGCCCAGTGAATCCCGTCCGGGGAGTCGTCCAAGGGGGCCTGGCTTGCGAGGCGCCACTTCCGGGCCTCGCCAAACAGAG
The DNA here is from genome assembly GCA_942492185.1 of uncultured Alphaproteobacteria bacterium. Taxonomy (GTDB): domain Bacteria; phylum Pseudomonadota; class Alphaproteobacteria; order Kiloniellales; family JACOMY01; genus CALOEA01. The sequence goes on from CALOEA010000052.1 coordinate 53,822, forward strand.
AAGGGTCTTTGATGCTCGAGGTTTCAAAGGGTAGCTTTTTCCCCGTTCTGCCGTTGCGGGACATCGTCGTCTTCCCGCACATGATCGTCCCGCTCTTCGTTGGCCGCGAGAAGTCGGTGAAGGCGCTCGAAGACGTGATGAAGGACGACAAGCAGATCCTCCTGGTGACGCAGAAGAATGCGGCGCAGGACGATCCGCAGCCGGGCGACATCTATTCCGTCGGCACCATCGGCACGGTGCTGCAGCTGCTGAAGCTCCCCGACGGCACCGTGAAGGTGCTGGTGGAGGGCAATCAGCGTGCGCGCATCGTCAAGTTCGCCGAGAACGAGAACTTCTTCCAGGCCCAGGCAGAGGTGCTGGAGGAGGCGAAGGCCGAGGAGCGCGAGCTCGACGCCCTGATGCGCACCGTGGTTTCCCAGTTCGAGCAGTACATCAAGCTCAACAAGAAGATTCCGCCCGAAGTGCTGGTGTCGGTGAACAACATCGACAACCCCTCGAAGCTGGTCGACACGGTCGCCTCGCATCTCTCGCTCAAGATCCCCGAGAAGCAGGAGCTGCTGGAGACCGATTCGATCGCCGAGCGGCTGGAGCGGGTCTACGGCTTCATGGAAGGCGAGATCGGCGTCCTGCAGGTGGAGAAGCGCATCCGCAACCGCGTGAAGCGGCAGATGGAGAAGACGCAGCGCGAGTACTACCTGAACGAGCAGCTCAAGGCGATCCAGAAGGAGCTGGGCGAGGGCGAGGACGGCCGTGACGAGGTGGCCGAGATCGAGGAGCGCGCGAAGAAGACGCGGCTCTCGAAGGAGGCCCGCGAGAAGGTCAAGGGCGAGATCAAGAAGCTGCGCACCATGAGCCCGATGTCGGCCGAGGCGACGGTAGTGCGCAACTACCTCGACTGGCTGCTCTCGATCCCGTGGAAGAAGCGCACCAAGGTCCGCAACGACATCCGTGCCGCGCACGAGGTGCTCGATGCCGATCACTACGGCCTCGACAAGGTGAAGGAGCGGATCCTCGAGTATCTCGCCGTGCAGCAGCGGCAGAACAAGATCAAGGGCCCGATCCTCTGCCTCGTCGGCCCTCCGGGCGTCGGCAAGACCTCGCTCGGCAAGTCGATCGCGCGCGCCACCGGCCGCAACTTCGTGCGCATGTCGCTGGGCGGCGTGCGCGACGAGGCCGAGGTGCGCGGTCACCGCCGAACCTACATCGGTTCGATGCCCGGCAAGGTGATCCAGGGCATGAAGAAGGCGAAGTCGTCCAATCCGCTGTTCCTGCTCGACGAGATCGACAAGCTGGGCGCGGACTGGCGCGGCGATCCCTCTTCGGCGCTGCTCGAGGTGCTCGATCCGGAGCAGAACTCGACCTTCAACGACCACTATCTCGAGGTCGACTACGACCTGTCCGACGTGATGTTCGTCACCACGGCGAACACGCTGCGCATGCCGCAGCCGCTGCTCGACCGCATGGAGATCATCCGGCTGCCGGGCTACACCGAGGACGAGAAGGTCGAGATCGCCAAGCGTCACCTGATCCCGAAGGTCATGAAGGACAACGGGATCAAGGACGGCGAATGGCAGGTGGCCGATGAGGCCCTGCGCGACATGATCCGCTACTACACGCGCGAGGCCGGCGTCCGCAACCTGGAGCGCGAGCTGTCCAGCCTGGTGCGCAAGGCGATCAAGGAGATCGCGCTGGGCGAGGCGAAGAGCGTGGAGGTGGTGTCGAAGAACCTCGACAAGTACGCCGGCGTGCGCAAGTTCCGCTTCGGCGAGGTCGAGGCCGAGGACATCGTGGGCGTGGCCACCGGCCTGGCCTGGACCGAGGTCGGCGGCGAGCTGCTGTCAATCGAGGCGATCACGCTGCGCGGCAAGGGCAAGGTCTCGGCGACCGGCAAGCTGGGCGACGTGATGAAGGAGTCGATCCAGGCGGCGGAGTCCTACGTGAAGAGCAGGGCCACGGCCTATGGCCTGAAGCCGACGCTCTTCGAGAAGAAGGACATCCACGTGCACGTGCCCGAGGGCGCCACGCCGAAGGACGGTCCCTCCGCCGGCATCGCCATGGTGACGGCCATCGTCTCCTGCCTGACCGGTGTGCCGGTGAAGAAGGACGTGGCCATGACCGGCGAGGTGACGCTCCGTGGCCGGGTTCTGCCGATCGGTGGCCTGAAGGAGAAGCTCCTGGCGGCGCTGCGCGGCGGTCTCTCCACCGTGATCATCCCGCAGGAGAACGAGAAGGACCTCGCCGACATCCCCGACAACGTCAAGAAGGGGATGAAGATCATCCCCGTCTCCAGCGTCGAGGAGGTGCTCGAGATCGCCCTGGCCGAGAAGCTGGTGCCGATCGAGTGGAGCGAGCCGGAGAGCGAGACCCCGCCGCCGGCAAAGCCGGAGAGCGAGGCCGGGCTGCTGACCCACTAGGGGTCGCCGCCGGGCTCCGCAGGGGCTCTCTCGTGTCGAAAGCAAAGAGGCCGGGTCGCAAGACCCGGCCTCTTCTGCCTTTGGCAGAGTTCCGCGCGTGACGCGGCGGGCACTCTGTCCCCCCTCAGGCGAGAGCTACACTAGCCGATTCGGCGGCTCCTTGCCGGCAAAGAAAGCATCGAGGTTGTCGAGACAGCAAAATCCCATCGCGGTCCGGGTCTCGTGGGTTCCGCTGCCCAGGTGGGGCAGCAGGAAGGCGTTGCTCAGCGTCAGGTACTCCGGGTGCAGCTTCGGCTCGTTGCGGTAGACGTCGAGGCCGGCCCCGGCCAGCCGGCCGGCCTTCAGGGCGGCGATCAGCGCCTCGTCGTCGACCAGGGTGCCGCGGGCGGTATTGACCACGATGGCGCCCGGCGGCAGCAGCTCGATCCGCTCGGCGTCGAGGAAACTCTCCGTCGCCGGCGAGGAGGGGGCGTTCAGCGAGAGGAAGTCGCTGACCCGCAGCAGCTCCTCCGGGTCGGCGTGGTAGGTCGCGCCCAGTTCCAGCTCCGGCGCCAGCCGGCTGCGGTTGTGATAGTGGATCGTCATGCCGAAGGCCCGGGCGCGCTGGGCCACCGCGCGGCCGATGCGGCCCATGCCATAGATTCCGAGGCGCTTCCCGCCGAGGTGCGTGCCGACGAACTGCGTCGGCTCCCAGCCGGCCCAGCGGCCGGCGTGCAGCTCCCGCATGCCTTCCCAGGCGCAGCGCGCGGCGCCCAGCATGCAGAGCAGGGCGATGTCCGCAGTGGCGTCGGTCAGGACGTCGGGGGTGTTGGTGACGACGATGCCGCGGCTCTTGGCGGCCGCCACGTCGACATGCTCGTAGCCGACGGAGAAGGTGGCGATCATCTTGACGCTCTGCGGCAGCGCCTCGATCACGCTGGCCGGCAGCGGGCAGCCGGGCGCGGTCATGATGGCGTCGGCGCCGGCCGCCTGCCGCAGGATCTCCTCCGGCGTCCAGGCCGTCGTTTGCCGGTTGGCCCGCAGGTCGTAGCTGGCGGCGGCCCGCTCGAGCACGTCGGCGGGGAGGAGGCGGGTGATGGCAAGCACTGGCGGCATGGCGGTCCTCTTTCACGGTCGGAGTCGGGCGCCAGTCTAGCCTCACGGCAGCGACTTGAGCGCCTGCGAACGACCCTCCCGCCACCGAAAGCGAAGAGGGGGCCTCAGCTGCGGCGGGGCTTGGGACGGCCGAGGCCGCGGCCGATGGCGTCCTGGCCGAGCTTTTCGCGGACCGCATCAATCGCGCGCTCGACCTTCGCGGCCCGCAGCCGGCCGGGGTCGAGCAGCGACGGCGGATCGGCGCGGCCGCCCTCGACCAGGTCGTCGGTGCCGATGCCGATCAGGCGGAAAGCCCGGCCGTCGGCCTCCGCCTGCAGCAGCGGCAGCGCCGCCTCGAACAGCAGGCGGGCAAGCTGCGTCGGGTCGGGCAGGCGGTGGTGCCGGGTGGCGGTGCGGAAGTCCGCGCCCTTCAGCTTCAGGACCACGTTGGCGGCGGCCAGCTCGGCCTTCTTCAGGCGGCGGGAGACCGTCTCGGCCAGCGGCCAGAGCTCGCTCTTCAGCGCCTCCAGGGTGCGCAGGTCCTGGTTGAAGGTGGTCTCGGCGGAGACCGACTTGGTCGGCGTGTCGGGCTCGACCGGGCGTTCGTCCTCGCCGCGGGCGAAGCGGTAGAGGCGGCTGCCCATGCTGGCCGTAGCGGACCAGGCAGGCTGCGCCTCGTCGAGCGTCCAGCAGGTCGCCGATGCTGGCGAGCCGATGCCGGCGCGCTCCAGCCGTGCGTCCAGCGGCCTTGCCAACGCCCCAGATCAGCGAAACCGGCTGGCCGGCCAGAAAGGACTGGGCGTCACTACGGCCGAGCACGCTGTAGCCGTGCGGCTTGTCCAGGTCGGAGGCGATCTTGGCGAGCGACTTGTTGTAGCTAAGCCCGATGGAGACCGTCAGGTTTTCCTCCTGCTCGATGCGTTGAGAGAGCGCCGCCAAGGTGCGTGCCGGTGGGCCGCCATGCAGCGCCTCGGTTCCGGTGAGATCGAGGAAGGCCTCGTCGATCGAGAGCGGCTCGACCAGCGGCGTGGTCTCCAGCATGAGCTGGCGGATGTGCCGGCCGATGGCGCTGTACTTGCTCATCTCCGGCTTGATCACCACGGCGTCCGGGCAGAGCTTCAGGGCCTTGAACATCGGCATGGCCGAGCGCACGCCATAGAGGCGCGCGATGTAGCAGGCGGCCGAGACGACGCCCCGCCGGCCGCCGCCGACGATCACCGGCTGGTCCTTCAGCTCCGGCCGGTCGCGCTTCTCCATCGTGGCGTAGAAGGCATCGCAGTCGATATGAGCAATCGAGAGCGCGCGCAATTCGGGATGGCGCAGGAGGCGCCTGCCAGCGCACTCACGGCAGCGCGGACCGGTTCCTGGGTCCAGGCTCAGGCAGTCGCGGCAGAGGGCCGCCGCGGTCAGTCCTCCGGCGGCCATAGCCAGGCGGCTCCCCGCACGCCGCTGGCATCGCCGTGCCTGGGCGGCAGCAGGGGCGTATCGCAGCGGTCGGAGAAGACCCAGTCCTGCCACAGGACGGGCACACGCTCGTAGAGAAAGGCAATGCCGGAGAGACCACCGCCTAGGACGATGGCATCCGGGACCAGTATGTTGATAACGCCTGCAAGCGCGCGGGCCAGGCGCCGGCAGTAGCGCTCCAGGCTGGCCGCGGCGTCGCTGTCGCCGCTTTGCGCTGCTGCAAGGATCTCGGGGCCGGTAAGCTGCTGGCCGGTTATGCTGCGATGGTCGCGTGCCAGGCCGGGACCGGAAAGCCAGGTTTCGATGCAGCCCTGCTTGCCGCAGTAGCAGGCTGGTCCGGGCAACTCGGCATCCTCGCCGGCGATGTGGGGCCAGGGTAGAGGATTGTGGCCCCACTCGCCGCCGATGGCATTGCCGCCGCGCCAGGACCCGACCATCGACGACCAGACCGCCGCCGACGCCGGTGCCCAGGATGACACCGAAGACCAGCCGGCACCGGCGGCAGCGCCGTCGCTGGCCTCCGAGAGGGCGAAGCAGTTGGCATCGTTCTGCAGCCGCACCGGCCGGCCCAGGCAGGCTGGCTCAGGTCCCGCGCCAGCGGGTCGCCGATCAGCCAGGTGGAGTTGGCGTTCTTGACGCGGCCGCTGGCCGGCGAGATCGCGCCCGGAATGCCGATGCCGACGCTGCCGGCGACGCCCAGGTCCGCGTCGGCCGGCCGGCCCTGCAGGCCCTCCAGGGTGGCGGGGAAGTCGCCCTGCGGCGAGGCGATGCGCCGGCGGTAGGCCTCGCTGCCGTCGGGCGCCAGGGCCAGGATCTCGGTCTTGGTGCCACCGAGGTCGATGCCGAAGCGGAGCCGAGGAGCGGGAGAGGGCTGCATGGCAGCAGTCTGCCCCGCCGGCCGCGCAACGCAAGCGGCACGCTTCGCGGTCGATAGCGCGCTCGCCGCCGGAGCGGTCGATCGGTCGCAGGTCGGAAAGCGCTCCGGGAGGGCTTGGGCGGGACCGGTGCCCGGCAGACCATGCAATAGTAGGTCAACAGCCGGTTCTGGCCGGCGTCACCGCGAACCGCAAAGAGGACGGCCCATGAAGATCGATGATGTGAAGCGGCGGGCCTTTGCCATGCCGCTGACCAACCCTTCCTACCCGCCGGGACCCTATCGCTTCGTCGACCGCGAGTTCTTCGTCATCACCTACCGCACCGATCCGGCGGCCCTCCGGGCGGTGGTGCCGGAGCCGCTGCAGGTGGTCGAGCCGCTGGTCAAGTTCGAGTTCATTCGCATGCCCGATTCGACCGGCTTCGGCGACTACACGGAGTCCGGACAGGTCATTCCGGTCGAGTTCGAGGGGCAGAAGGGTGGCTATGTCCACGCCATGTACCTGAACGACGACTCGCCGATCGCTGGCGGGCGGGAGATCTGGGGGTTCCCGAAAAAGCTCGCCGAGCCGACGCTGAAGGTGGAGAAGGACACGCTGATCGGCACGCTCGACTACGGCTCGGTGCGGGTGGCGACCGGCACGATGGGCTACAAGCACAAGGCGCTCGACAACGCCGCCATCAAGGCCAGCCTCGAGGATCCGAGCTTTCTGCTGAAGATCGTGCCGCACGTCGACTGCAGCCCCAGGATCTGCGAACTGGTGCGCTATTACCTGCGCGAGGTGACCGTCAAAGGTGCCTGGACCAGCCCGGCGGCGCTGGAGCTGGCGCAGCATGCGCTGGCGCCGGTTGCCGACCTGCCGGTGCTGGAGGTGGTCTCCGGGGTCCACATCCTGACCGACCTCACCCTGGGCCTGGGCGAGGTGGTGCACGACTACCTGAAGGACTAGGAGGTCCGGCCACGCTCCCGGCCGAAACGCCGACGGCCGCCCGGTGGGCGGCCGTCGTCCGTCAGCAGCACCCGCAGGTGCGCTCGATCGGCGCGCTACTTGATCTTGGATTCCTTGAACACGACGTGCTTGCGCACGACGGGGTCGTACTTCTTGAAGGAGAACTTCTCGGTCTTGGTCCGCGGGTTCTTCGTCGTGACGTAGAAGTACCCGGTATCTGCGGTGCTCACCAATTTGATGAGCGTCGTGGCTGGCTTCGCCATGAGTCTTGTCTCGCCTGTCTGTCAGCGGAATTCGAGGTCGCGGACAATAGCCTGCCGCCGCCCCAAGTCAAGCCCCCCAGCCGGCCGATGCCGCCAGGCGGCGCTTCAGGTCGGCGCGGAGGGCGTTGTTGCGGTAGGCAAAGAGGCCGGCTTCCGGCTGTGGGCCGCGCAGTGCCTGGTCGAGGACGAAGGAGGTGACGTCGACCATCGGCAGGTCCCGGATCTCACCCAGCGGCACCCAGGCGACATCCTCCAGCTCATCGTCGCGTACCCGGCCGTGGTCGAGTCCGGTGGCGTCCAGCAGGAAAAAGCGGGTGTGGAAGCGAATCGGCGAGACCGTGGGGGTGATGGCCCTGGCCAGCAGGCAGGCCCGCTCGAAGGCCGGCGTCACGCCTGCCTCGCCATAGAGCCGCCAGGCGGCATCGGGCCCCGGGGCAGGGGGCGGCGCCTGCAGCCGGTGCCCGACCATGACGCCGGTCTCCTCCAGGGTCTCGCGGAAGGCGGCCCGCAGCAGGGCATTGGCCTTGCGGCGGGTGGCGCGGTCGATGTTCCCGGGCAGCGGCCGCCAGGCCTCGCGGAAGCCGGAGGGGCGGCTGTCGGTACCCTCGAGCCGCCCGCCGGGAAAGACATAGACGCCGGGCAGGAAGCGGGCGGTGCGGCGACGGCGGCCCAGCAGCACCTCGCGCCCTTCGCCGGTGCCGCGAAAGAGTACCAGCCCCGCGGCGTCGCGGGGGCGAACGATCGCCTGCGGCATCAGCGCAGCACCCTCACGGCGTCACCGAGGCGGCCTGGGAGTCGCGGATCCGCGCATAGAGCTGGCGATCCTGCAGCAGCCGCAGGGCGATATCGAGGTCGAGCGCCTTTTCGGTCTCCACCGAGGGGCAGTTGGCCCTGAAGCGGCCGAGACGGCGTACTCGTCGAGGTCGTCGATCGTTGCTTGGCGGAGCGTCTGGCTGATCGGCAGGCTGCCCTGGGAGAGTTTACCGAGCACCGTCTCGACCGAGCGGCTGCCGCTGGTGCAGACGTCCGGCAGCACGCCGCGATGGTGCAGCGGATAGCCGGAGGGGGCGTGGAACTTGGCCCAGGTGAGGGTGAACTCGCCGTCGTTCGGCAGCGTCAGGACAGTCTGCACCGTGCCCTTGCCGTAGCTGACGGACCCGACGACGACGGCGCGGTGGTCGTCCTGCAGGGCCGCCGCGACGATCTCCGACGCCGAGGCCGAATTGCCGTTGATCAGGATGACCATCGGGACGTTCGGCAGGATCTGGTAGCTGTCGGCATTGAAGTACTGGTGGCTGTCCTTGTGCCGCCCGTGGGTGGTGACGATCTTCCCCTCGGTCAGGAAGAGGTCGGACACCGCGACCGACTGGTCAAGCAGGCCGCCGGGGTTGCCGCGCAGGTCGAGCACGATGCCGCTGAGGCCGCCGGGCATCTGGTCGTCGAGGTCGAGCAGCTCGCCGCGGAGCGTTTCGGTGGTGGAATGGTTGAAGGAGGTCAGCTGCACCACCGCCACCTTGCCGCGCATTTCCGAGATCACGGTCTGCGGCACGATGTGCGAGCGGGTGATGTCGATCGCCAGCGACTGGCTGCCCCGCAGCACGCCGACCGTCACCTCGCTGCCCACCGGCCCGCGCAGCCGCCCGATCACCTCGCTCTGCTCCATGCCGATGGCATTGACGCCGTCGATGGTAACGATGAGGTCGCCGCTCTCCAGGCCGGACTTCTTGGCCGGCGTGTCCTTCAGGACGGAGAGCACCTTGATGCCCTCGGCGATCACGTCGATCCGCACGCCGATGCCGCCGAAGCCGTCGCGGTTGGCCCGGTTCTCGCGGGCCTCGTCCCGGCTGGAGTAGCGGGAGAAGGGGTCGAGTTCGCGCGCAACGGTGTCGAAGACCGTCTCGTAGATCGTCTCGTTGTCGCTGGCGCCGAGCGCCGCGGACTGCAGGCGCATCTGCCCGACGACCTCGGCGGCGACCTGGCCCCAGGCGCCGGCATCCTCGTCCGGCGGCGCGGGAAAGAGCTTGTCGGGCTGGCCCTTGTAGCCGAGCACAACGTTGGTGCCCTGGCGCGTCACGCTGACGTTCGCGTCGATCTTCGACAGGCCCTCCAGCCCGTCGACGGCGACCTGGCCGACGTCGAGGTCGCGGATGTAGATGTCGCGCAGATCCGCGAAACCGGCCGCGAAGACGCGCTCCGAGGCGACTTCCGGCCCGGTCCCTCCCTGTCGCAGTGCGGCGCTGCAGGAGGCCAGAAGCGCGATCGTCAGCGCACAGCAGAGCGCCAGCAGCGAGGGCGGCGGCTCAGGTGACCGATGGTCCGGCCTTGCGGCCGGCCAGATTCCGCTTCCATGAAGACTCCAAACCTCACCAAATCGAGCGCCGAGAGGAAGGATAGGCTCGCTGTCCAGGGGCGACCAGAGGATTCGCTTTCGTTTTTAGGCTCCTAGGAGCGCTGGTCAGCGCTTGCCGCGACCGCGGCGGGCCGCGCTCTGGCCCTTGCGGTGCGGCTTCGGCGCGCTCTTGCCGCCGGGCCGCGCGGCTCCCGGGCCCTTGCCGCCGGCGGGCCTGGCCGTCGGGCTCTTCTCGCCCTCGATCAGTTCCAGGGTCAGTGACCCCGTCAGCGCCTCGGCTTCGCGGATCCGGACGCTGTGGCGTTCGCCCAGCCGGTAGCGGCGACCCCAGCGCCGCCCGATCAGGGCGTGCGCGCGCTCGTCATGCTCATAGTAGTCGCTGGGCAGCGTCGAGATCGGCACCAGGCCGTCGGCGCCGCTTTCATCCAGCCGCACGAAGAGGCCGAAGCGCGTCACCGAGGTGATGCGCCCCTCCTGAAGCGTGCCGACCTCCTTGGCGAGGAACAGCGAGACGAAGCGGTCGACCGCGTCTCGTTCGGCCGCGGCGGAGCGTCGCTCGGTGGCGGAGATCTGCGCGGCCCATTCCTCGAAGCGCTCGGCGTCGCCCTTCTGCAGGCCGTCGCCGCCCAGACGCAGACCGTCGATCAAGGCCCGGTGGACCAGAAGGTCGCTGTAGCGCCGGATCGGCGAGGTGAAGTGCGCGTAGCGCTGCAGCGCGAGGCCGAAATGTCCGAGGTTCTCCGGGCTGTAGCGCGCCTGGCTCTGGGCGCGCAGCACCAGCTCGCTGACCATCGGCGCCGCCTCGCTGCCGGCGACCTTGTCGAGCACGCGGGTGAAGAGCTCGGGGCGGATGCGCTCGCCCTTGGGAAAGCCGAGGTCGATATCGCGCAGCACCTGGCGCAGGGCCTCCACCTTCTGCGGATCGGGCGGTTCGTGGACGCGGTACATGCAGGGCCGACCGGTTTCCTGCAGGGTCTCCGCGGCGCAGACGTTGGCGGTGATCATGAAGGCCTCGATCAGCCGGTGGCTGTCGAGCCTGGGGCGCGGCAGGATCGCCCGCACGCTGCCGTCCTCGTTCAGGTGGACGCGCCGCTCCGGCAGGTCCAGGTCGAGCGTGCCGCGCGCCTTGCGTGCCCGCTCCAGCGCGCCGTAGGCGGCATAGAGCGGCCGGACGACCAGGTCCAGCAGCGGTTCCGTGGTGTCGTCGCTGCGGCCGTCCGCCGCCGCCTGGATCTGCTCGTAGGTGAGGCGCGCCGCCGAGCGCATCAGGCCGCGATGGAAGCGGTGCCCGAGCATCCGGCCATTGGCGTCGATCCGCATTTCGGCCACCAGGCAGCCGCGCTCTTCCTTCGGGCGCAGCGAACACCAGCCGTTGGACAGCGCCTCCGGCAGCATCGGGATGACCCGGTCGGGAAAATAGGTCGAGTTCCCGCGCTTGCGCGCCTCGCGGTCCAGCGCGCTGTCGGGGCGCACGTAGTGCGCGACGTCGGCAATGGCGACAAGCAGCCTGAAGCCGCCGTCGTTCCCGGTCTCCGGGTCCGGCTCGGCAAAGACCGCATCATCGAAGTCGCGCGCGTCCTCGCCGTCGATCGTCACCAGCGGCACCTGGCGCAGGTCGAGGCGCTTGCCGAGCGGCACCGCCTTGCCGCTCTCGGCCTCGCGCAGCGCCTCAGGCGGGAAGACGTCCGGCAGGCCGTGCTCGGCGATGGCGATGAGGCTGAGTGCGTGGGGATTGGCGGCGCTGCCGAGCCGCTCGACCACGCGGCCTTCGCGCCGCGTGCCGCCGCGCGGATGGAAGGCCTTGGGCTCGACCAGCACCAGCTCGCCGTCCACTGCACCGGCGGCATCGTCGGCGGCGATCTCGTAGCTCTCCTTGAGGCGGCGGTTGGTCGGGCGCACCAGGCCGCCGCGCCGCGCCGTCTCGTAGATGCCGACGATGCGCTGGCTGGGCTGGCCCAGGTGGCGGATGGGGAAGCCTTCGTAGTGCACACCCTTGAGATGGCGCACGCGCGTCAGCACGCGGTCGCCGGTCACCATGCGCGCGCCGCGGCGGTCCGGCGCCATGGCGACCGTGGGCGTCTCGGGATCTTCCGGGTCGCCGCCCGGCGGGCGGGCGATCAACTCGCCGTCCTCGTCGAAGCCGACGATCTCCAGCACCGAGACCTCCGGCAGGCGGCTCGCGGCGCCGACCCGCCGGCCGCCATGGCCGTCGAGCGCACCCTCGCGCTTCAGTTCGCTGAGCAAGGCCTTCAGTTCCTGGCGCGCCTCGCCCTTCACCTGGAAGGCCCGCGCCAGCTCCCGCTTGCCCAGCGGCACCGGGCTCTCGCGGATGTAGTCGAGCAGTTCCTGCTTGGTGGGCAGCGGTACGGTGCGCTCGCTATGCGGCTTGCGGCTCACGCCGGTCCTGCCTTGCCTCTTGCCGTCGCCGACTCGCCGGCCTTCTTCTTGGCGGGAGCCTTCTTCGCCGCGGCCTTCTTCGGCTTGGCCTTCTTCGTCGCGGCCTTCTTCGTCGCGGCCTTCTTGGCCGGCGCGGCCTCGCCGTTGGCGGCGGTCTTCGTCTTGGCGGTCTTGGCGCGGCCCTTCGCGGCACCGCCCTTGGCGGCCTTGCCCTTGGTCGTTCCCTTCGTCGCCAGCAGCTCCACCGCCGCGTCCAGGCTGATGTCGTCGAGCTCGCTGCCGCGCGGCAGGTTGGCCAGCGTGCGGTTCCACTGGAGATAGAGGCCGAAGCGCCCCTTGCGTGCCAGCACCGGCTTGCCGTCCTTGGGATGGCCCCCGAGCTCGCGGGTGTTGGCGGCGCGCTTCTCCCGCGCCTCGGAGATCAGCACGGCGGCGCGATTGAGGCCGATGGTCAGCACGTCGTCCTCGCCGTCGGTTCAGCGATAGACGCTGCCGGCGCGCAGGTAGGGGCCGAAGCGGCCGATGCCGGCCTCGATGGTCTCGCTGGTCTCCGGATCGTGGCCGACCGCCCGCGGCAGCGCGAGCAGGGCCAGGGCCTGCTCCAAGGTCGACGTCGGAGGGCGACAGGCCGCGGGGCAGCGAGGTGCGCTTCGGCTTCTCGTCGCCGTTGCCTTCGCCGAGCTGCAGATAGGTGCCGTAGGGACCCTTGCGCAGGGAGACCTGCAGGCCGCTGGCCGGATCCTCGCCGAGGAACTTCGGTCCGGCCGCGAGCTCGCCGCCGTCCTCGCCGTCGGCGCCGCCGGGCAGGGCCAGGGGCCGGGTGAAGCGGCACTCCGGATAGTTCGAGCAGCCGATGAAGCCGCCGGTCTTGCCGAGCCGGAGCCCGAGGCGGCCATTGCCGCAGACCGGGCAGACGCGCGGGTCCTTGTCGGGATTCTCCGCGTCGGCCGGGAAGAAGTGCGGTCCCAGCTCCCGGTCGAGCGTATCGATGACCTCGCTGATGCGCAGGCCCTGGGCCTCGTCGACGGCGGCCTTGAAGGCGCGCCAGAAGTCGTCGAGCACCCGCAGATACTCGGTCCGCCCACCGGAGATGTCGTCGAGCTGCTCCTCCAGCGCGGCGGTGAAGTCGTACTCGACGTAGCGCTTGAAGAAGACTCGAGGAAGGCGGTGACGATGCGGCCGCGGTCCTCCGGCACGAAGCGCCGCTTCTCCAGCCGCACGTAGTCGCGGTCCTGCAGCACCTGCAGGATGGAGGTGTAGGTGGAGGGCCGGCCGATGCCGAGTTCCTCCAGCCGCTTGATCAGGCTGGCCTCGCTGTAGCGCGGCGGCGGCTGGGTGAAGTGCTGCTCGGGGAAGACCTCCTCGCGCTGCAGCGCGTTGCCCTCGGTCAGCTTCGGCAGGCGCCGGTCGTCGTCGCCTTCGCCCTCGGCCGGGGCATCGTCGCGGCCTTCCTGGTAAAGCTTGAGGAAGCCGTCGAACAGCAGCACCTGGCCGGTGGCGCGCAGCGTCGCGGCCTTGCCGTCCACGGCGATGTCGACGCCGACCTGCTCGAACTCGGCGCTGGCCATCTGCGAGGCCAGCGTGCGGGTCCAGATCAGGTTGTAGAGCGCATGCTCGTCGTCGGTCAGGCGCCGGCGGATCGCCTGCGGCCGCCGGAAGAGGTCGGTCGGGCGGATCGCCTCGTGCGCCTCCTGGGCGTTCTTCGCCTTGGTCTTGTACTGGCGCGGCGAGGGCGGCAGGTAGCGGTCGCCATGCTCCTCCGCGACCAGCCTGCGGGCGGCGCCCAGCGCCTCGCCGGCGAGTTGGACGCCGTCGGTCCGCATGTAGGTGATGATGCCGACGGTCTCGCCGCCGATGTCGACGCCCTCGTAGAGCTTCTGCGCGATCCGCATGGTGCGCGAGGCCGAGAAGCCGAGCTTGCGCGAGGCCTCCTGCTGCAGCGTCGAGGTGGTGAAGGGCGGCAGCGGGTTGCGCTTGACCTGCTTGCGCTCGACCTCGCCGACGGTGAAGGCGCTGGCGGTGCGCAGCAGCGTGGCGGCGCGCGTCGCCGCCGCTTCGTCGCCGAGCGCGAACTTGTCGAGGCGGTCGCCGTCGAGCGCGGTCAGGCGGGCGCGGAAGGAGGCGCCCTCGGGCGTCTGCAGCGCCACCTCGATGGTCCAGTATTCCTGCGGCTTGAAGACCTCGATCTCGGCCTCGCGCTCGCAGATCAGGCGCAGCGCCACCGACTGCACGCGGCCGGCCGAGCGGCTGCCCGGCAGCTTGCGCCAGAGCACCGGCGAGAGGGTGAAGCCGACGAGATAGTCGAGCGCGCGGCGCGCCAGATAGGCGTCGACCAGGTGCTCATCCAGATCGCGTGGATGCTGGAAGGCCTCGGTCACGGCCGCCTTGGTGATCTCGTTGAAGACCACGCGCTCCACCGGCTTGTCGCCCAGCGCCCGGCGGCGCTTCATCTCTTCGCGGACATGCCACGAGATGGCCTCGCCCTCGCGATCGGGGTCGGTGGCGAGGATGAGCTTCGAGCCCTTGCGGATCGCGTCGGCGATGTCCTTCAGGCGCTTCTCCGCCTTGCTGTCGACCTCCCAGACCATCGAGAAGTCCTGGTCGGGTTCCACCGAGCCGTCCTTCGAAGGCAGATCGCGGACATGACCGAAGGAGGCGAGGACGTAGTAGTCCTTGCCCAGGTACTTGTTGATGGTCTTCGCCTTGGCCGGGGATTCCACGACGACGACATTCATCTCGGCCACTCTGACTCTCTTTCGGCTATCTCAGGCACTGCCTCTGCCTTCGTCCGGCGACAGTGCGATCAGGGAAATTCGATTGCCCGCGTGCCGTTCGATCCGGCCCGCCAGCTCGAGTTCGAGCAGAAGGGTCTGCACGACGGAGGCAGAGAATTGGCATTGGCGGATAGCTTCGTCAACCGACAGGGGGGTCGGGGAGAGCAGCTCGAGGAGGCGACGACGATAGTCGTCGGTCGGGTCGGCACCGTCCTCGAACCCCTGCGCCGGAGCCGTGGCCGGCGGCGAAACCACCGGACGGCGAGGGCGCGGCGAGGGCAGCTGGCCGAGCGCTTCGAGGATATCCTCGACACTCTGAACCAGCAGCGCGCCTTCGCGAATCAGCCGGTTGGCGCCCTGGGCGCGCGGGTCGAGCGGCGAGCCGGGAACCGCGAGAACCTCGCGGCCCTGCTCGCCGGCCAGGCGGGCGGTGATGAGGGAACCGGAACGCTCCGCCGCCTCAACCACCACCACCGCCAGGGACAGGCCGGAGATCAGGCGGTTGCGGCGGGGAAAGTGGCGCGCCTGCGGCACCGTCCCGGGCGGCATCTCGGCCAGCAGCAGGCCCGCCTCGGCGATGCGCCGGCAGAGCGGCAGGTTCTCCGGCGGGTAGGGACGGTCGAGACCGCCGGCCAGCACGGCGATGGTCGAGCCGCCGCCGGCGGCCGCCAGCGCGCCCTGGTGGGCGGCGGTGTCGATGCCGCGCGCCAGGCCTGAAACCACGGTCAGCCCGGCCTCGGCCAGTCCGCGCGCCAGCAGCTCGGCCATCCGCCGGCCGTTGCCCGAGGCATTGCGCGCGCCGACCAGGGCGACGGCGGGTCGCGCCAGCAGAGCGGCGGCGCCAGCGACGGTGAGGACCGGCGGGGCATCGTCGAGGGCCGCCAGCGCGGCGGGGTAGTCCGCTTCGCCGAGCCACAGCAGACGGCCACCCGCCGCGGCCACGGCGGCGAGTTCCGCCTCGGCCTCGCCGGGCGTGGCGATGCGCAGGCGGTGCCGTCCGCCGCGGCGTGCCAGCTCGGGCAGGGCCCGCAGGGCGGCGGCAGCGGATCCGCTGCGGGCGATGAGCTGGCGGAAGGTGGCGGGCCCGACGTGTTCGCTCCGCAGCAGGCGCAGCCGCGCCAGGCGCTCTTCGGGCCCGAAGCCGGCGGCCGATTCGCCTGCCGGTGCTGCCTCTATTGCGTGTGGGTCTCTCCTGCTTTCCCCCATCGGTCGTGAGAGTGGCGCGCGACAAGCCTGGGCGTCAAGGCGATGGCCGGGAAAACGCCGAGGCCCCCGCGGGTGGGGGCTGCGCTGGGCCGCGCGCCGTGCCATATAGCGTCGGCGAGTCGAACCTGCAGGCGGAGCACGCGATGGTGGATATCCGGAGCTTCCTCGATCCGGCGATGGCGCCCGAGGCCGAGTTCGGCATCGAGGCCAAGGTGATGGTGTGGATCAATGCCGGCAGCGGCCGCGTGCTGGCCCTGGAGCCCCGCTACTTCGCCGTCGAGGGTCAGCTTCAGGTCTTCGGCAAGGAGCGGCCCCTGGCCGTGCAGATCGCGCTCGGCGAGGCGCTGCTTGATGGCGAGACCCTGACCGGACCCTGCACCCTGCGCATGGGCGAGGAGGCCGACGGCGACGCGGTCTATCGGGTCGAAGGCGAGAGCCTGGTGCTGTTGGGGACGCTGGAGGGGACCACCACCCGCATCGTCCTGCAGACCGATGGCAAGCGCAGCCTGGTGGAACTCGACGGCGCGCGGAAGGCGCAGCTCCGCTTCTCGCCGGGGTGATGGCGGCGGTCGGCGCCTAGTTCTTCTCGCCGATCCGGCTTTCCTGGCCGCGCAGCAGGCGGCCGATGTTCTGCCGGTGGCGGATCCAGACGACCACGGCGATCGCCGCCGAGATCTGGATGAACTGCAGCTCGCCGCGGAACAGCAGCGCGCCGAACCCGGGCGCGAAGACCTCCTCCAGCCGCAGGCCCCAGGGCAGCATCCAGGCATAGAAGGGTGCCGAGGCGATGCTGAGCAGGGCGGCCAACGAAGAATAGCGCGTGGTCACGGCGACCAGCAGCCAGGTCAGGCAGCAGAGCACGCCGACCCAGGGCATCAGGGCCAGCAGCACGCCCAGCGCGGTCGCCATGCCCTTGCCGCCGCGAAACTTCAGCCAGACCGGAAAGCAGTGGCCGAGCACGGCACCGAGCGCGGCCATCAGTGCGCTTTCCGAGCCGCCGATCCAGTAGGCCAGCAGGACGGCCAGGGCGCCCTTGCCGCCGTCGAGCAGCAGCGTCAGCAGGGCCAGCCCCTTGCGCCCGCTGCGCAGCACGTTGGTGGCGCCGATGTTGCCCGAGCCGGTCTTGCGGATGTCGCCTAGGCCGGCGGCGTGCGACAGCAGCAGGCCGAAGGGCAGGGACCCCAGGAGGTAGCCGAGGAGCAGGGCACCCGCCAGGTAGGGCCAGGCATAGGCCCAGGAGACGGGGTCCGGCATCGCCTAGTCCTCGGCCAGGTGAATCGTGCGGCCGTCGACCACGGTGCGCAGGACCTTGCCCTGCACCAGGTGGCCCTCGAAGGGCGAGTTCTTCGACTTGGAACGGAAGCGATCCGGCGCGATGCGCCAGGGACGGTCAAGGTCGAACAGCAGCAGGTCGGCCGCGGCGCCGACCTGCAGGCGCCCGCCGCGCAACCCCAGGATGGTGGCCGGCTGGCAGGTGAGCTGCGCCAGCAGCGGCAGCAGCGCGGTCTCGCCCTTGTGATAGAGCGCCAGCGAGAGCGGCAGCAGCGTCTCCAGCCCGACGATACCGAAGGCGGCCTGGGCGAAGGGCTGGCGCTTGCTGTCCTGGTCGTGCGGGCTGTGGTCGCTGGCGATGGCGTCGATGGTGCCGTCGGCGATGGCGGCGGCGACCGCCAGGCGGTCCTCCTCGCTGCGCAGCGGCGGCATCACCTTGGCGAAGGTGCGGTAGTCGCCCACCGCCAGCTCGTTCAGCGTGAAGTAGTGCGGGGCGGTATCGCAGGTGATGGCGATGCCGCGCGCCTTGGCGCGGCGCACCACCTCCAGGGACTCCGCGGTGGACAGCAGGGCCGCGTGATAGCGCCCGCCGCTCATCTCGGTCAGGCGGATGTCGCGCTCCAGCAGGATCGTTTCGGCCAGCGGATTGACCCCGGCAAGGCCAAGGCGGGTCGCCATCTCGCCGCCGTTCATCACCCCCGTCGAGAGCTCGGGCTCCTGCGGCGTCTGCACCATCACCTGGTTGAAGGCGCGGGCGTAGGAGAGCGCGCGACGCATCACCTGGGCGGAGCCGACCGGCCGCACGTCGTCGGTGAAGCCGACCGCGCCATACTCCGTCAGCAGGCCGAACTCGGTCAGCTCGCGGCCCTCGGCGCCCTTGGTGATGGTGCCGTAGCCATAGATCTTCACCAGCTTCACCTCGCGGGCGCGCCGCGCGACGAACTCCAGGCCGGCGACGTCGTCGACCACCGGATCGCTGCTGGGCAGCGCCGCCATCGCGGTGACGCCGCCGGCGGCGGCGGCGAGGCTGGCGGTGAGGATCGTCTCCTTGTGCTCCTCGCCGGGCTCGCGCAGGTTGACCCGCAGGTCGATCAGGCCGGGCGCCAGGCAGTGGCCGCCGCAGTCGATCGTCTCGATGCCGGTCGGCACGCCCTGGGCGAAGAGGTGCGGACCGAGGTCGGCGATGCGCCCCTCGACCACCAGCAGCGTGCCCTTGGCATCCAGCCCGCTGGCGGGATCGAGCAGCCGGGCGTTGACATAGGCCGTCGGCTGCTGGGTCGTGCTCGGCGCCATCTATTTCGCCGCCTCGTCGCTATTGCGCGCCAGGTTCCGCGTCAGGGTGTCGAGCACCGCCATGCGCACGGCGACGCCCATCTCCACCTGCTCGCGGATGGCCGAGCGGCCGATGTCGTCGGCCACCTCGCTGTCGATCTCCACGCCGCGGTTCATCGGCCCGGGATGCATGATCAGCGCGTCCGGCTTGGCCACGCCGAGCTTGTCGTAGTCCAGCCCGAAGAAGCGGAAGTACTCGCGGATCGAGGGCACGTAGGAGCCCTGCATGCGCTCCGTCTGCAGGCGCAGCATCATCACGATGTCGACGTCGTTCAGGCCCTCGCGCATGTCGATGAAGACCTCGACGCCCAGGCGCTCGATCTTCGGCGGCAGCAGGGTCGGCGGCGCGATCACCCGCACGCTGGCCCCCATGATGGTCAGCAGGTGGATGTTGGAGCGGGCCACGCGGCTGTGCAGCACGTCGCCGCAGATGGCGACCTTCAGGCCGGCCAGGCGCCCCTTGCGGCGCCGGATCGTGACGGCATCGAGCAGCGCCTGGGTCGGATGCTCGTGGCTGCCGTCGCCGGCGTTGATGACGGCGCAGTTGACCTTCTCGGACAGCAGCTTGACGGCGCCGGCTGTCCTGGTGGCGCACCACCAGCAGGTCCGGGATGCATGGCGTTCAGCGTCATGGCGGTGTCGATCAGCGTCTCGCCCTTCTTCACCGAGGAGATGCCCACGGCCATGTTGATCACGTCGGCGCCCAGCCGCTTGCCGGCCAGTTCGAAGGAGGTGAGGGTGCGGGTCGTCGGCCAGCTCGGCCAGTTCCTCGCAGCCGGCGAAGCGGCAGAACTTGCGGAACTGCGAATCGTTGCCGACCGCCAGGATGAAGAAGCCGTCGGCGCAGGGCATGACCTTGTAGGGCACGATGTTGGGATGCTCCGAGCCAAGGCGCTTCGGCACCTCGCCGGAGGTCAGGTAGTTCAGCCCCTCGTTCACCAGCCAGGCGACCTGGGTGTCGAGCAGCGCCAGGTCGATCTGCTGGCCTTCGCCGTGCCGGTCGCGGTGGCGGATGGCGGCGAGGATGGCGGCGACGGCGTACATGCCGCACATCACGTCGGCGATGCCGACGCCGACCTTCATCGGCTCGCCCTCCGGCTCGCCGGTCAGCGACATGATCCCGCCCATGCCCTGGGCCAGGTAGTCGTAGCCGGCGCGCGGCGCGTAGGGGCCGGTCTGGCCGAAGCCGGTGATCGAGCAGTAGACGATGTCCGCTTTCACGGCGCGGATCCCGGCGTAGTCGAGGCCGTATTTCGCCAGGCCGCCGGCCTTGAAGTTCTCCACCACGATGTCGGCCTTCGCCGCCAGCCGGCGGATCAGCGCCTGGCCCTCCGGCGCCGCCATGTCCACCGTGACCGAGCGCTTGTTGCGGTTCGCCGTCGCCTATCCCGATGGCGAGAACCGGCAGTGGAACGATGGCCGCGGCGATGCGATCAGCCGGGAGAAGGGCCGGCTGCGCGACGATGTCGGCTTCCTGCGCGCGCTGGTCGCCGAGCTTGCCGCCGCCGGCACGATCGACCCGGCGCGGGTCTACGTGATGGGCATCTCCAACGGCGCGATGATGACCTTCCGCCTGCTGTGCGAGAGTGCCGATCTCTTCGCCGGCGCTGTCACCATCGCCGGCAACCTGGGCGAGGAGATCGCGCCGTCCTGCCGGCCGTCGCGGCCGGTTCCGCTGATGATGATCAACGGCACCGACGATCCGCTGGTGCCCTACGACGGCGGCCCGGTCACGGTCTTCGAGCAGGAGCGCGGGCGCGTCCTCTCGGTCGAGGCGACCCTGACGCTCTTTGCCGCGGCCAACGGCTGCGCGTCCCGGAGTCGCGTGGAAACGCCCGATCCCGCCCCGCAGGACGGCGTGACCCCGGAACACGAGGTCTACTGGAACTGCCGCCAGCCGCTGGAACTCTGGCGCATGATCGGCGGCGGCCACGGCTGGCCGGGGGCGAGCCAGTACCTGGGGGAGCGGTGGATCGGCGTGGTGGCCGAGGCACCCGCGGCCAGCGCGCTGGCGATGGCGTTCTTCCAGGCGGTCGCACCGCTGAACTAGGGACGCTGCTCTTGAGGCCTGGTCCCGCTGCTCGGCCTATCCTTCGAGACGCCGCCTGCGGCGGCTCCTCAGGATGAGGTCTGTGACTCCGCCGAACAAAGACACTGCCTCATCCTGAGGAGCCCTGCGGCAGCAGGGCGTCTCGAAGGATGGGGCCGAGAGGCGGGATCGAGCCTGCCGAGAAAACGCTCTAGGTCTGGTCCTGATAGAAGGTGCCCGAACGCCGCGCCCGCCGCCACGGCCGGGCCTTGGTCAGAGCGATGGCGAAGGCCGGATCGTCGCGGTCCAGCGTGGCGAGGAGCAGGCTGGGTTCGGTGATCCTCGCCGCCTGGGCGCAGATCTGGCCGTTGGGGCCGAGGAGGGCGCTGGGCAGGCGGCTGCCGTACTGCGCCGGCGTGGCGAGCGCGATCCACTGCGCGGTGATCTCGGCGTGCGCCTGGGCGAGGGTCGTGAAGATGGGGTCTTGGCTGTAGGCAGGCAGGATGACCGCGTCGGCACCTGCCTCCTCATAGCCGGCGAAGATCTCCGGGAACTGGATCTCGATGCAGAGCGCGCAGCCGATGCGGAAGCCCTCGACCTCGAAGATCAGGGGCTCCTCCCCTTCCACGTAGAGATCGCGGGCCTCGCGATAGGAGCAGATGCGCTTGTCGTAGCGGCCGACGAGCGCGCCGCGATCGGAGATGATCTGCAGGGAGTTTGTGGGCCGCTCGGCACCCTCCTGCCGGTGCAGCGTGCCGAGCGCGCACCAGAGGCGCAGCTCCGCGGCCAGGGCGGCGATGGCGGCCAGCTCGCTGGCCAGCAGGGGCCAGTCGAAGCTGTCCCAGGCGGGCGGCGCCTTGCCGATGTGGATCGACAGCGCGCCCTCGGCCGTTACAAGAAGACGTGCGCCGGCGTCGGCAGCCTGACGCATCGCCGCGCGCAGCGCCCGGCCGTTGGCCGCGATGTCGGCCCCGACCGGTGTCTGCGCGATGGCGATGGGCAGGCTGCGGGCCATGGCGTTCGCTTCCCCTAAGGCACCAGCGCCAGCACCAGCGGCAGGCTCAGCATCGCCAGGCCGGTCTGCACCGTGATGATGGCCGCCATCAGCGGCGCGTCGCCGCCCAGTTGCCGCGCCAGGATGTAGGCGGCGCCGGCCGTCGGCAGGGCGTTCAGCAGGATCACCGCCAGCGCGCCGGGTCCGGTCAGGCCGAAGAGCAGCACCAGGCCGAGCGCCAGGGCCGGCATCACCAGGAGCTTCAGCGCGACCGCCAGCAGCACGACGGGGCCGGTGGTGCGCAGCGCCTTGAACTCCAGGCCGGCGCCGACCGCCAGCAGGCCGAGGCCGAGCGCGGCGCGGCCGAGGATCTCCAGCATCGGCGCGATCACCGGCGGCAGGCCGATGCCGGTCAGGTTCAGCACGATGCCGCCGACGATGGAGAGGATCAGCGGGTTCTTGGCGATGGCCAGCAGCGTCTTGGCCAGGGCGCTGCCGCCGCCGATCTGGCTGTGGGCGCCGTAGCGCACCAGGATGGTCACGCAGAGCAGGTTCGCCGTCGGCACGAAGATCGCCACCGCCACCGCGGTGGCCTCGACCGCCGCCTGGCCGCCGATGGCGAAGGCGACGGCGAAGCCGAGGTAGGTGTTCATGCGGATGACGCCCTGGTAGAGCGAGGTGAAGGCCGGCCCCTCGGCAGTGATGCGCCGGCGTAGCAGCAGCAGGGCGGCGGTCGCCAGCGCCATGCAGCCGACCACCACGCCGGCCATCGGCGCGATCTCCAGGCCGCCGAGGCTGGCCTTGGCGACGCTGGAGAGCAGCAGCGCCGGGAACAGCAGGTAGTAGATCAGCTTCTCGGCCTCGACCCAGAAGGCGCGCGAGACGAACTTGCTGCGCGTCACCAGGGTGCCGAGGAAGATCAGCAGGAAGATCGGCAGGGTGGCGAGGACGATCTCGAGCATGGCGGTCAGCGGACCGGCCGCAGGGCGTCGAGATAGGGGCCGTAGTTGACGCCGTAGCGTGCCAGCTCGGGCAGCGCCGCCGGGTCGGCTGGGTCGAAGGGCCGCCAGCGCGTCGGGTCGGACAGCAGCGCGGCGATGCGGCCGTCGCGGTCGAGGGCGATAGAGAGTTCCGGCAGGGTCCAGTGCCAGACGAAGCGCTGGAGCGGTGTCGGCAAGGCGGCCTGCTCCAGCGTCAGCAGGCCGCGATGGGTCGCCAGAGCGGTCTCGATCGCGCCCAGATAGCGGCTCCACTGCCGGGTGGCCCCAAGGTGCCAGAGCGACTGGCCGATCAGCAGCAGGGCACAGCCGGTCATCAGCAGCGGGCGGCGGGACTCCAGCCAGTGCGGCGTGCGGCGCAGCAGCAGCAGGAGCGCCAGCAGCGCCAGCGGCACGGCGAGGTCCAGCACACGCTCCTGATGCTGCAGGATCGGTCGCAGGGTCGCCGGCGCGAGGAGGGGCTGCGCGGCGGCGGCGAGCGCCGCCGGCAGGACCAGGAATCCCAGCCAGGCCGACCGCGGGCGCAGGTCGCGCCAGCGCCAGAGGGCGAGCAGCGCCAGCAGGGCGACGGCGACGAGGCACCCCTCCAGCGTCACCGAAGGCGCGCGCAGGATCTCCAGCATGCCGCTTTGAAAATCACCGAGGTTGCCGGGGTCGCGGGGCGCCAGGACCGAGCGGCCGGCGATCCCGGTCGCCGCGAGGAAGAGGCCGAGGGCGATCAGCAGGACGAGGCGACCCAGGCGGCTTTCGCCAGATAGCGCAAGGCGCCAGAGGGCAATCCCGGCCAGGCAGGGGCCGAGGAAGAGCAGCGACTCGTAGCTGCGCAGGAGGATCGCCGCGGCCAGCAGCAGCACGGCGCCAGCGAAGGGCGTCAGCGGCCGCGCGAAGAGCAGGGCGAAGGCCGCCGGCCAGAAGAAGGCGTGTGCCACGATGTGTTCGCCCCAGGCCAGGAAGGCGGCGTTCAGGTAGCCGATGGCGGCGGCCAGCACGACCAGCCACAGCCAGCGCGGCGTCAGGCGGTCGCAGAGCCAGAGCGCCAGCGGCCAGGGCAGCAGGCTGCCGACCTGGAAAAGCAAGTTCAGGATAGCGCGGTCGGTGACCCCCAGCCAGAGCGCCAGGTCGGCCGGAAGCGAGAGCAGGAGGTGGGCATGCATCCGTTCCGGCAGCGCGCCCGGCCGGCCGCCGCGCTCCAGCATCTCGATGAAGAAGTGGGCGCCGTCGCCGTAGAAGGCGCGCTCGGTCAGCACTGCGTAGGCGAGGCTGGCGGCGAAGAGCGCCAGCGCCGCCACCTGGGTGTTCCACGCAGGCCCCCGTTCCAGCGGGCTGGCGTCGAAGCCCCTCGCCTCGGCCGCGTCGGCGAACGCGTCAGCCATCGGGCCGCTCGGCGGCGGGGAGGCGCCGCAGCGCGTCGATGGCGCCCTGCAGGATGTAGGCCGCCGCCATCTTGTCGACCACGCGGTCGCGGCGCTGCCGGGTCATGTCGGCCTCGCCGATCAGGAAGCGCTCGACCGCGGCGGTGGAGAGGCGCTCGTCCCAGAAGGCCATCGGCAGCGCGATGCCGCGCTGCGCCAGGTTGCGGGCGAAGGCGCGGACCGACTGGCAGCGCGGCCCCTCGCTGCCGTCCATGTTCACCGGCAGGCCGATCACCAGGGCGACCGGCTGGCGGCTGGCGATCATCGCCTGCAGCGCGGCGACGTCGGTGGCCAGCTTGCCGCGCCGGATGGTCTCGACCGGCGAGGCGATGGTGCGGGCGCTGTCGGAAATCGCCATCCCGACCGTCTTCTCGCCGACGTCGAGGCCGAGCAGGCGGCCGCTGGGCGGCAGGAGACGCAGGTCGTCGATCAGGGCCAAGGCGGTCATCCGGTGGCGGGTCCGCTGGCTTATAGGAGAGGGCGGGGGTGGGCTCAAGCGTGGTGCGCGGGTGGGCCGAGGCGATCGGTCCCGGCGCGCCCGCCGCCTCGCCTTGCGGGCCGGCGAAGGCCGGTGCTAGGTTCCGGCGCCGCCCGCCAGGGGCGGCACTCCCTGAGGAAGAAACGCATGGCGGTGGACAAGAACACGGTGGCGCGGATCGCGCGACTGGCGCGGCTGAAGGTCGGCGAGGCGCAGCAGGAGGCGCTGGCGGACGAGCTGAACGGCATCCTCGGCTGGATCGAGCAGCTCGGCGAACTCGATACCGAGGGCGTCGAGCCGATGACCTCGGTGGTCGCCACCCGGCCGCCGCTGCGCAAGGACGTGGTGACCGAGGGCGGCGACCCGCAGCGCGTGCTGGCCAACGCGCCGGCCGCGACCGCCGGCTTCTTCACCGTGCCGAAGGTGGTGGAGTAGGCGCCGTGAGCAGCACCCCCGTCACCCATCTCGGCCTCGCCGAGGCCCGCGACCTCCTGGCCGCCCGCAAGCTCTCCGCCAGGGAACTGGCCGAGGCGCACATCGAGGGCCTGCACGAGATCCGCGAGCTCAATCTTTTCATCACCGAGACGCCGGAGAAGGCGCTGGCGATGGCCGAGGCCGCCGACCAGCGGCTGGGGAAGGGCGAGGGACGGCCACTCGAGGGCCTGCCGCTCGGCATCAAGGATCTCTTCTGCACCGAGGGCGTGCTGACCACGGCCGGCAGCCACATCCTCGAGGGTTTCAAGCCGACCTACGAATCGACCGTGACCACCAAGCTCTGGGCGGCCGGCGCGACCATGCTGGGCAAGCTGAACCTGGACGAGTTCGCCATGGGCTCCTCCAACGAGACCAGCTACTACGGCCCGGCGGTCAATCCCTGGCGCGGCACCGGCGACAATCGCCCGCTGGTGCCCGGCGGCTCGTCCGGCGGCTCGGCCGCGGCGGTGGCGGCGCGCGCCGTCATGGCGGCGACCGGCACCGACACCGGCGGCTCGATCCGCCAGCCGGCGAGCTTCTGTGGCATCGTCGGCCTGAAGCCGACCTACGGGCGCTGTTCGCGCTGGGGCATCGTCGCCTTTGCCTCGTCGCTCGACCAGGCCGGGCCGATGACCCGCTCGGTGCGCGATGCCGCGCTGATGCTGGGCGCCATGGCGGGGCACGATCCCAAAGACGCCACCTCGGTCGACCGCGCGGTGCCGGACTACGAGGCGGCGCTCGGCCGCAGCCTCAAGGGGCTCAAGGTCGGCATTCCGAAGGAGTACCGGGTCGAAGGCATGGCCGGCGAGATCGAGGCGCTTTGGCAGCAGGGCGTCATCTGGCTGAAGGATGCCGGCGCCGAGATCGTCGACATCTCCCTGCCGCACACCAAGTACGCGCTGCCGGCCTACTACATCGTGGCGCCGGCGGAGGCCTCCTCCAATCTCGCGCGCTACGACGGCGTGCGCTTCGGCCTGCGGGTCGAGGGCAAGACGCTGGACGAGATGTACGAGGCGACGCGCGCCGAGGGCTTCGGCGCCGAGGTGCAGCGGCGCATCCTGATCGGCACCTATGTGCTCTCCGCCGGCTACTACGACGCCTTCTACAACAAGGCCCGCCGGGTGCGCACGCTGATCGCCGACGACTTCGCCAGGGCCTACGAGCAGGTCGACGTCATCCTGACCCCGACCTCGCCGTCGGCCGCTTTCGCGATCGGCGACAACGCCGACGACCCGGTGGCGATGTACCTGAACGACGTCTTCACCGTGCCGGTGAACCTCGCCGGCCTGCCGGGCCTCTCGGTGCCGGCCGGGCTCAGTGCCGAGGGCCTGCCGCTCGGCCTGCAGCTGATCGGCCGGGCCTTCGACGAGGAGACGCTGCTGCAGGTCGGCCAGGTGCTGGAGCAGGCGGCCGAGTTCAAGCACCTGCCGCAGCTGCTCACCGCCTGAGGCTCTCGCCCGGGCCGCGCCTGCCGCGCGCGCGGGTGCTATCATCGCGACCCGGCAGGTGCGGTGACGGCCAAGGAGGGATCATGAGCGAGACGGCGAAGCCCTGGGCGGCGGAGCGGCGTGCGCTGCAGGGAACGGTCCTCCTGCTGGCACTGGTCCCGCTGGGGGCCGGGCTCTGGGGTGCCCTGCAGGGCCCTGCCATGCTGCAGGACGCCCTCGAGCCCGCGGCCGACAGCACCAGCCATTGGCGCTATCTCTCCGGCCTGCTGTTCGCCATCGGGCTGGGCTTCTGCTCCTGCGTGCCGCGGATCGAACGGCGCGGCCGGCGCTTTCGCCTGCTCGCGGGCCTGGTCGTGCTCGGCGGGCTGGGGCGGCTCTATGGCGTCCTGCAGGGCGACACGCTTGCCTGGTCGATGTGGCTCGCCCTGGCGATGGAACTGGCGGTGACGCCGCTGCTGGCCGTCTGGCAGTGGCGGGTCGCGCGCCGCGTCCGGCGCTGAGCGGCGGGATCAGTCGCTCTTCCCGGCGTTTGCGGCCGCCGCCTTGGCGAGCCAGGCCTGGCGGCGCTTGTGCTCGTCGAGCAGGGCCCTGACAGCCTGCGGCGAGGGCGCGAAGGCGGCCAGGGCCGGGGCTACGCCCGGCGGCAGCGCCGCCAGATCGCCGAGCGCCACCATGCCGGACGGGGTGCTGAGGAGGAGTTGGCCGTGCAGGCCGCTTTCCTGCTCGATCGTCTTCACCCCCGCGAAAAGCCGGAAGGCCTGTACGTCGTGGAACAGCGTCAGGCTCCGGTCGCTGAGAAAGGGCCGAATGGCCCGGAAGTCCTCGATCACCGCCGCGTTGGTGTGGTGCCCGTCGATCAGTGCCAGGTCGATGCTGCTGTCCAGGTGCGCTCGCACCGTGCCGGCGACGTCCTGCGGCGAGACTCCCTGCACGGCGAGGGCCTGCAGCCGTTCCTCGGCGGCGATGGTGTTGGTCAGGGCAAGCCCCGCCTTGGTGTCCGATGTGAAGCAGGCGTCCAGCGCCACCACGCGCGCCTGCGGGCAGATCAGTGCCAGCGCCAGGGTCGACCAGCCGAAGGAATTGCCGATCACGAAGATGCGGCGCGGCTGCCACTCGGCCAGCAGGCATTCGAGAAAGTAGATCTCTTGCTGGGAGATGCCGAGGTTGCCGGTGGTCGGCTTGCAGCGCTCGAGCAGCCAGGTGAAGGCGACTTCCCGAAAGCCGCCGAACTCCGGCGGGAAGAGCCCGCTGGCGACCTCATAGCCGCGCGTGTTGAAGAGCTGCATGAGACGAGGCAGGACAGGCAAGCGGCGGAACTCCGGGGACGGGGGCGCGGGGACGGGGGACAGGGGACGGGGGACGGGGGACTCTATGGGACCATCGCGATTTGCCGAAGCCTCTGGCGGTGCCGGCGGCAGTCCGCCGTCAGGCGCCCTGCGTCGCGGCGGCTTTCGCCGCCACCGCGGCAAGACGCCGCTTCTGCGCCGCCGTCAACGCGCGTACCGCCTGGGCCGAGGGCGCGAAGGCGGCCAGGGCCATGCCTACGCCCGGCGGCAGCGCCCGCTGGTCCCCGAGTGCCACGATGCCGGAAGGCGTTCCGAGCAGGAGCTGGCCGCCAAGGCCGCTTTCCTTGGCGATCGCCTTCACGCCGTCGAACAGCTGGAAGGCCTGCACGTCATGGAACAGCGTCAGGCTTTCCTTGCTGAGGAAGGGCCGGATGGCGCGGAAATCGGCGAGCACGGCCTCGTTGGTATGGTGCCCGTCGATCAGGGCGAGGTCGATGCTGCCCTCGAGGCGGTTGCCGACGACGCCGGCGACATCCTGCGGCGAGACGCCCCGGACCGCCGCCGCCTGCAGCCGCTCCTCGGTCGCGATCAGGTTGGTCAGCACCAGCCCGGCCTTGGTGTCGGGCGTCTGGCAGGAGTCGAGCGCCACCACCTGCGCCTGCGGGCAGATCAGCGCCAGGGCCAGGGTGGACCAGCCGAAGGCGTTGCCGATCACGAAGATGCGGCGCGGCTGCCAGTTCGCGAGCAGGCACTCGAGAAAATAGATCTCCTGCTGCGCGATGCCGAGGTTGCGGGTGGTGCTCTTTCCCTTGTGCAGCAGCCAGGTGAAGGCGACCTCGTGGTAGCCGCCGAAGGCCGGCGGAAACAGCCCGCTGGCAATCTCGTAGCCGCGCTTGCGGTAAAGTTGCACCAGTCGCGGCAGGACGGGCATGCAGGTCTCCAGAGGGGGGCTGAAGAGGAATAATGTAGCAATCCTAGGCGATCGCTGTGGCCCGGAGGAAGGAAAACTCATCCGAAGCGGGTGAACTTTGCATAATCGTTCGCTGTTCATGGCGCGAGGGGCATCTTTGAAAGGAGCCAGAGCCATGCCGGCGAAATCGAAACAGCAGCAGAAGGCGGCCGGGGCCGCGCTCGCCGCCAAGCGCGGCGAGACCAGCAAGAGCAAGCTGCAGGGTGCCTCGCGCGAGATGTACGACTCGATGTCGGAGAAGCAGCTCGAGGACTTCGCGGAGACCAAGCGCAAGGACCTGCCCAAGCGGGCGAAGTCGAAGGACTCCTGAGGTTCCTCGCTGGCGGCGGGCGCCTGGGCGTCTTTTCGTCTCGCTGCGGCTGTGGTTAAAGAGGCCCTTCACGGGCCGCCGGCCCACAGCACGGGAAAGAGCAAGCCGCCATGAGCGTGATCGCCAAGAATCTGATCGAGGGCAAGACAGGTCCCTGGGAAATGGTGATCGGCTTGGAAGTCCATGCCCAGGTGGTCTCCCAGGCCAAGCTCTTTTCCGGCGCCTCGACGACCTTCGGTGCCGCGCCGAACAGCCAGGTTTCGCTGGTCGATGCCGCCATGCCCGGCATGCTGCCGGTGCTGAACGAGGTCTGCGTCTCGCAGGCGGTGCGCACCGGCCTGGGCCTGAAGGCGCAGATCAACCTGACTTCGGTCTTCGAGCGGAAGAACTACTTCTACGCCGACCTGCCCGCCGGCTATCAGATCAGCCAGTTCCAGCAGCCGATCGTCGGCGAGGGCGAGATCGTCATCGATCTGGCCGACGGCAGCAGCAAGGCCATCGGCATCGAGCGGCTGCACCTGGAGCAGGACGCCGGCAAGTCGCTGCACGACCAGGCCCCGACGGCGACCTTCATCGACCTGAACCGCGCCGGCGTGGCGCTGATGGAGATCGTTTCAAAGCCCGACATGCGTTCGGCCGAGGAGGCCGGCGCCTACCTGCGGAAGCTGCGCGCCATCCTGCGCTATCTCGGCACCTGCGACGGCAACATGGAGGAGGGCTCCATGCGCGCCGACGTGAACCTTTCGCTGCGCCGGCCAGGCGAAGCGCTGGGCACCCGCACCGAGACCAAGAACGTCAACTCCATTCGCTTCGTGCAGGCCGCGATCGAGGCCGAGGCGCGCCGGCAGCTCGAGATCCTGGAGGAGGGCGGCACCATCGCCCAGGAGACCCGCCTCTTCGACGGCACCAGCGGGCATTCGCGCTCGCTGCGGTCCAAGGAAGAGGCGCACGACTACCGCTACTTCCCCGACCCCGACCTGCTGCCGCTGGTGCTCGATCCTGCCTTCGTCGAGGGCCTGAAGTCCGACCTGCCGGAGCTGCCCGACGAGAAGAAGGCGCGCTTCGTCGAGGATTTCGGCATCACGCCCTATGATGCCGGGGTGATCGTCGCCGACCGCGAGACCGCGGCCTTCTTCGAGACGCTGCTGGCCGGCCCCAAGGGGCCGCGCGACGGCAAGCTGGCGGTCAGCTGGATGACCGGCGACTTCTTCGCCTTCCTGAACAAGTCCGGCCTGGCGCTGGGCGAGGCGCCGGTGGATGCCGCCAGGCTCGGCGGGCTGCTCGACGTGATCGCCGACGGCACGATCTCCGGCCGCCAGGCCAAGGAGGTCTTCGAGGCGATGTGGGAGAGCGGCGGGGAGGCCGCGGCCATTGTCGAGAAGAAGGGCCTGAAGCAGATCTCCGACGAGGGGGCCATCGCCGCCATCGTCGGCAAGATCGTCGACGAGAACCCCGAGCAGGCGGAGCAGGTCCGGGCAGGCAACCAGAAGGTCGTCGGCTGGTTCGTCGGCCAGGCGATGAAGGCCACCCAGGGCAAGGCCAACCCAGGCATGGTCAACAAGATCCTGAAGGAAAAGCTCGGGCTCTGGGATCGTCTCTCCCTCTGGCTCGACCGCATTCGGGTCGATCGCCGCGGCGAAAAGCACTCCGCCCGCAACGGCCCGGGCGGGTGACCGGGCCGGCGCGGGCGTCGCGAGGCTCCGCGCCAGACGTCGCGCAGCCGCTGGTGCCCGACGCCGCTTCCGCCGCCCTCGCCGAGGGTCCTGCCATGAGGCTTTGGCATGGCCTGCCCCTTGCTGGCATTAAAAATGGACACTATAGTCCACTAACGCTGATGGC
This sequence comes from uncultured Alphaproteobacteria bacterium, assembly GCA_942492185.1. Classification (GTDB taxonomy): domain Bacteria; phylum Pseudomonadota; class Alphaproteobacteria; order Kiloniellales; family JACOMY01; genus CALOEA01. The sequence goes on from CALOEA010000052.1 coordinate 84,429, forward strand.
CGTTCCGCTGTTGGCGTTTCTTTTCGATATTAATTGGACAACGAGGTCCATGAAAGGGGTGCGGCCATGCGCAAGCTGGTCCTGATGGCTCTGGGTTTCCTGCTGCTTGGGGTCGCTTGCGGGTGCTGCTGCCTTGTCTTTTGCTTTAAAAGATATTAGTCTGCGAGAATCTATGGCAGTTGGGGCTGGTTTTGGCTATTACAGTTTGTCCAGTATTTACATTACAGAACTCTGTGGCGAAACCTTAGGTGTAGTTGCCCTCCTTTCCAATATTATGCGTGAAATCCTCACCCTGCTATTGGCACCAGTTATGGCTATGTTGTTTGGAAAACTAGCCCCGATTGCTTCGGGTGGCGCAACTGCAATGGACACTACTTTACCCATTATTGTTAAAAGCTCAGGAAAGCAATTCGCAATCATAGCAGTATTCAGCGGAGTAGTACTCACCATTTTAGTCCCTATCCTAGTTTCCCTAATCCTAAAAATTTAACTATCTTGAAACCTTGAAAATTTTATCCGATTCAAAACGTTATTTCGCTATTTTTCGTTGACCTGTTGGATCACGATGCTTCATGATCCAATAATAAAAAATTAAATACTGATATTAAACCCAGACCATGAAAAAAATTATCTCCATACTAATCCTCCTGGTAGTAATTGCTTTCCTACCTTTTACTTCCTTTTCCCAAGATACAGCCGTTGTAAATGTTGCAACTGATAGTTTAACCCTTGAACAAAGGTTGTCGCAGCTTCCTGGGATTGAAGTTACCAAGCTAAAAGCCGAAAAAAGATTCTCGGAAGTTTACCATGGCCATGATTACCCAACCCATTGATCATGAGCATCCTGAAAAAGGCAATTTTAAGCAAAGGCTATATCTCAAGCACCTTGATTTTTCAAAGCCTGTGGTTATAGAATTGGATGGATACAACGTGCCTTCCGCTAGGCGAAATCATGAACTTTCAAAATTGATTGGTGCCAACTACATATTGGTGGAACATCGTTATTTTGGAGAATCAAAACCCGATTCAATGATTTGGAATTGCTTGTCAATCAAGCAGGCTGCTGACGACCATCACCGCATTATCGAGCTTTTCAAAAAGATTTACAATGGGAAATGGATCAGTACTGGAATCAGTAAAGGCGGACAAACAACCATTTATCACCGTCGCTTTTATCCCGAAGATGTTGATGTTGCAGTGCCTTATGTTGCACCGCTCAACAAGGAAGTACATGACCCACGAATCTACAATTTCCTCGATAATGTAGGAACGGAAGAATGAACCAAACTTAGGGATTTCCAGCGTGCCTTGCTTAAAAATCGCAAAAAAGTATATCCAATGTTTGTGGAGCATGTAACCATGTTGGGATACAAATTCGATCATGACTTGGAGAAAATATTCGAGCTTTCTGTTCTAGAATTTGAGTTCGCGTATTGGCAATGGGGACAAAGCTGTGATAACATTCCAGGTTCGAAAGCAAAGCCAAAAGAGCTTTTCGACTTTTTCAAAAAGTACCAAGCCGAAATGTTCTTTGAAAAGAGTTTTGTGGAAACCACTTTTGCCTTTTTCTACCAAGCTTATACCGAAGTTGGGCTATACGGTTATCGCATTGATTATTACAAAGATTTACTCAAAGTTTTTACGGAAGATGTAGACAACTACCGCGTCTTTATTCCAACCACATTCGATATAAAATACGATCCTTCCACCTTACAGGATATCCACAATTGGCTGGACGAAAACGGGAACAACATCCTTTATATTTATGGTGAAATGGATGCTTGGTCTGCTACAGCTTATATTCCCACAGCAAATACAAATGGGCTGAACATCACCAAAAAAGGAGGCTCTCATTAGATCTAAACCGATACGGATATCATCTTTGTTGGCATCATCATTCAAGTCAAACACATCGACTTCATTTTTCACGGCGGTATCAAATGCAAGGCCGCCTGCATCCCTGAGTGAAGAGGGGCCAAAGATCGGCAGCACCAGATAGGGCCCATTACCTACTCCCCACTTACCGAGGGTTTGTCCAAAATCCTCATCGCGTTTGAATAATCCCATTTTGGTGGAGGGATCCCAGACCCCAAGTACACCCACCGTACTGTTGATGACAAAACGACCTAGCGTAATGCCGCTGTCCGCGAACTCACCTTGTAACAGGTTGTTCACTAGATATTTTATTTCAGAGAGGTTGCTGAAAAAATTGCTGACACCCGCTTCTACCATATCAGGTGTAACGTATTCGTAACCGCTGACAACCGGTAGAAACACATAGCAGTCAAATACGGTATTGAAGTTATACATAGAACGATTGAAGCGCTCTAGCGGATCGTAGACCGCTACCATGGCATGAGGGTCGCTTGGGAGGGGAGCCTCAATTCCAGGAAAATCCCGTTGAGCTTTGTTTGATACAAGATCATTTTTCGATGCGACATCTGAAGGCGTTTCACTGATAGGCGATGACGCGCAAGCAGATAATAAAATGCTGAACACGGCACTCATTATGAGGGGTGCGGTTTGTGGTCATGGATGATCTCATTTGGTTGCGCCTCCTTTAAAGAAAGCCACCATGTCGGCTACATTTTGGGTGTAGTTCATATTTCCACAATGACCTCCTTTGGGATAAATGGTGATGCGGTTTAGCATTAGATTTTCCAGATAGGCCATCTCCCGCTCGCCAGAATAATTTCATCGCGATTGGTGACGATGTGTACGTCAGGACGAGATATCAAAAAAGACTCAATGGATCTTAAGCTAGTTTGTTCAATCAAATTTTGTTTGCTGCGACCAGGATATTTCTTAAGCAGCATTGGCATCAACATATCGTCTACGTAGTTTTGAAAAGTCGCCACATGGCTGGCCCTAGCATAGTACGTGAGTGATTCATTGCGAGAAAATGTTTTGTCT
>CALOEA010000053.1:0-123349 GCA_942492185.1 uncultured Alphaproteobacteria bacterium
GCTGGAGCCGCTGTCTGCAGCCGGTCCTGCACGGTCGGCGGTCACCCGAGCCCGGTGTGCCGGTCGGATGAGGCGCGAGATATTGATTGGCTGGGCGTCGGCCCCGACCTGGCGATCACCGGCCTGCCTGTCGGCAGCGGTCAGGCCTGGCCCACCCGGTCGCGCACGCCGGACGCCGCCGCGTCGGGGTCGCGGTTGAGCTTGAAGACCACGACCCGGTTGATCCGGCCCGGCCAATCGAGGTGATGTCGATGCCCTCACGCCGGAGAGCCGAACCGACAACGAAATCTACGATGGGGCGCTTGCCGGGATAGTGGTGCTCACCGTCGCACAAATCGGCATCGATGTTCGGATACTGGTGGATCAGTCAGGCGAGAGTGCCACTATCGACTCAGGACGAGTAACGATGTTGAGCACGGCCAGGGACTGACAGATGCAGATGTCTGAGACTCCATGCCGCCTTACCCCGCCCGAACCCCGGGATGCGCGCGTCGCCGGAGTCCGCCCCGCTCCGGCTCTCGCTTCCTTCCCGCCCCGGCTGCTCCCCGGCCGCCTGGCCGGCCGGCTGCCCCGGCACCACGAGAGGTCGGCACGTGGCCGGGCCGCAGCCTCAGCTGGCGATATCGCCTCCGACAGCCCGCTCAGGACCCGACTCGCCCTTGCGGCGCAGGCCGATCTCGGAACGCCTTCCACCAGACCACGCGGAAGACCACTTTCGTCGGCACCAGCGCCGCCTCCGGCAGGAGCAGGGCCTCCCGGGCGCCGTTCGAGCACCACGTCGACGCGGGCGAAGAGGCCTCGGCCGCAGGCCTCCGGCTGGGCTGCGCGGCGCGGATCACCGTGGGCGCGGCCGTCGACCTGCGGATCGATGGCGAAGACCCTCGCCGGTGAAGTTCTCACTCCGGCAAGCATCGACGCGACGGTCAGCCCCGCCCACCGCGACCTCGGCGAGGAAGAGCCCGGAATGCGGAAATCGACCTTCAGCTCCTCGATGTCCGACAGTGTCACACAGCCGCCCACGGCAACATAGTCGCCGACGGACACGCCGCGGCCGATCACGCCGCCAAAAGGCCTTTGATGACGGTCCGGGCCCGGCCAGCGCAAGGGCCGCCTGGTCGCTTGTCAACTGCCAGGCCCGTCGCGCGCCGCCACCGCGCCGGACTCACGCCGCAGCAGCCTCGGCAGCGCGGTCGTAGGCGCCCTGGCTCAAGCTCAAGGTCCGCCTTCACCTGGTCGAGCTGGCTCCGGAGGATGTCGTCCAGCTTCACCGCGACGGCGCCTTCCCGACCGGTTGGCCTTCGGCGAAACTCGATGGGCGACCAGGCCCGGCTATGGGTCACCCGCTCCGCTCGGCGGCCAGGGCGTTTAACCGCCCGACTGCGCGCAGCAGCTACCCCAGGCACAGGCAGACACGCAGCACGGCGAACTCCGCCCTGCTGCTGCCCAGCCCGCCTGTCCTCCGCGAGGTACCGCGTCCAGCAGGCTGCGCCGGCAGCGAGGCCGGGCCGGCAACGATCAGCGCGATCAGATAACGTCGCCACGCCACCGGAGATATCCTGAATGCGGCGAGCGGCGGCTTTTCCGCTGTAGGTCGAGCCCATCGCACAGATCGTCTTCGCAGGCGCAATATAGAGCAGGCAGGCGTCGAAGCCAGGGCCGCATGATCGGGTTGCCGGCAGCGAGACCGGCAATTTTCCCGGTGAAACGAGGAGTAGATGACGCGGAACGGCCACCTTCATCGCGACATCGCCGCCACCGCATCCATCTCGCGGCGTGATCTTCGATGTCGATCCCATCTTCGCCAACACCGAAGAGTGGTGGGAGGCGATTCCGCCGGACGTGCGGCCGCGGAAGGACCAGCCCTACTACCACCTGCTGGCGGAGAACGCCGAGACCACCTACGTCGCCTACGTGTCGGAACAGAACCTGCTGCCGGACGAGAGCGGCAAGCCGGTCACCCACTCCCAGGGTCCCCGATCCTTCAGCGAGCGGCGGCCGCTGCTGCGCGGCGCCCGAACTACGCTGTGACAGGCCGAAGCTCGACGCCCTCGGACAGCGCCCTCGGATGTCGCCGATCAGGGCGGCGGCGGCGGCGAGGCGATCCCGACCTCCGCCCACCGGCCGCTCCGGCCCGCCGCGGACGGGTCGACGAGCCCGCATGTCATAGGCGTTTCCATCGCCGAGACCGGTGACGCGAACATCCAGCCGCTGAAGACTCACCGGGTCGCGGTCGGGTTTGCCCGACGACCTCCCAGGAAGGCCGTGCGCTCGTATTCGTCCAGCCGAAGCGAGCGCAGTCGTCGACCTGATCTGCAAGGTGGCCGAAACTCACCATCCGCCGAAGGGGCGTCGAAGGCGAAGGTTCGCGCGGCGATTGTCCAGGCCCCGCAGCTTCGTGCCGACGGCGGTCGGTTGCCGGCGGCTGCGCGGTCGCCTCCCGCTCGCGCGCGCGCCCGCGGCGCCATCACCGCGGCGGCGGCAAGGAGAGGCAGGCGCTCACGGCGAGCGCCCCGAAGCCAGGCTCCACGATTCGCTCCGGTCCCGCCCTTGGCATAGGATGAGGGCCTCATCATGTCTGCAGCTTGGCTGCGCACCCGCGTCGCCGCCCATGAGGATGGCGTCCTCCAAGGTGTCCTGCGCCACCTGGGCTGCCTCTCCAGGTCTTCGTTCAGCACCCTGATCTCGCGGCAGCCTGCACCTCGCCGCCACCGGTGGCGTGAATCCTGCAGGTTCCCGACTGGCTCATGGCTCTGTCCGACAACGACCCGGTCTTCAGCTTCGCCATTGAACGTCCCGGGCACCGCCGACAGCCAGCTATGGCCGCGGTTCAAGAAACGTCCGGGACGCTGCCGCCGAAGACGTAGCGGCCGAACTGATCGACGACGTTGACCGGGCTCCGTGTCGCGGATTCGGTCGCCGGCTGCCAGCAGCTCGCCGGAGTGGCCCGGGCGGAGCATCACCATCGCATCGCCTGTCGTCGGTCGGGACCACCGCCTGGGTGTCGCTCGCCAGCTCGGACCTGCAATCACCCATGGCGACCTCCACGTCGTAGCGCTTGGCAGGTCGACCTGCTAGCATCGCGAGGCGACGGACCTCGGCGCCGGCTGCACAGTCGGTCGCGAAGCGCGCCGTCGCATAGCCCGACCGGAGGGCGGCTGCGTCTGGTCGACCACGGCGAAGGCAACCGGCGACCAGCAGCACGATCGCGGCGACGATGGTCTCGATGAGATCGCGACGCATCGCGGCGGCGCGGCTCAGCGCCGGCCGCCGGAGGCGCCGGGGCCGCCGGCCTCCGGGCGCCGCCGCCTGCACGACGAAGCCGGGGCCAGCAGGCCGACGACGTTCACCGTCTCGGGTCCGGTCGGCGGACGTAGGTGCCGTTCTCCATGTCCTTCCAAGCGCGCCGCCGGGCCCAGCGAGACGTAGCCGCCGCCGGAGTTGGAGGCCATCGGGCAGGACCGGATTCCGAGCGTCGGCCGGACGTCGACGATCAAAGTAAGACGGGCGAGGCGGTCCGCCGCACAGCGACTTGCGTACACGGTGCCGACCTACGCATCCGGCTGTACGGGAGACGTCGTCGAACTCGGCCTCGATATGGTAGCCGGCGTGACGCCGAGGTGGCGAAGCCTACAGTAGACGAAAGCCGGCGGGCGAACAGCAGCACCACCGCCCCGACCAGTGTCCGGACATGTCCGCCGCATCTCCGCCCCTTCAGCTCCCGGCCGGCATTTCCCACCGGGGCGCCAGGCTCCGTAGTCGCCGGTGGCCGCGGCGCGATGACCGCCTCAGGTACTTGCCGGCCGGGCGACAGTCGCCGGCGCGCCGGTCAGGCTGGCGCTCCTTCATCCAGGGGCGCCGCACCATCGTCGGGCGGCGTCCATCGGAGGTGCGATGCAGCCAGCCATGGCCACTCCGACGGCACCCGCGAGGCCTCGACCTCGCCATTGTAGATACCCAGCGGCGCTGCGCTCGTGCCGCGCGAGCCCCGCCGCGCCGCGATCGTAATAGTGATTGCCGAACTGGTGACCGACCTGGACGCCGTCTCAGCCAGGCGAAGATCCGCGTTCCACCGTCCCATCGACAGCAGTTCTCCCAGACGTCGTCGCGGCCGTCCGGCCACAGCCCGACGGCAGCCGGAGGGAGCCCGGCGCGGGCGACCATGGGTCGCCCGCGCCGTTTCGTCCAGGGCACATGAAAGCCCCGTGCCGGCCGCCGACTGACCCCCCTCCCGCCCAAGGATGGCGTCTCTGGTGTCGCCAGGGGAGCCTACTTCAGCGTGAGCCGACTCCGCATCGGGAGGTGCCGGTGACGGCGAGCGATGCCATCGCCTTGCCGGCGCCGCTCGCAGGCGACCGGCCGCCAGGGGCCCGTCGCCTGGCGCCTTGCAGCGCCGGCCCTATGCCGGCCACCATCGCCGCCGCCACGGGCCTATGGCGAGGGCACCTTAGCTGCGTCGCCATCTCCGCGGCGGCCCCGGCCTTGACCGCGCGCCTGCTGGGACGCAGCCTGACCATCTCAGGGCGCAGTGGCCGACCTCCTACTCGGCGTCATGGGCAGGACCAACGGCTACCTGACGTCGGTGGTCGAGCTCGGCGGTCACCCACTTCCACAGCTTCCCACTCCTGGCCGGCATTGCCGAGGCCATGCCGGAGCGCCGGCGGCTCGCTCCTCCGCCACCACGCCTTCGGCGACCTGCTCGCCCTCCGCCCCCGCCGATCTTCGACCGGCGCGGCACCGGCGTCACCGGCCGTCTCCGGGGCGGCGACCTCCTCTCCATCGGCTGGCACGCAGTATCGGCTGTTCGGCGGCGGCCTGCGGCGTGAACCTCCTCGGCATCGTGGTCGGCGCCCTGGTGCTGCTGCTGACCAGCGAACTGGTGCTGCCCGACAGCGAGCCGGGCTGGCTGGCCATGGGCATCGCCTGCGCCGCCTTCGTCTGCGCCTTCGCGCTCCAGGTCCTGTCGCTGCGCTTCGCCAAGGCCGGACCGGTGGCGATGATAATAACTCGGCGGCCGGCGCCGACGGTTTCCGCCGCCCGGTTTCCTCGGCGCCGCAGCCTTCGGCGGCCAGGGTCGCGGGGTCCTCGGCGCGCCGCTACGTTGCTGACGGCCGCCGCCTGATCCCAGGGGGGTTTTCAGAGACACTCTGCACATTCAGCGGTTGATCTTCATCCACCTGGTGGCACGTCCGCTCCCCGGAGTAGGCTTCGTCGTCCTGGAGGGGCTCGGCTTGGGGCCGCGGGACCGCCTGGCGACGGACCTGCCACCAAGTCAAGATTCACCGCCTACTTTTTGAGGAGCAGTTGCTCCTAAATATCTGTTAAAAGAACAAATCATGAAAATAGTGGCAAAAACAGCAATGGCCACAGCCGCTTTCCTTGACAGCCCACAGGGGCTTGCCACTAGATATGGTTCGTTGATCGGACGAATTAGCTGTATCTAGGGGGACGCCCAATGCGGATCGCGCGCCATTTCACGAAGCCGGAAGAAGACGTCTATGCCGGCATCGAGTTTCGCGCGCACACGTCCGAGCATCCGGGTACTCCCGACTCGGTCTTCCGCGCCGAGGACATCGAGGCAGCCGCCGCTCCGGAGCCAGGTCGCGAGCGACATCCTGGCGCTGAAGTACTTCCGCAAGCGCGGTATCGCCGCGGCGCTGAAGCGAGTCGAGGAGAACAGCATTCCCTCGTGGCTCTGGCGTTCGGTGCCCGACGAGGCCGCGCTGGCGAAGCTGCCGGAGGGCGAGCGCAACACCGGCGAGACCTCGGCCAAGCAGGTCTTCGACCGCCTCGCCGGCACCTGGACCTACTCGGGGCTGGAAGGGCGGCCATCTTCGACCCGAGCGTCGGCGTCTTCCCTTCGACGAGCTGCGATTCATGCCTGGGCTGCCAGACGGCGGCGCCTACAACTCGCCGCAGGAAACAATCAATATGGCATCGACGGGCCTGCCAGGGGCTTTCACGTCGACAAGACCGGCAGCACCGCTTCGGCCTCGGCCTGGCCTCGCTCATTCAGCCGGTCGGCGACCTGGTGAACGAGCGCGCATCATGGACCCCGTGAGGCATGAGGCGCGCCTCTCAGGCACGGCTCGGGCCCTCCTCCGCTGTCGGGCGGCGCCGAGTTCCTCCGGCCCGGGATGTCGTTCCTGAAGATGCGACGCGCCGCCGGCGCCATCAGTCGGCACGCGCCGCGCCGCCAAGACGGTGGTGGCGGACGTCGACCATCCTGACATCGGTGAACTCATCTCCTGGAAGGCGGTCGAGGAGTTGAAGGTGCAGGCCATGTGGTCGCCGGCCCGCGGACCTGCAGCCTGCACCTCACCGCCGTGCTGGCGGCTGCCACGGCGCCGCGGAGAGCGGCGACAAGGCCTTCGAGGTCGCCGCCAATCCTGCCTTGAAGCAGGCGATCCGCGCCGCGCGCAAGGCCATGGTGCCGGAGAACTACGTCCAGCGGGCGATCGACTTCGCCCGCCAGGGCTATCGCCGCATGGACTTCAAGATCTACGACACCGACTGGGATCCCGGAGGCCTACCTGACGTCTCCGGCCAGGACGCGAATACCGCGTGCGCGTCACTCAACGCTTCCTGGCCGGACGGACGGCGACGGACGGATCTGCCGCGGCCGAGGTTACCGCTAAGGCGGGGAGCTCTGGCAGAAGGTGGCTCCGTGCCGGATCCCGCATCCAGTACGACAGCACCATCAAAGCGGCTGTCTCCGTCCGCCGCATCCGCGCCTCGAACCCCGTCTCCGAGCAGCTAGCGTTCTCCACGACACCGCCTGCAACCTGGCGTCGCTGAATTACGTAGTTCCGCCACGACGGCTTCGATCCGACAGTGGCCTACGAGCACGCCCTCCCGGGATCGCGGTACCGTAGGTCCCGGTGCTGATGCAGTTCTCTCTCGCGGGCACTGCCGAGTTTTCCTACCGCTTCGCATTCCCGGGGTTGGGCGCGCCACCGCCGGCGGGCTGCCGATCTGGTGGCCTGAGCTACGACAGCGACGGCGGGCGGGGCTGCGCTCGCGGCGCGCTCGACCGCGGCATGACCGGCGTCGCTCACCTCGGCAGAGAGACCGGCGCCTTCCCAGCCATGTAGAGAACACGAACCGATGTTGCGGGTCATCCGCAATCATCGCCGCGCCGCCTATGGCCTGACCGATACCGCTCTCCGTCCGCCGGTACCGACACCGGCAAACGCTGGACGAGGCGCTGCAGGCCCAGGGAGGGGACCCGGCAGCGACGCTGGGCGATCACCGGCTTTCGCAACGCCCAGTCGACGGCCACGTTTCGACCAGCACGATCGGCCTGGTGATGGACTGCATCCGGCATCGAGCCGGACTTCGCCCCGGTACCAGAGCTTGCCGGCGGCGGCTATTTCAAGATCATCAACCGCACGGCTCAGAGGCGCTGCGGGCGCGGGCCACACGACCGGCAGATCGAGGCGCCGGCCGGCTTGGGCACGCTGAAGGACGCCCCCGGCGTCAGCCACGCGCGCCCGCGTCAAAGGGCTTCACCGACAGGGTCCTGGAGTACGCGCTGGTCGCCGCCTGCCATCAAGTCCGCGTTCAACAAGGGACACTGGGCGAAGAGTTCTGCTCGCTCTCCGCGGGCGACGCTCGACGGCCCCGCCCATGTGGGCTGGCGCACCTGGGCTCGCGCGCCGAGACAGGCGGCTTGCCGCGGCGCCATGACCTTGGAGGGCGCCCCTTTCCCGTGGTCCGAGCACCTCGAGGTCCTCGATCGCGCCAACGCCTGCGGCCGCATCGGCATGCTTCGCCTTCGGCGGAGGATGGCGGCGGCGCAGCCACCATCTGGGCGCATCTCAAGACCATCAACATGCCGAACAGCGCCACGGCGGCGGACTGCGCGCGGCCTACGCCTCGGGCTGAAGGCCAATGCGCTCTATCGCGACGGCTCCAAGCCTCGCAGCCGCTGGCGACGAAAGCTTCTGGCGGCCGTCGACGGTGACGACGAGGAGGAGACGCTGGCCGCCGGACGCCGAGCCGGCCCGCCGGACGCGCCCAGATCCTGCCGTCGGGTGGGTGGGTCGAGCGCACACGAGCGCGAGAAGCCGCCGCAGCAAGGCTACCTGCGAGCGTTTATCGTCGGCGGCCACAGCACCACCTGCGCACCGCTATCAGTTTCGAAGACGGCAAGATCGGCGAGATCTTCATCGACATGCACTAGGAAGCGCGCCGCCTCCGCTCGCTGATGAAAAACTTCGCTATCGCCATCTCCATCGGCCTCGTAGTACGGCGCGCCGCCGGAGAGCCTCGTCGAGGCCTCACCTTCACCCGCTTCGAGCCCTCGGGATTGGTCGAGGGCAACGGACGCGATCAAGATGGCCGACCTCGGTGCTGGACTACATCTTCCGCGAGGGGGTTATGACTAACCTAGGACGCAAAAACCTGGCGCACGTGGCAGCCGGACGAGCAGCCGCCGCCCGACGCGAGGGCAAGGGCGTCGGGGCTGGCCTGCCGGCGGAGTCGCTGCGCAGCGTCGCCCGACCGGCTACGCGCAGCCCCGGTGCTCCAGGGCGGCCAGTATCGCGGTGACCGCGCCCCGACGGCGCCACGGAGCTGCTGCGCGCAAGCCATGGCCAGGGGTGATCGAACAGCCAGGTGAGGGCCGTCGCCACCACCGACGTGGCCAAGGCCACGGCCCGAGCGCATCTGCGAAGCTTCCGGCTGGGAAGTGGGCTACGAGGGCGACAGCTGCGGCCCCTGTGGCAACTCATCCGGTGCGCACGGCACCTGCATGAAGTGCGATGGTGGTTCTGGCCAGCTCGCGGGCAGCCGCGCAGGCAACGAGAGGCGCTCGCTCTGGCCCTTCCTGTCGACTCAGCCGCGCTTGACCGCCACCGGCCGACAAGGCCGGGAAGCCCTCTCTTGCGCGCGCGTCCGAGACGCTCGCTCTTCGTTATGCCACAAGCATCTACCGGCGCTCTCTCGTTCGATCGAGGCGGTTCGCGGCCGGCGGGCGGCTACCGCTTTCGGCCGCACAGGTCGCCGCGGCCGGTACCGCGCCGGCCCCGCTAGGGTCCCGGTTTCCCGCGGCGAGCGCCTCTCGGGTGCGCCGGCCCCCTCGCGAGACCAAGTTGCCAAGGAGAAGACAGATGGCCGGAACCGTCGACGCGCCCGCGCAACTCGGCGTCGAGGATCCTCGCCGTCCCGCGGCGAATTCACGCGGCTCGCGAAGAGCGGCAACTCCGGGAATCTCGTCCCGGGCCAGGTGACGCTGAAGGACGGCAAGATCGAATACAACATCGCAGCACGCGACTCGTCGAGCAGGGCTGCGGCGAGCCCCCGCGCCATCAACATCGCGGCGCAGTTCAAGGCCGTCTGCGACGGCGACCTCGACCGGGTGCAGCGGATGTCGCTCGGCGGCTTCGTCAATCCCACCCCGGACCTCGCCGCCGAAGGTCATCAACGGCGCCTCCGACTTCACCCGCGACAAGGGCAAGATTCGCGCGCCGGCCCCGCCGGTTTCGCCGCTGCAGGTGGCGGTGGGATCGGCAACAGTGGCCGCACGCCTGAGCGACGCCCCCGGGCACCTTCGCTGCGCCGCCCCGCTTGACCGCGCCGCGCCGGAGGATCGCCGATCATGCTGACACCACCGAGAGGCTCGCCGCCTTCCGGCGCCCACCCTGAAACCGCCGGCCGATGTCTTCTCTATCTCGAATTCCCGCGGCATCCGTGGCAAAGCGCTACCCCATCGCCGAGCGCTCGGCAGCCTCGGCTCGGTCAGCCTGGCCCGGCGCGACCCAGATCCTCGGGCCCGGGTCGGCGACCCCGACAACAAGGCGGTGTTGGTTCCTTGCTGCTGAAGCCGATCCCGGATGGAGATTCCGACCGCCCAGGTGACGCTGCTGGAGAAGGACGGCTTTGCGGTCTTCGAGCTCGAGTTCCACCTGATCGACCCGGACCGCGATCCCGGCGGCGTGCTGCTGCCGCCGATCCTGCCGACGGGTGAAGCGACGCGGCCACCCAGGTCTATGGCATGAACGAGGTGGAGGCTTCTCAGAGCTGCTCGACGAGATCGACTGCTGCCGCACGACCCCGGTCGGCGCGTCTCGGCCGAGGCCCGGCCAGCATCACCTGCTGCCGACCCCAGCTCGCCGCCGACACCGGCGCGTGGCGGGGCGGCGCGTGCCACGGCTCGCAGGCGAGCCGCCGCCGTTTGTCCGAACGAGACGGGCAACGGCCTACCCGCACTGCCGAGGCTGACGGCGCCGGTGCCAACGTCTCGACGGCGGCGATCGCCAGACGCCATTACGCCATCGGCGGCGCGCTCGCCCCGATGCCGGATTCCATGGCGATTCGCCGCGCTCCACGCCCCCTTTTCCGGCGCTACAAGACGAACAATCCCCCGTGCCGGTTGCACCGGGGCCTGGAGAACCGCCTGCCGCGGCGCGCATTCTCGGGCGAAGGCGCGGCGCGCGTGTCGCCGGCGCCGACGCCAATCCCTATCCGCGCTCGCCACCCCCGGCCAGCCCGCGGCGAGGCCCGACCCCGGCGAGCCGGCCACGCGCCGGCGCCGAGATCGACGAGGAGACTTCGCTGCGCCGCTCGCAGCGCTCCGGAGAGCAGCTGCGCCGCAGGACTATCCCCGGCGCCGACTACGTCGAGGATCTATCAGCGGGCCGGATGCGTTTACGACGAGACCGGCCCGACGGTCACGCCCAAGGCGCAGGCCGACTCGCCACTTCCCGTCATCGGAGCGAGACCATGGCGCGCGACCTGCTGTTCGAGCCGGCAGACGCTCGTGCGACGAAGAACCGCTCTGTTGCGGCGCTCGCACGCAACGCGCGCTGGCCAGTCCCCGCTACGCGCGGCAATAGCGGAGGGCTTGGGCTGGGCGGTGGCGCAACGAGAGGTGGACATCCAGCCGAGGTCTCGTTCTCTGCGAGGGCCGGCTGGGACGACGACCTGCCGCACCATCGCCAAGGTGGTGGAGAAGATCCACCGGCACGATGCGCTGGCGGCGATCGAGTTCGTCCACCAGGGCCACTCACATCGCCAACCGCATGAGCCGCGCTACCTGATGGCGGCGCACCATCCCGGTCGCCGGCTATGACCCGCCGTAGACCTGGGCGATGCGCGAGACCGCTGCGGAGCGCGCCGCTGGCACGGCCGTTCCGGTCAGCTGGCCATGCAGGCGGGCTACGACATTTATGCCGGCCAGCCTGACCCACTCCGCCATCGCCACCAGCGCGGCCTGGAAAACCGCGCGGCCAGTCCCGCGACCATCGAGGACATCAGCCGTCGGCTCGCGGGGTCGCTGCGCTCGCGGTCGATGAGCTGATGGGGCCCAAGGGCCTGACCAGCGCGGTCGCCGCGAGGTCATCGAGATGTCGGCCGAGCTGCCGGACCCCGGGGGACGACGACTGGCCGAACGACTCCATTACCGCCCGCTTCGGTGACGAAGGCCACCAGGCCTACGCCTCTTCGTCAAGCAGCTCACCAGCAGTCGGTGGTCGGCGTCGGCCGCTCATCCGCCGGACACCATGGTCGATCCGCCGCGGCATCCTCGACATTATCGGCGCCGCTCCGTCCCTCGATCGCCGATCCTCCCGCCGAAGAAGATCGAGGAGGGGCGCCCGGAGCACATTCGCGAGCGCATCGGCTGCATCGTCTGCGTCATGAGCTTCCGATCCGGCTGCACCTGCAGAGTGCGCAGCGCGGGCGAGGTGCCGGCGAAGAGCAGCGACGCCGTCCCGGTCGTCGGCGCCCGGCCGGCCGGGCTGGCGGCCCGCGGCGAGCGCGGCCATGCCGAGGCCTCCGACGGCTGCGCGGCGCGTCTGCCCGCCATCCGGCAGCGGGTGCGCGACTGGCGGTTGCTCGCCACCGTCGAGATCTATCGCGGCGGCGCGATGAGCGCGGTCGACGCGGGTCTCTCGGCCACGTCGCGCTCGCCACCGGCGCCACTGGCGGCGCGACGGCGTCGGACCGCCCTGCCGGCCCTGACCCCCGACGATGTAGGCGGCTGAGCTGCCGGAGCCGCTGCTGGTCTACGACGCTGGCCGAGGTGGCGCTGGCCAAGGGCGCCGCCGCGCTTTCGCGACGCCCGCGGTGCAGGTGGCTCTGACGCTCAACACATGGAGCAGCACGCATCTGCGGCGCGGCCTGGTGCAGGCCGGCGCCGAACTGGTCCTCCGCACGGGGCGCTGAGCGCCATCGGCCCGATGGCCTGCCAGTCCACCGGCCGCGAAGCGCCGCATCGCCTGCGGCGGCCTCGGGCCGAGCGTCACCGCCCGGCTGCCGAACGATGCACTGCTCCAGGCGCTGCGGAGCGACGCGCGGCGCTGCAGCGGGCCGGCATCGCCAGCGCCATCACCGGCCCTGGCTCGACGCGCTGGCGCCCTCCACCATCCAGGCGGCGATCATGCCCGCCGACCCGGTCGACAGCGCCCCTTCTGCCGCGAGCATGTCGCGGCGACGGTGGACTGACCGGCTTTCCCGCCAGCGGTGCGCCGGCCCTTGCCGAAACGCCTGGCGGATCCTAGACTAGGGTCATGCCCGATGGCAGCGATGCCCCGGACCCGGAGCGCCCACGACTCGATCCACAAGACGCCGGCGGCGTGGGATGCGCCGGCGACGCAATCCCTTTCCCGTCAGCCACGCCTCGCCACGCTTCGGGCCGACGGCCTTCGGCCATCGGGCGACCGGCTGGCTGGCGCAGCGCGATTCTGCGTATCTCGGCGGGCACGCGCTGGGCTGCGTGCCCCCGCCGCCCGAGCCATCGGTTTCCATGGCGAGTGCTGCCCGACTTCCGGGGCCGGGCCGAGAGCGCGGCGGCCGCTACTATCCGAAACCGTAGGCCCCGCCATGGCTGGTGAGCCCGCCCGCGGCTATCCACCGCCGCACAGCTGCGCCGGTTCCTGCCGAGCGGGCTGACACTACCGACAGAATCTCGTCCCTCCACTCCGACCTCATGCCGGCGCGGTAGCGACCGGCCCGCAACAATTGGCTACGGCGACTCGACCCCCGCGCGCGCAGCGCAAGGCGATCCGCGCGAGCCACCGCGGCCGAGGGGCCGACGATGCGACTGGCGCGGAGATCACCGCCGCTCCACTCGCCTTCCATCGCTTCTACACCATCGACAAGAAGCGGGTCGCACGACTACCTGACGGCCGTTGGGCGAGGCATTCGGCGGGGCGGCGCTGATCGTCGCAGCGGGATGGCGAAACCCACCCGCAGCGACGCGCTCTATGGCCGCGGGGCGCTGCCGAGGAGCGGCTCTCCTGCATCTCGCCATCAGCCATCGACTAAGGCCACGGCGTCGAGGCCGGCGCCCAGGCGAGCACAAGATTCAGCGCGGCATCCGCCGGCGAAGACCTACCCCGCACCGGATCGCCGACCCGGCGCTGCGGGAGCGGGCGGCAGAGCGCGAGCGGCCGGCGGCCTCGCGGCACGTACTCAAGCGGACCCATCGCCAGGGTCGCGAGAGGAACGGTGATGCGAAGATCCGCCCCCGCCTCGCCGATCCCGCCCAGCCGCGCTGCCGCG
Organism: uncultured Alphaproteobacteria bacterium; assembly: GCA_942492185.1. Classification (GTDB taxonomy): domain Bacteria; phylum Pseudomonadota; class Alphaproteobacteria; order Kiloniellales; family JACOMY01; genus CALOEA01. The sequence continues at coordinate 13,504 of CALOEA010000053.1, forward strand.
CCGCGTGGCCGACAGCTGGCGCGACCGCCGCCACGGTGCGTCCGCGCTGATCGACGACCTGGCGCTTCGGCGACTCTAATGGAATGGCAGGCGGTGGAGCTGAACCGAAATAAGCCCATATTCGACACGCCGCGCACTGGCGACCATGGGCACTTTCGCTGACGCGACGCGCCCCGCGCATCCGGAAACTATGCCTGCGGCCGGGGACGTCCGCTGGCGGTGGTGGTCTTCGAACAGAGCCGGCGAGGCGAGGCCGCCTCGCAGCACCGCGCCTTGCCGAGATCGGCATGTACGACCTCGCCCGCGACTATCACTACGGATGCGGCACCGCCGCCGACAGCGCCGCCGCTCCGCCTCTGGTGCCAGAAGGCCGCCGAGGCCGGTCATGTCGCCATGGCCGCCGGCCGCGCCCCAACAGCGAGCGCCGGCAACGGGAGGTCGAGGTGTCGCAGCTACGAGACACTCAGGCGCTCTCCTCCGGCACGCCTATCGGCCTGCGCCGGCCCGCCGCGAGCCCCCGCCTCCTTCCAGCGCCTGCCCCAGCCGTTGGCTGTCAGCGCCCGGGGCGCGCGCAGCGCCTCGGCAGGCGGCGCACGCGCTCCTCGGGACGACGGGCCAGCGGCGGTAGCGGCAAGCAAACCGTCACTCGATCCCGGGGGAGTCGCGATCTCCACCAGAAGGCGGATGCGGAAGGTGATGTCGTTCTCTCCTCGGTGTTGCGGGCGCCGAGGGCGATGGCCTGCAGGGCAGTCGGGCCGCGTCGGTCGCCGCCTCCACGCAGGCCCCGCGCAGCAGAGGCCGCCGGCCGCGCGTCGCAGGACGAGCCGCATCAGATGGCAAGCCGCAGCAGGACGTCGTAGTCGACGAAGGGACGGGTCGCCGCGCCGGCCGGGCGCGGACTCGCCCGGCGGCAGCGGGCGCCTCCCGGTCCGCCGAGGCACGGCGGACGCACGCCGCAGGTCGGCCGACAGCGAGGCGACGGCATTGTCCCCACCTGGATGGTGCGGGTGTAGAGCAGGAAGGCGAAGATCAAGTTGGTATTAGAGCGAACAGATCGATTAGCACAGCGCGAGGAAACCGCCAGGCGCGGCACGCCGTCCTCGGCGGTTCCGACCGCCGACTGCACGATCAGCGCGAAGACGAAGGTGGCGACGAAGATGCCGAGCGTCAGCTGGATCGTGCGCTTGCGCAGGTAGCGCCGTGCGCAGGCGCGCGCGCCGATGGCCGTGCCGGCGGCCAGCGTCAGGGCCACCAGCGTCAGGGAGAAGACCAGGCCGGCGACCGCGATGACGAGTTGCCGATCGTCGAGAGCACCTCGCTCCGACCGAGAAGGGCACCGCCGGAAAAGCGCCTCGGCCTTGCCGGCGGCCAGCAGCGCCAAGGCCAGGAGGCCGGCGGCCAAGGCCATCAGACTGGGGGAGAAACCAGAAGCTCGCCGCCATGCGGCGGCATCGAGCAGGAGGCGACCGAAGTCGGCAGGCCCGGCGGCGCGGTCATGCGGCGCCGGCCGAGTGCGCCACTCCGGGGCGCGGCGGCAATCGAGGCACCGAAGGCGCGGTCGCCCAGGCAGTTGCCACAGCAGCGTCACCGGGATGGCAGCGACGGCACCGTAGATCGATCCGTAGCGACATAGAGGCAAGAGGCTAGCCCGCCTTCAGGGAACAGGCGATGCCGACCGCATCGAGCGTGCCGGGTGCGAGGGGGCCAGCCAGCAGAGCAGCGAGCCACTCGATGGCGAAGGGCAGCAGCGACTTCAGCTGAAGGTTTCCTGGAAGGCACCGCTGAGGAAGCCCCGGATCCTTCGGCGAAGACGTTGGCGGTCACCGAAGACCGCGAAGAGCAGCGGCCCCAGCGTCAGGAGCGTCCAATAAGCCATGAAGCGCGCGCCAGTCGCGGGCGCTCACGCGATAGATCGCGTCCGAAGGTGCCGCCGACGGCGGCAGCAGATCATCGCGATGATTGCCAGCTCAGCACGCCGATCGTCGTCAGCTGTCGCGCCTTGGCGATGAAGCGTCCGAGAGCGCTGCGCTGACACGCGGCACGAGGACATCGAAGCGAGGCCCGGAACTCCCGTCTCCCGGTGGGGGAAGGCGGAGACGACGGAGATCAGGGATGCAGGAAGAAGGGCACCAGGGGCCAGGGCCGTTCGGAAGGCCAGGGCGGCCGCCTTGGTCTGCAGGTCGTCGTAGCTTCAGAAGCGCAGGCAGACGCGGCGCCAGGCGGCGGCTGAGCGCCGTCGGCGAGCAGTCGGCGGAAAGGGCTTTGGGCACGGTGCGACCACTCCGACGCGCCCGCGCGGTGGGGCGCTTCAACCAGGCACCCCCAGGCGGCGAGCGCCGCTACCGACCCGACCTCCTTCCGGCGGCGGCCGCTGCTGGGGCTGGCCGTCGAGCGGACCGAGCGCCTGGACCACCCCTGCCGGAGGCCCCGGGCCGCAACCCGCGGAGTTCGACCACCTCGTCCATCGCCAACAGCGCCCGAAACAACAGTCGACTGGGTCGAGAAGGCGCGGTCGCGCCCGGCGCCGCCACCCCGCCAGCAGCGCTCTGCGGCACTCCATCGGCCGGCCCAGTCCGGGCGGCCGGCCTGCAGACACCCAGAACTCGGCCCGATCACCCAGGAAGCCGTCGTCGGGTGAGATGCCAGCAGGGCGCCGCCGTCCGGCCGCGGCGCCTCGCCGGCCGCGGTCACGGTCCTGGCCGACCCTGCCACGCCCAGCACGCTCTCCATCAGGCTGACGTCGAGGAAGGCGTGATCGCGACGCTGGCGGTGCTGCCTGCGGCGGGCCACCAGGGGCGAGGGCGCCTTCGTCGACGTCAGCCTGATGGAGACGGTGCTGGGCTGGCAGGGCCTGGCCTTGACCCAGGCGCGCCACGGCGCCGACGAGCCGCGCGGCGGCGGTCTGCTGAACGGCGGCACGGCCTTCTACAACCTCTACCGCACGGCCGACGGCCGCTGGATCTCCCTGGGCGCGGTCGAGGCCAAGTTCTGGGAGAACTTCTGCCGCGCCGTCGGCCGGCCCGACTGGATCGCCCGCCAGGGCGAAACCCTGCCGCAGACCGGTCTGACCGCCGAGGTCGCTGCGCTCGTCGCCACGCGCGACCGCGCTGCCTGGCAGGCGCTGCTCGACCCGGTCGACTGCTGCTTCGAGGCGCTGCTGGAGCCCGGCGAGGTGGCCAGCCACCCGCAGGTCGCCGCGCGCGGTCTGGTGGTCGAGCGGGACGGCCTGGTGCAGACCCTGCTGCCGGCGCTGCTCGACGGCCAGCCCCTGGCGGCCGCGGTCGGCGGTGGTGGAGGTCAGCTCGGAAGCGGCCTTTGCGGCCTGGGCGTAGGCCCTCCCCCCTGCGCGCCGGAGGGCAGGGGTTGATTGCCCTGACCCTGCGCGCTTCAGGCAGTGATCAAAGGCGATGCCGCAGAGGGGTTCATCCAGCGACTCCGAGCGCGCGACCAGCGCTCACCTACCGCTTCTGGCGGCATGTCTCGCTGCGCTTCTGGCACGACGAGCTCTTCACCAAGTCGGCGGCGCTGGCCTTCCAGACCACGCTGGCGCTGGTGCCGCTCTTCACCATCATGATCTCGGTGCTCTCCGCCTTCCCCGGCTTCCGCGACTTCGTGCTCGAGGTCGAGAGCTCGATCCTGTCGGTCCTGGCGCCGCACACCGCGACCGTGGTGCAGGGGCAGCTGGTCGACTTCATCAGTCGCGCGCGCGAGCTGACCGGGCTGGGGGTGATTGCCTTGGCGATCATCGCCATGATGCTGCTGCACACCGCCAGCGACACCTTCGACGGGATCTTTCGCGTCACCAAGCAGCGCCCGCTGACGGCCCGCTTCATGACCTACTGGACGCTGCTGACGCTGGGGCCGCTCATCTTCGCCCTCGGCTTCTCGCTGACCGCCAGCCTCTTCGCCAGCGACGAGACGGCGCTCGGCGGGCTGTTCCAGCGGTCGCTCGGCCTGCTCAAGGCGGTGCTGCCCTTCGTCGTCGAGTGGATGGGTTTCGCGCTGCTCTACTGGCTGGTGCCGAGCCGGCCGGCGACCTTCCGCGACTCGCTAGCGGCGGCGGCGGTGGCCGCCGTGCTGTTCCAGGTCCTGAAGGCGGGCTTCGCCCTCTACCTCCTCTATGTCGCCAGCTACGAATCGATCTACGGTGCCCTGGCTGCCATCCCGGTGACGCTTCTGTGGCTGGAGCTGGCCTGGGCGACCTCGCTGTTCGGCGCCTCGATCGCGGCCTCGCTGCCGGAGTGGCGCCTCGGCAAGCCGGCACCGCATGACCTCGCCTGCTGCGGGCGCGGTCTCCTGATGCCGGCCATCGTCGGTCGCCTCCTGCTTTTTCGTGCCGCCGCATGGCGGCGAGCTTCTGGTTTCACCCCAGTCTGATGGCCTTGGCCGCCGGCCTCCTGGCCTTGGCGCTGCTGGCGGGCGAGCGCGCCGGCATGACCGAGGCGCTTTCCGACTGGGGGCCGCCCTTCTCGGTCGGAGCGGAGGGCGCGCGCTCGCCGCTCTCGACGATCAGCGGCTCGATCATCACGGTCGCCAGCCTGGTCTTCTCCCTGACGCTGGTGGCCCTGACGCTGGCCGCCGGCAGCATCGGCGCGCGCCTGCTGCAGCGCTACCTGCGCAAGCGCACGATCCAGCTGACGCTCGGCATCTTCGTCGCCACCTTCGTCTTCGCGCTGATCGTGCAGTCGGCGGTCGGAACCGCCGAGGACGGCGTGCCGCGCCTGGCGGTCTTCCTCGCGCTGGTGCTGTCGATCTGTTCGCTCTTCTGGCTGATCTTCGCCTTCCACGATCTTGCCCGCACCATCCAGGTGGACAATGCCGTCGCCTCGCTGTCGGCCGACCTGCAGCGTGCGCCCGACCGCCATGCCCTCGGCGGGAACCGCAGGGAGAGCGCCCGCTGCCGCCGGGCGAGCGGCCCATCCGCTTCTCCCTGCCGGCCGGCAGCGACGGCTACATCCAGTTCATCGACTACGACGTCCTGCTGCGGCTTGCCGTCGAGGCTGATGCGGTGATCCGCCTGCGACGCGCGGCCGGCGACTTCCGCTGCGCGAGACCCTGCTGCTGGAGGTGGAGGCGGCGACCGACGCGGCCGGCAACGAGGCGCTGAGGCGCCGCGCCCTGCAGGCCATCGCCCTCGGCCCGCAGCGCACCGAGGAGAACGACATCGCCTTCCGCATCCACCTTCTGGTGGAGATCGCGGCCCGCGCCCTCCCCCGGGATCACGACTTCTACCGCACTGATCTGCATCGATCACCTGGGGGCGGCACTGGCGACCACGCTGCGCCGCGACCTACAGTGGCGACTACTGCGATGCCGAGGGCTTCATCAGGGCAAGGGCCTGCCGCTGACCTTCGCCACGCTGGCCGACAGCGCCCTCGATCCGATCCGCCAGTCAGCCGGGCGGCTGCCCCTGGTCTTGCTGCGGCTGCTGGCGCTTGCCGCACGCCTGGCGCCGCTGGCCCGTCGTCCCGAGGAGCCAGCGGTGCTGCGCCGCCAGTGCCGAGGCGCTGCGCGCCGACGCCCAGGCGCGCTGACGGCCAACGGCCAGGACCGGGCGCGGCTGGAGGAGGCGGGGGAGGCGGCGCTCGCGGCGGTTGTGGCGGCGGCGCAGGCCATAGGCGTGCCGGAGGAGAGCGCCTAGTCGTCCTCGGGGTGGCTGCGGCGGACGCCCTCGACCTCCTGTCGCCAGTGGTCGGCCGCTGCGGGGTCGTCGGGGCCCAGCGCGCCGTAGGGCAGGTGGTCGGCCAGCACCTGCATCGCGGCGACATGACCGGCCTCGGCCGCCCTCTGGTACCACAGGCGGGCGGCGGCGCGATCGGCGCCGGTGCCGCGTCCGTAGTGATAGTCGCGGGCGAGATCGTACATGCCGATCTCGATGCCGGCCTCGGCCAAGGCGAGGTGCGCGGCGAAGGCGGCGTCGGCCTCGCCGGCCTGCTCGAAGACCATCACCGCCAGGCGCTGCGTAGACGAGGTCCCCGGGCCAGCAGGGCCAAGGCGCGATGCATCGAGGCCTTGGCCTCGTCGAAGTACCACATGGTCGCCAGTGCGGCGGCGTGGTCGAACCAGGCCTCCGGGTTGTCGGGCTCGAGGACAATGCGCCGGCGGTAGAACTCCACCGCCTGCCACTCGGACCGGGGCTGCCGAGACTGATATCGCCGAGCCGCTTCAGCGCCAGGGTATCGTCGGGATCGTCGATCAGCGCCTCCTCGCATGGACTGAACCGTGTCGGCGGGGCCAGCGGCGGCGCAGCGCTCATGCGCCAGCTCTCGGCCGCGGCAGCGGCAGCGCTTGCAAGGACCGCAGGCAGGATCAGGGCAGGCAGGAGACGCGGGAAGACCTTCGCATCACCGTTCCTCCTGGCGACCCGGACCCCCATCGCGGCGATAGGGTCCGGTGGCCGCCAGCGCCTCGGCCTCGGCGGCGACGGCGGGGCGCTCGCGGCGCAGGAAGTCGGCCACCGCGCGCTCCAGGCGCGGGTCGGCGATCCAGTGCGCCGAATAGGTGATCACCGGCAGGTAGCCGCGCTGGATCTTGTGCTCCCCCTGGGCGCCCGCTTCCACACGCGCCAGCTTGTGCTCGATGGCATAGTCGATGGCGCGGTAATAGCAGCATTCGAAATGGAGGTAAGGGACGTCCTCGATGCAGCCCCAGTTGCGGCCATAGAGGGCGTCCCTGCCGCGCAGATTGAGGGCACCGGCGATGGGTGCGCCGTCACGGAAGGCCATGATCAACACGACGCGGTCGCGCATGGTCTGATGGAGTGCGTCGAAGAACGGGCGTGTCAGATAGGGGCTGCCCCATTTCCGTCCGCCGGTATCGATATAGAACGTGTAGAACGCATCCCAATGCGCCGGGGTGAGGTCGTCGCCGCTGAGCGTGCGGATGCCGAGACCCTGCGCCGCTACCTGTGCCCGTTCCTTGCGGATCGCCTTGCGCTTGCGTGAAGACAGCGCGCCCAGAAAATCGTCGAAGCTCGCGTAGCCCGCATTGTGCCAGTGATACTGGCAGCCCAGGCGCTGGAGATACCCATGCTCGGTCAAGCGCCGCCGCTTCATCGGCGCTGCAGAATGTCATGTGCAGGGACGAGAAGCCGGATTTTTCGGCGGTCTGGGTGAGGGCGGAAATCAGCGCGTCGCGGATCACCGCATGATGGGGCGTCGGACGCACCAGCAGGCGGGGGCCGGGCACGGGCGAGAAGGGGGCTGCGACCTGCAGCTTGGGATAATAGCGGCCGCCGGCCCGTTCATAGGCTTCGGCCCAGCCATGGTCGAAGACATATTCGCCCTGGCTATGCCCCTTCACATACAGCGGCGCCGTCGCATGGACGAAGCCGGAATCATCTTCCAGCACCAGATGCTGCGCCAGCCAGCCGGTGCCGCGCCCGACCGAACCGGAAATCTCCAAGGCGTTCAGGAAGGCGTGACTGACGAACGGGTTGTCACCGCCGGCACAGGCATCCCACACCGCAGCATCGATCTTGTCGATCGAGTCGTGGGCCTCCAGCGTCAGGGCATCGCCACCGTCGGGCATGGGAAAAGGATAGGGCGGGCCAGGGCGGGCATGACCCCAGGGAGGCCTCAGCGAGAGCCGCTGAGCGTCGCGCGACGTCGAGGCGGGCCGACGGCAGCATCCGGTAGGGCAGAGATGCTAGAGCAGCATCCGAGCGGGTCGAGAGTCCACTGTGCCCATCCTTCGAGACGCCATGCTCGCAGGGCTCCTCAGAGATGAGGTCTAAGTGTTTGTTTCCATTTGCATAAGCCTCATCCTGAGGAAGGGTGAGCGTCGGTCGACCGATGGTCCTCGAGCGCGCTCGGCCAGAGGCGATCGCTAGCGACTCCTCGGCCGTCGTAGTTCGCCGCCTAGGTTCCTGGAGGGCGTCAGCGTGTCGGCGCACCACTTGGCAAGCCCCTCGCCCGGGGCGAGACCGAGTCGGGCCCGGATGGCGCTGCGGCCGGGAGGCGTGAGGCTCATGCACGCCAGCCTGCAGCGCCGCGTCGCTAGTCCGCCGTCACCACCGCCAGTTCGCGCCGGAAGGGTGCGCGGTCGGGGTCGGCCGGGTCCTCGATCTCGCGGGCGTAGCGGTGCCCGTCGTAGACCGCCGCGGCGATGGTGGAGGGCGCCACGGCGTCGGCCAGCGCGGTGACGCCGATGATGCCGGCGCGCTGCAAGGCCGCCTCGTCCGCCTTGAGTTCGCGGCAGAGCGCGTCGTTCGGGTGGCGTGCCGTCACCAGCAGGACGCCGTCGCAGGCGAGCGCGCGTGTGCGGCCGGTGTAGTCGCAGGTCAGGGTGACGCCATCGGGGCCGATGGCGCTCAGCGCCTGCGAGATGACGATCTCGGCGCCGGACTCAGCAGGCGCGCCTGGATGCGATGCTGCTCCATCGTGTTGAGCGTCCAGGGCGCGACCTGCACCGCCGGGGGCAGCGAAGATCACCTTGCAGCCCTTGGCCAGCGCCACCTCGGCCAGCACGTTGGCCATGTAGTAGTGGTCGTCGTCGAAGATCAGCACCGGGCCGCCGGCAGGCGGCGCCGGCCATCATGTCGTCGGGGGTCAGGACATGGGCGCGCTCGGCCCCGGGCTGGGCGAGCGGCGTCAGGTGGCGGCCGACGCCGTCGCGCCGCCAGGTCGCACCGGTGGCGAGCGCGACGTGGTCGCGCCGAAGCCCAGCACGTCGGCCGCCTCATAGCGCCGCCGCGAGGTAGATCTCGACGTTGGCCATCTGGTCGATCTGTCCCAGGCGGTAGTCGCGCACGCGCGCCCAGGTGGCGAGCCCCGGCAGGCGGCTCTCCCGCGTCACCCGGCCGCCCAGCTCGTCGCCGGCCTCGGCCAGCGTCACGCGGTAGCCGCGCTGGCCCAGCGCGCGCGCCGCCTCCAGCCCGGCCGGCCCGGCGCCGACCACCAGCACGCTCTCGCTGTTGCCCTTTGCCTGCATGCGCTCGGGGTGCCAGCCCTTGCGCCACTCCTCGCCCATGGTGGGGTTCTGGGTGCAGCGGATCGGGCTCTGGGTGTAGTCGCCGCTGACGCAGATGTTGCAGCCGATGCACTCGCGGATGTCCTCCAGGCGCCCCTCCTCGATCTTCTTCGGCAGGAAGGGATCGGCGATCGAGGGACGGGCGGCGCCGATCATGTCGAGGATGCCGCGGCGGATCTGCCGCAGACCATGGCGTCGGGCGAGGTGAAGCGGCCGACGCCGACCACCGGCTTGGTGGTCACCTGCTTGACGAAGGCGACGTACTCCTCCTGGTAGCCCTCGGGCGCGAAGCGCGAGGTCTTCGAATCGTTGTCCCAGTCGGCGACGTTGACGTCCCAGAGGTCCGGCAGCTCGGCCAGCATCTCGACGACCTCGCGGCCCTCGTACCGCCACTGGCCAGGCCCTCGGGCCCCATCAGCTCGTCGACGGCGAAGCGCACGGCGACGGCCGCGGTGTCGCCGACCGCCTCCTTGGTGTCCTCGATCAGCTCGCGGAACAGGCGCACGCGGTTCTCCAGGCTGCCGCCGTATTCGTCGGTGCGCTGGTTGTAGCGCGGCGGCAGGAAGGTGCATCGGTCAGGCAGAGATCGTGGCCGGCGTAGACGTAGACGATGTCGAAGCCGGCCTGCGCGCGCAGCGCCGCGAGCGGCGGTGCCAGCGGCGCAGGTCGGCGGATGTCGTCCTTGTCCATCGCGCGCGCCTGGAGCGGGTCATAGCCGGCGACCGGGATCGAGTGGCCGCCATCGGATAGCTCGCGGCTCTTGCGGTTGGGCGATGTGATGGCCGTGGTGGACCAGCTCGATCGCCGCCAGGGCGCCGTGCCGTGGACCTCCTCGACCACGCGGGCGAGGTAGGACATGTCGCCCTCGTCCCACAGTCGGCCTCGCAGAAGGGCGAGACGTCGGCGGAGGGTGGATGTCGCACTCCTCGGTAGCCACCACGGCCCAGCCGCCCTCGGCCTTCATGCCGCGCATGCCGGCCAGGGTGTTGGGGCGGACGTGGCCCATGCCGTTGCAATGGGGCACCTGGTAGAACCGGTTCGTCGCCGTCACGGGGCCGATCTTCACCGGCTCGAAGCAGGTCGTAGCGGGGGTCGCGCGCCATGGTCTCGCTCCGATGACGGGGTGACCAGTCGCCGCAGGTACCAGGCGTTCGCGGGCCGCCGCGAGAAGCCTCCACCGGCCCACGGGGCGACATAGACCCGACTACCATAGCCGAACCGCGCCCACCCCCAGCCCGCGCCGGGCGCCGCGCGCCGCGGCGTCGCCAGCCCGATCGGCACGCGGATCGCGGCCGAGCGGTTCTCGAAGCCCCAGGAGCGGCTGACCGGCACGAAGTTGTTGGCCTTGTAGCGCCGGAAGGCGTTGGCACGCTGGGGGCGAAGATGGCTCATCGCGTCCGGCATGGTGGCCAGCGCGCCGCCGATGGCGTGCTTCAAGGTCTCGCTCGCCAGCTCCGCGCCGCCGTCGAAGACGTTGCGGCCGGCGCCGATCCAGCAGGCTGAGCGTGCAGGTGCAGGCCCGAACCGGCCTCGGCCGGGTAGGGCTTGGCGGCGAAGGTGGCCTGCAGGCCGTGCTTGCGCGCCACGCCCTGCACCGCGCGCTTGAACAGCACCGCCTGGTCGGCGGCCAGCAGCGGGTCGGGCACGTGCTGCAGGTTGATCTCGTACTGTCCCGGCGCGTACTCGGCCGAGAGCGCGCCGACCGGGATGGACTGGGCGCGGCAGGCCTCATGGATCTCGGCCAGCAGTGGCGCGAAGGCCTCGACCTCGTTCATGCCGTAGACCTGGGTGGCGGCGTCGCGCCGGCCGGTGGTCGGCAGCACCGGCGGCTGCGGCCCGCCGCCGGCGTCGCGCTCGCGGTCGATCAGGTAGATCTCGAGCTCGTAGGCGACGACAGGCCTCAGCCCCGTGGCGGCGAAGCGCTCGGCCACGCGGCGCAGCACGTTGCGCGGCTCGAAGGCATAGGGCGCGCCGTCCGGCTCGGTCATGGTGACCAGCGCCTGCGCCAGCGGCACCGGCGACCAGGGCACCGGGGCGAGCGTGCCGGGCACCAGGCGCACCGGCCGGTCGGGGTCGCCGTCGCTGAAGCCGTGCCCCAGCGGGTCCTGCGTGCCGCCGTTGACCGAGAGCAGGAAGACTGCGCCGGGGAAGGCTAGGCCCTTGCTTCGCCAGCTTCGCCGAGCTCGGTGATGGGATAGCGCTTGTCGCGGATCACGCCGCAGAGGTCGGCGTATATCACGTCGAGATAGCGGGTGGCCGGATGGGCGGCCAGGAAGGCCGCGGCTTCGTCGCGCAGTGTTGAACGCTCGTCCGGCATGCGGCCGCGAGTGTGCCCTGGCCGCCCCCGGTGCCGTCAAGCAGGGTGGGGGCGGTGGCGCCTGTGGCCCATCCTTCGAGACGGCCGCTGCGCGGCCTCCTCAGGATGAGGGCTGTGGTTGTGGAGACAAGTGAACCACCTCATCCTGAGGAGCCCTGCGGAGCAGGGCGTCTCGAAGGATGGGCCACCCAGGGACTCGACTTACGGGACCTCGGCGACGCAGTCGATCTCGACCGCGCACGTTCAGCGGCAGGCCGCCGGCATGGGAGACCGCGGCGCGGGCATGACGGCCCTTGTCGCCGAAGACCGCCACCATGAAGTCCGAAGCGCCGTTGATCACCTTCGGCTGGTCGGTGAAGTCCGGCGTCGAGTTGACGAAGCCGCCCAGCTTGACGATGCGCTTCACCTTGTCCAGGTCGCCGCCGCAGGCCGCCTTCAGCTGCGCGACGATGTTGATGGCGCAGAGCTTCGCCGCCTCCTGGCCCTGCTCGACGGTGAAGTCCTTGCCGAGCTTGCCGATGAACTCGAACTTGCCGTCCTTCAGCGTCACCTGGCCGGAGATGAAGACCAGGTTGCCGCTCCTGACATAGCCGACGTAGTTGGCGACGGGGGCGGCGGGCGTCGGGACGGCGACGCCGAGCTCCCGCAGGCGGGCTTCGACCTGTCCGGTCATGGGGTGATCCTCCGGTTGGTTGTTGCGCGGCGGGAACCTAGCGGGCCGGGGCACATGACGAAAGTCCTCATCCGCGAATTCCGATGCCGTCAAGCTCGCAGGGTGACGCCGGCAATCAAGGGCATAACGAAAAGAGGGGCGCCGCGGCGGGCGCAAGAAGAGGGGCGCTTCCCGGCCTTATCGGCATTGGCGGTCAAGCGCCCCGGCTAGTCGACAGGGAGAACCCGAATAGCTGAAAACGCCTCCGTCCGCTCGACCTTCGTCACGAGCAGCCGCTGGTCGCGCCGCAGGTGTCGCACTTCATGCAGGTGCCGTTGCGCACCAGGGTGAAGTTGCCGCATTCGCCGCAGGAGTCGCCCTCGTAGCCCTTCAGGCGGGCTTCGCGGATGCGCTCCAGGCGCGATCGGCGGCTTGGCCTGCCGCGACCGAGCGATCCCGGGGCGGCGACGGTCTCGGCTACCACCGTCTGCTCGACCACCTGGACCGTCGCCTGGGGCCCGGCCTGGGCCTGCGTGACCTCGGGCTGCAGCGCCAGCGCCGAGCTGCCCTCGGTCCTGGCCGGCGCCACCCGCTGCTGGCCGCCCGGCAGGACGAGTGAGCTGCGAGCGCACGTAGCCGGTCGAGGCGACCTTGCGCAGCGACTCCACCGGCAGGCCGGACTGGCCGACGCCCTTGCCCATCGCGTCGGGCAGCGTGTCGTCCGGCTGCACGTGCGCCAGGTCGTTGCGTCCGAGGTAGGAGATCGCCAGCTCGCGGAAGATGTAGTCCAGCACCGAGGTCGCCATCTTGATGGTGTCGTTGCCCTCGACCAGGCCCGAGGGCTCGAAGCGGGTGAAGGTGAAGGCCTCGACGAACTCCTCCAGCGGCACGCCGTACTGCAGGCCGATCGAGATGGCGATGGCGAAGTTGTTCATCAGCGAGCGGAAGGCGGCGCCTTCCTTGTGCATGTCGATGAAGATCTCGCCGATCTTGCCGTCCTCGTACTCGCCGGTGCGCAGGTAGACCTTGTGGCCGCCGACGATGGCCTTCTGGGTGTAGCCCTTGCGGCGGTGCGGCAGCTTCTCGCGCTCGCGTTGCGCTCGACCACGCGCTCGATGACCCGCTCGACGATGCGCTCGGCCACGATCTGGGCGCGTCCGGCGGCCGCCTCGGCGATCTGCTGCGCCGCCAGCGGCTCCTCCTCCACGACCTCGTCGACGGCCGCCAGAAGCTGCGTCGCCAGCGGCTGCGACAGCTTGGAGCCGTCGCGATAGAGCGCATTGGCCTTCAGGCCGAGGCGCCAGGACAGCTCATAGGCCTGGCGGCAGTCGTCGACCGTGGCGTCGTTCGGCATGTTGATGGTCTTGGAGATGGCGCCGGAGATGAACGGCTGCGCCGCCGCCATCATGCGGATGTGGCTCTCCACCGAAAGCGAGCGCGTGCCGATGCGGCCGCAGGCGTTGGCGCAGTCGAACACCTCGAGGTGCTCGGACCGCAGGAAGGGGGCGCCCTCCAGGGTCATGGCGCCGCAGCAGAAGGTGTTGGCCGCCTCGATCTCGGCGCGCGAGAAGCCCAGGTGCGCCAGCATGTCGAAGGCGGGGTCGTCCAGCGTCGCCGGGTCGAGCTGAAGGGCGTTGCGGCAGAACTCTTCGCCCAGTGTCCACTTGTTGAAGGCGAACTTGATGTCGAAGGCGGCGACCAGCGCGTTCTCCAGGACCTCGAGCACCTTGTCGGTGAAGCCCTTGGCCTTGAGGCGCGCGTGGCTGACGCCGGGGGCGTCCTTCAGCGTGCCGTGGCCGACGGCATAGCGCACCATCGCCTCGATCTGCCGGTCGTCGTAGCCCAGCACCCGCAGCGCCTCGGGCACCGTGCGGTTGATGATCTTGAAGTAGCCGCCGCCGGCCAGCTTCTTGAACTTCACCAGCGCGAAGTCGGGCTCGATGCCGGTGGTGTCGCAGTCCATCACCAGGCCGATCGTGCCGGTCGGGGCGAGGACGGTGACCTGGGCGTTGCGGAAGCCGTGATCTCGCCCAGCGTCAGCGCCAGGTCCCAGGCCTCGCGGGCGGCCCGCACCAGTGCCGGCTCCGGCGCATTCGCCTCGTCCAGCGGCACCGGCAGGATCGAGAGCCCCTCGTAGCCGTCGGTCTCGCCGTAGGCGGCGCGGCGATGGTTGCGGATGACCCGCAGCATCGGCTCGGCGTTGGCCTTGTGCTCCGGGAAGGCGCCGAGCTCGCCGGCCATCTCGGCCGAGGTGGCGTAGGCGACGCCGGTCATCACCGCGGTCAGCGCGCCGCAGAGCGCGCGGCCCTCGGCCGAGTCGTAGCCCAGGCCCATGGCCATCAGCAGCCCGCCGATGTTGGCATAGCCCAGGCCCAGGGTGCGGAAGTCGTAGGAAAGCTCGGCGATCTCCCGCGAGGGGAACTGCGCCATCAGCACCGAGATCTCGAGGGTCACGGTCCAGAGCCGCACCGCGTGCTCGTAGGCCGCGAGGTCGAAGGAGCCGTCCTCGCGCGGAACTGCAGCAGGTTCAGCGACGCCAGGTTGCAGGCCGTGTCGTCGAGGAACATGTACTCCGAGCAGGGGTTGGAGGCGTTGATGCGGCCCGAGGCCGGGCAGGTGTGCCACTCGTTGATGGTGGTGTCGTACTGGATGCCGGGATCGGCGGAGTGCCAGGCGGCCTCGGCCACCTTCTGCCAGAGCTCCCCCGCCTTGATCGTCTTGGCCGGCTTGCCGTCGGTGCGGCGGATCAGCGTCCAGTCGCCGTCCGACTCCACGGCTTCCAGGAAGGCGTTGGTGACGCGCACGGTGTTGTTCGCATTCTGGCCGGAGACCGTCAGGTAGGCGTCGGTATCCCAGTCGGTGTCGTAGACCTGGAAGTCGATCTCGGTGTAGCCCTGGCGGGCGAACTGGATCACGCGCTGGACGTAGTTCTCCGGGACCATCGCCTTGCGGGCGGCGCTGATCGCCTGCTTCAGCGGCAGGTTGGCGGCCGGGATCGAAGGCCTGGTCGCCCGGCTCTCCTTGGCCTCGTGGCAGGCCGCCATCACGGCGTTGAGGTGCTGGTTGCAGAGCCGCGAGCCGGTGACCAGGGCGGCCACCTTCTGCTCCTCCACTACCTTCCAGGAGACGAAGTCCAGGATGTCGGGGTGGTCGGCGTCGACCACCACCATCTTGGCGGCGCGGCGCGTGGTGCCGCCCGACTTGATGGCGCCGGCGGCGCGGTCGCCGATCTTCAGGAACGACATCAGGCCGGACGAGCGGCCGCCGCCCGACAGCGGCTCGCCCTCGCCGCGGAGGCGGAGAAGTTGGTGCCGGTGCCGGAGCCGTACTTGAAGAGCCGCGCCTCGCGCACCCAGAGGTCCATGATGCCGCGCTCGTTCACCAGGTCGTCGGCGACCGACTGGATGAAGCAGGCGTGCGGCTGCGGATGCTCGTAGGCCGAGGCCGAGCGGGTCAGCTTGCCGGTCTTGAAGTCGACGTAGTAGTGGCCCTGGGCGGGCCCGTCGATGCCGTAGGCCCAGTGCAGGCCGGTGTTGAACCACTGCGGCGAGTTCGGCGCCGCCATCTGGCGCGCCAGCATGTAGCGCATCTCGTCGAAGAAGGCGCGCGCGTCCTCCTCGGTGGTCGAAGTAGCCGCCCTTCCAGCCCCAGTAGGTCCAGGTGCCGGCCAGGCGGTCGAAGACCTGCTTGGCGCGTGGTCTCGCCGATGGTGCGCTCCTCCTCCGGCAGCTTGGCCAGCGCCGCCTCGTCGGGAACACTGCGCCACAGCCACGACGGCACGCCGTTCTCCTCGACCTTCTTCAGGATCTTGCGGCAGGCCGCGCTTGCGGAAGTACTTCTGCGCCAGGATGTCGCTCGCGACCTGGCTCCAGGCGGCGGGAATCTCGATGTCCTCGGCCTTGAAGACCACGGAGCCGTCGGGATTGCGGATCTCCGACGTGGTGCGCCGGAACTCGATGCCCTCGTAGGCGTCCTTGCCAGGGTCCGTAAAGTGACGCGCGATACGCATGGCTTCCCCTCGATCCTGCTCACTGTCCCTGCGATCCGACCTCGCCGGCTCTCTCTCGTCGCACCGTCCCGCCGGTGGGCCCCGCCAGAGGGGCGTTCGACGACCGGCCAAGGCTGGGGTCGGAGGGTCAGTAGATCACAAGATCTGGGGGGCGGCTACCACACTTTGTGGCAACTTTCTTACACACCCACTGGATATTGGGGATAAGATTCAGAGACTTGACAGCGGCGGGATACCAGCGGCCATGCGGCGTATTTAGGAGCGCCATGGCCCCGGGGCAACCCACGTCGGCCGATCTGACGGCTTGCGGCGAGGTGGCCAGGGGGCGGCGCGGCAGGCTGTCGAACACCAGGCGGCCAGGACCAGGCCGAGCCCGTCCAGCTGACCCAGCCGAAGCCTTCGCCCAGCCAGAGGGCGGCGATCAGCACCGTCACCGCCGGCTCGAAGTTGAAGATCATGGCGACTCGGGCCGGGCCGGCCGACCGGATGGCCTCGACGTGCAGCACCAGGGCCAGGACGAAGGCCAGGCAGACGGCGGCCGTCAGCGCATGGGGCGCTGGAGGCGAGCGGCGCCGCGAAGAGCGCGCCGAGGATCAGCGCGACCCCCAGGCCCTGGCCGCCGGAATGGCTGGCGCCGAGGAACTGCCAGGCGGCGAGCACCGTCAACGCCGGCTCGAAGCGCGGGACTGCGCCATCGATCGCCACCGGTAGGCCTGCGGCCGTGGCGAAGCGCAGCGACAGGACCGGTGGGCGCGAAGAGCGAAACAGACGAAAGGCGGCGCGGAGAGAGGAAATCGACCGAGCGACATAGGCGATGCCCATGGCCAGCCGAGCTCCGGCTCGCCTGTCGGGCAGCACCAGTTCGCTGGTCAGCAGCAGCACCAGGGCGCCGACCACGATGCCGAGGAGGTTCACGCCGCAGGCCACCGCCAACGGCTCGATGCTGCGTGCCAGCCGACGGCTGGAGAGGAAGGTCACCACCCCGGAGACGGCGGCCAGTGACGCCAGGGCGATGCCGCGCCAGTCGAGGCTGTCGAAGCGGGGGCCGAGGGCGAGCAGCAGGCCGCCGAAGGCGGCGAGGTAGCAGACCAGGCCCAGCGGGGCCAGCCGCCGGCGCTCCAGCATGGCCTCGGCAATGCCGACCAGGAGTGGGAAGCTGTAGAAGATGATGACCGCCAGCTCGATCGGGATGAAGGCCACCGACGTCAGGTAGCCGTTGGTCATGCCCATGACGCCGAAGGCCGTGCAGAGGAAGGTCGGCCACTGCGCCCTGGGGATGGTCAGGCTGCGTCCCAGCAGGCGCGCGGTCAGGGCCAGGGCCGCCGCGGAGATGGCGAAGCGCAGCCAGATCAGGGTCGCGGGGTTGGTGCCCTCGCCATAGGCCATGGCGGCGGCGATGGTGGTGACGGCATAGAGGCCGGCGCTGCAGAGCGCCAGGCAGAGCCCCAGGCCCTGGCGGCCGGTCGCCGCCTGCAGCAGCGGCGCCGCCGGCAAGGCGATGGCATCGCTCACCGCCGTCGCCGGCACGGCCGCGGTCTCACCTCCCGATGCGGGTCGGCTCACGCTGGTAGGCTCCCCTGTCGCCAACGACACCAAGGCCATCGCATGACCCCGGGAGGGGGTCAATCGGCGGCCGGCGCAGGGCTTTCATGTGCCCTGGACGGGCTGGCGAGGCGATGACTATAGTCGCCCGCGCCGGACGGGAGCCTCCCTCCGGCTGCCGTCGGGCTGTGGCCGGACGGCCTGCCGCGACGACGCTGGGAGAACTGCTGTCGATGGGTGCAACGATTGGAACGCGGATCTTCACCTGGCTGAACGGCGTCCAGGTCGGTCGCGACCAGTTCGGCAATCGCTATTACAGGTCGCGGCGCGGCGGGCGGGGCGTCCATCGCGACTCGCTGCGGCACGAGCGCCGCTGGGTGATCTACAATGGCGAGGTCGAGGCCTCGCGGGTGCCGTCGGAGTGGCATGGCTGGCTGCATCACACCTCCGATGAGACGCCGCCCGACGATCTGGTGCGGCGCCCCTGGATGAAGGAGCACCAGCAGAACCTGACCGGCACGCCGGCGGCCTATCGCCCGGCCGGCCATACCTTGAAAGGCGGTCATCGCGCCGCGGCCACCGGCGACTACGAGGCCTGGCGCCCCGAGTAGGGGCTGCCGGCCGGTCACGGCTGAAGGGAGCGAGAGATGCGGCGGGACGTGATCGAGACGCTGGTCGGGGCATTGGTGCTGCTGTTCGCCGCCGGCTTCGTCTACCTGGGCTTCGCCACCTCGAGCGTCGAGAGCGTCGCCGGCTACCATATCGAGGCCGAGTTCGACGACGTCTCCGGTGTGCAGCCCGGCACCGAGGTGCGGCTGGCCGGCGTCAAGGTCGGCACCGTGCTGCGCAAGTCGCTGGCCGAGGACGGCCGCCTCGCGGTCTTGCGCCTGATCGTCGACGATCGCTATCCGCTGCCGGCCGACAGCAAGGTCCGGATCCTGCCCGATGGCCTGCTCGGCGGCAGCTACGTCTCGCTGGAGCCCGGCGGCGCGCTGGAGGACATGGAGAACGGCGCCTACGTCACCTTCGACCGGACCCAGGGGGCGGTGAACGTCGTCGACCTGCTGGCCCGCTTCGTCGTGCAGGCGGCCCAGGCCAGCCCGGAGGCCGGCGGCCCCGGCGCCTCCGGCGGCGGCGACTGAGCCGCGCCGCCGCGATGCGTCGCAATCTCATCGAGACCATCGTCGCCGCGATCGTGCTGCTGGTCGCCGGTGCCTTCGTCGTCTTCGTGGTCGACCAGACGCAGCCGCCCTCGGTCGAGGGCTATGCGCTGACGGCGCGCTTCGCCCAGGCGCCGACCCTGACAGCCGGCGCCGAGGTCAGGATCGCCGGCGTCGCGGTCGGCCGGGTGCAGCGGGTCGACCTGGATGCCAAGCGCTACGACGTGGAGGTCGCCATGGTGATCCTGCCGCAGGTCAAGCTGGCGAGCGACACCCAGGCGGTGATCTCCTACGACGGGCTGCTGGGCGATGCGGTGGTGATGCTCCGCCCGGGCCGCTCCGGCGAGCTGCTGGCAGCCGGCGACCGGATCCGCGACACGGAGAGCCCGGTCAACATCGTCGATCAGTTCGGCCGCTACATCTTCGGCGGCAGCGTCCCGGACGATTTCTAGCGAACCGCGGCCGCCGGCTGGCTGTCGGCGGTGCCTTGCGAAGGACGCATTCAATGGCGAAGCTGAAGGTCGGGTCGTTGTCGGACAAGCCATGAGCCAGTCGAAACCTGCAGGATTCACGCCACCGGTCTGGCGCCAGCCGGACGGCGAGGTGCTGGCCTGCCGCGAAAAGATCAAAGTGCTGAACGAGAACCTGGAGGAGCTGCAGCAGATGGCGCAGGACGCCTTGGAGGACGCCATCCTCATGGGCGGCGACGAAGCGCAGGTGCGCAGCGTGCTGCAGGCCATGATGCAGAGCCTGGTCAATCCCTATGCCAAGGGCGGGACCGGAGGCGAATCGTGAGAACCCTGGCTTTCGGGGCGCTCGCCGTGAGCGCCTGCCTCTCCCTTGCCGCCGCCGCGATGGCGCCGCAGGCCGGCGCGCAGCAGGAGGCGACCGCGCAGCCGCCGGCACCGACCGCCATCGGCGCGAAGCTGCAGGGCCTCGACAAGATCACCGCGCGCATCTTCGCCTTCGACGCCCCCTTCGGCGAGATGGTGAGTTTCGGCTACCTGCAGATCAAGGTCGACGACTGCATCGCTTCGGCTGAGGACGAGGTCCCCGAGCGCACGGCCTTCCTGGAGGTCGTCGAGGCCAAGCCCGACCGCGACCCGGTGAAGGTCTTCAGCGGCTGGATGTTCGCGTCCTCGCCGTCGGTCTCGGCGATGGAGCACCCGGTCTATGACGTCTGGGTGGTCGGCTGCGCCTCTACCCGCAGCAGGCCGAGGCGGCCGGTGAGCCGCAGGCCGGGTCACGCCGCCTCGCCGCCGCCGGGCGCCCGCGACGACATCCGGAGCCGCGGCCGGCCGAGGGCGTGGAGCAGCGCCCCTCCCAAGGGACGCCGGGGCGAGGCTGGCTAGTCCAGGCCATGCGCCGAACGTAGCGGCCGTCCTTCAGGTCGCTGAAGTACTGGCCGACCTGCGGGTGGCCGACCGGCCTGCCGCTCTCGTCCGGCAGCAGGTTCTGCTCGGAGACGTAGGCGACGTAGGTGGTCTCCGCGTTCTCCGCCAGCAGGTGATAGAAGGGCTGGTCCTTGCGCGGCCGCACGTGCTCGGGGATCGACTGCCACCATTCGTCGGTGTTGGCGAATTGCGGATCGACGTCGAAGATCACGCCGCGAAACAGGATAGAGGCGGTGGCGCACGATGTCGCCGATGTGGAACTTGGCCGTTCCGGAAGCGTCTGCCTCGCTACTCGCTCGTTCCTGCAGAGTTGATCGCCTTACGATCTAGCTGCCGGGAGCCTCCCCGGCAACCCGATCATGCCCCTGTTCTGGACGGCCCTGGCTTCGGCGACCTGCCGCCATCTATACTGTACTGCGGGAGCGACCTGTGCGATAGTAGCTCGACCACGAGCGGCGGCAGAAGAGCCGCCGTTCGCCGTTCAAGGGATATCTTCCAATGGCATGGCGACGTTATCTGATCGCGCTGATCGTTTTGGCCGGCCTCGCTGCCGGCGCCTGGTATGCCTGGACGCAGTACCTCGCAGAGGACGAGCAGGCTGGGCAGCAGCAGGGCGGCTTCGCCGTGCCGGTCGATGCCGCGCCTGTGCGCAAGGATACGCTGCTGCGCACGGTCGAGGCGGTTGGCACCCTGGCCGCCAACGAGCAGGTGACCCTGCGACCGGAGATCGGTGGCCTGGTCACCCAGATCAATTTCACCGAAGGCCAACCGGTCGAGAAGGACGCCGTCCTGTTCAAGCTGGACGACGTCATCCTCCAGGCCGAGCTCGACCAGGTGAAGGCGAGCCTTGAGCTGAGCCAGAGCACCTACGACCGCGCTGCCGAACTGCTGCGGCGTGGGTCCGGCACGGTGGCGGCGCGCGACGAGGCCCTGGCGCAGTTGACCAACGACAAGGCGGCCCTTGCGCTGGCCGAGGCCCGGATCGCGAAGACCGTCATCAAGGCCCCTTTTGGCGGCGTGATCGGCCTGCGCAACGTGTCCGTCGGCGACTATGTTGCCGTGGGCGACAACCTGGTGACGCTGTCGGACATCGAGGAGCTGAAGGTCGATTTCCGCATTCCGGAGCTCTTCCTCGCCGAGGTCGCGACCGGGCAGGAGCTGACCGTCCGCGTCGATGCCTTGCCGGGTGAGAACTTCACCGGCGAGGTCTTCGCCATCGATCCGCAGGTCGACGTCAACGGCCGCGCCCTGGTGATCCGCGCCACGCTGGCCAACCCGGAGGGCCGCCTGCGGCCGGGCCTCTTCGCCCGCGTCGACGTGGTGCTCGAACGGCGCCCAGGGGCCCTGCTCCTGCCGGAGGCGGCGCTGATGCCGACCAAGGAAGGTCAGACGGTCTTCCGCGTGGTCGAGGGTGTGGTGGAGCTCGTTCCCGTAGAGATCGGCCTGCGCCGCAAGGGCGAGGTCGAGGTCCTGAGCGGGCTGTCGGAGGGCGATATCGTCGTCACCGGCGGCCAGCTGAAGCTGCGGCCCGGCGTGCCGGTCATGGTGCCGGGGCAGCAGCCGGCCGGCCAGGGCGGCGAGGGCAGCCAGGGCGGGGAAGAGCCGAAGCCGGGCGGGGAGCAGGACTCCGGCGGCGGCGGCGAGTCCCAGGGTTCGGGCGGGTAAGGCAGCCGCAGCATGAGAGTCTCAGACATCTGCATCTCGCGGCCGGTCCTGGCCACGGTGCTCAACATCGTTCTCGTCCTGGTCGGCCTGGTGGCCTTCTCGCGCCTGACGGTCCGCGAGTATCCGAACATCGACGTGCCGACGGTGACGGTGAGCACCACCTATCCCGGCGCCAACGCCGAGATCATCGAGACCCAGGTCACCAAGATCGTCGAGGACCAGCTCTCCGGCATCGAGGGCATCGACTACATCACCTCGATTAGCCGGGCGGAATCGAGCCAGATCACGGTGGTCTTCAAGCTCAACCGCGACCCCGACGCGGCGGCGTCCGACGTGCGCGACCGGGTGGGCCGGGCCCGCGACACCCTGCCCGACGAGGTCGACGAGCCGGTGATCGCCAAGGTCGAGGCCGACGCCCAGCCAATCATCTATCTCGCCTTCTCATCCGACCGGCACACCGAGCTCGAGGTGACGGACGCCGCCGACCGGCTCGTGCAGGACCGGCTGCAGACGCTGCCGGGGGTGGCCGATGCCCAGATCTTCGGCGAGCGGCGCTATGCCATGCGCATCTGGCTCGATCCCGAGCGGCTGGCGGCGCTGCAGGTGACGACCCAGGAGGTCGAGGCGGCCCTCAGGGCGCAGAACGTCGAGATTCCTGCCGGGCGCATCGAGTCGATCGACCGCGAGTTCACCGTTCTCGCCGAGACCGACGTCGCCACGATCAGCGGCTTCGAGGAGATCGTGCTGCGCGACAGCGACGGCTACCTCGTGCGTCTGCGCGACGTCGCGCGGATCGAGGTCGGCCCCGAGGAAGAGCGTTCGATCGCCCGCTTCAACGGCCAGAGCGCGGTGGCGATCGGCATCGTCAAGCAGTCGACGGCCAATCCGCTGGAGGTCTCCGAGGGGGTTGGCGGCCTGCTGCCCTCGATCCAGGCAACGCTGCCCGAGGGCATGGAGGTGGTGGTCGCCTACGACTCCACGATCTTCATCGCCGCCTCGATCGACGATGTCTACAAGACCATCGCCGAGGCGGTCCTGCTGGTCGTCCTGGTGATCTTCTTCTTTCTCCGCTCGGTGCGCGCGGTGATCATCCCGATCGTCACCATCCCGGTCTCGCTGATCGGCGCCTTCGCGCTGATGCTGGTGATGGGCTTCTCGATCAACACTCTGACCCTGCTGGCCATGGTGATGGCCATCGGCCTGGTGGTCGACGACGCCATCGTCGTGCTGGAGAACATCTACCGGCACATCGAGAACGGGCTCTCGCCGATGGCAGCCGCCTTCAAGGGCAGCCGCGAGATCGCCTTCGCCATCATCTCGGTCACCATCACCATCGCTGCCGTCTTCGTACCGGTGGGCTTCACCGAGGGCCGCACCGGCAAGCTCTTCACCGAGTTCGCGCTGACCCTCTCTGCTGCCGTCATCATCTCCGGCTTCATCGCACTCACCCTCTCGCCGATGATGTGCTCGCGCCTGCTGAAGCCCGCCAGACCATCGCAACGTCGCCTTCCACCTGATCGAGCGCTTCTTCGACGGCATGGAGCCGCGCCTATCGCGCCAGCCTGCGCGCGGTCCTGGCGATCCGCTTCGTCGTGGTGCTGTTCTGCGGCCTGGTCGCCTTCGCGACCTTCACGCTCTACCAGAACCTCAACTCCGAGCTGGCGCCGCTGGAGGACCGCGGCTTCTTCGTCGGCTTCTTCTCGGGCCGGAGGGCGCCACCGTCGACTACATGGACCGCTACGCCCGCCAGATGGAGGAGATTTACGCCGAGATCCCGGAGGCCGAGCGCTACTTCATGGTGGTCGGCTTCCCGGTGGTCTCGCGGCGGAATCTCCTTCGTCGCGCCTCGAGGACTGGGACGAGCGCGAGCGCAAGACGGCCGAGGTGGCCGGCTCGATCGGCGGCATGATGTTCGGCGTGAAGGGCGTGCTGGCCTTCCCGATCAATCCGCAGTCGCTGGGCCAGTCCGGCATCGCCAAGCCGGTGGAGGTGGTTATCCAGACCACCGGCAGCTACGAGGACCTGGCGGTGGTGATCGACCAGGTGCTGGCCAGGATCGCCACCGAGAACCCGCGCATCGTCAATCTCGACACCGACCTGAAGCTGAACAAGCCGGAGATCCGGATCAGCGTCAACCGCGACAAGCTGGCGGCCGTCGGCATCGAGGTGAACACCGTCGGCCGCACGCTGGAGACCATGCTGGGCGGGCGCAACGTCACGCGCTTCAAGCGCGACGGCGAGCAGTACGACGTGGTGGTGCAGGTCGCCGACGTCGATCGCAGCAATCCCGACGATCTCAACCGCATCTACCTGCGGGGCAAGAACGGCGAGATCGTCCAGCTCTCCAACCTGGTGACGCTGAAGGAAGGCATCGCGCCGCGCGAGCTGAACCATTTCAACAAGCTGCGTGCCGTCACCCTGACCGCCAACCTGGCGCCGGGCTACTCGCAGGGCGAGGCGCTCGACTACGTATCCAGCATCGTGCGCGAGGTCGGCGGCCCGGCCATGCAGATCGACTACAGCGGTTCGTCGCGGGAGTATCAGGAATCGTCGTCCAGCCTCGCCATCGCCTTCGTGCTGGCGGTCGGCTTCGTCTTCCTGGTGATGGCGGCCCAGTTCGAGAGCTGGTCCGATCCCTTCATCGTCATGCTGGCGGTGCCGCTGGCCATGATGGGCGGCCTGCTGGCGCTGAACCTGACCGGCGGCACGCTGAACATCTATAGCCAGATCGGCCTGATATCGCTGGTCGGCCTGATTACCAAGAACGGCATCCTGGTGGTGGAGTTCGCCAACCAGCTCCGCGAGCAGAAAGGACTCAGCATCCGCGACGCGGCGATCGAATCGGCGACCCTGCGCCTGCGGCCGGTGCTGATGA
Source organism: uncultured Alphaproteobacteria bacterium (assembly GCA_942492185.1). Lineage (GTDB taxonomy): Bacteria > Pseudomonadota > Alphaproteobacteria > Kiloniellales > JACOMY01 > CALOEA01. The sequence goes on from CALOEA010000053.1 coordinate 38,088, forward strand.
CGGCCTTCGCCCTGATCCTCGGAACCCTGCCGCTGGCGCTGGCGACCGGCGCCGGCGCCGAGAGCCGGCAGCAGATCGGCTGGGTGATCGTCGGCGGCATGTCGGTCGGCACGCTGTTCACGCTCTACGTCGTGCCGACCTTCTACACGCTGCTGTCCGGCAAGCGGCACCGGGTCGAGATCCCCGGGGCGAGCCACTGAGCGGCGTCAGGCCCTGATCAGGCGCGCCAGGAAGGCGTCCAACTCGCCCTCGGCCAGCGATTCCGTCGGAAAGCGCGCCTGCGCGGCGACCGCGGCGCTCAGCCGACGGCGATAGAGCTCCCGGTCGATCTCGGTCACGCCGAACTGGCGTAGGTGCGGTGTCTCGAACTGCGTGTCGAGCAGGCGGAAGCCGCCTTTCATCAGCCGCAGCACCAGGTGCACCAGGGCGATCTTGCTGGCGTCGGTGGCCCGGCTGAACATCGATTCGCCGAAGAAGGCGGCGCCCAGCGAAACGCCGTAGAGCCCGCCGACCAGAACGCCGTCCTCCCAGCATTCGATCGAGTGGGCGAAGCCCATCTCGAACAGTCCGCCGTAGAGGTGCTCGATCAGGGGGTTGATCCAGGTGTCGCGGCGGTCGCTGGCCGGCTCGGCGCAGGCGGCGATCACGCGATCGAAGGCCAGGTCGCAGGTGACCTCGAAGGGGGAGTGGCGCAGCGTGCGGCGCAGGCGGCGGGGGACGTGAAAGCTCTCGAAGGGCAGGATGCCGCGGCGCTTGGGATCGATCCAGCGGATCTCGGGGTCCGCGCGGCCCTCCGCCATCGGGAAGATGCCGATGGCATAGGCCCTGAGCAGCAACTCCGGAGTGAGGCGCATGGCCTGTCGCCGGCTCCCGTCCCCTAGGTTTCGCCCGCCATGAAGCGTTCCAGCCAGTGGATGTCGTACTCGCCGTTGAGGAAGTCGGGCTCCTGCGCCAGGCGCTGGTGCAGCGCGATGGTGGTATCGACACCGTCCACGACGTACTCCTGCAGGGCGCGGCGCAGCCGCATCAGGCACTCGTTGCGCGTCGCGCCATAGACGATGAGCTTGGCAATCAGGCTGTCGTAGTGCGGCGGTACGCGATAGCCGCCGTAGATGCCGCTGTCGACCCGCACCCCCAGGCCCCCGGGGGCGTGATAGCCGACGATGGTGCCGGGCGAGGGGGCGAAGGTCTCGGGGTTCTCGGCGTTGATGCGGCACTCGATGGCGTGGCCCTTGAGCTCGATGTCGCGCTGCCGGAAGGAGAGCGGCAGGCCGGCGGCAATGCGGATCTGCTCGCGCACCAGGTCGATGCCGGTGATCGCCTCGGTGATCGGGTGCTCGACCTGCAGGCGGGTGTTCATCTCGATGAAGAAGAAGCGGCCGTCCTCGTAGAGGAACTCGATGGTGCCGGCCGACTCGTAACCCAGCTTGCGCATGGCGCTGGCGGCGATCTCGCCGATCTCCGCGCGCGCCGCGTCGTTCAGCGCCGGCGAAGGCGCCTCCTCGAGCACCTTCTGGTGGCGGCGCTGCAGCGAGCAGTCGCGCTCGCCCAGGTGCACCACGTTGCCCTGGCTGTCGGCCAGGATCTGGATCTCGATGTGGCGCGGGCGGCCCAGGTACTTCTCCATGTAGACCTGGTCGTTGCCGAAGGCCGCCTTGGCCTCGCTGCGCGCCATCTGCAGCGCCTGGAAGATCTCCGACTGGTCGTGCGCCACCTTCATGCCGCGGCCGCCGCCGCCGGCCGCCGCCTTCACCAGCACGGGATAGCCGATCTTCGCCGCCAGGCGCGCCGCCTCCTCGTCGTCGGTGACCGCGCCGGCCGAGCCAGGCACCACCGGAATGCCCAGCGATTTCGCCGCGTCCTTGGCCGCGACCTTGTCGCCCATCAGCGAGATGTGCTCCGGCTTCGGTCCGATGAAGACCATGCCGTGCTCTTCGACCATGGCGGCGAAGGTGGCGTTCTCGGAGAGGAAGCCGACGCCCGGATGGATTGCCTCGGCGCCGGTGATGGTCGCCGCCGAGAGGATGGCCGGAATGTTGAGGTAGCTGTCGCGCGAGGGCGGCGGGCCGATGCAGACGCTCTCGTCGGCCAGGCGGACGTGCATCGCCTGCTCATCGGCAGTGGAGTGGACCGCGACCGTCTTGATGCCCATCTCGCGGCAGGCGCGCAGGATGCGCAGCGCGATCTCGCCGCGGTTCGCGATCAGGACTTTTTCGAACAAGGCCGGGCCTCCGGCCTGCTACTCGATCACCAGGAGCGGCTCGCCGTACTCCACCGGCTGGCCGTCGGCGATCAGGATCTGCGTGACCGTGCCGCTGCGCGGGCTGGGCAGGGCGTTCATCACCTTCATCGCCTCGATGATCAGCAGCGTCTGGCCCTCCTTCACGGTGTCGCCCACCTTGACGAAGGCCGGCTTGCCCGGCTCCGCCGAGGTGTAGACCGTGCCGACCATCGGCGACTTGATCGTGCCGGCGGCCGGTTCGGCACCGGCGGCGCCCGCCACGACGGGAACCGGCGCGACCGGCGCCGCTGCGGCGGCGGGGGCCGCGGCAACCGCGGTTACGCCCTTGGCGACGCGGATGCGCTGTCCCTCGGCCTCGAACTCGATCTCGGTCATCCCCGTATCGTTCAGGATTCCGGCGAGCTTGCGCAGGAGCTTCTCGTCAACGTCGAACTTGCTTGCCATTGCGTCTCGCCACTATGCCTCGATTGTTGGGTTGAGCCGCTCGGCCATCGCCAGGAGGGCCAGCAGATAGCCTTGCACGCCGAGCCCGCAGATGACGCCGGTGGCGGCCTGCGACACATAGGAGTGGTGCCTGAAGGCCTCGCGGCGATGGATGTTGGAGAGATGCACCTCAATGGTGGGCAGTTCCACCGCCAGCAGCGCGTCGAGCAGCGCCACCGAGGTATGGGTGAGGGCACCGGGGTTGATGATGATGCCCTGCTGCTTGCCGCGAGCCTCCTGCACCCAGCCGACCAGTTCGCCCTCGTGGTTCGACTGGTGACAGGTGATCGAGAGCCCCAGGCGCTTGCCGTCGGCGATGCAGGCCTGCTCGAGCTCGGGCAGGGTCGTGGCACCATAGACCTCCGGCTGCCGTGACCCCAACATGTTGAGGTTCGGGCCGTTCAGCACCAGAACCTTGGGCGCCGCAGCCACGCGATGGCTCTCCTTCTGTCCGCAACTGGGCGAAGCGTTAACACAGGCGGCGGAATCCCGGCAAGCGGACCGGCCGGACCTCGGCCCGGTCGGGCGGTCTAGTTCTTGGCGCGGGCGGCTGCCACCAGGCTGGCCAGCTCGTCATAGCCGCGCGCGCCCGGCACGAAGACCTCGCCGATCACGGTCGCCGGCGTTCCCTCGACCCCCAGTTCTTGGGCCAGCCGGTAGTTGGCGTCGAGCTGCGCGTCGATCGCCGGGTCCAGCATGTCTTCCTGCAGCTGCGCGAGATCGAGGCCGACGGCGGCGGCGATGGCCAGGGTGGACTCCTGATCGATCGTGACGCCGGCCGTCATCAAGGCAAAGTGGAACTCGCCATAGAGGCCCTGCCGCTCGGCCGCCAGCGCGGCCTTGGCGGCGAAGCGGGAGGCCTCGCCGAAAATCGGCAGCTCCTTCAGGACGAAGCGGATGTCGCCGTCGCTTTCGACCAGGTCGAAGATGTCTTCGGTCATCTTGCGGCAGTAGCCGCAGTTGTAGTCGAAGAACTCGACCACCGCGACGCTGCCGTCCGGATTGCCGACCACCGGCGAAGCGGGGTCCGATACCAGCATCGCCATGTTGTCGGCAATCGCCTGCTGCCGGGACTTCTGGCTTTCCGCCTGCTTCCGCATCTCGAGCTGCTGCACGGCCTCCAGGATGATCTCCGGGTGCTCCAGGATGTAGCTGCGCACCAGCTCGCCGATGGCGGCCTCCTCGGCGGCGGAGAAGGGCTGCGTCTCGGTCGCCTGGAGCGGCGAGCCGCCGAGCGCGAGGGCGCCGAGCAACGCCGCGGCGGGCAGGGCACGGAGGAAAGAGCTGTGGCGGCGCATGGGCGGGTGTCCTTTGCGGGCTACTGTTCCTGCGGTGATAGGCAGCCGGCGCGGCCATGGCAAGTCACCCGGCCGTGAAGCCCCGGCGGCGGCGCTCAGTTGCGCCGCTCGATTCGCCGCTCCGCCTCGCGTCCGACGTCGTCGGCCTGCAGCCAGGCGGGCGAGCCGCTGGGCAGCAGGTCCATTGCCCGCTCGGCAAAGCGCTGGGCGTCCTCGTTCTCGCCCCGCGCCAGCGCGGATTCGGCCAAGGCCAGGGCTGTCATGCCCTCGTCGCCGAGGCGGCCGTAGGCGACGGCCGCCAGGCGCCAAGCGAAGGAGTTGCGCGGCTCGACGACCAGCACCAGCTGGAGGTTGCCGACCGCCTGCTGGTCCTGGGCGCGCTGGTTCATCTCGATCTGCGTGCGGGCCAGCATCAGGCGGATCTGCGTTGCCTCGGGCCGCGCCGTGACGGCGGCCTCGAACAGCGGCAGCGCCTCGGCAATGCGGCCGAACTCGAACAGCATCTGCGCCTTCAACTCAAGGAAGTAGGGGTCGGTCGGGTACTGCTGGAGCAGGCTGTCGATCAGGTCCAGCGCCTTCTCCAGGTGGCCGTCGCGGTACTCCATGACACTGCGCGCATAGATCGCCGGCAGGCTCTGGTCGCTGGCGGGGAAGAGCTGCTCGACGCGGTAGCGCGGCTCCAGGAAGCCGATCAGCTTGGCCCGCAGCCGATTGTGCAGGGCGACCAGGGCCGGCGAGGCTGCCTGGCCAGCGTAGGGGGAGGCGGCATCCTGCTTCTCCAGGAAGTCGATGCGCTCGCGGGTCAGCGGATGGGTGGTCAGGTAGGGGTCCTGGTTCGACGCGAGCAGGACCTCCTGGCCCTTCAGGCGCTCCATGAAGCGGAGCAGCCCGGTGGGTGAGAGGTGGCTGGCATTCAGGTAGGTGATCGCTGCCTGGTCGGCAGACCGCTCCTGCGCGCGGGAGAAGGACAGCAGGCCGCGCAGCGCGATGTCCTGCGCGCCGGAGATCACCGCGGTGGCGACCTCGCCGCGGCCGGCGGCGATGGCGCCGAGAATGCCGAGGATGTAGGCGGCGATCACGGTGGTCTGGGCGTCGTCGATGGCGCCGGCGCGCTGGGCGATGTGGCCGCCGGCGATGTGCCCCGTCTCGTGCGCGATGACGCCGATCACCTCGAGCGGATCTTCCGCCCGCATCAGCAGGCCGGTGTTGATGAAGAGGTTCTGTCCGCCGGCCACGAAGGCATTCAGCGAGGGGTCCTGCACCAGGAAGACGTTCACCGCTGTCGGGTCCAGCCCCGCCGCCTGGAACAGTGGCGTGGCATAGAGGCGAATGATACTTTCCACCTCCGCATCACGGATGAACTGCATCTGCCGGTTCTGCGCTAGGACCGGAAGGGCAGTTTGCACGAGGCCGGCGGCCACAGCTGCCAGCAATAGAAGGAGCAGTCGGAGAGTGTTCAGCAAGCGACAGGTCCTCGCGGCTCGCCCTGAAGGTAGTGCCCGGGCGGCCGCCGATCAATGCAAGGGGATGATGGCGGTTTTCCGGCACGGTCAAAAGGCCGCAGGCCGCGTGGCGCTCGCTGGGCTGCTGCTCGGATTGGCCGCCTGCGACAGCACCGAGGAGGTGACGAATCTCGGGCCGGTCGAGGGATTCGGAGGCATCGTCGCGGCCGACGAGCCGAACGCCGTCGTGGTCGGCCGCGAGGTGCTGGGCAATGGCGGCCGCGCCGCCGATGCCGCCGTTGCGATGTATTTCACCTTGGCGGTGACCTACCCCTCCCGAGCCGGACTCGATGGCGGCGGCGCCTGTGTCATCTTCGACCAGGCGACCAAGGAGAGCCAGGCGCTGGTCTTCCTGCCGCAGGTCGCCGGCAGCGGCGGCGTCGTGCCGATCGGGCCGCGGGCCATGGCGGCGCTGCACGCCCGCTATGGCAAGGTTCGCTGGGAGCTGCTGGTGTCGCCGGCCGAGACCTTGGCCCGCTTCGGCCACGACATGAGCCGCGCCCTGGCCCAGGATTTCGCCGCCAGCGGCAGCATCCTGCTGGAGAGCGACGAAGGCCGGCGGATCTTCGCACCGGGCGATCGCGTCGCGCCGGGCCAGCTGATCCTCCAGCCGGAGCTGGCGGGCGTCCTCTCCGGCATCCGCCAGCAGGGCGCCGGCTACATGCACGCCGGCGCCTTCGTGCAGCGCTTTGCCGAGGCCAGCGCCGCCGCCGGGCTGCCGGTGACGGCCGAGGCGCTGCGGGCCGGGGTGCCGACCTACGTGACCCCGGTGGAGCTTGAGATCGACAGCCTCTATGCCTGGTTCACGCCGCCCCCGGCGGCCAACGGCCTGCTCGCCGCAGACCTCTATTCCATGGCGGCCGAGGCCGGCTTCGACGACGCCGATCCGGGCGAGTCGCTGCACCTCTTCATCGAGGCCTCGGCTCAGGCCTTCGCCGACCGCGCCGGCTGGCTCGGCCCCGGCGGCCAGAGCACGATCTCGGCGGACCAGCTGCTGGACAATCCCAAGAGCCTCGACCCCAACCGCCACCGCCCGACGACGGCCCTGCAGCCGCAGCCCACCCAGGTGGTCGAGCCCAGCGGCGGCACCGGCTTCGTCGTCGGCGACCAGTTCGGCAACGGCGTCGCCTGCAGCCTGACGATGAACGGCCTCTTCGGCTCGCAACGCATGGCCCCCGGCACCGGCATGGTGCTGGCGGCGCCGCCGCCCGGCGGCCTGGTGATCTCGCCGGTGGCGGTCCTGGTGGCCTCGCGCGCCGGCCGTCTCTACCTGGGGGCCGCCGGCGGCGACGGTGCGGCGGCGGCAACGGCCGTGGCGCGGGTGCTGTTGAACGTGCTGGAACAGGACGACACGCTGGCCGCTGCGATGTCGACCGGCCGCGTGCACCACAACGGCGTGCCCGATGCCGCCTTCGTCGAGGAGCGGGTGCCGGTGGCGCTGCAGGAGAACCTGCTGCAACGCGGCGACCAGGTTCTGGTCCTTCCGGCCCTGGGAATGGTGAACGCCTTCTATTGCGAGGGCAGCCTGACCAACCGCGGCAACTGCGAGGTGGCCAACGATCCGCGTGGCTTTGGGCTGGCGCAGACCGCGCAGTAACTGCAATCACGACCCGAAGGAGATGTTATGTCGGTGACCCCCTGGCGGCGGGCGCCCGTCGTGCCTTTCTTGGCCATGGACATGCTGCGCCTGGCAAACGAGCGGCAGTCGGCCGGAGCCGAGGTGCTGCACCTGGAGATCGGGCAGCCCGGAACGCCGGCCCCGGCGCCGGTGCTGCAGGCCGCCGCGGCGGCACTGCAGTCCAGCCGGCTGGGCTATACCGAGGCGCTGGGCACCGCTGCGCTGCGCCAGGCCATCGCCCGCCACTACGGGCAGTTCTACGGCGTCGGCGTGCCGGCCGAACGCGTGGCCGTGACCACCGGCTCCTCCGGCGGGTTCCTGCTGACCTTCCTTGCGGCCTTCCATCCCGGCGACCGGGTGGCGCTGGCCGCCCCCTGCTACCCTGCCTACAAGAACCTGCTGGCGGCGCTCGGTCTCGAGGCGGTGCTGCTGCCGGCCACGGCCGCCGACGACTACCAGCCGACGGCAGCCTTGCTGGACGCGGTGCCGGGGCCGCTGGCCGGCCTGCTGATCGCCAGCCCGGCGAACCCCACCGGCACGATGCTCGACCGCGGCCAGCTCCAGGGTCTGGTCGACTATGCCCGCGGTCGCGGGATCCGCCTGATCTCCGACGAGATCTATCACGGCATCACCTTCGGCGAGCCGGCCGTGACGCTGGCGGAACTCGATCCCGAGGCGATCGTCGTCAATTCCTTCTCGAAGTACTTTTCGATGACCGGCTGGCGGCTCGGCTGGCTGATCCTGCCCGAGGCGCTGATCCGTCCGGTCGAGTGCCTGGCCCAGAGTCTCTTCATCTCGGCCCCGGCGCTCTCGCAGGAGGCCGCGGTCGCGGCCTTCGAAGCGCAGTCCGAGCTCGATGGCCACGTCGCCGCCTATGCCGAGAAGCGCCGCTTCCTGGCCGAGGCGCTGCCGGCCATCGGCTTCGGCGATCACGCGCGGGCGGACGGTGCCTTCTACTACTACATCGATGTCGGCCACCTGACGAACGACAGCGAGGCCTTCTGTCGCCAGCTGCTGCAGGAGACCGGCGTCGCCTTGACGCCCGGGCGCGACTTCGACCCAGATCGCGGGCATCGCACGCTGCGCCTCTCCTTCGCCGGTCCGCTCGCCGACATTCGCACCGCCGTCGAGCGGCTGGGCGGTTTCCTCCCGCAGCGATGAGCCGGCAACGCCCCGGGCGCGATCGCCAGCCGCGCGAGGGCCTGCTCAGCCGCATCCGGCGGCTCTGCTTCCGTGTCGCCGCGGTCGGTCTGGGAGTGTTCGGTGCGCTGCCGCTGCTGCTGGTGCTGCTGGGCGGGCTGCTGCCGGTCCAGGTGACGCCGCTCATGCTGCTCCGGCTGCTGGAGGGGGAGGGGATGCGGCAGGACTGGGTGCCGCTGGAGCGGGTCTCGCCTTACCTGCTGCCTGCCATTCTCGCCGGCGAGGACAACGGTTTCTGCCAGCACGAGGGGATCGACTGGGCGGCGCTGCAGACCGCGGTCAAGGAGGTGGAGAGCGGGCGCCGCGACGAGCTGCGCGGCGCCAGCACCGTCTCCATGCAGCTTACCAAGAACCTGCTGCTCTGGCCGGACCGCGACCGGCTGCGCAAGGGCCTGGAACTGACCTATGTGACCTGGATCGAGGCGCTCTGGTCGAAGCGGCGCATGCTCGAGGTCTATGTGAACGTGGTGGAGTGGGGCCCCGGCATCTATGGCGCCGAGGCGGCCGCGCAGCATCATTTCGGCGTTTCGGCCGAGGCGCTCACCGCCCGCCAGGCGGCGCTGCTGGCGGCGGTGCTGCCCAATCCCATCGAGCGCAATGCCGGGCGCCCGAGCGGCTTCGTCCAGGAGCGCGCGGCGACGCTGGAACGGCGCGCTCGCGACATCGCGCCGCTGCTCGACTGCTTCTGAGCAGCGGCCTGCCGGCACCCACCGGCCGCGGCCGTGGCAAAGAAAACGGCCGGACAGCTCTCGCGGAGCCGCCCGGCCGTAGGGTCTCGGTGCTCGTCGGCTAGCGGACCAGACGGTTCCACCAGCCGCGACGCTTCGGTTCCGAGGGATCGGCCTCGGTCACGGCATCGAGGCCGCCGTTGGCCGGCCGCTCGTCCGATGGCTGCCCATCCGATGACCGCTCGTCCGATGGCTGCCCATCCGAGAACTGTTCGTCCGATAGCCGCTCGTCGGCGGCCGGTGCCGCTTCCTCGTCGCTCGCACTGTCGGCAAGGGCGGCCGTCTCCGGCGGCTCTTGCGCGTCGTCGGCATCATCGCCGGGGCGTTCGTCGCCGCCGTCGTCCTGCGCGACCTGCGAACCGCCCTCTTCGTCCTCGTCTTGGCTCCAGCGGCGCTCGTCGTCGGCGGCCTCGAATGCCTGGCCGTCGCCATCTTCGTCAGAGGCGTCCTCGTCGGCCGACTGTCCGCCATCACCGGCGGCAGCGATCTCATCCGACTGCTCGCCCTGCTCGTCCTGGCGGCGACCGCGGCGACGTCCGCCACGCTTGCCGCGACGGCGACGGCGGCGGCCGCGGCTGTCGTCGTCGGCGGCCGGCCCGTTGGCCTCCTGCGGTGCGGAAGTCTCGCTCGCCTCGGCGGCAGCGGCCGCTGCATCGGCGGCCTCCTCGGGGTCCTCGAGCTCCTCCACCGGTGCGACGGCGCGTGGCTCCTCGCGGCGGCGTCGATGATCGTCTCGGCCGCGCGAGTCCTTGCCTCGCTGCCGGTCACCCCGCCCGCCGCGGCTCTCGCGGCTCTCGCGGCTCTCGCGCGGCGCACGGCTCTCGTCGCCGTCCTCGCTGCGGTCCTCGCTGCGCTCCTGCCGCTCGGAACGGTCGGGACGTTCGCCACGGTCGGGGCGGCGTGCGTCGCGACCGCGCGGCCGCTCGCGCTCGCCGCGGCCGCTGTCGCGCGGGCCCTGGCGCTCGATGCGATGGTCCAGGCCGTGGAGGCGGTCATCGACCTCCAGCGTCAGCGTGTACTCGAAGCGGGTCTCGATCTCGCCCAACTGGTCGCGCTTCTGGTTCAGCAGGAAAAGCGCAACCTTGGTGCCGACCGTGACGGTGAGCTCGCCGCCGGGGCGGCGCATGCCTTCTTCGGCCAGGGCGCGGAGCAGATGCAGCGCCGCGGTCTCGGCGGAGTAGATGCGGCCGGTCCCCTGGCAGTGCGGGCAGAGGACCGTGGCGGTCTCCACCAGGCTCGGGCGCAGCCGCTGGCGCGACAGCTCGAGCAGACCGAAGGGCGAGATGCGGCCGAGCTGGATCCGCGCCCGGTCCGACTTCATCGCCTCCTTCAGGCGGCGCTCGACGTCGCGGTTGTGCCGGTTCTCCTCCATGTCGATGAAGTCGATGACGATCAGGCCGGCCAGATCGCGCAGGCGGAGCTGGCGGGCGACCTCGTCGGCCGCCTCCAGGTTGGTCTTCAGCGCCGTCTCTTCGATGTGGCGCTCGCGCGTCGCCTTGCCGGAGTTGACGTCGATCGCGACCAGCGCCTCGGTGACGTTGATGACGATGTAGCCGCCGGACTTGAGCTGCACCGTGGTCTCGAACATGGCGCCGAGCTGGCTCTCCACCTGGTGCTTCAGGAACAGCGGCACCGCCGCCTCCTTGTAGAGCTGCACCTTCTTGGCGTGGCTCGGCATCAGGCTGCGCATGAAGGCCTTGGCGGCCTTGTAGGCGTCCTCGCCCTCGACCAGGATCTCTTCCGTGTCGCTGGTGTAGAGGTCGCGGATCGCCCGCTTGATCAGGTTGCCTTCCTCGTAGATCAGAGCCGGTGCCTGCGAGGAGAGGGTGGCTTCGCGAATCTCGCTCCACAGGCGAATGAGGTACTCGTAGTCGCGCTTGATCTCGGCCTTGGAGCGCTCCGAGCCGGCGGTGCGCACGATCACCGCCATGCCGTCGGGGATCGCCAGGTCGCCCAGCACGGTCTTCAGGCGTTTGCGGTCGGTCGCCGAGCCGATCTTGCGGCTGATGCCGCCGCCGCGCGCGGTGTTCGGCATGAGCACGCAGTAGCGTCCGGGCAGCGAGAGGTAGGTGGTCAGCGCGGCGCCCTTGTTGCCGCGCTCCTCCTTGGCCACCTGCACCAGCATGACCTGGCCGCGCTTGATGACCTCCTGGATCTTGTAGCGGCGCAGCAGCTTGGCGCGGCGCCGGGCGGCATCCTCGATGTCGTCGCCGCCGACGGTATCGACGGCGCTATCGGTCTCGGCCTCGGTGGTGCTGGCTACGCGGTGACCGCGCTCGCGCCGGCCGCGCCTGGACCGCTGGCCGCGCCCGTCGCGCTGACGGCCGCCGCCCTCGTCCTCGCCGCTGTCGTCGCCGGCCTCCTCGCCACCCTCCGCGGCGGCCAGTGGAGCTTCGTCGCCCTCGGCCTCCTCGCTATCCTCGTGGCCGTCCTGGTCCTGCGCGTCGACCGCCTCGTCTTCGCCGGCCTCTTCGCTGTCGTGGCTGGCGGCCTCCGGCTCGTCGACGCTGTCGCCGGGCAGGGTACTGCGCTGCTCGCCGCCCTCGACGACATGCGCCATGCCGCGGCCGCCGCGCGGCTCCGGGTCGTCTTCGTCGGTGTCGGCCGGCGCGCCCTCGCCGTTGTCGTCCTGGCCCTCGTCATCCTCGCCGTGATCCGGCTCGTCGGCCTGGTCAGCGTCCCGGCTCTCGGCCTCGCTCTCCGGCTCCTGCAGGCTGGCCTCGAAGGCCGCCTCGCGCGGTGCCTCGTCGTCGCCTGCGGCCCGCAGGGCGCCGCCGTCCTCGATGATGACGTCCGCCAGACCGGCCTCGTCGAGCACCGGCTCCGGCTCCTCGACGAACATCGGATCGGCGCCCTCGACGTGATCCTCGATGTCGTCGATCTCGTCGTCGTAGGGCGTGGACTTCAGTGCCGCCTCTTCGGCGAGCAGGGCTTCGCGGTCGGCGATGGGAATACGGTAGTAGTCAGGATGGATTTCGCTGAACGGCAGGAAGCCGTGGCGATTGCCGCCGTAGTCTACGAAGGCGGCCTGCAGCGAGGGTTCGACGCGGGTTACCTTGGCCAGGTAGATGTTGCCCTTGAGTTGGGCCTTGCTCCGGATCTCGTGATCGAACTCTTCGACCCGGCTACGATTGAGGACCACCACCCGGACTTCTGCCGGGTCGTTGGCGTCGATCAACATGCGCTTCGTCATGGAATGGGAACTCCAGGCCGGTGGCGAGTGGCAGCGCCCGATAGGGTCGGGTTGCGCCGTCGCGGCCGGCCGAACGTGGTTGTGAGGAGCAGCCGGAGGGGCAGCTATGAGGGCGGTGCAGCGATGGCATCGTCATGCGTCCCCTCTGGTCCTGCCTTCTCCGTTTGCGACGGACGGAAGCTCCGCCGTCGCCGATTACTTGTCGAGACCGCCCTGACCTGGGATCAGGCCAGCGGCGGCGGTGCTGAAGCGGGCCCCTTGGAGAGACGCCGCAACCGGGAGGCGATCATCTCGGATCGGCCGGCCCGGTCGGCAGCTTTGCTGGAGAGCGCCCTTCGCGACCTGTGCGGTCGGGCAGGGGCTAGCCAGGATCGTGCCTTGAATCGGCCGCGCTTGCGTTCTTCGCCTCAGTCGGCAACGCGCGGTGAGAAACTGCGCGTCGGACCGACTGGCGCCAGAGCCGCGGGCGCGGACGGAAACCGGTACGGAGCATAAGCCCTCGCAGCATCACCCTTCAAGCACTTGTTTCTTTTCAATTATGGCAAAGCGTCGCAGTTGTTTTTCCTGGGTTTTCCACGGCATTTTCCCTATAGTCCAAGGGCCTGGCTGTGGATTCGCGGATCGCCGCAAGGACTCCCGCCGGGAGAATGCCGATTCGTCTTGAGCGGCCTTAGCACGCAGGCGGCAATGAAGCGGGTTATTCTTGTCCTCATCTTGCTGTTCGGCGCCACGCTCGGTGGCGCCCTTGTCCCGGCGCCGCTGCAGGCCAAGCCGGTGGTCAGCGACGTGCGGGTCGGCCTGCACGACGGCTTCACCCGATTCGTCGTCGATCTCTCGGAAGCGGTGTCCTGGCGCGTCTTCACCCTGCCGGATCCCTATCGCCTGGTGATCGACCTGCCGGAGCTGGTGTGGAACCTGCCCAGCGAGCTGCCGCCGGCCAAGAAAGGCATGATCGGCGCCCTGCGCTTCGGCCTCTTCGCCCCTGGACAAAGCCGCGTGGTCCTCGACCTGGCGGCGCCGGCGGCGGTGCGGCAGGTGACGCTCCTGCCGCCGAATGGCGACGGCATCCATCGCCTGTTCGTCGATATCGAGGGGACCACGGAGGCGGCGTTCGGCCAGCCCGACTCGCGCACCGTGCTGGAATCGGCGGTGCCGCTGGCGACCAGCGGCGGCATGGCCGGGGTGCCGGCCGTGCCGGTGCCGGCCGGGGACAAGCGGCCGCTGATCGTCATCGACGCCGGCCACGGCGGCGTCGACCCCGGGGCCACCGGCGTGTCCGGCGTGCTGGAAAAGAAGCTGGTGCTGGACTATGCGCTGGAGTTGAAGCGCCAGCTGCAGGACAGCGGCAACTACCGTGTCCTGCTGACCCGCGAGAGCGATGTCTTCATCCCGCTCCGGGATCGCTACGCCATCGCCGAGAAGGCCGACGCCGACCTCTTCATTTCGCTGCACGCCAACATCCATAACAAGTCGTCGATCCGCGGCGCCTCGATCTTCACGCTGTCCGAGAAGGGCGCCGATTCCGACGGTGAGGCCGCCGCGCTGGCGGCGAAGGAGAACGCCGCCGACGCCTTGGCCGGTGTGCAGGATGCCGACGACGTGGCGCTGATCCTGGGCGACCTGATGCGGCGCGAGACCATGAACCTCTCGAAGGCCTTCGCCAATCGCGCGGTGGAGGAGATCGGCCAGGACGCCACGCTGCTGAAGAACACGCACCGCTTTGCCAACTTCACGGTGCTGCGCAGCCCGACGGTGCCCTCGGTGCTGGTCGAGATCGGCTATCTCTCCAACGCGGCGGAGGAGAAGGAGCTGCGCACCAAGAAGCACCGGGAGATGGTCGCGGCGGCCCTGCTGCGGGCTGTCGACAGCTACTTTTCCTGGCAAGAGGCGCTCAATCGCTCGTGAGGCGCCGGCTTGCCGCCCCCGACGCCATCGACGAGACGGCCACCGCGGTGCCATATTTCCCGCTAGATTAAGGGAACGGAACCAGCCCCTCGGGGGTTGCTGAGACTTGGGAGGCGGCTGTCCGGCGGACGGCCCGGTGAGAGGCGCACTCGGTGAGATTTTTCTGGAAGCTCTGCAAGTTCGGCCTCGGCCTGTTCCTCTTCATGCTGCTGGCCGGTGCCGGAGCGGTCATCTACATCTGGCACCACTACGGCGCCGACCTGCCCGACGAGAAGAAGCTGGCGGAGTATGTGCCGGCCATCGTCACGCGCGTGCATGCCGGCGACGGCCGGCTGATGGCGGAGTTTGCCATCGAGAACCGCGTCTTCGTGCCGATCGACCAGATCCCGGGCCTGGTGCGCAATGCCTTCATCGCCGCCGAGGACCAGAATTTCTACAGCCATCCGGGCATCGACCCGATCGGCATCCTGCGGGCCGGCATCGACTACCTGCGCAAGGGCAGCGACGAACGCGCCCAGGGCGCCTCCACCATCACGCAGCAGCTGGCGAAGAACTTCTTCCTGACCAACGAATACAAGCTCGAACGAAAGCTGAAGGAGATCATCCTCGCCTTCCGCATCGAGAGCACCTTCACCAAGGATCAGATCCTCGAGCTCTATCTGAACGAGATCTACCTCGGCGCCGGCAACTATGGCGTGGTCACCGCCGCGCTGAACTATTTCAACAAGCCGCTGGACGAGCTGACGGTGGCCGAGGCGGCCTACCTCGCCGCCCTGCCCAAGGCGCCGAACAACTACCATCCCACGCGGCAGAAGAAGGCGGCCATCGAGCGGCGCAACTACGTCGTCGACCGCATGCTGGAGGATGGCTTCATCACCGCCGAGCAGGCGCAGGTGGCGAAGGCCGCCGACCTGGTGACCCGCGCCCGCGACCAGTCGGAGGTGGTGGCCCACGCCGACTACTTCGCCGAGGAGGTGCGGCGCGAGATCCAGACGCTCTATGGCGACGACCAGCTCTACAAGGGCGGGCTGGTGGTCCGTGCGACGCTGGATCCTAAGCTGCAGGCCATCGCCGACCGCGTGCTGCGCGAAGGCCTGGTCTCCTATGACCGCCGTCACGGCTGGCGTGGCCCGGTGCTGCGCATGGCGCTGACGCCCGAGGCCCTGGCTGCGGTCCAGGCGGAGCGGGACCGCCTGGCGGCCGAGGACCCCTCGGCCAAGTTGCCGCCGCTGCCGCTCGACGCCAGCGATGGCGACTGGCAGGCGAAGCTGCCGCCGCGTGCCGATTTCCTGCTGCCGCCGGTCGGGTTCGTGGACGCCTGGCGCGCCGCGGTCGTGCTGGCGGTCAGCGACAAGGACAAGAGCGTGACCGTCGGTCTCGACGACGGCAGCGAGGGCACCATCCCGATGACGGAGCTGTCCTGGGCGCGGCCCTGGCGGGAGGACCAGCGGGTCGGCGGCGAGCCGGGCAGGCCCTCCGAGGTCCTGGCGGTCGGCGACATCGTCCTGGTGGAGCCGGTGACCGCGGACGAGGACGGCAAGCCCTACGACGAGGCGAACCTCTTCGCACTGCGCCAGATTCCCGACGTCGAGGGCGCCATCGTCGCCATGGATCCCCACACCGGGCGCGTGCTGGCGATGACCGGCGGCTGGTCCTTCGAGGAGAGCGAGTTCAACCGCGCCACTCAGGCGCAGCGCCAGCCCGGCTCCTCCTTCAAGCCCTATGTCTACACCGCCGCGCTCGATGCCGGCTTCACCCCGGCGACGATCATTCTCGACGCTCCCTTCGTGCTGGACCAGGGCCCCGGGCAGCCCAAGTGGAAGCCGAAGAACTACTCCAACGAGTTCTACGGTCCGACGGTGATGCGGATCGGCATCGAGAAGTCGCGCAACCTGATGACCGTGCGCCTGGCGCAGACCATCGGCATGGACATGGTGGTGGACTACGCCAAGCGTTTCGGCGTGGTGAACGACATGCCGGCCGTCCTCTCCATGGCGCTCGGTGCGACCGAGACCACGGTGCTGAAGATGGTGGCGGGCTACTCGATGCTGGTGAACGGCGGCAAGAGGATCCAGCCCACCCTGATCGATCGCATCCAGGACCGCTATGGCCGGATCGTCTATCGCCACGACAACCGGGCCTGCGACTCCTGTCAGGCCAGCGACTGGGAGAACCAGCCGGCGCCGCAGCTGCCGGACGAGCGCGAGCAGATCGTCGACCCGATCAGCGCCTATCAGATGGTCTCGATGCTGGAGGGCGTGGTGCTGCGCGGCACCGGCTCCCGCATCGCCGTGGTCGGCAAGCCGATCGCCGGCAAGACCGGGACGACGAACGACAACTTCGACACCTGGTTCGTCGGCTTCACACCCGATCTGGCGGTGGGTGTCTTCGTCGGCTTCGACCAGCCGCGGACCCTCGGCCCGAACGACACCGGGTCCAGCGTCGCGGCACCGGTGTTCCGCGACTTCATGCTGGCGGCCCTGGAAGACGTGCCCGCGAAGCCCTTCCGCGTGCCGCCCGGCGTGGTCTTCGTGCCGATCGATCAGGCAAGCGGGTTGATCGCCTCCGGCAGCGGCAAGGGCATCGTCATGGAGGCCTTCAAGCCGGGAACCGAGCCGATCAGCGGCCAGCAGGTGCTCGACGGCGGCTATACGCCCGGCGCCGAGGATACGACCGTGATCGGCGTCCCGGGCGTCTACTGACAGGCTGCGTCCCAGGGACCCCTGCCATCGCTAGGCGGCGCTGGATCATGCGGCCTGGATAGGCCTATATTCGACCGTGAAGGATAGATGGCGCCAGCATGACACCGGCGTTTCCATAGAGGAAAACAATGCCCCTGCTCAGGGATAAGCTGGTATCGCAGGGAGGCGCGCTCTTTGCCAAGAGAGGCTATCTGCCGCTTCTGCTCTCGCCGATAGCGGCCCTCGCTCTTCTCGAGTCCCTGCAGTTTTCCGGGGCCTACGGCGTGGTGGTCGAGAACATCTGGGACCTGCTTTGCGTGCTGCTGTCGTTCAGCGGCCTGCTCTTGCGGGCGCTGACGGTGGGCTACGTCCCGGCCGGCACCTCGGGACGCAACACCCATGAGCAGCGCGCGACGGTGCTCAACACCACCGGCGTCTATTCGATCGTGCGCAACCCCCTCTATCTGGCCAATTTCGTCATCTTCCTGGGGTTCGTCGTCTTCCTGAAGGTCTGGTGGTTTCCGCTGATCGTCATTCCCGTCTTCGCGCTCTACTACGAACGCATCATCCTGGCCGAAGAGGCCTTCCTGGAGCAGAAGTTCGGCAACGAGTTCGTCGAGTGGGCGGCCAAGACCCCCGCCGTCTTTCCCCGCTTCAGGCTGTGGCGCCGGCCGGCCCTGACCTTCTCGCTGAAGACCGTGCTGCGCCGCGAGTATCCGGGCTTCTATTTGATCGTCATCACCTTCACCATCCTGGAATTCCTGCTCGACACCGTGAGCCACAGGGAAAGCTACCGGACCTGGCTCAACGGCAACCTCACCTGGGTCATCTTCTTTCTGAGCGGAACCGCGGTCTATCTCTCGCTCCGTTCGATGAAGCGCTACACGCGGCTGCTCAGGGTGGAGAGCCGGTAGCGGGCGATCCGCGGCCATCCGAGGTTGTCCGAAGGCTGCGCCTTGCGTATGACCTTCCGAGCGCCCCTGCGGCACCCAAGCCATCAAGACAGGAGAGATTTTGCCATGCGCGCCGAGATCGAGCAGCAGGTCGACGAGATCCGTCAGGCCCTGGCGCTGCTGAGGAGGCATCTTTGACTGGGATCGCTCGCTGCGTGAGCTCGAGGAGCTGAATCGCAAGGCCGAGGACCCCGATCTCTGGAACGACGCCGCCAAGGCTCAGGAACTGATGCGGCGGCGCAACCAGCTCGCCAGCGGCATCGAGCGGCAGCGCGCCATCGAGGGCGAGCTTGAGGATGCCCTGACGCTGCTGGAGCTTGGCGAGGCCGAGGAGGATTCCGGATCGGTCGGCGAGGCGGAGGCCGAGATCGGCCGCCTGCTCGAGCGGTCGCGCAAGGCGCAGCTGGAAAGCCTGCTGTCGGGCGAGGCCGACCCCAACAACGCCTACCTCGACGTCAATGCCGGTGCCGGCGGCACCGAAGCCCAGGACTGGGGCGAGATCCTGCTGCGCATGTATCGCCGCTGGGCCGAGGCGCACGACTTCACGGTCGAGCTGATGGAGGAGAGCCCGGGCGAAGAGGCCGGGATCAAGTCGGCGACCGTCAACATCAAGGGCACCAACGCCTTCGGCTGGCTGAAGACCGAGAACGGCGTCCATCGCCTCGTACGCATCTCGCCCTTCGACAGCCAGGCCCGACGCCATACCTCCTTCGCCTCGGTCTGGGTCTATCCCGAGGTCGATGACGCCATCGAGATCGACATCCAGGACAAGGACGTGCGCACCGATACCTATCGCGCGTCCGGCGCCGGCGGTCAGCACATCAACAAGACCGACAGCGCGGTGCGCCTGACCCATCTGCCGACCAACATCGTCGTGCAGTGCCAGAGCGAGCGCTCGCAGCACAAGAACCGCGCCACGGCGTGGAAGATGCTGCGCGCCAAGCTCTACGAGCATGAGCTTCGCAAACGCGAGGCGGAGGCGGCGGCCACCGAGGCGGCCAAGTCCGACATCGGCTGGGGCCACCAGATCCGCTCCTATGTCCTGCAGCCCTACCAGATGGTGAAGGATCTCAGGACCGGGGTGGAGACCAGCAACTCGCAGGGCGTGCTCGACGGCGACCTCGATCCCTTCCTGGAGGCGGCGCTGGCGGCGAAGCTGGGGGACGCGCCGGAGGCCGCCTAGGCGCCGGCTCCCTCGTCAGGCGCCGATCTTCACCGTCGGACCCTGGCCGTAGCGCTTCGCCAGCATGCGCGCCACCGGATCCTCCGGTGCTACGGGCGGTGCTGCGGGCGGTGCCGAGGGCGGTGCCGAGGGCGGTGCCGGGGGCTGGGTCGCCGGCGCGGCGGCCGGCCCAGGCGGCGGCACGGCCGATGGCGCGGCGGGCTGGGTGGCGGCTTGCCCCACAGGCGGCTGGAGCGGGGCCGCTCCCGTGATCTGCGCCAGCAGCGCGGCATGGTCCGGCAGGCGTGCCAGGTGGTCCTGCGTGTCTTTGGCCAGACTGGCGCGGAAGCGTTGCCAGGTCTCCGGCCGGCTCATCGCCGTCATCGGATAGACGCGCTCCGGGAAATAGCCTTTCGGCTCCAGGCAGTAGAGATAGCTCCACTCGTTGAAGAGGCCGGGGCGGAGGCACTGGTCCGACGGCAGCATGTGCCGCCACCGCTCCAGCAGCGAGCCCAGGCTCGGGCGCAGCCGCGCGGGCTGCCGCGCCTCCTGCCAGAAGGGCTCCGGCCGGTTGGATGTCATGTAGTGCATCTGGATGAAGTCGACGATGTCGTCGTAGATCTCGGCGAAGCGCCGATTGTAGACCGCGGCCTGGCTCTGCGGCACCGTGGCGTCCGGGAAGTAGGAGAGGAAGCCGCGCACCTGCGACTCGATCATGTAGATGGCGGTCGATTCCAACGGCTCGACGAAGGCGCAGGAGAGGCCGATCCCGAGGCAGTTGCCGACCCAGGCGCGCTCCGCCCGGCCGATCTTCATGCGGATGGTCTTGAGCGGTGTCAGCGTCTCCTCTGGCCCGATGTCGCCCACCGCCCGCATATGCCCCTCGAACTCCCGTCGCGCGCTCTCGTCGTCTTGGAACTTGCTGGAGAAGACATAGCCGGTGCCGACTCGGCTGGTCAGCGGCACGCGCCAGACCCAGCCCGACGAGAGCGCGGTCGATCGCGTGACCGGCTCGAGCCCCGGCTGGCGGTGCGGCACCTGCACCGGCATGGCGCTGTCGACCAGCAGCTGGTCGCTGTAGGAGAGGAAGCGCTCGCCCAGCTTGCCCTGCAACAGCAGGCTGCGGAACCCGGTACAGTCGATGACGAACTTCACCGGCAGCTCGCCGCCCTGCTCCAGCGTGAGGCTGGTGAAGAAGCCGCGCTCGTCCAGCGTGGAATCGACGACATCGTCGCGGATGTAGGTAACGCCGCGGGCCACGGCGACGTCCCTGAGCCAGCCGGCGAAGAGGCCGGCGTCGAGGTGGTAGGAGTAGTCCACCACCTGCTCGTAGTCCTTCGAGCCCAGCATGCGCGGCCCGCGGGCGGCCAGCAGCAGCGGCTCGTTCCAGGTCATCGCCGTTGCCAGACTCTCGCGGCTGCGGTCGCCATAGGCCAGGTAGTGGTAGCCGAGCGAGATGCCGTCTGCCGGCTTGGGGTAGTTGAAGGGGTGGTGGAAGGAGATCGGCTGGCCGTCCGGACGGCGCGACCAGTCGGTGAAGCGGACCGCCAGCTTGAAGGAGGCGTTGCAGCGCTTGAAGAACTCGCTCTCGCTGAGGCCGAGCTGGCGGAACAGCATGACGATGCCGCGCACGGTCGCCTCGCCGACGCCGATGGTCGGCACCTTCGGCGATTCGATCAGCGTCACCTTGACCGGCGGCTTGCCGCGCGTGCCGTTGAGAAACGTGGAGAGAATGATCGCCGTCATCCAGCCGGCGGTGCCGCCGCCGACGATGGTGATGTTATCGATGCGCTCGGCCATGGCACGCCCTCTCCGGCCCGCGCTCCCGGGCCCTCTATCGGATGATGATTTACGCTAGCGGCGCTCTGCGGCAGGGTAAACCCGCAATGGGCCGGTCCCGCCGGCGTCCTCCCGTCCCCCGCGAAGGCCGACCATGCGACTCTCCGTAATTGTCGTTTCCGATTATGCTGGGGGTCGGGACGACTGGGATGACCAGCGCGCCATCCTGGCGGCGCTGCGCGCCCAGGATATCGCCGAGCCCTTCGAGGTCCTCCTCGCGGAGCCGGCGGCGCGCGCCGCCGACTGCCCATCCGACCTGTCCCAGACCCTGCCCTCCCTGCGCCTGCTGTGCCTGCCGGCCGAAGGCTCGATTGCGCTGCGCGACGCCGCCGTTGCCCTTGCCCGGGGCGAATACCTGGCGGTGTTCGAGGCCGATTCGCCGCCGGAGCCCGGATGGCTGCGGCTGACGGTCGAGCTGCTGGATCGCTGCTCGCAGGTCGAGGTGGTCTGCGGGCGCACCGACTACGGCAACCAATCGGCGCTGCGCCGCGTCGCCAGCCTGCTCGACCGCGGTTTCCAGAATCCGGGCCGGGAGGCCGCGATCGAGCATGTCTCGAACAATGCGGCGCTCTATCGCCGTGCCGTGCTGGAGCGCTTTCCCTTTGCGCACCGCGAGAACCCCTTCCTGGCCGGCTATCTGCGGACGCTGGCGATGCAGCGGGCCGGCGTCGCGGTCTGGTTCCTGCCGCCGGCCGTGACGCGCCATGGCTTCGCCGGGCTGCGGTTCTTGGCCGACTTTCGCCGCAACACGGGCTATGCCGACGCCCAGGTGCTGCGGGCCGGTGCAGGACTGCGGCGTGGCCGATTGCGCACGGCCCTGGCGCTGAGCGGGCACCGGCTGCGGCTCGAAACGGCCGTCTGCTGCCGGGTCGGTCGCCAGTATCTGCGCTGGTACGACTGGCCGCTGACGATGGCGCTGCTGTTGCTGCTGCGCTGCTTCGAGTGGCGGGGGCTGATGCGAGGTCTCGACGACAAGGGGCTAGGGGAGACGGCCTACCGCTAGCTGGCCGGACCGCTACGCCTTCGGTGTCGCTGGCCGCGCCGCTAGCGCTTGAGACGGACGCCGCGACCGGCATCCTCGGGCCAGGGCAGGACGTGCTGCGCGGTGCGCAGGGCATCGAGCGCGGCCTGCGTCGCTTCCGCACCGGCCGCCGCGCGCGGCGGCGCGCCGGCGACATGCAGGCACAGCAGCTCGATCGTCGCCACCGGCTCGGGCCTGTCAGCGGCGAAGAGGCGCTGGTAGGAGCGCAGCCGCTTGGCGTCGAACTCCAGGAGTTGCAGCGAGATGTTGAGGTCGGCGCCTTCCGCCACCTCGTCGAGATAGCGGCAGTGGCTTTCCAGTGTGTAGAGCGAGGCGCCGGCGGCCTTCTGGTAGTCGGGGCCGAGGCCGATGGCGGCCATCAGGCCATCGGTGCCATAGCCGAAGGCGAGCACGTAGTAGGCCTCGCTCATGTGGCCGTTGTAGTCGACCCAATCCGGCAGGCAGCGCCCCTGCCAGACCGTCAGGCCCTCCGCCATCCTAGCGCCCCTTCCAGACGGGCTTGCGCTTCTCCGCGAAGGCGCGCGGCCCCTCGGTGGCATCCTCGCTGGCCAGGGCTCGGCGATAGGTCGGGAATGCCTGGCCGCGCATCAGTTCGGTGGCCTGCTGCAGCGAGAGCTCTTCCGTACCGTTCAGGATCTCCTTCAGGCCGGCCAGCGACAGCGGGGCGGCCTCCATCACGGTGGCGGCCAGGGCCTTCGCCGCCGCCAGGACCTCGGCGGCCGGCACGGCGCGATTGTAGAGGCCGTGCTGCAGGCCCTCGGCGGCCGTCAGTCGCCGGCCGGTCATCAGCAGTTCCACGGCCAGGGCGCGCGGCAGCCGGCGCGGCAGTCGCAGGACGCCGCCGGCGTCGGGCAGGATGCCGAGCCGGACCTCCGGCAGCCAGGCCTCGGCCGTCTCCGCCACCACCAGCAGGTCGCAGGCCATGGCCAGCTCGAAGCCGCCGCCGACCGCATGGCCGTTCATGGCGCAGATCACCGGCTTGGTCAGGTCCCAGAGCTCGGTGATGCCGCCGAAGCCGCCGACGCCATAGTCGGACTCCGGGCTCTCGCCCTCGACCGCCGCCTTGAGGTCCCAGCCGGCGGAGAAGAAGCGCTCGCCGGCACCGGTCAGGATGGCGACCCGCTGGCCCGGATCGTCGCGAAAGCGGGCAAAAATCTCGCCCATCGCGCGGCTGGTGGCGACGTCGATGGCGTTGGCCTTGGGCCGGTCGATGGTGACCGTCAGCAGGCCATTCTCGAGATGCGTCTTGATCGGGCCGGTCATCGCTACTCCCTTTTCCCGTCCGTCCACTGTGCCCCCGAAAAGCCCCACCAGCGCGGACAAGGCAAGCGCGAAGGCTAGGCCTCGTGCGGCCGCAGCAGGGCGCGGCTGATGATGTGCCGCTGGATCTCGCTGGTGCCGTCCCAGATGCGCTCGAGGCGCGCGTCGCGCCACAGTCGCTCCAGCGGCATCGAGTCCATCAGGCCCATGCCGCCGAAGATCTGGATCGCCTGGTCGGTGACGCGTGCCAGCATCTCGGTCGCCGTCACCTTCGCCATCGCGAAGTCCTCGTCGCGTGCCGTGCCCTGGTCGAGCTTCCAGGCCGCCTTCATCGTCACCAGCTCGGCGAGCTCGATATCGGTCGCCATGTCGGCGATCTTGAAGGAGATGCCCTGGAACTTGCCGATCGTCTGGCCGAACTGCTTGCGGCTCGCGGCCCAGGGCAGCACCAGCTCAAGCGCACGCTGGGCGCGGCCCAGGCACATGGCGGCGACCTGCAGGCGGGTCGAGGCCAGCCATTCGTTGGCGACGTCGAAGCCCTTGTGCGGCTCGCCCAGCACCTGCTCCTTCGGCAGGCGCACGTTGTCGAAGGTCAGCTCGCACTGGTGATAGCCGCGGTGGGAGACGCAGTTGGGCCCGCGGCGGACCTCGAAGCCCGGGGTCCCCTTGTCGACCAGGAAGGAGGTCATCTGCTTGCGCGGCCCGCGCTTGGTCTCCTCCACCTTGGTGGCGGCGATGACGATGGCGAAGTCGGCGACGTCGGCGTGGCTGATGAAGTGCTTCATGCCGTTCAGCACCCACTCGTCGCCCTCCTCGACCGCCCGCGTGGTCATCGAGCGCAGGTCCGATCCGGCCCCCGGCTCCGTCATCGCCAGGCAGTCGATCCGTTCGCCGCGGATCGAGGGCAGCAGGTAGCGCTCGATCTGCTCGCCCTTGCAGGCGCGCAGGATGTTGGACGGCCTCCAGACCGCATACTGCAGCGCGAAGTTGGCACGTCCCAGCTCGCGGTCCACCAGGCACTGCGAGACCGCGTCGAGGCCGCCGCCGCCCAGCTCTTCGGGCATGTTGAAGGCGTAGAGCCCGATGGCCTTCGCCTTCTCGACGATCTCGCGGCGCAGCTCCTCGCGCAGCTCGTTGGTCCGCTCGACCTCCTCCTCGTAGGGCAGCAGCTCCTCCTCGACGAAGGCGCGCGTCGTCTTGACGATGAGGTCCTGTTCTTCGTTCAGCGAGAAATCCATTCCGGCAGTCCCGTCAGCTCTTCATGGCGATGGCGCGGCCGGCGCCTTCGGGGACCGGCTGGTCGCGATGGACCTGCCAGACGGCATCGAGTGCCGTCTTCGGGCCCGGAAGGATGGCGGCGGCGCGGCCGGCCTTGGTGTCGACGTGCAGCAGCATCTGCTCGGCGGTGAAGAGCAGCTCGTCGCTCTCGCCGTGATGCAGCGCGTGATGCAGGTGCAGGCGCTTGTCGTCGAGGCCGAGGATGCGCGTGCGATAGAGTAGCGGCTCCATCGAGCCGACCTCGCGGCGGTAGAGCAGGTGGCTCTCCACCGTGTAGAAGGCATGGCCGGCCGAGCGATAGGCCTCGTCGATGCCGATGTAGCGGAAGAGCGCATCCGATCCGTCGCCGATGGCGGTGACGTAGGCGCCCTCCGTCATGTGGCCATTGTAGTCGATCCAGTCGGGCTTCACGTAGCCGCGCGCCAGCTCCAGCGGTGCCGCCACCGCCTCGCCGGCCTGCCAGCGGCGGGCGTGGCGCTGCTCGTACATCCGCGCCTCGTAGTCGGCCATGATGCGCCCGGCGCCGACGTTGTAGGGCCTCAGCGCCTGCATCACCGCGATCAGGCAGTCGTCGCGCTGCCGCTCGAGCTGCTTGATGGTGCGGTCGCCGGCCTGCTCCTGCGTGCCCTCGACCATCCGGTCGACCAGCGTGTCGGTCAGCTCCGGGGCCACCAGCTTCGTCCAGGGCAGCTTCAGCGCCGGACCGAACTGATGCAGCATGTGGCGCATGCCCGGCTCGCCGCCGGCCAGGTGGAAGATCATGTTGGTGCCCCAGAAGGCCCAGCGCAGGCCGGGCCCGTAGGCGATGGCATCGTCCAGCTCGCCGGTGGTGGCGACGCCGTCGTTCACCAGGTGCAGGATCTCGCGCCAGACCGCTTCCTGCAGGCGATCGGAGAGATAGCCCTCGATCTCGTTGCGGACGTGCAGCGGATGCATGCCGATGGCGCTGTAGAACGCGCGCGCGCGCTCGATCGCCGCCGTCGCCGTCTGCTTGCCGCCGACCAGTTCCACCAGGGGAAGCAGGTATACCGGGTTGAAGGGGTGACCGATCAGGATGCGCTCCGGCTGCGTGCAGCCCTCCTGGATCTCGCTCGGCAGCAGGCCGGAAGAGGAGGAGGCCACCAGCACGTCGGGTCGCGTGTGCGCGGTGATCTCGCGATGCAGCGCCTGCTTCAGCTCGATGCGTTCCGGCGCGCTCTCCTGCACGAAGTCGGCATCTTTCACCGCCTCCGCGATCGAGCCGGCGAAGCGCAGCCTCTCCTGGTTCGCGCCCTCGGCGAGGCCGAGACGGGCCAGCGAGGGCCAGGCGTTGGCGACATTGGCGCGCAGCTTCGCCTCGGCGTCGGGGCCGGGGTCGCTGGCGACCACATCGAGGCCCCAGGCGAGGCAGCGGGCGGCCCAGCCGGCGCCGATGACGCCGGTCCCGACGATGGCGACGGTCTTGATGGGAGAGGTCATCGTGGCGGTTCCGTTCGATCCCTGCTTGCGGCGCGGCCGCTGCCGCTACCCGGCTTCGTCACCGGGGGCGGCGGCTCGCGCCTGTTGTCGTCCCCCGCCGGCGAAGCCGGCGAGGCTCGGGGCCGGGCGCTCAGTTCCTGGCGCGCAGCCCCAGCGTCTCGCGCGCCTCGGCGGGCGTGAGGGTGCGCGCGCCCATGCGGTTCAGGATCTCGCAGGCCCGCCCGGTCAGGCTGCCGTTGGAGGCATAGACGCCCTTTTCCAGCCAGAGGTTGTCCTCCAGCCCGACGCGGACATGGCCGCCCAGGATGGCGGCCTGCGCCACCATCGGCATCTGCGCCCGACCGATGCCGAAGCCCGCCCAGATCGCGTTCTCCGGCAGCAGGCCACGCATCGTCATCATCGCCTCGGCAGTGGCCGGCGCGCCGTAGGGGATGCCCAGGCAGAGCTGGAACATCGGACGGTCGGAGATCAGGCCTTCCTTGCAGAGCTGGCTCGCCATCCAGACGTGGCCGGTATCGAAGCATTCCAGCTCCGGCTTCACCCCGAGTTCCTGGATGCGCTTGGCGCCCTTGCGCAGCATCGCCGGGGTGCCGACGTAGATCAGGTCGCCGTCGCCGAAGTTCAGCGTGCCGCAGTCCAGCGTGCAGATCTCCGGCAGCAGGGCCTCGACGTGGGCCAGGCGCTCGATCGCGCCGATCAGGTCGGACCCGGGGCCGGGCTCGGTCGGATTCTCGTCGCGCACCACCAGGTCGCCGCCCATGCCGGCGGTCAGGTTGATGATCACGTCGGTATCGCTGTCGCGAATCCGCTCGACCACCTCCCTGTAGAGTTCGGTGCGGCGCGAGGGCGTGCCGTCCTCCTCGCGCACGTGCATGTGCGCGATGGCGGCCCCTGCCTTGGCGGCCTCGATCGCCGCCTCGGCGATCTGCTTCGGCGTGACCGGGATTGCCGGATGCTTGCCGACCGTGTCGCCGGCGCCGGTGATGGCGCAGGTGACGATCACCTCGTTGTTCATGGTTCTCGCTCCTCCCTGGAGCCTTCGCTTTGCCTACAGAATAGCGCTTGTTGAACGATCATCCAACCAGAAGTCTTTCTGCCAGAGCGGCTCCCTCCGGTCTAGCCTTTCCGCGCCCTGCGGTGTCGCCCGCAAGGGGGAGGGCGGCTTCCGGCGATGCGATCACCGCCAGACGGCCGCCGGATTGTTCAGGACCTGATTGGAGAGCACCAGGCAATAGCCGCCGCTCTTCCGGATGGCGCGGCAGCCGTCCTGCGCCTCGCGCTGCGACAGGCCGATCAGCACGGCATTGTAGCGCCCCTTGCGCATCTTGCTGGGAATGGCGGCGGTGCCGGCGCCGGCAAACACGCCGTAGCGCTCCTTGGTACTCTCCGCCACGGAGAGTGCCTTGCCCCGCCCGGTGAAGGTGCCCAGCACGATCCCGTGCCCTGGCAGGCGGGCCGTCGTCCCATAGCCGCATTCGTTCGGTTCCAGCACGGTCGGCGGCGCGGCGGCCGCCGCGACCTGCGCCGCGGTGGCCGGTCGCAGCGGGGGGCCGGGCAGGGGCCGTCGGGGGGGGAGCTCGCCCGGCACTTCCTCCAGGGGCGGCGCTTCCGGCGGCGGCGCGGCGGCGGCGGCGAGGCGGGCGTAGGCCGCCTCGACCAGGGCGGCGGCCTCGGTGCTGCGCTGCTGTGGCGATCGCTCGCCCAGGACCACGGCGATGACCCGCCGGCCTTCGCGCAGGGTCGAGACCACGAGGTTGTAGCCCGACTTGCAGGTGAAGCCGGTCTTCAGGCCGTCGGCCCCCGGCAGGCGGCCGAGGATGCCGTTGATGTTGCCCTGCCAGCTACCGGCGAAGGAGAAGCCCTTGCTCGCCGAAGTAGCCGTAGTACTGCGGGAAATCGAGGATCAGCCGGCGCGCCAGGAGCGCCAGGTCGCGCGCCGTGGTGACCTGGGCGTCGTCCGGCAGGCCGCTGGCGTTGGCGAAGTGTGTGGCATTCATCTCCAGCCGCTTCGCCGTGCGGTTCATCAATGCGGCGAAGGCGGCCTCGCTGCCAGAGACCGTTTCGGCCAGGACGACCGCGGCATCGTTGCCCGACCGCATCAGCATGCCGAGCAGGGCCTCTTCGACCGTCAGTTCGCGGCCCTCGGCCAGACCGAGGCTGGTGGGAGGCTGGGTGGCCGCGGCGGTCGAGACCGTCACGGCCTGATCCAGCTTGAGACGCCCGGTGGCCAGTTCCTGGAACACCACGTAGGCCGTCATCAGCTTGGTGAGCGAGGCTGGGTGCCAGAGACGGTCGGCCTCCTCGCTGGCCAGGATCTCCCCGCTCTCCAGGGCGAAGACCAGCTCGGCGGCGCGTGCGCCGGGCCCGGCGGCTAGGGCGAGAAGGACCAGAAAGAAGAAGGCCCGCAGCCCCCTGCCGGCGCCGAAGCGCCGACAGGAAGGCCGCAGGCCCTGTTTGGTCGCGGATCGACCGCAGCGCAGGCGATCAGCCCTCGCGCCACTCGTCGATTTCGCCGTCGAGGTTCCAGTCCATGCCGTAGTAGTCCGGCTCGCCGTCTTCGTTGTCGTCGAAGATCCAGACATCGAAGGGACCCTCTTCGTCCTCCATGAAGACCAGCTTTGCGTCCGGCACGTTGTTGAAGTTGTCGTCGAAGAGGACGTAGTCGATCTGGCCGTCCTCGTCCTCGTCAACCATCACGATGTCGTAGTAGCCGTCGCCGTTCCGATCCGCACCGAAGGCGTCGTCCTTGCCGTTGCCGTCGGTGTCGAGGGGGAAGAACTCGAGATCGCTCTCGGCCTGCTCCTCCTCGGGCTGCGGCGCGGGTTCGACGGTCTTGGGCTGCGGCACCATCGGCTGGCTCGGCGAAGGCTGCCCGCCGAGCTGCGGCTGGGGCGGCTGAGGCTGGGCCGGCTGCGGCACCGCCGGCTGGGCCGGCTGGGCCGGCTGCGGCACCGCCGGCTGGCTCGGCTGGCTGGGCAGTCCCGGCTGGGTCGGCTGGCTCGGCGTGTTCGCCACCTGCGTGGACAGGAACTTGCCGACCTCATCGACCGAGAGGGCGTAGTTCAGGCCCTGCGACTCCAGGTTCACGAAGGAGTTGATCCCGATGACCTTGCCGTCGTCGTCGAACAACGGACCGCCGGAGTTGCCCGGATTGATCGGCGTCTGCGTCTGGATGATCTGCCCGTGATGGGTGACGCCCAAGCCGATATCCCATTGGTAGTCGTTGCGGATCTGGCTGACGTAGCCACGCGTGTAGGTCCAGCTCTCGCCCTGCGGATGGCCGACGGCATGGACCTCGTTACCGATATCCACGTTGTCCATCGTGCCCAGGGTAAGCACCGAGCCGCCATTCATCGGACCCTGCAGCTTCAACATGGCCAAGTCCTGCGACTCGCTGATCTTCACGACATCGGCGAAAACCACCATGTCCTCGCTGAGCGGCGTGCCGCTCGGCGGGCGGAAGACCACGCCGACGGTCTTGTAGCCCTTCACGACATGCCAGTTGGTGATGATCGTGCCGTCGGCGTTGATCACCGCGCCGGAGCCGAGCCCCTCGTTGGTCAGGACGAGGACGACACCGTCCGCAACCTTCTTGAAGAGGGCTGCGCCGGACCCGGAGAAGGTCGGCGGCTCGGGGGGCACCTTGGCGAGCTGCGCCGCCATGCCGCTCCCCTTGTTGCCGGTGAAGGTCTTGCTCGAGAAGGTCTGGCTCGAAAAGCCGGAGAGCGGCTGTGCTCCGCCCTTCGCCTTGGCGCTGGAGAAGGCCGCGAAGGCCTCCTGGTCGGCGAGCGCGATCTCGTCGGTCAGGATCACGTAGGCGACCTGCTCTTCCTCGACATTGCCGGCGCCGTCGGTGGCGAAGACGGTGAAGGACTCACGTCCCTGGCCGGCGCCGAGCTCGACCCACTCCTTCTTGCCAGGCACCGCGAGCGTGCCGCCCTTGGCGAGCTTCACGTCGCTGGCCAGGGCCTGCGCCTCGCCGCCCATCGGCCGCCAGGTGACGGAGATCGTCACGTCCTCGCTGGCCTCGATGATCAGACGCACGGCACTGCCGGCTTCCAGGGGGCTATCGGGCGCAATGGCCTGCGGGCCCAGGTCGGTCTTCTGGTAGAGGTGAGTCACAAAAGCATCCGCCGCCCAGGCTCCGCCGAGGGGCGCGGCCATCGCCGCGGCGCCCAGACAGAGCGCGGCGGTGATTGAACTCAAGCGCATATCCCGTCTCCTTGATCGTTCGGTCAGGAAAAAGCTGTGCAAAGGACCTCCCGCTTTCCCCCAGGAGCCCACCGATGCCATCTACTCTACGCTAGTTTAGGCGCCGGCATCTTTCCCGAGCAAGACAATGCGGGAAATGGCTTTTGACGGTCGCGAGCGCCTGGAGCCTGGATTTGCGCAGGTTTCAGGCGGCGGCGCGCGGGCCGCGCGGCGGACCCATCCGGGTCTTCTGCGGCGTCTGGTGGAAGCGTTCGCGATAGCGCTTGGCGAAGTGCGACGCCGAAACGAACCCGCAGGCCAGTCCGACTTCGGTGACCGAGAGGCTGGAGTGGGTGAGCAGCCGGTGCGCCCGCTGCAGCCGCAGCTCCACGTAGTGTTCCCGCGGCGTGCATCCGAGGTACTTCTGAAACAGCCGCTCGAGCTGCCGCACCGAGAGATCGGCCAGATCGGCCAGCTCGGAGGAGGGCAGCGGCGCCTCCAGGTTCTCCTCCATGATGTGGATCGCCTGCAGCAGCTTGGGGTGGCCGACGCCGACCCTGAGGCGGAGCGCCATGCGCTGCTCGTCGTCGTCGGAGCGGATCCGCTCGTGAAGGAACTGCTCGGCCACCTGCAGCGCCAGGTCGTGGCCGTGATCCTCCTCGATCAGGTGTAGCATCATGTCCAGCGAGGCGGTGCCGCCGGCGCAGGTGAAGCGGTTGCGGTCGATGCAGTAGAGCTCGGTGTGGACATCGAGATCCGGATGCATCTCGCGCAGCCCCGCCAGGCATTGCCAATGGATGGTGCAGGCGTAGTTCTGCAGCAGGCCGGCAGCGGCGAGCAGGTGGGTCCCATCGGAGATGGCGCCGACCCGCGCGCCCTGCCGGGCGTGGCGTCGCAGCCAGTTGAAGACCGCCTTGTCCTTGTAGAGGTGCGCGTCCAGGCCGCCGCAGACCACGGCGGACTGCAGCGGCTCTTCGCTGTCCACCGCGGCCTGGGCATTCACCTCGATGCCGTTGGAGGACGCCATGGAGCGGCCGTCGGCGGTGAAGACGCGCCAGCGATAGAGCGCGCGCCCGGACAGCAGGTTGGCTGCCCGCAGCGGCTCCACCGCCGCGGTGAAGGCGAGCATCGCGAAGCGCGGCAGCAGCAGGAAGCCGAAGGTCTGGGTCTCCGGCGCGGCGCTGCGAGCTTGGCACTGCGCCTTCTGGCTGGCGCCTGCCCCGCGCTCGCCACCGGACGGCGCGCCCACGGCCCTGGCCTCCGCTGCGCCTGCGACCCGGGTCATGAGGTCTTCACCGTGGCCGGCTGCGGGCCGGTGGCCATGAAGGGGCTGGCCGGCCAGTCGTTGTCCCACTCCTCCCACGCCAAGGTGCCGCGCGCCCGCTCGCTGTCCGCGGCCATCTGGCGCTTCAGGCCTTCGAGGTCGTCGAAAACCAGCTCCGGTCGCAGATAGTCGACCAGCGCGACCCGCAGGTGCTTGCCGTAGAGATCGCCGTCGTAGTCGAAGAGATGCACCTCCAGCAGCGGCTTCTCGTTGTTGAACATCGGGCTCAGGCCGATGTTCGCCACGCCGGCGATCCAGGCACCGCCGCCACGCTCGCCCTCCGCCCGGTCCAGGCGCACACGCACCGCGTAGACACCGAAGCTCGGCAGCAGGAAGTCGTCCATGGCGATGTTCGCCGTGGGATAGCCGAGCTCGCGCCCGCGCTTGGCGCCGTGCAGGACGCGTCCCTCGATCTCCCAGTAGCGGCCGAGCAGCAGGGCGGCGCGGGTCGGGTTCGCCACCTGCAGCTGCTGGCGCACGTGGGTCGAGGAATAGGGCTCGGTGCCGGCGGCCATCAGCCGCTGCAGCGCCGTCACGCCGAAGCCGTGCTGCCGGCCGAGTTGCGCCAGCAACGCGCTGTCGCCCTGCCGCTTGCGGCCGAAATGGAAATTGTCGCCGACCACCAGGTGGCGCACCCCCAGCCCCCCCGACCCCAGGACCTCCTGCACGAAGGCTTCGGCGCTGAGACTGGCGAGCTGCTGATTGAACGGCAATGCGAAGATGGCATCGACGCCCAGCGTCTCGATCAGCCGGGTCTTCACCCGGAAGGGCGTCAGGCGGAAGGGCGGCAGCTCGGGCTGGAAGTACTGTCGCGGATGCGGCTCGAAGGTCAGCACGCCGGTCGGCGCTCCGAACTCCAACGCCAGGCGGCGGGCCTTGCCGATCACCGCCTGATGGCCGCGATGCACGCCGTCGAAGTTGCCGATGGCGACGACCGCGCCTTGCAACTCGTGGGGAATGCTCTGGTGGTGGCGGAAGAGGCGCATGGTGCCAGAGCTTGTCGGTGCATCGACCAGAGGTCCAGTCCCCTCCATCTAGCGGGCCTCGCCGAAAGTGCCGTAGCGGCCCTGCAGAAACAGCAGCGGCTCGGCCTCGGGATCGCAGCTCATGTGAACGACGCGGCCGAGGAAGATGACGTGGTCGCCGCCGTCGTGGGTTGCATGGACGGCGCACTCGAAGGAAGCGACGCAGCCGGGGAGAATCGGGCAGTCGTGCTCCCAAAGCTCGTAGGCGAGGCCGCTCCACTTGTCGGTCGCGGTGCGGGCGAAGCGGTGCGAGAGGGCATCCTGTTTGCTGCTGAGCACATTGACGGCGAAGTGGCGGCTGTCCTGAAAGGCGGCGAGCGAGCGGGTATGGCGCCCCAGGCTGAAGAGCACCAGGGGCGGGTCGAGCGAAACGGAAGCGAAGGAGTTCGCGGTGACCCCGATGTAGCTGCCCGGCTCCGCACCCGGCGCGGTCACGACGGTGACGCCGGTGGCGAAGCAGCCCAGCGCATCGCGGAAGTCACGACTGTCGCAGTCGGCCAGCCTCAACCTGCGCGTCACGCCGCACTCCTATCTCTGTCCAGCGGCCGCCGCCGCAGCGCCGGCGAGCTCGCGGCCGCTATACCAATTTCGGACCAGTTCCATACCTTAACCCCTACCATGGGCGATCCAGTTGTTCTACGCTGTGCGCGGAATCCAGCCAGTCGGGCGCGGTGCAGGCTTACAGGCGACAGAAGAGGACGCAAGCATGTCGGCGCAGCAGGAACGCACAGTCTTCGCTGGGGTGGCGCGTCCGCCGAGTTCGTGGCGCAGCGAGCCCGGCCTGGCGCTCCGCAGCGCCGATCGCGAGCGCTATCGCGTGCCGGGCGGCGGCGCCGTGGTGCTGGCGCTGGAGCCGGGCGACCGCCTCTCGATCACCGATCCCGAGGGTGCGCAGCCCGGCGAACTGGTGGCGTTCGACGCCGAGGGGCGCAACGGCCTCGGCGCTCTGGCTGCGGCGGATCACGGCACCGCGCTCGGTCTGCAGACGGTGCTGGCCGACGGCAGCGAAAGCGCCGCGCGCGTCCGCTTCGGGTTGCTGCGGCGCGGCCTCGACCTGCGCCAGGCCCGTGCCCACCGGCTCTTCTCCGCGCAGTCGGCACCGGGCGAGCGCGTCCAGTTCACCGCGCAGAGCGCGCTGACCCTCGTGCTGTCGGCCTTGGGCGAGGCCATGGAGCCGCAGGAGCAGTCGGCGCCGACCGACCTGATGGCGGAGATTCACCGCTTCGAGGCGCTGCCGCCGTCGCTGATGCCGCTGCCGGACCCCTTGGCCGAGCCGCGCCTCGACCTCAGGGTCGATGCCCGCACCGCGCGCGCCTATGAGGTGAAGGCGGGCGAGTACATCCAGATCATCGACGTCGCCGGGCGCGAGTGCTCCGACTTCATCTGCCTCGATGCGCGCAAGCTGCAGCAGGGTATCGAGCGGCTCGCCGACATGACCACCACGCGCTCGCTGATCGGCCATGCCTACGGCGCGCCGGGCCTGGCCGCCAAGTTCTTCGACCGCGACCAGCATCCGATGGTCGAGGTCATCCAGGACACGGTCGGGCGCCACGACGCCTTTGGCCTGGCCTGCAGCGCCCGCTACTACGACGAGGCCGGCTATCCCGGCCACGTCAACTGCTCGGAGAACAGCAACCTCGTGCTGGCGCCCTTCGGCATCCAGCCCCGGACCGGCTGGGAGGCAGTCAACTTCTTCTACAACACCCGCATCGACGAGCAGAACGTCTACTACCTCGACGAACCCTGGTCGCGGCCGGGCGACTACGTCCTGCTGCGCGCGCAGACCGATCTGGTCTGCGTCTCGACGGCCTGCCCGGACGACATCAGCCCGGCCAACGGCTGGACGCCGACCGATATCCACGTCCGAGTCTATTCGCCCGAAAAGACCTTCAGGAAAGCGGTGGCCTATCGCATGACGCCCGACGCAGAACCCCAGCTCACCCGGGAGACCGGCTTCCATCCGCGCACCAGCCAGCTCACGCGGAACTTCACCGAGTACCGCGGCTTCTGGCTGCCGAATCATTTCCACAACGAGGGGCCGATCGAGGAGTACTGGGCCTGCCGCCAGGGGGTCATCGCCATGGACCTCTCGGCGCTGCGCAAGTTCGAGGTCTATGGTCCCGATGCCGAAACGCTGCTGCAGACCGCGCTGACGCGCAACGTGCGCAAGCTCGCGGTCGGCCAGGTCGTCTACTCCGCCCTGTGCTACGAGAGCGGCGGGATGATCGACGACGGCACGCTCTTCCGCCTCGGCCCCGATACCTTCCGCTGGATCGGCGGCGACGACTACGGCGGGATCTGGCTGCGCCAACTTGCCGAGAAGCTCGGCCTGAAGGCCTTCGTGAAGTCCTCCACCGACCAGCTGCACAACATCTCGGTGCAGGGGCCGAAGAGCCGCGACGTCCTGAAGGAGGTCGTCTGGACGCGGCCCGACCAGCCCTCGATGGAGGAGGTCGAGTGGTTCCGCTTCACCATCGGCCGCGTCGGCGACCACAACGGCATCCCCCTGGTGGTCTCGCGCACCGGATACACCGGCGAGCTCGGCTATGAGGTCTGGTGCCATCCGAAGCACGCCCCGGCCGTCTGGGATGCGGTGATGGCAGGCCGGCGAGCCGCACGGCATCGCGCCGCTCGGCCTCGGCGGCCTCGACCTGCTGCGCATCGAGGCCGGGCTGATCTTCTACGGCCACGAGTTCGACGACCAGACCGACCCCTTCGAGGCCGGCATCGGCTTCACCGTGCCGCTGAAGAGCAAGGAAGACGACTTCGTCGGCAAGGCGGCGCTGATCCGGCGCAAGGAGCAGGCGCGCCACAAGCTGGTCGGCCTGGAGCTCGAGGGCAACGAGGCCGCCGCGCACGGCGACTGCGTGCATGTCGGCCGTGCCCAGGTCGGCGTGGTGACCAGCGGCATGCGCTCGCCGCTGACCGGAAAGTCGGTGGCGCTCTGCCGGATCGACGTGGCCTACAGCGACCTCGGCACCGCGGTCGAGGTTGGCAAGCTCGACGGCCACCAGAAGCGGATTCCGGCGCAGGTCGTGCCCTTTCCCTTCTATGACCCGCAGAAGCTGAAGCCGCGCGGCCTGGCCTGAACGCAGGCAGTCTCCCGGCCGACCGCGCCGCCTGCTAGGCTCGTCGGGGCTTGGCAATCGGGGCCGGCAGGGGAGGGGACGGTGGCGGAGCTGCTGCAGGGGCTGCTGGGCGTGGCGGTGCTGGTCGCGATCGCCTGGCTCTTTTCCGAGAACCGCCGGCGGGCCCCCTGGAGGCTGCTGGCCTTCGGCCTCCTGGTCCAGCTCCTGCTGGCGTTGCTGCTGCTGAAACTGCCGGGCGCGCGCGGCGTCTTCCTGGCGCTGAACGACGTCGTGGTCGCCCTGCAGCAGGCGACCCAGGCCGGCACGAGCTTCGTCTTCGGCTATCTGGGCGGCGGCAAGCTGCCGTTCGACGAGCCCTATCCCGGTGCCGCCTTCATCCTGGCCTTCCAGGCGCTGCCGATCATCCTGGTGCTCTCGGCGCTCTCGGCATTGCTCTGGCATTGGCGCGTGCTGCGTGCGGTGGTCCGCGGCTTCACCTGGGCGCTGCGGCGCAGCCTGGGGATCGGCGGGCCGGCCGGCGTCGCGGCGACCGCCAACATCTTCGTCGGCATGGTCGAGGCGCCGATCCTGATCCGTCCGGTCTTCTCCCGCCTGACCCGCCCCGACCTCTTCCTGGTGATGACAGCGGGGATGTCGACCGTCGCCGGATCGGTCATGGTGCTCTATGCCGCCATCCTGGGACCGGTGCTGCCCGGCGCGCTGGGCCACGTGCTGACCGCCTCGATCCTCTCCGTGCCGGCGGCGGTGGTGATCGCCCGCCTGATGATGCCGGCCGCCAGCGACGCGATCTCGCCGGACGACGAATCGATTCCCGTGACCGACTACGCCTCCTCGATGGACGCCGTGACCCGCGGCACCGGCGAGGGGCTGAAGCTGCTGCTGAACGTCGTGGCGATGCTGATCGTGCTGGTGGCGCTGGTCGGGCTGCTGAACGCCGGCCTCGGCCTGCTGCCGGACGTCGGCGGCGAGGCGCTGACGCTGCAGCGAATCCTCGGCTGGATCTTCGCCCCGCTGGCCTGGTGCCTCGGCCTGCCCTGGGACGAGGCGGTGACCGGCGGCCGCTTGCTCGGCACCAAGACGGCGCTGAACGAGTTGATCGCCTATCTCGACCTGGCGGCCTTGCCGGCCGGCGCCTTGAGCGACCACAGCCGCCTGATTCTGACCTACGCGCTCTGCGGTTTCGCCAATCTCGGCTCGCTCGGCATCATGATCGGCGGGCTCGGCGCCCTGTCGCCGGAGCGGCAGGGCGAGGTGGTCGCGCTCGGCGGCCGTTCGATCGTCGCCGGCACGCTGGCGACCTGCATGACCGGCGTGATCGTCGGCCTGGTCACGCTCTAGGGGGCGCGCCGTGGAGCCGATGCAGCGGATCGTGCAGCGCCTCTGTCCCGGTGGCCGCCTGCTGCGCGCCTGGCCGCTGACCGGCGGCGTCTCGGCGCAGATCACGGCCCTGGAGATCGAGCGGTCCGGCGGCGACCTGCGGCGTCTCGTCGTGCGCCGCCACGGCGCCGGAGACCTCGCGGTCAATCCCGATGTCGCGGCCGACGAGGCGGGCCTCCTGGCGCTGCTGGCGGATGCCGGTCTGCCGGTGCCGAGGGTGCATCTCCTGGACGTCAGCGGCGCGATCCTGCCGACGCCCTACCTCGTCATCGACTTCATCGAGGGCGACTGGCGGGCGGACCCGCCCGAGCCGGCGCGCGCGCAGCAGGTCGCGGCGCTGCTGCGGCGGGTGCACGGCTTCCGCGCCGACGACCCGCGCCTGGCCTTCCTGCGGCGCCGCGACCCGCTCTGCCGCGCCGAACTGGACAGCGAGAGCGCGGCGGCGGAGGACGCCGATCTGGAAGCGCGCCTGCGGGCCGCCCTGCGGCCCCATTGGCCGCTCGCCTCCGGCGCGCCCTCCGTCCTGCTGCATGGCGACTTCTGGCCCGGCAACCTGCTGTGGCGCGAGGGACGCGTGGCGGCCCTCCTGGATTGGGAGGACGCCGGGCTGGGCGATCCGCGGCTCGACCTGGCGCACGCGCGCCTGGAGCTCCTCTGGGCCTGGGGCGCCGAGGCGGCCGAGCGCTTCACCCGCAGCTATGGCGCGTCGCCGGATGGCGGGCAGGGGCCGCTCTACGACCTATGGGCGGCGCTGCGCGCCCTGCTCCGGCTCCCCGGCTGGGGCTTGCCGCCGGCCGAGCGGGCGGCAAAGCGGGCCGGTCTTGCCGGTTTCGTCGAGCCCGCCCTTGCCCGCCTGTGACCGGCGCCGCCCCGGAGCCCGCGCAGCCGGCTCACTATCCCCTTTGCGAGGCGGAGTTTTGCCCGTTATCATTGGCCCCTAGCGGTATGATAGTGGTCTGGAATTGGTATGGGCGCGGCGAGCGAACGACCGCGCCGAGACGAGGGAAAGCGCCGCTCGACGGCGGAGGCGGCCGTCGCCGGCTGGGGGCAACGCACCCGGCCGAGGCCGAGCGGTCAAGGGAAACCCCCAGGGAAGATCAAGGGGAGACAGTGGAATGACGAGAGTTGCAGTGATCGGCGCAGGACCCTCGGGCCTGGCGGCCCTCAGGGCGTTTCAGTCGGCCGCCAGCAAGGGGGAGACGATTCCCGAGATCGTCTGCTTCGAGCGGCAGAGCGACTGGGGCGGGTTGTGGAACTACACCTGGCGCACCGGCCTGGACGAGTACGGCGAGCCGGTGCACAGCTCGATGTATCGCTATCTCTGGTCGAACGGGCCGAAGGAAGCGCTGGAGTTCGCCGACTATACCTTCGACGAGCACTTCGGGGGGCCGATCGGCTCCTACCCGCCGCGGGAAGTGCTGTGGGACTACATCAAGGGCCGCGTCGAGAAGGCCGGCGTGCGCGACTGGGTGCGCTTCCGCACCCCCGTTCGCCATGTCGCCTACGATGCCGACAAGGGCACCTTCACCGTGACCGCCCAGGACCTGGCGAAGGACCACATCTACGACGAGGTCTTCGACTACGTGATCGTCGCCTCGGGGCACTTCTCGACGCCGAACGTGCCGCAGTTCGAGGGCTTCCGCACCTTCGGCGGGCGCATCATGCATGCCCACGACTTCCGCGACGCGCTGGAGTTCCAGGGCAAGGACATCCTGGTGGTGGGGACCAGCTACTCAGCCGAGGACATCGGCTCGCAATGCTTCAAGTACGGCTGCAAGTCGGTGACCATCAGTCACCGCACCGCCGCCACCGGCTATCACTGGCCGGAGGGCTTCACCGAGGTGCCGCTGCTGCAGCGGGTCGAGGGCAAGAAGGCCTTCTTCAAGGACGGCAGCACGCGCGACAACATCGACGCCATCATCCTCTGCACCGGCTACCAGCACCACTTCCCCTTCCTGCCGGACGAGCTGCGGCTGAAGACCAACAACCGCATGTGGGTGATGAACCTCTACAAGGGCGTGGTCTGGGAAGACAACCCGAAGCTCTTCTATCTCGGGATGCAGGACCAGTACTACACCTTCAACATGTTCGACGCCCAGGCCTGGTACGCCCGCGATGTCATCCTGGGGCGCGTGCAGCTTCCCTCGCTGGAGGAGATGCGCAAGGACAGCGCGCACTGGGCCGAGAAGGAGGGCAAGCTCGAGACTCCGAAGCAGGCCTGGGAGTTCCAGGGCGACAACATCCGCGAGCTGATCGCCGCGACGGACTACCCGGACTTCGACATCGATGGGGTGAACACGCTCTTCTACGAGTGGAAGAACCACAAGAAGGCGGACATCATGAATTTCCGCGACAATGCCTATCGCTCGGTGATGACCGGCAAGATGTCGCCGCAGCACCACACCAAGTGGATGGAGGCGATGGACGACTCCCTCGCTTCCTTTATGAAGAGCGGCAAGTAGCACCGGGCGCGCGACGCGGCGCCACGGGACGCGAAGGGCGTCGGCGGGTTCCGCCGGCGCCCTTTCTCGTTGCCCGCGGTCAGAAAACCAATTTTAGCCACGTTCGCAGGAAACTCGGACCAATAGCATACCAATCGCTGGAAACGGCATTGAAAGGTGGCGCAGGCCTGCCCTAAACTTTCAGCGGTGATCGACCCGCCCCCGCGCCGGCTGAGCCTTCGGGCTCCGCGGCGTCCCGACGAAGCGAGGGGTGGCGATCCAGGGAAGATGCAACGCCGGGGCGGGTCGCACGCCGTTCGCTCGCATGCGGCCGCCCCCCGAAGGAAGGGGAGACAGCCACGTGTCCATCAAGCTCCTGCAACAGCGCCTCGGGCGCCGCCGATTCCTCACCAACACCGCCGCCGGCGTCGCCATGGCGGGCGCGGCGACCTCGTTTCCGCGCCTCGGTCACGCCGCCAAGACGGTGAAGATCGGCTTTCTCGCGCCGCTGACCGGCGACGTCGCCGCCTGGGGCGCTCCTGGCCTCTATGGCTGCGAGATCTGGGCCGAGTGGGTGAATGCCGCCGGCGGCGTCGACATCGGCGGCGAGCCGCACATGGTGGAGTTCGTGTCCTTCGACGACGAGTACGCCGCGGACAAGGCCAAGGCCGGCGCGCAGAAGCTGATCGAGGACGACGGCGTGAAGTTCATCCTCATGCTGGGCGGCGACCCGATGCCGCCGGTGGTGGAGATCTCCAACCGCAGCGGCATGCTGGTCTCCACCCTGCTGCCCTCCGACCTGACGCCTGACACGCCCAACCTGATCGCGCCCTGCGAGGTGCATCCGATCTACAACGTGACCGGTGTGGACTGGCTGGGCGAGAACAAGCCGGATCTGAAGCGCGCGGTGATCTGCGCCCAGGACGACGCTCTCGGCCGCCCGTCGGTGGCGACCTACCTGGCGGCCTTCGAGGCAGCCGGGATCGAGGTGGTCGAGGACCCGCTGTTCTTCGACCTCTCCACCACCGACTTCGCGCCGGTGATGACCAAGCTGCTGGCCGGCAACCCCGACATCCTCTGTCTGGACACGGCCTACACCGACTATGTCCATCCGCTCTGCGAGCAGGCCTTCCTGCAGGGCTTCAAGGGCCAGATCATCTCCTGCACCGCTGACTTCTACGACCAGATCGTCGCCAAGACCTCGAAGGAGTTCATGGAGGGCGTCATCTTCCAGTTCCCCGACTTCGACGACCCGGCGCTGAACGATCCGAACATCAATTTCCAGCGGCCGAACGACTTCTACGCCGAGTACAACAAGCGCTGGCCGGGCGAGTGGGGCGCGGTCTCCTGGGAGTATGCCTCGATCATGGACCTCTGGAAGGCGGCCGCCGAGAAGGCCGGCTCGGTCGAGCCGCAGGACGTCCTCGCCGCCATGCAGGAGGGCGGCACCGGCAAGCATGCCTTCGGCGAGGCCCGCTGGTGGGGCAAGGAGCTCTTCGGCATCGACAACGCGCTGGTCGGCAACTGGCCGGTGGTGGTGATCGAGAACGGCAAGGCGGTGATCAAGGAGTACCGCTCGATCCCGGCCTGGTGGGACAAGCATGCCGAGCTGATGATCAAGCACATGGAAGCCATGGGCGAGATGTACTACCAGCGCGGCTGAGGCCGCCTGGCCGACAGCATCTCGGTGCCGGCCGCCGACCGGAGGATCAGTCGACCCTCGCACGAGCCAGCGGAGGGAGATCCTTCGGTCAAGCCGAAGGATGACCGGGGAGACGAGCGAAGAGTTGAAGGAGGCAGGGGCCGCTAGTCACGCGACGATCGAACGAGAGGCCCCATTCTCGGAGAGGTGGAGCTGATCCTCCCCCCCCCAGCGGAGCCAGACGAAAAGTGGCGAACCCTCGCCAATGCGCCTATGCGGCGAGCTATCTGGCGCTGGTCGCCGTCGGCCTGGTGCTGATTTTCGGCGTCATGGGCATCATCAACTTCGCCCACGGCGAGCTCTACATGGCAGGGGCCTACGCACTCTTCTATTTCTACGTCGAGCAGGAGCTCGACTTCTTCCTCGCCGTGGCCCTCGGCCTGCTGCTGGTCGGCCTGCTCGGGCTGCTGATGGAGCGGGCGCTCTTCCGGCCGCTGCGCGGCAATCCCCTGGGCGGTCTGATCGCCTCCATCGGCCTGCTGCTGGTGCTGCAGGCCGCGGCGACGCTCACCTTCGGCGTGAAGAAGAAGCCGGTGACGGCGCCGACGCAGGAGGTGCTGACGTTGATGGAGGGCGTCGCGCTGCCCTGGCCGCGGGTCTACGGTGATCCTGGTGGCCGTCGGCCTCCTCTCGGCGCTGTGGCTCTTCCTCAAGCGCAGCAAGTTCGGCTGGGCGCTGAGGGCCTGCGCGCAGGACCCCGAGGCGGCGGCGCTGCAGGGCATCTCGATGAACCAGACCGCGCGGCTCGCCATGTTCATCGGCGCCGCCCTGGCCGGCGTCGCCGGCGCGCTCACCGCGCCGCTGGTCGAGCCCGAGCCGCTGATGGGCCACGGCATCATCGTCTCGGCCTTCATCATCATCATCGTCGGCGGGGTCGGCAGCCTGAGCGGCGCGGTGGTGGCGGCGGTGCTCTACGCCGTGGTGAAGACCTTCGTCACGACCTACGGCGACGGCGTCCTGGCCGACATCGTCGGGCTCCTGCTGATGCTGCTGGTGCTGGTGGTGAAGCCCACCGGGCTCTTCGGCGTCAAGGACAGGGCCTGAGGAATGGCCGCCTCCGTCCGCCGCCTGCTGCCCTGGGCCCTGCTGCTGGTCTTCCTGCTGGCGCTGCCGCAGATCGTGCAGACCTCGCAGCAGCGCGAGATCCTGGTCTTCCTGGTGATCAACGCCCTGATCGTCGCCAGCTACCGCCTGCTGACGCTGACCGGCGAATGGTCGCTGGGCCACGCCGTGATGGTGGGCGTCGGCGCCTACGGCAGCGCTCTCTTCGCCAAGCAGCTCGGCCTGCCGCCGCCGCTGGCGGTGATCGCCGGTGCGCTGGTCGCCGCCGCCGTCGCCTACGTGCTGAGCTTCCCGCTGTTCCGCATGAAGGGCTTCTACTTCCTCATCGGATCCTTCGCCGCCGGCGAGGTGATCCGCCTCTCCTGGCGCCTCTCCAGCCTGCGCGACCTCTTCGGCGGGCCGAAGGGGCTGAAGTCGATTCCCAGCTTCGGCGAGGTGGAGCTCTTCGGCTACACGATCGATTTCTGGAATGCCACGGCCTTCTACTACCTGGCGCTGGCCGTGGTCTCCCTGGCCCTGCTGGCGCTCTGGCGGGTCGAGCGCTCGCGCTTCGGCATGGTGTTCCATGCGCTGCACTGGCAGGACAAGCTGGCCGAATCGGTCGGTGTCGATGCCCGCGGCTATCGCACCACGGCGCTGGTCGTGGCCTCCGGTTTCGCCGGTCTCGCCGGCGGGCTCTATGCCCACTACGTCGGGTCGGTCAGCCCCAATGCCTTCGACGTCGGGCAGATGGTCGACGTGCTGATCTGGGTCATCGTCGGCGGCACCGCGACCTTCTACGGGCCGTTGCTCGGGCTGGTCGTGCTGACGGTGCTGAACGAGCTGGTGCTGCGCGAGCTGGGCGTGGACCTGGCGCGGCCGCTGATCTACGGCGGCCTGCTGATCCTATCCATCCTGTTCCTGCCGAACGGGCTGGAGAGCCTGGTGGAGCGGGCGCGCGGCCACCTGCGTCGCCGGCGTGGCGAGGCGGCGGGGGAGGCCGTCAGCGCAGGCTGATGTGCGGCGCGGTCTCGATCTCGCGCAGCAGCTTGCGCCGCATCGCCTCGGCGAAGGTGTCGTAGCCGCTGGCGGCGATGACGAAGGCATCGGGGCCGACGATCACCTCGTCGCGGTAGTAGTCCGCCAGTCCAGGGTCGTCGGAGAGGATGGCGAGGCCGTTCACCACGACGCCGCGGCTGGCGGCAAAGGCGTGGCCGCCGTTCAGCATCACGGTCCAGTCGGCCGGCGGGTTCTCGCGGCCGTCGCCGGAGACGTCGATCACCAGCCGCTCGCCGGCATAGGCGTTGCTGGTGAGCGCGTTGGCCGAGAAGATGATGGCCTTGCCGATCCCGGTCGCCCCGTCGATCCCGCCGCGCGGAAAGCCCTCCACCAGGCCGGCGAACTGCGCGGCGGTGGCGCCGTCGCGCACCAGACCCCACGGCGAGATGGCCTTGGGACTCTTGTGCCCGGCCCAGAGCACCAGGGCGACCGCGATGCGGCCGTAGGGTCCCTCGCCGACGGCCCGGACCACTTCGGGCGAGCGGAAGGCGGCGGCGATGCCGGAGAGTTGCAGGGCGAACTCGCGCGC
Organism: uncultured Alphaproteobacteria bacterium; assembly: GCA_942492185.1. Classification (GTDB taxonomy): domain Bacteria; phylum Pseudomonadota; class Alphaproteobacteria; order Kiloniellales; family JACOMY01; genus CALOEA01. Next base: position 81,708 of record CALOEA010000053.1, read on the forward strand.
GTCGACCGAGCCCGAGGCATCGACCGCCAGCACCAGTTCCAGGTCGACCGGCAGGCCGTCTTGTGCCGTCGCCGGCCCAGTCAGCAGAGGGGGCAGCAGGAGGAGAAGGACAAGGGCGCGAAGGAGGCCTCAAGGGTGGCGCCTCAAGGATCGGGGGCGATGAGGTAGACGGCGGCCAGCAGGCGGCGCGCTGTCCTCGAAGCCGGCCGGCCGCCTCTGCCGCCAGAGGCCTGGCCTCGACCTGGCGCAGCCGGCCCGCCAGGCGCTGGCTCAGGCGCTCGCCTGTCCCTGGGTGTAGAGCGCGGCGATAGCGCTCGTGGCTCCAGCGGTCGTAGCCGCCGCGGTGCTTGCGCGCGAGGCGCAGGTGAAAGAGCGAGGAGCGGGCGCGGCGCTCCGGCTTCAGGCGCCGCGACCCAGGGGCCCGCGCGCTGCCAGAGCGCCTGCGCCTCCTGCACCAGGGCTCGGGCCTCGTCGCGCGCGTCCAGCGCCTCGGCCAGTGCCAGATTGGCCAGGCGGTGGCCTGGCGCGCGTCGTCGGCGTCGAAGGTAGAGCTGGGCCGCCTGCGCCGCCTCGCGCCAGTAGTCGCCGGCCTCGGGGGGCGGCAGGGCCAGGCCGCTCCGAGAGCTCCTCCCAGTAGAGCTCCTCCGGCGTCCAACCGGCGCGCTGCAGGACCTGCGGGTCTATGTCTGTCATGTCTTGCTCCTATGGAGCGGGCCGGTGCCGTGGTGACCCAAACGCAGCTCTAGCCACCCAGATAGGCGCGGCGCACGTGATCGTCCTCGTGCAGATCCTTGGCCGGACCGGCGAGCACCACCGAGCCGGTCTCCAGCACGTAGGCCTGATTGGCCAGGCGCAGCGCCAGCTCGGCGTTCTGTTCGACCAGCACCACCGGCACGCCCTGGCGGCGGATCGCCACGACGATGCGCGCGATCTCCTGCACCATGACCGGCGAGAGGCCCATGGAGGGCTCGTCCAGCAGCAGGAGCTTGGGCGCGGACATGAGCGCGCGGCCGATCGCCAGCATCTGCTGCTCGCCGCCCGACATGGTCTTGGCCATCTGCCCGCGCCGCTCCTTCAGCCGCGGGAAGCGGTGGAAGACGCCCTCCAGGTCGCGCATCACGCCGGCCTTGTCGCTTGCGCAGGAAGGCGCCGACCAGCAGGTTCTCCTGCACCGTCAGCTCGGGAAAGCAGCGGCGCCCCTCCGGCACCTGGGCCACGCCGGCGCGGATGATCTTCTCCGGCGGCAGCCGGTCGATGCGCTCGCCCAGGAAGCGGATCTCGCCGCCCGTAAGCTTCACCAGGCCGGAGATGGCGCGCAGGGTGGTGGTCTTGCCGGCCCCGTTGGCGCCGATGATGGTGACGATGCCGCCCTCGGGCACCTCGAGGCTGATGCCCTTCAGCGCCTGGACCTTGTTGTAGTGGACGGTCGCGTTCTCGACCTCAAGCAGCATCGGCGGACTCCCGCGCCTCGAGGTCCAGGTCGTCGATGCCGAAGTCGGTCGCGCCCAGGTAGGCCTTCACCACCTCGGGGTTCTCGCGGATCTCCTCCGGCCCGCCCTCGGCCAGCAGGGAGCCGAAGTTCATCACCGTGATCTTCTCGCAGAGCCCCATGACGGCCTGCATGTCGTGCTCGACCAGCAGCAGGGTGACGCCGCGATCGCGCAGGCGGCGCATCAGCTCCATCATGCGGCCGGTCTCTTCCGGGTTCATCCCGGTGAAGGGCTCGTCCAGCAGCAGGAGCTTGGGATCGGCGGCCATGGCGACCGCCATGCCGAGCGCGCGCTGCAGGCCGTGCGGCAGGTTGCCGGCCAGCTCGTCGCGCCGTTCGGCCAGGCCGAAGAAATCCAGCAGCCGTTCCGTCTCCTCGCGGGCGGCGCGCTGGCGCAGGCGGTCGCTGCCCAGCACGCTGGCCAGCAGGTTGGATTCGGCGCGTGTCTGGCAGCCGAGCAGGATGTTCTCGTAGGCGCTGAAGGGCTGCACCAGCGTGGTGCCCTGGAAGGTGCGCACCAGGCCGAGACGGGCGATCCGATGGGTCTTCAGGCCGGAGATCTCCTGGCCGTCGTAGAAGACCTGCCCGGCGCTCGGTGCGTAGAAGCCGGAGATTACATTGAAGGTGGTGGTCTTGCCTGCGCCGTTCGGGCCGATCAGGCCGTGGATCGTGCCGGCCTCGACCGCGAAGGACAGGCGGTCGACTGCCAGGAGGCCACCGAAGCGACGGGTAAGATTGCGCGTCTCCAGAAGTGCCATGCTTCTCGTTCCGTCCTCCGCCTCGCCCCGATCCCCTGGAGTTTCTTCTTGTTGTGCCGGAGTTTAGCAGAGCGGCCCGGCAGGCAAAGCAAAAGCGGTGGCTACTCGACCGCGAACCACGCAAAGGCCGCGGCCTGGCCGCCTTGCAGCAGCACCGCTTCGTAGAGGCCGGCGGAGAGCCCAGGCAGGCTGACCCCCGCCTCGTCGCCCGGCGCCAGCGGTACCCAGCCCTTGCTCGTGCTCGACGGCGGTTCGCCGACGAAATGCAGCGCGAGCAGGGCATCGGGCGCCGGCGACCCGAGGAAGCGGAACGCCAGTGGCTCGCCGGCCGCGAAGACGGCTTTCGCGGCCGCCAGACTGAGGGCCGGCGGTCCGGCGCCGAGGTCTTCCGTCGGAGCGGGATAGAGCAGGGCGGCGCGCAACGCCGTCGCCGCCGCCCCAGGTTCCTCTTCCAGCAGGCGCGCGATCTCGCCGAAGGTGAGGGGTGCCGGTGGCTGCAGATAGGCCTGCAGCTCGCCGGCCGGCGCCGCGAGGTCGCGCAGCAGGCCGCCGACGGCGGCGAGCAGCGCCCGGGTGCGCGGATCGGCTTCAGACGCCAGGGAGACGATCGCCGGGTAGAGCAGCTCCTGCAACTGGGCCTCGTCGGGCGCCGTCCCGGTGCCCAGCCAGGCGGCCAGCAGCAGCGCCAGGAGGTCGCGGTCATCGAGACGCAGCCGCAGCCACTCCAGCGCGATCTCCTCCTGCGCGTCGCCATAGATGGCCGAGACGCCGAGGCCGCTCAGCTTCGCGCGGAGCCGCAGCGCGGCGTGGCCCTCGATCTCCAGCTCCAGTTTCCCAAGCTCCAGGCGGCCGCGCTGGCGATCGAACCGCAGGTCGAGCCGCAACGCTCCGGACAGCCGCTCGCCCGGGAAGAGAGCCTCCATCATCGGCCCGAGATAGACGCTGGGTAGCGACACCTCTTCCAGTGCCAGCGTCAGGTAGCGCGGCGGCATCTTGCGCAGCAGGTTCTCCATGTCGACCCGCTCGACCGTAAGGCGGCCGACGGCAATTGCCGGGCGCTCCGGCGGGCGCAGGAAGATCCGCTCCACGCTGAAGGCCTCGATGCCCTGCACCTCGGCCGTGCCGTGGCGAAAGCCGCCGCGCGGCATGGCGGTCTCGGCCATCCCGAGCAGCACCTGCAGCGCCGGTGCGCCGCGGTAGTGGTTGCCATAGCCGGCCTCCCCCGGGCAGGCGCCGTCGCTGCGCGCCGGGAAGTAGTAGCTGTCCGCGTTCTCGCCGCTGGCCGCCGACGCGATCCCGAACTGCGGGCTGCCTTCATAGCGCGGGCAGCCGGGCGAGGCGGCGAAGGTGACGATGCCGCCGAGGACATCGATGTTCTCGATGATGCCGGCATGCTGCGCCGCCATGCAGACGTTGCTGTGCGGGGCATAGCTCCAGGTGCCGACCGCGTTGCCGGCCTGCTGCAAGATGCTGCCTTCGTAGCGCGGCCCCTCGATGCCCAGCTCCTCGTTGAGCGGGTCGAGGTTCAGGATGACGTCGCCCGGCGGACCGCAGGTGCAGGTGACCGTGCCCTCGCCGACGCCGTAGTGCTGAAATTTCCACAGGCAGGCCGGCGGGTTCTCCGCCGAGGCGGGCCGCCCGGCCGACGCAGCGCCGAGCAGCGCCAGGAGCAGGCAGAGTGCGGACAGGGCGCGATGTGCCATGGCGATCCCCCCGGTGCCGGTCGCGACAGCACGATACTAGGGAAAGGCGGTGCCCTGCGGCCACCCCCGCCGTTGGCGCCAAAAAAAGAGCGCCCGGCAAGGCGGGCGCCGAAGAGCGGCCCGCCCTCTGCCGGAGGCACCTTGGCAGGGGGCGGGCCGGGTCGTGAATCTCCGCGCTATTCCAGCGTGAAGATCAGGTTCGCGGCAATCGCCACGGCGATGCCGGCGGTCAGGGTCAGGTAGGGCAGCAGGCCGGCCTTGCGGTGCTTCAGGTCGCGCTGCTCGACGCCGAGGTCCTCGAGCATGCGCTCCGGGAAGCGGCCCTTGTCCTGGAAGTAGTGCCGGAAGGCGAAGACCGGGAGGATCAGCCCGGCGGCGATGATGCCGGAGACCAGCGTGCCCTCGCCCCAGACGTTCGCCCCGGCCCCCAGGAGCGCCATGTTGACGAAGGAGAGCACCACGTTGAGCGCCAGGATGGCGGTTGGCGCCTTGAACTTGCGCTCGATGCCGGCGTTGTCGATGCGGTGGATCCAGCCAGCGTTGAGGTTGAGGAAGTTGAAGATGAGGTAGCAGCAGTTGGAGACCGCCAGGACGAAGAGGTAGTCGCTCATCATCAGCAGGATCAGGTTGAAGCCGAAGTCGGTCCACATGCCGCCGATCGGCGCGCCATGGCGGTTGGTGCGCGAGAGATAGCGCGGCAGCCAGCCGTCGACCGAGCCCTGGTAGAGCGTGCGCGACGATCCCGCCATGGCGGTCATGACCGCCAGCAGCAGCGCCAGGATCAGCATGACCACCATCAGGCCCTGGATGAAGCTGCCGCCGCCGACCATGTGCGCCATCGCCGGGCCGACCGCCGAACCGTCGGCGACCCCCGGTGCCAGCATGCCCTCGACACCCAGCACGCCCTGGAAGGAGAGCGGCACCAGCGTGTAGATCACCACGCAGAGCAGGCCGGCGTAGAGGATCGCCTTGTAGGTGTCGGTCTTCGGGTCGCGGAATTCGCTGGTGTAGCAGATCGCGGTCTCGAAGGCGTAGGCCGACCAGGCGGCGATGAAGAGACCGCCCATGAAGAGCGTCCAGCCAGGCTTGTCCCAGGCGCCGCTGATCGGCTCCAGCGGGACCAGGTTGGCCTTCAGGACGTCGCCGGTGAGCAGCGGCACCAGACCGACGATCAGCAGCGGGATGATGACCGCGAGGCCGACGATGGTCTGGATCCGCGCCGTGCGCAGGATGCCGTGGTGCTGCGCGGCGAAGACCACCAGCAGGATGGCGGCGCCGAGGACGAAGGTGGCGTTGATGCGGAAGGTCAGCCCCTCCTTCAGCACGCTGAGGTCGAACAGCGTCAGCTCCCAGGAGTTGATCGCCGACTCGGCCGGGAAGAAGGCGGTGAGCACATAGCCGGCGGCGAGGCCGCCGCCGATCGCCAGCACCGGCGTCCAGGCGAGCCAGTTGCACCAGACCGACAGCGGCGCGATCACCCGGCTGTAGCGGACCCAGGCAGCCGCGCCGTAGACCGAGGCGCCGCCGGATTTCGAGGGGAAGAGCCCGGCGATCTCGGCATAGGTGAAGGCCTGGAAGAAGCCGAAGGCGACCGACAGCATCCAGACCAGCCACGAGGGCGTGCCGACGGTGGCGGCGATGCCGCCGATCGAGAAGAGCACCAGGGCCGGTACGCCGCTGGCCACCCAGAAGGCGCCCTTCCAAGAGATGTCGCGCTTCAGCAGGGCGTTGCCGGCGGTCAGGTCACTCATTTTGCTATCGCTCATCTGCCCCTCCCAGAATGCAGCTTCGAATGCGGGACCGGAGGGCTGGCGTCCTGTCCGATGGCCGGTCGCCGGCCGTCGTCCCCTGACAGTGGTCCGCTATTGGTTGCGAATTGGCTGCCATCCGGTCCAACCATTCTCCGGAGCGGCGGCAAGCGGTCGCAACGTTCGAAACGAGGAAGGGGCTGCTCCGAACGAGGAGTGACATGCCTCGAATGGGGGAGATGGAACGCGGGGGACCGTTGCGCCAAGCTGGGGCATGGACGAGCGCCGCCCGACCGAGATTCCTGCCCGCCTCTTCGAGACCGTGGCCAACTACACCTACGACTGGGAGAGCTGGCTGGGCAGAGATGGCCGGCCGCGCTGGATCAACCCCGCGGTCGAGCGCATGACCGGCTATGGTGTGGCCGAGTGCCTGGCCATGGCCGACTATCCCCTGCCGCTGGTGCATGACGAGGACCGCGAGGCGATGCGGGCCAATCTCGCCGCCGCGGCGGGCGGCGGCAGCGGCAACGACGTGGCCTTCCGCATCCGCCATCGCGACGGCCGGCTGATCTGGGGCGCGATCTCCTGGCAGAGCCTGTTCGACGAGGCCGGGCGCTCGCTTGGCTTCCGCACCTCGGTGCGCGACATCACGCTGCGCAAGGAGTTCGAGAACGAGCAGGCGACGGCGCGGGCGGCGGCCGAGGCGGCGAACCGCGCCAAGTCGCGCTTCCTCGCTGCCGCCAGCCACGACCTGCGGCAGCCGATCCAGGCGGCGGGCCTCTTCGTCGCCACCCTGCGCCAGCGGGCCAGCGAGCCCGGGCAGCGGGCCTTGATCGAGCAGCTCGGCCAATGCCTCGGCGCGACGCAGGAGCTGCTGGACCAGCTCCTCGACATGTCGCGCCTGGAGGCACAGATGCTGAAGGTCGTGCCGGCGGAACTGGCGCTGGGCGACCTCTTCGAACGCCTCGAGCTGGAGTTCGCCCAGCCGGCGGCGGAGCGCGGCCTGCGCCTGCGGGTCGCCGCCACCAGCCTCTTCGTGCGCAGCGATCCGGTCCTGCTGTTCCGCATCCTGCAGAACCTGGTGGGCAACGCGCTGCGCTACACCGAAAGTGGCGGCGTTCTGCTCGGCGCCCGCCGCCGCGGCGCCGCGGCGCGCATCTCGGTCCACGACAGCGGCATCGGCATCGCGCCCGACAAGCTCGAGCTGGTGTTCCAGGAGTTCCTGCAGCTCGGCAATCCCGGCCGCGACCGCAGCCGCGGGCTCGGGCTCGGCCTCGCCATCGTCAAGCGCCTCGCCGACCTGATGGCGCTGCCGCTCGGCGTCGAATCCATCCCGGGACAGGGCTCGCATTTCTGGGTCGAGGTGCCGCTGATCGACCCCGAGGACGCCGGGCCCTCGGCGGGGCCGCCAGCCCCGGCGGCGGTGCCGGCGGGGCTGCGCCTCGCCAACCGGCTGGTGGCGGTGGTGGAGAACGAGCCGGTCATGCTGGCGGCGCTGCGGGCCTTTCTCGGCGGCGAGGGCGCCGAGGTCCTGGCCGCCGGCGACGTCGCGTCGCTGCTGCAGGCGCTGGCGGGCACCCCGCGCGCGCCGGAGGTGCTGATCGTCGACTACCGCCTGGGAGAGATGACCGGTGTCGAGGCCGTCGCCCGCGTGGCCGCCCGGCTGGGGTGGTCGCCACCGGCCGTCATCCTCACCGGCGATACCGAGCCGGAGCGCCTGTCGGAAGCCAAGGCCAGCGGCTTTCCCCTGCTGCACAAGCCGATCGATCCGGACCTGCTGGTCGCAACGCTGGACCGCCTGCTGCCGCCGAGAAGGGGGATCGGTGGCTAGCGCCCCTCGAGCGCGCTGTGGCTCATGCCCATCTGCGTCGCCATCAGCGCCGCCTGGGTGCGGTTCGCGGCGCCGAGCTTCTTCAGGATCACCTTCAGGTGCGCCTTCACGGTCGACTCCAGCAGGCCGAGATCGCGCGCGATCTCCTTGTTCGAGAGGCCACGGACCAGCAGCTCGAGCGTGTCCCGCTGCCGGACGGTCAGGCGGCGCAGCGGGCTGTCCGCCGGCAGGTGCGGCTCGTCGCTGCGCTCCGCGCTGATCTCGCTCAGGACGCTGGCCGGCACGTAGATCTCACCGGCCATCACCAGCGAGAGCGCGTGGCGCAGCGCTTCGTCGCTGGCCGACTTGGGGATGTAGCCCCGCGCGCCCTGGCCGATCGCGCTGCGCACGGCCTCGGCGTCGCTGGTCGCCGACAGCATGACCACCCGCGTCCGCGGGGCGGCCTGACGGATGCGCTCCAGGCCGTTCAGCCCCTCCATGCCCGGCATGGCGAGATCGAGCAGCACCAGGTCGCAGGACTGCAGCGTCTCGCCCAGCGCCAGCGCCGAGGCCACGTCGGTCGCCTCCAGCAGCTCGACATCGGGATAGAGCTGCTCCAGCAGCAGCGAAAGGCCGCGGCGGAAGAGGGTGTGGTCGTCGGCGATCAGAATGCGCATGATGAAGCGATCATAGGCACCGCGCGCCGCAACAGGAAGCCGGCAGCTCAGCAGTCCAGGGTGTTGTCTCGCTCCCACTGCGAGATGGCGCTTGCATAGCTGTTCCACTCCTGATGCTTCATCTTGGCGTAGGCGTCGCAGAAGGGCTCGCCCAGCCCGTCGCGCAGCACCTTGCTCTTCTCGAAGGTGCGCACCGCGTCCAGCAGGTTCAGCGGCAGCCGCTTCAGGCCCTTCACCGTGTGGCCCTGCTCGTACATGTTGATGTCGAGGCGCTTGCCGGGGTCGCGGCCGTTGGCGGCACCGTCGAGCCCGGCCGCCAGGACGCCGGCCTGCAGCAGGTAGGGATTGACCGCGCCGTCCATCAGCCGCAGCTCGAAGCGCCCGGCGTCGGGGATGCGCACCATGTGCGTGCGGTTGTTGCCGCCGTAGGAGACGGCGTTAGGCGACCAGGTCGCGCCCGACAGGGTGCGCGGCGCGTTGATGCGCTTGTAGCTGTTCACCGTCGGATTGAAGATCGCCGCCAGGTCGCCGGCCGAGTGGATGACGCCGGCGAGGAACTGGTAGGCCAGCTTCGACAGGCCGAGCTCGCCCTTCGGATCGTGGAACAGGTTCTTCTTGCCGCTCTTGTCCCACACCGAGACGTGCGCGTGGCAGCCGTTGCCGGTCAGGTGGGTGAAGGGCTTGGGCATGAAGGTCGCGCGCAGCCCGTGCTTCTCGGCGATCGCCTTCACCATGTACTTGAAGAAGACATGGCGGTCGGCGGTCAGCAGGCAGTCGTCGTACTCCCAGTTCATCTCGAACTGGCCGTTGGCGTCCTCGTGGTCGTTCTGGTAGGGCTGCCAGCCGAGCGCCAGCATGGAATCGCAGATCTCGCTGATCACGTCATAGCGACGCATCAGGGCCGACTGGTCGTAGCAGGGCTTCGACTGGGTATCGCGGCCGTCGGCGATGGCGGTGCCGGCAGGGTCGAGCAGGAAGTATTCGCATTCGACGCCGGACTTCATGCGCCAGCCCTTCGCCGCGGCCTTGGCGATCTGGCGCTTCAGCACCACGCGCGGCGCCTGCTCGACTTCCTTGCCGTCCATCCAGAGATCGGCGGCGAGCCAGCCGACCTCCGGCTTCCAGGGCAGCTGGATGAGGCTGGTCGGTGTCGGGTCTTGCCGAACATGTCGGGGTCGGCCGGCGTCATGTCGAGCCAGGTGGCGAAGCCGGCGAAGCCGGCGCCGTCCCGGACCATCTGCCCGATCGCCTGCGCCGGCACCAGCTTGGCGCGCAGCGCGCCGAAGAGGTCGACGTAGGAGATCAGGAAGTACTTGATGCCTTTATCCTTGGCGACCTTCGCCAGATCCGTAGCCATGTCCCTTTGGTGAAGCCGTACGTCCTGTTCAAGCGCGCGAGCTTAATCCGCCGCTCTTGCCCGGAATCCAGTTGGTGCCGGCCAGCGGCACCCGCGCCATCGCGGCCGCCTCGACCGTCAGCGCCACCAGGTCCTCGGGCTCCAGGTTGTGCACGTGGCTCTTGCCGCAGGCGCGGGCCAGGGTCTGCGTCTCCAGCGTCAGCACCGCCAGATAGTTGCGCAGCGCTGCGCGCGCCCTGATCGGGCTCGAGCCGCGCCTGCAGCGCCGGATCCTGCGTCGTGATACCGACCGGACAGCGACCGGTCGTGGCAGTGGTCGCAGGCCCGGCTCGGTGCCGAGCTCGCGGTAGTCCTCCACGTGGATCGGCTTGTTGCAGCCCAGCGCGATCAGCGCGGCCGTGCCGATCGCGACCGCGTCGGCGCCCAGCGCCAGCGCCTTGGCGACATCGGCGCCGGAGCGAATGCCGCCGGAGACGATGAGCTGCACCTTGCGGTGCATGCCGAGATCCTGCAGCGCCTCCACTGCCAGGCGCACCGCCGGCAGGGTGGGAATGCCGACATGCTCGATGAAGACGTCCTGCGTCGCCGCCGTGCCGCCCTGCATGCCGTCCAGTACCACGACGTCGGCGCCGGCCTTCACCGCCAGCGGCACGTCGTACTGCGTGCGGGTCGCGCCGACCTTGATGTAGATCGGCTTCTCCCAGTTGGTGATCTCGCGCAGCTCCTGGATCTTGATCTCCAGGTCGTCCGGCCCGGTCCAGTCGGGATGGCGGCAGGCGGAGCGCTGGTCGATGCCGACCGGCAGATTGCGCATCGCCGCGACGCGGTCGGTGATCTTCTGGCCCAGCAGCATGCCGCCGCCGCCGGGCTTGGCGCCCTGGCCGATCACCACCTCGATGGCGTCGGCCTTGCGCAGGTCGTCGGGGTTCATGCCGTAGCGCGAAGGCAGCACCTGATAGACCAGCGTCTTGGAGCTGTCGCGCTCCTCCGAGGTCATGCCGCCGTCGCCGGTCGTGGTCGAGGTGCCCATCGCCGTCGCCGCCTGGCCGATCGCCTCCTTGGCATTGGCGCCGAGCGCACCGAAGGACATGCCGGCGATGGTGATGGGGATCTTCAGCTCGATCGGCTTCTCGGCGAAGCGGTCGCCCAGGGTGACGGCGGTGTTGCATTTCTCGCGATAGCCCTCCAGCGGATAGCGCGAGAAGGAGGCGCCGAGCAGCACCAAGTCGTCGAAGGTCGGCAGGCTGCGCTTGGCGCCGAAGCCGCGGATCTCGTAGAGGCCCTGGTCGGCGGCGCGGTGGATCTCGTGCAGCACGTGCGGCGGGAAGGTCGCCGAGGGACGCTGGGCGCGGCGGATCGAAGGGGCTGTCGTCGCTCATTTTCGTTCGCGCCTCAGTAGGCGTCGGCGTTGTCGACGTTGAAATTGTAGAGCTTGCGGGCCGAGCCGTAGCGCCGGAACGCTTGGCATCGGCCTCGATGCCGGCCGCCCGCCAGCAGCCGCTCGAGCTTTGGCGCGATGGTGCGCCGTCATCTTCCTTCTCGACGCAGTCGGCGCCCAGGCTCTCGACCTTGCCGGCGACATAGAGGCGCGCCTCATAGAGCGAGTCGCCGAGGCTGCCGCCGGCATCGCCGCACACCACCAGGCTGCCGCTCTGCGCCATGAAGGCCGACATGTGACCGACCGAGCCGCCGACGACGATGTCGATGCCCTTCATCGAGATGCCGCAGCGCGAGGAGGTCGAGCCCTCGATCACCAGCAGGCCGCCGTGGCCCGAGGCACCGGCCGCCTGGGAGGCGTTGCCGGTCACCCGCACCTTGCCCGACATCATGTTCTCCGCCACCCCGGGGCCGACGTGGCCCTGTACCAGGATCTCCGCCTCCTTGTTCATGCCGGCGCAGTAGAAGCCGGCGTGGCCGGCGATCGTCACCTTGATCGGCCGCGTCAGCCCGACGGCGACGGAATGGGCGCCCTCGGGGTTCGTCACCGGCCACTCCGCGCTCGTTGGTCGTCGGCCCGGCAGCGCCTGCAGGCGCTGGTTGAGTTCGCGCGGGTCGGCGTTGAGGTCCAGATCGTTCATGCCGGTCACGTGGCTCCAGGCATAGACACGTGCCCGGCTCCGGCTCCCAGATCTTGGCGTGCTCGACGCCGGGCAGGACGGCGATGGCGCGGTACTCGGTGGCCATCGCCACCCAGTCGTCGGTCTCGGCCAGCACCGCGTGCTTGCAGGCGATGGGATCGCGCACCACGGCGAAGCCGTCGCGCGTGCCGATGGCGAAGGTGTAGAAGCCGTCGAGGTCGGTGAAACCACGCTCCACCGCCTGCTCCAGGCTGTCGCCCTCGCGCAGTCGCCAGGCCAAGTAGCCGGCGGCCACCTCGCTGTCGTTGTCGGTGCCGAAGACGATGCCCTCCCGCTTCAGCTTCTGGCGCAGGCGGTTGTGGTTGGAGAGCGAGCCGTTGTGCACCAGGCAGAGGTCCATGCCGGTGGAGAAGGGGTGCGAGTGCTCGGTGGTCACCGCGCTCTCGGTCGCCATGCGGGTGTGGCCAAGGGCGTGGCTGCCGGCGACCTGCCTGAGGTCGAAGCGCTCGACCACCTCCCGCGGCAGGCCCTTCTCCTTGAAGATCTCGATGGTGTCGCCCGCCGAGACGATCTTCAGCTCGGGGCGGTTCTGCGCCAGCCAGGCGGCAATGGTCTCGAAGGGCTCGTGCACCACGACGACGGCGTGGCTGCCGCGGACCTCCAGGCTGGCCCTGTCGCCGAGCTCGCGTTGGAGCTCGCCGAGCAGCCCCTTCCAGCCATAGTCCGGGTCGGCGGCGAAGAGCGACAGCTTGGTCGCGCCGCTCGGTGCCGGCTGGCGGTAGAAGGCGACGCCGGCCGAGTCGGGCCCGCGGTCGCTCATCTCGATCAGCATGGAGGAGAGGTAGTCGCCGAGCTTGCTCTGCAGCTTCGGCGTCTTGGTAAAGAGACCGACGATCCCGCACATGGAGGAGGAGGCCTTTCGAAAGGGGGAGTGACCTGGGCCCCAAGCTAGCCTGCCGCGCGCGCGTGTTCAACTGGGCGGAAAGGAATTTTCCTTAAAGGAATTCACGGGTGTCTTGTCGGCGGCCGGTGTCCGGTGAAGCGGCGGCGATCAGTCCTCGCCCTCGCGCAGGTAGCAGATGATCGAGAGATAGCGCGCCGGGACCTCGATCAGGTCGTCGGGGCCATGCGGCACGTCGGAATCGAAAAACAGCGAATCGCCTGGCTCCAGCACATAGGTGCGGTCGGCGTGGCGATAGCCGACGCGGCCCTCCAGCATGAAGAGGAACTCCAGACCGCTGTGCTGGAACAGCGGGAAGACGTCCGACTTCTCGTTCAGCGTGATGAGGTAGGGCTCGACGGCCAGCCGCTTGCCGGTGGAGTGGCCGAGCAGCTGGTACTGGTGGCCGGCACGGGTGCCGCGCCGCTCGATCACCAGCCCCTGGCCGGCCTTCACCAGCGTCGCCTCGCGGGTTTCCTCGAAGCGGCGGAAGAAGGCGGTGACCGGAACATGCAGGGCGGCGGAGAGCGCCTGCAGCGTCGCCAGCGAGGGCGAGGTCATGCCGTTCTCGATCTTGGAGAGCATGCCGGCGGAGAGGCCGGCCGCCTTGGCCAGTTCGGTCACGGTCATTTCCAGCGCCTTGCGGAAGCTGCGGACTTCGCGGCCGATGGCGAACTCCAGGCGGTTCTCGTTGGCCCCCGCCAGGGCATGGGGGTCCTGGTAGGGCAGGCTCTCGGCTCCGCCCGATCTCCCATGGGCGGCGCCGGACGCGCTGGGCGCCGTGTCGGTCTTCTTGCCGGATCGCTTGCCGGCCTTGCTGCTGGTTCGCATGGCGGCCACTTAGAGCCCCCGGCCCGCCAGGGCAAGCCAATTGCGCGGCGCCGGTTCCTCGCCGGCTGGCAAGGCTGCCCGCAGGGAGCCTGCAAACGGCGAGGGGCGTCGCCCGCGGTCGCTGGCGACGCCCCTGCGTGACATCTTCCGGCCGCCCCTAGTGGCCGTTGGTGAGCTTCATGGCCTCTTCTAGGCGTTTCGGGTCCTTCAGGCGGCTGGCCTCTTCGTTCAGGACCCGGTTTTCCTGGGCGATCTGGATGACGTGGAAGGCCAGCCAGAGGACGACGCCGATGACGAGCATGATCGTCTCGGAACCGACGAAGGGATAGACCGGCCCGAGGCTGGTGAGATCCACGGCCCAGGTTTCAACGGGAGTTGTACTCATCTCACGGTTCTCCTTGTCATAGCGGGGCCGGGATCAGCGAACGCCGAGCGCGGCTTGCGTCGTGGCGGCGCGGACCTCCTCCTCGTCGCGGACCTGCGCCTCGATCTCGCCGAGATCGAGGCCGGCGATCTCCACCTCGCGCGGCACCCTGAGAAGGCTCATTGCCTTCAGGATGTTGGCCACGACGAAGGTGGGGATGAAGCCCAGCACCCAGAACATGATGATGGCGCCGGCCAGCTGTCCCCAGGGCGTGATCGCCGCGTAGCCCTCGAAGCCCGAGGAGGGATGGCCCCAGAGCAGGAAGCCGGCGATGACCAGCCCGATGAAGCCGGCATAGCCGTGCACCGCGACCGCGCCCACCGCGTCGTCCACCTTGAAGCGCCGCTCGACGATGTAGTGCAGCTTGTAGGCCGCCACCGCGCCCACCATGCCGACCAGCATCGCCTGGATCGGATGGTAGAGATCGTTGCCGGCCGAGGCCGTGATGATGCCGGCAAGGCCCAGGGAATAGGTCCAGAAGGCGTCGCCCTTGGAGATGACGTAGCCGGCCATCAGGCCGCCGGAGAGCGACATGAGGAAGTTGAAGGTGATGGCGGAGAGCGTCGTCGGGGTCAGGTAGATGTTGGTCGCCGTGTAGGCATCCCCCGACATGCCGATCGCTTCGGCGCCGATGATCGGCACGTTGCAGGCGGCGTAGAAGCCCCAGAAGCCGGTGTAGATCAGGAACAGCCCGATGGTCACCAGCCAGGGGTTGTGCGGGCCGATGTTGCGCGGCGTGCCATCCGGCCGGAACTTGCCGATGCGCGGCGCCGAGCGGGATCAGGACACCGAGCGCGGCGCCGCCGGCGATGGCGTGGATGACCCCGGAGGCATAGGCATCGTGATAGCCGAGCAGCTTCACCATCCAGCCGTCCCAGTGCCAGCCCCAGGCGGCGTCGATGATCCAGGTCACCGAGCCGACGAGGACCGCCAGGAGCCAGAAGGCGCCGGAGCGGATGCGCTCGATCACCGAGCCGGAGACGATCGAGGCCGCGGTCCAGGAGAACAGCAGGAAGGCCGCCCAGAAGACGCCGTTGATGCGCGCCCACGCCGCGTTGGTGTCGGGATCGGTGGCATCGTTGACCGACGGCCCGCCGAGATGCGTGCCCATCAACTCGCTCCAGGGCAGCGCGTTCGGCGCGTCGATCAGGCCCAGGCCCTGGTAGATGTAGGGGCCGTTCGGGAAGGCGAAGTAGATCCACCAGCCGAAGAAATAGAAGGTCACGGTGACCAGCGGGATCACCATGGTGTTCTTCATCAGCGTGTGCATGTGGTTCTTCCGACGGCTGGCCCCGACCTCGTACATGCAGAAGCCCACGTGGATCAGGAACATGAAGACGACCGTGACCCAGTAGTAGAACTCGGTCGTGATGACCGTCAGTGAACCGAGGCTGGTCGAGATACCGCTTACGGTATCGGCCAGACCCGTGAGGGGTTTCCGGGGGGTCCCCTTTGGGGGGGGGGTTGTGGGGGGCCGTAGTTGTCCCGCGTCCCGGCCCCGTCCTCGGGGCGGCGGCGGTGGCCGGCGACGGCACGGCCGGCCCAATGGCGAACCAATGCGGACCGATTGGTGCCGCTGCTCCGCCCTCGGGTCTCGCGCCTGTCATTCGCTGGCCGTCCTCGCCCCCCGTGTTCTCCCCCTTAAGCGCAGGAATCCCGGCCTTTGGGGGAGAGGTCCTCCGAAAGGGTAGGCCACTTTGCCGCGGACGATCAACTGAGGTTTAAGATTCTTAACTCTCTGGAATTGGGCGGCGAGGCACAAAGCCTGCTGCGCCAAGGCCTTCGCGCGATTGGGCGGAATTGGTCTGCTGACCCGGCTACAATTCTTGTTGCAGCGGAAAAAGGCCCGTAGCAGACTTATTGCGTTGCAATAAAGAGTCGCCGGGGGGAACCGGAACTCGTTGATGCAGGGGGGTCTCGCCCGTCTTCGCGGGCGCAACATCCCGACCCAGGTCCGTCAGGACTCGGGGGTCGGTGAGAGACTCGGGGAGTAACGGGTGAGGCCCAGCAATAGAGGGGCTTCGACCGATGGACTCTACAGCGACCGATCTCGCCGCGCTGCAAAGCGCGGTGGACATGGCGAACTCGATCAACATGGAAATCTTCTACTGGTGGTGCACCGCCATCATGGTGTGCATCCACGCCGGCTTCCTCGCCTATGAAATGGGCGCGTCGCGGGTGAAGAACGTGCTCGCGGCGGCGGTGAAGAACATCCTCGCCTTCGCCTTCCTGATCCCCGCCTTCTATCTCTTCGGCTGGTGGATCTATAACGCCTTCCCGCACGGCCTTTCGGTCCCCAGCGAAGGTCTCGTCGCCGACCTGGCGGCCGGCGCGGAGCCCTGGTCCCAATCCATGGGGCCCAACCTCGGCGACAACGCCACCGGCGTCTTCTGGGCCGCCTTTACGCTCTTCGCCGCCACCACGGCCTCGATCATGTCCGGCGCCCTGATCGAACGCATCAGGGTCTCGGCCTTCATCGTCCTGGCGCTGCTGCTGGGGTCGGTGGTCTGGATCCTCGGCGCCTCCTGGGGCTGGCATTTCGAGGGCTGGCTGACCACCGAACTCGGCTTCCACGATGCCGCGGCGGCGGGCTGCGTCCACACCATCGCCGGCTTCTTCGCCCTCGGCGTGCTGATCAACCTCGGGCCGCGCCTGGGCAAGTTCAACGCCGACGGTAGTGCCAACGTCATCCCCGGTCACTCGGTGCCGATGACGGTGATCGGCCTAATGCTGATCATCGTCGGATTCTTCGGCTTCCTCGGCGGCTGCGCGATCTTCGTCGGCGGCGGCCAGTGGGTGAACATCTTCGGCCAGCCGATGACGCTCTCGGCCTTCGCCTTCAATACCCTGATGGGCTTTGCCGGCGGCGTGATCGGGGCCTTCCTGGTGACCCGCGATCCCTTCTGGATGATGTCCGGCGCACTGGCCGGCATCATCTCCGCGGCCTCCGGTCTCGATCTCTACTACCCGCCGGTGGCCTTCCTGATCGCCTTCGCCGGCGGCTGCATGATCCAGCCGGTGTCGGCGCTGCTGGAGAAGTTCCGCATCGACGACGCGGTCGGCGCCTTCGCGGTCCATGGCGTCGCCGGGCTGTGGGGCATGATCTCCTGCGGCATCTTCGCCGCCGGCTATCCGCAGTCCGATCCGAGCTGGCCGGCCATCTCGCTGGGCGGGCAGGCGCTGTCCGCCGTGGTGATGGCGGCGCTCGGCTTCTTCCCCGGCTATCTCTGCTCCTACCTGCTGAAGCTCTTCGGCATCCTGCGGGTCGGCGGCCGGGCGGAGGAACTGGGCCTCGACGAGACGGAGCTGCCGATCCGTCCCTATCCGGAAGGTGCGCCCAGCGCCGCGCGCGTGCCGGCCGAATGACCCGTTGAGAGGAAAGGAAACGCAACCATGGATACCGCACCCATCACCACCTGGGAGGGCGCCGAGGCCTATTTCACCTGGGCCCACGCGCCGACCATGCTCTACCTCTCGCTGGCGTTGATGGTCGTCGTCGTGGTCGGCACCATCGTGCAGTCGGCCCGCCACGAGACGAAGTCCTTCGCACGGGCGGACAAGCGGCCCTGAGGCGGCGGCAGGGCGGTCGCCGCGCCGGCGACCGCCCTGCCGCCATTCCCGCCGCCATCCAAGTCGCCCGGCCGTGGTCAGTCGCGCCCGGCACCGATCAGGTCGCGCCGGGCCTTCTCCAGATGGTCGTTGATGATCGAGGCGGCGAGGTCGCCATCGCGGCTGTTGATCGCATCGAAGAGGTCGCGGTGCTGGCGGTTGTATTCGGCCAGCCGCTCCGGTGAGAGGATCTTGTCCTTCATCCGACTCCACTGGGTGTGGCTGCGCACGTCGTTGATGTGGCGATAGAGCCAGACCATCAGCGGATTGCGCGTGCATTCCGCCAGCGTCAGGTGGAACTGCGTGTCGGCCCGGGTAAAGGCCTCGCGGTCGCGCCGGCAGGACTCCACCTGGTGCAGTGCCTCGACCAGCCGCTCGAGATCGCGCTGGGTGGCATGCACCGCGGCGAGGCGGGCCATGTGGGGCTCGACGGCGAGGCGGACCTCGATCAGCTCGATCGGGCTGGTGCGTTCGGCGATGTCCTCGTTGTCCTCGCCGGCGCGGTAGTTGACGAAGGTGCCGCTGCCGATGCGCCGGGTGACGAGCTGGCTCTCCTCGAGCTGCTTCAGCGCTTCGCGCACGGTGGAGCGGGAGGCGCCGAAGTGCAGCGCCAGTTCGCGCTCGGCCGGCAGGCGTTCGCGGTGCCCGTAGGTGCCGTCGAGGATCGCGCGGCGCAGCTGCGCCGCGATCGCGGCGGCGCCGCCGCTGGAACCGGGCAGGGGTATGTCCCTGCGCTCCGAAGGTTGCTCGGCCATCCTGTTCCCCCTTGTCGCCTTGTTTTTGGACGCTAAACCAATTTAGACCATTACTGGTCCTCTGAAAAAATTGGTTTGCAATCGGCCTTGAGTGTGGTGTGATGCTGGCCGCCCGGTCAAGCGCAAGATCAGTCGGCTACAAGACTGACGCGCCGAGCGGGTACTAGCCGCCGAGCAGGCAGCGAGGCGCTCCGCCAGCGGCGGGCGCAACGGCACGGGCCTGGACCGGTGACGGACCGGTTCGGGGCGAGGCACGGGTGTTGAGGCACGACATGGGGAGACTATAGCTATGGCTCAGGAGACCGATCTCGAACGTTATGTTAATGCGCCCGGCCGGGCGGAACTGATCAAGCAGGTGCGCGAGAAGATCAACGAACTCGGCATCCAGTACGTCTACTACCAGTTCGTCTCGGTGACCGGGCGCATCGTCGGCAAGGGCATTCCCGCCGATCATTGGGAGACCAACGCCGAACGCGGGTTCCAGCTGGTCTACGGCTCCACCGCGAACCTCTTCCTGAACCGCCACGGCGACTACATGGGCTACGGGCCGGAAGCCTCCGAGCTGGTCGGCATCCCCGATCCCGACACCTTCGTGCAGCTGCCCTGGGACAAGCGCGTCGCCCGCGTCTTCTGCACCCTCTTCCGCAACCGCGAGGAGCGCCAGGATCCCGGCGCCTTCCTGACCGCCGACTGCCGCGGCAACCTGCGGCGCATCCACGACGAGTTCAAGGGCAAGCACGGCCTCGAGATGCGGCACGGCACCGAGCCGGAGATGATGTGGCTGAAGCGCGAGGAGAGCGGCAAGATCGTCGGCTTCTCCAAGCCCAACTGTTATCACATCGACCAGTTCGAGAGCCTGCGTCCGGTCTTCATGCGCGTCATCGAGTATTGCCGCGCCATGGGGCTGGACATGATCCAGGGCGACCACGAGGACGCACCCGGGCAGCTCGAGCTGAACTTCATGTACGACGACTGCCTGCGCACGGCCGACCGCCTGACGACCTATCGGCAGATCTGCGCCCAGGTGGCGCGCGAGTTCGGCCTGATCGCCTGCTTCATGACCAAGCCCTTCATGAAGGTCTCGGCGTCCGGCTGTCACCACAACATCTCGCTGTGGCGGGGCGGCGAGGACAAGCTGGTCGCGCTCGACAACGACCCGCTGCCCGGCCTGCCGGCCAACTACCACTATCGCAAGGGCGGCGAGAACACCTTCATGCCGGACCAGTCGCTCGACCCGCGCAAGCCGGGCCCGGTGGGCCTGAAGTCGATCGGCGGCATCATCGAGCATCTGGGCGCCCTCACGGCCATCGGCTGCTCGACGGTGAACTCCTACCGCCGCCTGTGGGACACCGGCTACTGGGCGCCGGTCTTCGCCGACTGGGGCTACCAGAACCGCACCTGCGGCCTGCGCGTCTCGGCGCCCGGCCGCTTCGAGTACCGCGCCGTGGACTCGATGGTGAACCCCTACCTGATGGCGGGTGCCATCCTGAAGGCCTTCGACGACGGCCTGACCCGCGAGCTCGATCCCGGCGAGCCGGAGGAGCGCAACATCTACGCGGCGATGGAAGCCGGCAAGATCGTCAAGAAGCTGCCGATGAGCCTGGGCGAGTCGCTGGATCGCCTGAGCAAGGACGAGGTCATCAAGTCCGCCATGCCGGGCGACATGTATCGCGTCTTCCACGAGTACAAGACCGACGAGTGGGAGCGCTTCATGGCGACCACCACGAATTGGGATCTCGAGACCTATATGGATTGCCTGCCCTAGGGCCGGTCGGAGGCGGCCGCAGCGGCGGCCGCCTCCCTCGACTGCCGCTCGACGGCGGGTTCGGAGAGGAGAAAGGACAAAGGACCATGTGCGGGATCGCTGGCCTCATTCACCGAGGGAAATCCTCGAACATCGGCGCCGAGATGACGGCGATGCTGCGGGCGCTGAAGCACCGCGGCCCTGATTCCACCGGCTTCGCCGTCTACGGCGAGCCGCGTGACGACGTGTACGTCCTGCGTTTCAAGGTGGCCGAGCAGGAGGAGCTGCGGAAGGGCTTCGCCATCCACGAGCAGGTGAAGGACCGGCGCAGGCTGGTCGACCAGCGGCTGAAGGAGCTGGGCGCCAAGGTGCTCAGCGCGGACGAGGCGACCGAGTATGCCTTCCGCTACACCTTCGGCTTCGATGGCGACATGCGCCGCCTGGCCGACTTCATGGAGGACATCGACTCGGTCGAGATCCTCTCGATCGGCCGCGGCCTGGAGTTGATCAAGGATCTCGGCGATGCCGAGGTCGTCTCCAAGCAGTACGGCCTCAGCTCCTTCCAGGGCACGCACGCCATCGGCCACACCCGCATGGCGACCGAGTCGGACGTCGACATCCGCTCGGCCCACCCCTACTGGGCCTACCCCTATTCCGACATCTCGGTCGTGCACAACGGCCAGATCACCAACTACTGGAACCAGCGCCGGGCGCTGGAGCGGCGCGGCCATCGCTTCGTGTCGAACTGCGACAGCGAGCTGCTGGCGGTCTACACCGCCGACAAGCTGGAGCAGGGCGGTTCGCTGCTGGAGTCGCTGAAGCAGTCGGTCGAGGAGATCGACGGCGTCTTCACCTACTTCATCGCCACCAAGGACGAGCTGGGCATGGCGAAGGACACCATGGCGGCCAAGCCGCTGGTGCTCTTCGAGAGCGACGAGGTCGTGGCGCTGGCCTCCGAGGAAATCGCCATCCGTTCGATCTTCCCGCAGGAGATCGACACTTTCGATCCGTACGAAGGGGAGGTCCGGGTATGGCAGGCGTGAGCCAGAACTCCGATCGCAGCCAGGTCGATCGCGGCCATGAGATGGGGCTGCACACCGAACAGCTGCGCGGCCGCACACAGCAGCGTTTCTTCCTGCCGGACGAGGCGGAGAACTTCGTCTATCCGGATGGCTACGACGTCGACTTCAACAAGCGGGCCGAGTTCGACGCCCGCGACCTCGACGGCAAGCAGGTCAACCTGAAGATCCGCGAGCTGATGAAGTCGGGCCACGGCACCATCGTGGTGAAGAACCCCTCGGCGCGCCATGCGCTGGGCGTCGGCATCCTCAACCGCCTGAACCTCTATTTCGAGGGCTCGCTCGGCTACTTCGGCATCGGTCTGATCGATGGCCCGAACGTGCGCATCTCCGGGCGCGTCGGCTGGTCCTGCGCCGAGAACATGATGGCCGGGACGGTGGTGATCGAGAAGAACGCCGGCTCGCTGTTCGGGGCCGCGATCCGCGGCGGCGACCTGGTCTGCAAGGGCCACGTCGGTGCGCGCACCGGCATCGACCAGAAGGGCGGCACCATCATCGTCGGCGGCGACACCGGCTCCTTCTCCGGCTTCATGATGCAGCGCGGCCGCATGGTCGTCTGCGGCAATGCCGGCAAGAACCTCGGCGACTCGATGTACGACGGCACGATCTACGTCGGCGGCGAAGTGGCCGAGCTCGGCGTCGACTGCGTGCCCGGCGAGATGACCGACCTGGACCGCGGCTGGCTGACGCGCAAGCTGAAGATGTACGACCTCCTTCCCGCGAAGGGCGTCGACCACTTCAAGAAGTACGTCGCCGGCAAGCAGCTCTGGAACTACGACAACCTCGAGCCGTCGGAGAAGAAGCTGGTGCTCTGACGCACCGCTTTTCGTCCTACGGAAACCGAGAGAGAGGAACAGATCCGATGGCCAACCAGCCTCTTCCCGCCGAAGCGCCGAAGAAGAAGAAGCTCAACCGCGACACCAATCGCCTGGGCAATTCCTTCGTCTTTCCGCCGAGCGTCATCGACGATATCCACATCAAGTCCGAGCTCGGCCGCTACCGCATGCGCGGCTTCTCGCTGTTCAAGAACATCCCGCACTGGGACGAGCTGACCTTCCTGCCCGGCACGCTGACCCGCTTCGTCATCGAGGGCTACCGCGAGAAGTGCATCACCAAGACCGTGCTGGGCCCCAAGGCCAAGCGCCCGATGGTGCTCGACATCCCGGTCTACATCACCGGCATGTCCTTCGGCGCGCTGTCCTATGAGGCGAAGATCGCGCTGGCGCGCGGCGCCACCATGGCGGGCTCCGCCACCTGCTCGGGCGAAGGCGGCATGATCCCCGACGAGCGGCGCTATTCCTCCAAGTGGTACTACCAGTGCATCCAGAGCCGCTATGGCTTCAACCCGCACCACCTGCGGCTGGCCGACGCCGTCGAGTTCTTCATCGGCCAGGGCTGCAAGGTCGGCCTCGGCGGCCATCTCATGGGCCAGAAGGTGACCGACCAGGTGGCCGAGATGCGCTCGCTGCCGGCCGGCATCGACCAGCGCTCGCCGGCCCGCCACCCCGACTGGCTCGGCCCGGACGACCTGGCGCTGAAGATCCAGGAGGTGCGCGAGGCAACCAACCACGAGATCCCGATCCAGCTGAAGCTGGGCGCGGCGCGCGTCTATGATGACGTGCGGATGGCGGCCAAGACCGGGCCGGACATCATCTACATCGACGGCATGGAGGGCGGCACCGGCGCCGGCCCGCACATCGCCACCGAAGAGACCGGCGTGCCCGGCATCGCCGCGGTTCGTCAGGCACGCAAGGCGCTCGACGACGTCGGCGCCACCGGCGAGGTGTCGCTGGTCTACGCCGGCGGCATCCGCAACGGTGCCGACGTGGCCAAGGCGCTGGCGCTCGGCGCCGACGCGGTGGCCATCGGCCACTCCGCCCTCATGGCGCTGAACTGCAACAAGGACATCCCCGAGGCCGACTTCGAGAAGGAGATGGGCGTCGAGGCGGGCCACTGCTACCACTGCCATACCGGGCGCTGCCCGGTCGGCGTGGCGACGCAGGACCCGACGCTGCGCAAGCGTCTCGATCCCGACGAGGCGGCGGAGCGGGTCTACAACTTCCTGCACACCCTGACGATGGAATGCCAGATGATGGCGCGCGCCTGTGGCAAGACCAACATCCACTCGCTCGAGCCGGAAGACCTGGCGGCGCTGACGATGGAGGCCTCGGCGCTCGCCGGCGTGCCGCTCGCCGGCACCAACTACACCGTCGGCGTCGACGACTACCACCACCTCTGAGCCACGAAGGGAGACACCGACAATGGCTGGAACCTCCTACAAGGGCTCCGACATCAAGGACGTCGATCAGTTCCTCAAGGGCGACGGCCTGGAGTCGTCGCGCGAGAAGGAAATCGGTCAGCACATCGGCTATCGCTACGACGTCAACCTGCTGCCCGACTACGAGCGCATCACGCCTTTCCTCGCCAAGTACATGGAGATCATGGGCTGGGACGACCTCAACTGGCTGGAGGACGTCCACATGGGCTACGAGGAGGGCCGGCCGGCGATCTTCGATCGCAACATCAACGGCTGGGTCAGCATCCCCGAAGGCACCAAGCTGCCGGACAGCCAGCAGGACCGCGACATGATCGCGCGCGAACTGCTGATCAAGTTCCAGATGTCGAAACGGCACCCGATGGTCGACCTCAACAAGGTCTACCGGAAGTTCAGCTGACGAGTCCCATGTCGCCCTGACCACGTGTCGGGGACCCCCGCCGCGGCGGCAGCCACGGCGGGGGTTCTTGTTTTCGCGGGCCGGGTTCTAGAAGTTGGTGCCGTCCTTGCGCGCGAAGCGGTAGGCGACACCGTCCTCGCTGCCGCCGCTCATGTCGACGTCCGGATAGATCACCCGGTCGCCCGGCGTGCGGTCGCCGATCTCGAGATAGACCGCCGGCACCGCGGCACGGTTCTGCAGCTGGTGCCCGTCCGCCCGTCCGGCGGGGAAGCCGATGCACTGCCCGGCGACGAAGCGGCTCTCGCCGGCATCGGTCACCAGGGTCAGCTCGCCCTCCAGCAGATAGACGAACTCGTCCTGCGCCGTGTGCCAGTGCCGCTGCGAGGAGATCTCGCCGGCCGGCAGCTCGACGAGATTGACGCCGAAGCGCGTCAGCCCCGCAGGATCGCCCAGCGCCCGCTTCACGCGGTCCCGGATCTGCGTGGCGAGGTGCGGCGGATAGGCCGTGCCCTTGCGACCCGGCAGTTCCTGCGGATCGAGCGGTGTGGCGGGGCGTTCTGCTATCGCCATGGCGGTCTTCCTTAGGTCAGCCGCCGCCGACCGGCGGCTCGGCCGCGGCGTGCGCCCAGTCGGGATCGAAGGCGAGGATCTTCGCCGCGCCGGGCAGGTTCGGGTTGAACAGCGCATTGTGCCAGTAGGTCGCCTGCCACTCCTCGTCCCGCTCGGCCAGCAGGCTGACGCTGCAGGGGATCGCGTAGCTCTGGCGGAACTGCTGGAAGTCGAGGCGGCAGCGGCCGAGGTGGGCGAGCTGCGACGCCAGCCTCGAGTCCGGCGCGAAGAGCGCGGTCAGGCGGTCGGAGAACTCCCGCGCCTTCTGGTAGAAGCCGCCTTGCAGCAGCTTCATGCCGTCCTCCAGCCGCTGCAGCGGGTCCTGCGTGCGGCGCACGATGTGCTGCAGCTGCATCGTGCTCTCGTAAGGCTCGCGGCGGACCAGCACGACGGTGATGGGGCCGGTCGGCTCGTCGTGGCCGGCGGGCGTGAGGAGGGGGCGCATGCCCTCGCTCGGCCGGCCATCGGACTCGCGCACGGCGAGCTGCCGCAGGCGGCACTGCCAGCCGAGGAAATGATCGCGCAGCGCCGCCTGCTGCTGGTCCATCAGTACCACCTTGTTCTCGCTGCCGTCGTTCATGCTGGCCACCTCCGCACCTCCAATCTAGGCAAGGCTTGGCGACTCCGCCACGTCTGCAAGCGACCCCTGCGGCACCGTGCTCGACCTTCCATGCGTCTGGCACAAGGCATGGTGGCTCCGGCGCCGGATGCCGCCGGCCGCGGCACTTTGCTAGGTTGGGCGGCGTCATCGGAAGGGCAGGGCATGTCGCCAGCGATCTGGGGTTCGATCACGGCCGTCACCTGGGGCAGCGCCGATTTCCTGGCGCGCTTCACCGGGCAGCGCCTCGGCCTGGTCACGGCGCTCTGCGGCATGATGACCGCGAGCTGCCTGCTGCTGCTGGCCTATGCCTTCGCCATCGAGATGCCGTGGGTCCTGTCGGCGGAGCGGTGGTGGGCGCCGCTGGGTGCCGGCGTCTTCATCGTCGGTGCGACGCTGCTGCTCTACTGGGGGCTGGTGCGCGGGCCGATCTCCGTGGTCTCGCCGATCGTCGCCGCCTATCCGCTCTTCAGCCTGGTCTTCGCGGTGATCGGCGGGGTGCGGCCGGAGCTGTTGCAGTGGCTCGCCATGGCGGTCGTCATGCTCGGTGTGGTGCTGGTGGCGCGCTATGGCGGCGAGGCCGATGCCGCCGCCAAGGGCGCGCCGGGCGGCCTGCCCGCGACCGTCGCCATTTCCGTCGGCTCCGCCTTCACCTTCGCGCTCGGAATCTGGTTCCTGCAGCAGGCACAGGCGACCTACGGCGAGCTGCAGTGTCTCATCGTCATCCGTCTGGTCGGCGTCGCATCGACAGTCGCACTCCTCCTGGGCCTGCCGCGCGCGCGCCAGCGCGTGCCGCTCGGCTGGTGGCCGCTGCTGGCGCTGCAGGGTCTGCTCGACGGCGGCGCCTATCTCGCACTGCAGGCCGGCACGCGTGGCGCCGGCGCGGAGGTCGCGGTCGTCGTCGCCTCGACCTTCTGCCTGGTGCCGGTGCTGCTGGCCCGCTTCGTCCTGCGCGAGGCGATCCAGCCGCTGCAGTGGGCAGGGATCCTGCTGGTGATCGCCGCCATCGCCTTTCTGTCGTCGTGAGGAGAGCCATGCGAATCGCGATTCCCTTCGAGCCGGACGGGGCGCAGCGCCGGCGCTTTGCCGAGGACGGCTTCCTGGTGGTCGAGCGGCTGATCGAGCCGGCGGCGGTCGAGGCCCTGCGTCGTCGCTTCGAGCCGCTGTTCGGC
Source organism: uncultured Alphaproteobacteria bacterium (assembly GCA_942492185.1). Lineage (GTDB taxonomy): Bacteria > Pseudomonadota > Alphaproteobacteria > Kiloniellales > JACOMY01 > CALOEA01. Next base: position 107,764 of record CALOEA010000053.1, read on the forward strand.
GGCGAGTTCGAAACCGGCCTGATGCCTGACGAGTGGAACTGGCGCAGCGGCCGGGACGATCCCGGCCTGACGCGGCAGATCTGCAACGGCTGGCGTGCCGACCGGACCATCGCCTCGCTGGTGCTGGCGGAAGACGTCGGGCGCCTCTGCGCCGGCCTGATGGGCTGGCCCGGCGCGCGCATCTGCCAGGACAACGTGCTGTGGAAGCCGCCGGGAGCGAAGTCGCTGGGCTTCCACCAGGACGACGCCTACCAGTTCTGGACCGTGCCGGCGGGCATGGCGACCTGCTGGGTCGCGCTGGACGACACCACCGCGGCCGGCGGCACGATGGAGCTGGTGCGCGCTTCGCACCGCTGGGGAATCGGCAAGCCGGCGACGCAGTTCCACGCGCCGGAGGACTACCGCGCCGAGATGCTGGCCGCCGCGCGGGATGCCGGCGTCAGCGCGCCGGAGATCGTGCCGATCGAGGTGCCCGCTGGCGGCGGCTCCTTCCACCACGGCAGCGTCTGGCACGGCAGCGGCCCCAATCGCGGTACGGCGCCGCGGCGCAGCCTGGTGTCGCACTGCCTCTCATCGCGGAGCCGGTTCCACGAGAGCAAGGTGGGGCCGGTCTACGGTCGCTATCGGCGTATCGGTACGACCGAGATGGACGAGAGCTTCTTTCCGCTGCTCTGGACCCAGGACGGCGGGCGCTCGGCCTGGCTGGCCGACTATCTGGCCTAGGCAGCCGCACGCTCGATGGCCGAATCGGGCTAGACTGCCGCCCGCATGTTCGACACCCCTCCCGAAAGCAGCGACGGCGGCATGGCCGAGGCCCGCCGGGTGCTGCGGCGCACCTTCGGCTTCGAGGACTTCCGTCCCGGGCAGGAGGAGATCGTCGCCGCCATGCTGGCGGGGCTGCCGGTGCTCGGCATCATGCCGACCGGCGCCGGCAAGTCGCTCTGCTACCAGCTTCCCGCCGCCGTTCTCCCCGGCCTGACGGTGGTGGTCTCGCCGCTGATCGCCTTGATGCGGGATCAGGTGGCGGCGCTCACCCACCTCGGTATCGAGGCCGGCGCGCTCACCTCCGGCAACAGCGAGGACGAGAACCGCGCCACCTTCCGCGCGCTCTCCGAGGGCCGGCTGAAGCTGCTCTACGTGGCGCCCGAGCGCCTCGCCCTGCCGGGAACCGAAACGCTGCTCTCCCGCCACCAGGTGGCGCGCATCGCGGTCGACGAGGCGCACTGCGTCTCGCAGTGGGGCCACGACTTCCGTCCCGAGTACCGCATGATCGGGCACTTCGCGGAGGCTCTCGGCCGCCCGCCGCTGGCTGCCTTCACGGCGACCGCCGACCCGGCGACGCAGGCGGACATCGCCGGCCAGCTCTTCCCCGAGCCGCCGACGACCTTCCTCGGCGGTTTCTATCGGCCGAACCTGACTCTGGCGGTGCGCCCGAAGGATCAGCCACGGCGCCAGGTGAAGGACTTCATCGCCGCCCGGCCCGGGCAGAGCGGCATCGTCTATGCCGCGACCCGCAAGCGCAGCGAGGAGCTGGCCCAGACCCTGGCGGCCGGGGGCATCCCGGCACTGGCCTATCACGCCGGCCTGCCGGGCGAGGAGCGGGCGGCGCGGCAGGCCCGCTTCCAGCGCGAGGACGGGCTGGTGATGGTCGCCACCGTCGCCTTCGGCATGGGAATCGACAAGCCGGACATCCGCTTCGTCGTCCATGCCGACATGCCGAAGTCGGTCGAGGCCTACTACCAGGAGATCGGCCGTGCCGGACGCGACGGCCTGCCGGCGGAGACCCTGACACTCTACGGCCTGGAGGACATGCGACTGCGCCGCCTGCAGCTCGAGGAGAGCGAAGCGCCGGAGGCGATCAAGCGCACCGAGCGGCAGCGCCTGGGGGCCCTGCTGGCCTTCCTCGAAGCGCCGAGCTGCCGCTGGCAGGTGGTGCGCCGCTATTTCGGCGAGGCGGCCGAGCCCTGCGGCCACTGCGACGTCTGCCAGGGTGGCTTCGAGCCCTGGGACGGCACGGTGGCGGCGCAGAAGCTGCTCTCTGCCGTGCTGCGCACCGGCCAGCGCTTCGGCCAGGAACATCTGGTCGACGTCCTGCTGGGGCAGAGCAGCGAGAAGGTGGTGGCGCGCGGGCACGACAAGCTGCCGACCTTCGGCGTCGGCGGCGAGCTGGACCGCAAGGCTTGGCGGGACTTCGTGCGCCAGGCCTATGCCGCCGACCTGATCGCGACCGACATTGGCAGCGAGGGCGGCTTCCGCATGACCGAGGCCGGCCGCGCGGTGCTGAAGGGCCAGGCGCCCTTCGCCTGCCGCCGGCCGCTCGCCGGCAGCGAGCGGCGCGGCGCCCGCCGTGGCGCCGCGGCCCCGGCCGTCGATCTCGACGAGGCGGCGCAGTCCCTGCTGTCGCGGCTGAAGGCGCGCCGCCTGGAACTGGCGCGCGGCGAGCAGGTGCCGGCCTATGTCATCTTCCCGGACCGCACGCTGATCGCGATGGCCGAGCGGCGGCCGCAGAGCCTGGCGGCGATGGGCGAAGTCCACGGGGTCGGCGAGGCCAAGCTGGCGCGCTACGGCGAAACCTTCCTGGCGGTCATCGCCGCCGAGAGCAGCGGGCCCTCGGCATAGAGCGACGCCATGTGAAGGCGACCGCGCTCCAAAGAGGCGCGGCGCGACCTAACCCTGCTTGACGTCGGCCGTTCGACCGCCGGTCAGCGCCGCCAGCTCGGCAGGCGTCAGCTGGAAGACCGCGTTCGGCGTGCCGGCGGCGGCCCACAGGGTCCCCAGCGCCAACAGGTCCTCGTCGATCAGCACGACCGGGTCCTCCAGATGGCCGACCGGCGGCACGCCGCCGATGGCGAATCCGGTCTTCTCCCTGACGAACTCCGGCTTGGCGCGCTCGACCTTCTCGCCAAGCAGCGCCGCCAGCTTCTTCTCGTCCACGCGGTTGGCGCCGCTGGCCATCACCAGGACCGGCCGGCCGCTGTCGCGGGCGCGGAAGATCATCGACTTGGCGATCTGCGCCACGGTGCAGCCGACCGCCGCGGCGGCCTCCTCGCTGGTGCGGGTGGAGGCGGGGAACTCGCGCACCTTCAGCGGTACGCCCTTGGCGTCGAGCGCGGCCTGCACGCGCTGCGCGCTGCTCTTGAGCGACGGCGTCTGGCTCATCCCGCCAGCTCCCGCGAGCGGCGGGTGGCGGCGGCGATGGCGCGGTTGACCAGCGGCTGCAAGGCGTCCTCCGCCATCAGCACCTTCAAGGCCTCAAGCGTCGTGCCGCCGGGCGAGGTCACGTTCTGCCGCAGGACGGCCGGGCTCTCGCTCGCCCGGTGCAGCAACTCGCCGGAACCGGCGACGGTGACGCGCGCCAGGCGGTCGGCCAGCTCGCCGGGCAGGCCGTTGGCGCGGCCGGCCTCGGCCAGCACCTCGGCCAGCAGGAAGACGTAGGCCGGGCCGCCGCCGGAGACCGCGGTCACCACGTCGATCAGCGCCTCGTCCTCGACCCAGGCGGTCTCGCCGGCGGCAGCCATGAGCTGCCCGGCCTTGTCCCGCTGCCCGGCCGTGACCTGCGCGCTGGCGACCAGGACCGACATGCCGCGCCCGACCGCCGCCGGGGTGTTCGGCATCGCGCGCACCACCGCGGCGCTCTCGCCGAGGTGGTGGCGGAAGTAGTCGAGAGTCTTGCCGGCGGCAATCGAGAGGAACAGCGTGGCGGGACGGACCATCGCGGTCAGCGGCGCCATGACCTGATCCATCATCTGCGGTTTCACCGCCAGGACCACGAGTTTCGGCGCGTAGTCCGGCGGCAGGTCGGCGACCGCAGGCACCACCCTGGCCCCGCGTGCAGCGAAATCGGCAACGCCGGCCGGATTGGGCTCGACCAGCGTCACCTCCTCGGCACGGAGGCCGCGCTGCAGCCACCCAGAGAGCAGCGCGCTGCCCATCTTGCCGCAGCCCACCAGCAGCAACGGTCCCTCGATCGTCATGACATCGCCTCCTTGGCACCTGCTCTCCATCGCAGGCGATGTCGGGAGGGCTCCTCCCGGGGCGCGCGCCCGATCAGGCCTCCCCGATCGTGTCCATCAGGGCCGCCTGCATCGCCTCTTCGACGCTCTTGCCACCCCAGACGACAAGCTGCAAGGCGGGAAAGACCCTTTCGCTCTCGCCGACCGCGCACTCCACGATGTCCTCCAGCTGCTCCGGCACGATTCCGGAGGTGCCGCGCAGCGGCAGAGTCTGCCGGAAGCTCACCATGCCGTCGTCGGAGCAGAGGTCGAAATGGCCGAGCCAGAGTCGCTCGTTGGCGGCCGCGATCAGTTCCGCCACCTGGCGCCGGCGCGTCGGCGGCACCTTCAGGTCCAGATGGCACGAGAAGTACATGGAGCAGCCTTCCTGATGCCAGACGACGCAGAGATGGTAGTCGCACCAGCGACCGCCGATCTCGACGACCATTTCGGAGTCGCTGGCGCGATCGAAGGCCCAGTCGTTGGCCAGGACCAGCTCTTCCAGCAGGTCGATGGGGTTGTGGTGTTGTTGGGATTCGGAGACGAGGCCGACCATAGGTACTCCCCCTCGCGAGTACGGCACCGACAGTCACCGGCCACCCTTGGTCGAGCGGCTTCTGCCGCCGGCGGTGGGCGACGCCCGGAGTTGCCTCCTCCTGCTCGCCTAGCCTTGGTGTCTACCCCTAGCCTTTGAGCATGGAGGCAACTCACCCACCAACATCTAGCGTGCCACCCGTCGCTGGGGCTGGCAAGGACCGCCGCGCCGACCGGTATGAATTTCTCGTTAAGTTGCAGCGGGTGCCCGCCTTTTCCGCAATACGCGGGAGGCTCGTCCGGGCGAGGGCGCGCCCGCCTGTTCGCGGCAGACAGGCCTCCTGGCCGGCCTGCGCGGGACCGGACGCCGATGGCCGCCGTATGCGGTTGAAACAGAAGGGCGGCGGCCTCTCAATTTGATTGTGCTGTATCTCAATACGGTATAAAAGTTCGTTGACAATTCAACTGATGCTCTCTCGGCGGGGAGTTTCACGGTGCGCGATGAAATCGATGCGCCCGTTGTCGGCGGGGGCCGACGAGCGGGCGTGCGTCCCTCGACGAGGGCGCGGCGGCGGGCATGCATCCGAGCAACGGCGCATGTGGGATTCCTGGGAGCACATCCGTCGGATGGCCGCCTTGGAGCCAGTCGTAACTCCAGACCCTTGGACGAGGCCGGCAGCTTCTGGTTGCCTGCGCCTGCCCCTGCGCGCGCTCGGGGGCCGCGGCCATGACGGCGGATGCCTTCGAGCCCGACGACGCCTGCGAGCGGGAGCGGCCTAGCCGCGCGAAGAGCCGGCCAAGGATCATGCGCCGCACGGCCGGACAGCCGGTGCCGCACCTCGTGCCACTGCACAGTCCCGCGCAAAGGGTCGAGTTGGTGGTGACGACCGCGGTCTGGCTGGCGGCCCTGGCCTATTTCTGGATCTGGTGGTTCAAGCCTGACCACGACACCGGGACCGTGAAGTTCGTTGTAATCAGCTTCGTCATGGCCTGGCTGACCTTGCCGCCGCTCTACTTCCTGCTGATCTTCATGAACGCCAAGCAGCCGACGCGGCAACGCGCGACCCCCTCCGATCTGAGGGTCGCCATGGTGGTGACCAAGGCCCCCAGCGAGCCCTTCGCCGTGGTGGTCGAGACGCTGCAGGCGATGCTCCGCCAGACCTATCCTCACGACACCTGGCTGGCGGACGAGGACCCCACGGCGCAGATGGTCGCCTGGTGCGAGGCCAACGGCGTGCGCATCTCGACCCGCAGGGGGCGCAGCGACTATCACCGCCAGACCTGGCCCAGACGGACCAGGTGCAAGGAAGGCAACCTCGCCTTCTTCTATGACCGCCATGGCTACGAAGCCTACGACGTCGTCGCGCAGCTCGATGCCGACCACGTCCCCACGGAAACCTATCTCGAGGAGATGGTGAAGCCCTTCGCCGATCCGCGGATCGGTTACGTTTCTGCGCCCAGCATCTGCGACCGGAATGCCAAGCGGAGCTGGTCGGCCCGCAGCCGGCTCTATGTCGAGGGGAATCTGCACGGCGCCCTGCAGGCGGGCTACACCAACGGCTGGGCGCCGCTCTGCATAGGCTCCCACTACGCGGTGCGCACGAGCGCCCTGAAGAGCATCGGCGGGCTGGGCCCGGAACTGGCGGAAGACCACTCCACGACCCTGATGATGAACGCGCATGGCTGGCGCGGGGTCCACGCCATTCAGGCCATCGCGCACGGCGACGGCCCCAACAGCTTTGCGGACCTCGCGGTGCAGGAGTTTCAGTGGTCGCGCAGCCTGATGACCGTGCTGCTGAAGTACTCCCCCACACTGGTTCCCATGCTGCCCGCCAAGCTGAAGTTCCAGTTCCTGTTCGCTCAGCTCTGGTATCCTCTGTTCTCCCTCGTGATGTTGGCGATGTTCGCCATGCCGGTTGCCGCGATCCTGTTCGACGTGAACTTCGTTCGCGCTTCCTACGTCGACTTCTTCCTGCATTTCATGCCGGCATCCCTGCTGCTGGTGCTTATGGCCTACCGCTGGAAGGCGACGGGCTGTATGCGGCCGGTCGACGCGAAGGTGCTGAGCTGGGAAGGGATGCTCTTCCAGTTCGCGCGCTGGCCCTGGTCGCTGCTCGGCACCCTGGCGGCCTTGCGCGACTGGCTGACAGGCACCGTCGTGGAGTTCCGCGTGACCCCGAAGGGCTCCGACTCCGCCGGTCCCCTGCCGTTTCGCGTCCTGGCGCCCTATGTCGCCCTGGCCCTCGGTTCCGCGCTGCCGGTCCTGCTGATCGGCGGCGTTGAGACCGCCCGGGGCTTCTACATCTTCGCCACGGCCAATGCGGTGATCTATGGCCTGCTGCTGGCGGTGATTCTCATCCGCCATGCGCGGGAGAATGGGATTCCGCGGCGCGGTCGAGCCATCGGCGCTGCCGCGCTCCAGAGTTGCGTGTCCCTTCTGGTTGTCGGCGTCATGACGATCGCCGCCTTACGTGGCGGGCCCAAGGGCTTCGAGGCCATCTTGTGGGGCTCGGATACCCTCGGCGTCACCAAGGTCACCTACAGCGTCGCCGGTGCGGGGCAGGGTGGAACCGGCATCTGGCGCCTGACTTTGCTGAGCGATTGGCTGGGGGATGGATGAGCGAAGGCGTCGGCAAGAGGGGACGACAGCCGGAGTGCAAACCAAAATGGATCCGCGCAGGCCGGTCGCCTGAGGAAAGGTTAGGTGTCATATGTCGATCGCAAAAGGCTTCACCCTGAGAAGCGCCGTAATGGCGCTGCTGGGGATCGCCGCGGCACTGCTGCTCGCGTTCAACAGCGGTGCCGTCCGGGCTGACGCCGACTCCGACACTGGGACAGCGGTCGCAACGATCGGCGTCGGCGGCACGACACTTGGCGTCTACGATCCGGACGGCAGCTTCGGCCCAGCGACCAACATCACGATCGAACACATCTACCTGCCACTCGTCGGTGTCGATCTCGACAGCCTCAGAATGGCGGGCGACTACGCGGCCGCCCGCGGGCGCGATCTGCTGGTGACGGTCGAGCCCTGGTCGTGGAACAGCAGCTGGGATCCTTCCAACGAATCCCTGGCGGCGGCGATCCGGAACGGTGAGACCACCGACGACATCATCGCGCTGTGCAAGACGATCGGCCGGCTGCCCCGGCAGGTGACGCTTCGCTGGGGTCACGAGATGGAGGCGAAGACCAACCGCTACGCCTGGACGCTGCTGGAGCCGGTGGACTATATCGCCGGCTATCGGCAGTTCGTCACCCTGTGCCGGCAGTATGCGCCGGCGGCGAAGTTCATGTGGTCGCCGCTCGGCCTGCCGGATCTCATCCGCTACTATCCGGGCGACGACGTGGTCGATGTGGTCGGAGTGACGGTCTTCGCCTTGCAGGCCTACGAGCAGGACCACCATGGCTGGGATCGCAACGTCACCGAGATCGCCAAGGAACGCTTGGCGCTGGTGGCCCGCTTCGGCAGGCCGATGATGATCGCCGAACTCGGTTGCTCCGGCGACCAGACCTATCGCGAGGAGTGCCGCGAGGAGATCCTGGCCCTCGACGTCGAGATTCCGCGGCTGGCCGGCGCCGTCTACTTCAATGACGTGGAACCGGTGGCGTGGCCCGAGGGCTACGGCCGGCCCGACTGGCGCCTGCCTCCGGCTCCTTCGGCGCGGTGAACTGATCCGCCGCGCGCTGCCCAGGCCGGGCCGCGCCGCTTCGGGCGGCCGTGCGGTCAGGTCCCGCTCAGGCGGGGCGTATCGGCGCGCGACCAGCGCAACACCCCGGGCTTCCCGCCGACGTCGCCGTAGGCCGTGAACTGGTAGGTGCGGTCCTTGTGCGAAAGCCACATGTCCCAGGCCCCGACGTGGAGTGCGCCGCGATAGGCGACATAGCCGGTGGTAACGTTCTTGCCGCTGGGATAGCGGTCATAGCCGTCCGGCATCCAGCGGAATTCGAAGTAGGCCTGCACCGAGCCGGGCGCGGCGCTGACGATCGTCATCGTGGTCGTCCCCTCGAAGCCATCGTCGAGCGTGAAGGTCCCTTCCCACGTCCCGATCAGTGCCTTCGTGTCTTCCGCCTTGACGACGATCGTGCCGTCATCGGCCACCACGCGACCGGTGGCGACCGGCTTCTTTGCGGCGCAGCCGGCCAGCGCGAGACAAACAACAGCTGCGACGAGGAACCCTCTCATCCGGCAATCTCCACCTAGGGGCGATGTGAAGCAGGAGGAGGGTATCGAAGACGGGAGGCGTCCGGAAGCCCGCTCGCGCCGCTCCTGCCGGCGGCGCGACGCTCCCGGCGCGGCTGCCGGCTCAGACCGTCGTCGAGGTAGCCGATCACCTGGCTGAGATCGTAGGTCTGGCAGATGTCGCCGGTCGCGTCGCGACAGGCCTGCCGGAAGGCTCTCAAGGTGTTGGTGCCGAGCTTGGCGTCGATCGCGAGACCGGCGCCGCTGGCCCGATTGTAGAGCACCTGAAAGACCAGCACGCTGGCGTGAGGGCTGAAGGCCTGGGCGGTCTGCAGCAGGCTGTCCGGCGACAGCGTGCTCAGCGGTGCCAGGGCCTGGCTCAGGAACGCCTCGTCGAAGGCCGGGCTGTTGGCGACGTAGAAGTTCATCGCCTCGGCATAGCCGCCGACATTGCCGCGTTCGGCGGCGGCAAGGTAGAGCGTCACCACCTCCGCGGCCGGCGCCTTCAGGGCACCGGAAAGACGGGCCAGGTCGAGTGCGGCATAGTCGTTGCCGGCGGCCGCGGCCGCCTCGAAGAGGGCCAGCGCGCGCTGCCGATCGGGGGCGACACCGACGCTGCCGTCGCGATAGATCACCCCGAGCTCGCGCATCGCCCAGGCGCTGCCGGACTCGACAGCGCGCTGCAGCAGGGCCGCCGCATGGGCGCCATCGACCTGAACGCCGAGCCCGTCGCGATAGATCACCGCCAGCTGGATCAGCGCATCGGTCTCGCCGGCGGCAATCGCCTGCTCGAAGAACGCGATCGCGCGCACCATGTCCACCTCCACGCCGGGGGCCCCGTCGCGATAGGTCGCGGCCAGCACGCTGGCAGCCCAGGGGACGCCGGCATCGGCACCCGCCGTCAGCAGGGCGACGGCGCGAGGCGCGTCCTGTGCGACCCCGTTGCCGTCCAGCAGAAGGCGCGCCAGCGGCACGAGGGCGTTGGTCTCGCCGCCATCGACCGCCTGCTGGAACAGCGCGACGGCGCGCGGCAGGTCCGGCGGCACGCCGGCGGCGCCGTTGCGATAGAGAATGGCGAGTTCGCCGGCGGCCCAGGAGCTGTCCGCGGCCACCGCTCCCCAGAACAGGAACTCGGCGCGTACGCCGTCCTGCGGTACGAAGCGGCCGTCGCGATAGAGGATGCCGAGCTCGACCATGGCGCTGACACCGCCTGCGGCGGCAGCCTGCTTGTAGAGGGCGATCGCCTTGGCCGGGTCGGCCGGCAGGCCGACGCCACCGCTGGCATAGAGGCTCGCCAGCTCTTGCAGCGCCCAGCTGTTGCCGTCCGCGGCGGCGCGTTGCAGCAGTGCCTCGGCACGGAGGCCGTCGGCGGCGACGACGCCGCCGTAGCGATAGAGACCGGCCAGTTCGATCAGAACGGCCGGGTCGCCGGTCGCCTCGGCGCTCTGCAGCAGGGCGGCAGCGGCGGCCGGATCGGCCGCCAGGCCGGGAGCGCCGTCGCGGTAGGTCGCCGCCAGTTCCCGGGTTGCCCAGGGGCTGCCGGTCGCCGCCGCGCTCTCCAGCAGGGCCACCGCGCGCTGGCCGCTGGCGGCCACGCCCCAGCCATAGCGATACATGATGGCGAGGTTCACCATCGCCGCGACATCGCCGGCCGCGGCAGCGTCCTCCAGCAGCAGCAGGGCGCGGCCCAGGTCGGCGGGCACGCCGGCGGCGCCGTCGCGATAGAGGACGGCGAGTTCGCCGGTCGCCCAGGCACTGCCGGTCTCCGCCGCCACCTGCAGCAGCAATGCGGCCCGCGCGCCGTCCTCCGGCACGCCCTTGCCGTCGCGATAGAGCAGGGCGAGTTCCACGAGGCCGGCGAGGTCGCCCTGATCGGCGGCGCGCTGGAAGAGAACGGCCGCGGCCGCGGGATCGGCCGCCAGCGACCGTGCCCCGTCGCGCCGCAAGCGGCCGAGTTCGACCATGGCCGTGACGCTACCCTGGTCGATCGCCTTCTGCAGCGCGACGATGGCGATCTGGGTCGAGCCTGCGGCATCGTTGCCCAGGGCCTCCTGGGCCTGTGCCAGCAGTGCCGCATCGTTGCCGCCGCCTGCGCCGGCGACCGGAGTCGCCTCGGGACTGGCGGCCACGGGCTTCTCGCTCGGCCCCTCGCCAGCGGCCGCGGTGGCGACCGGGGTGAGACAGCTAGCCAGCAGCAGCAGCATCCGCAGGGAGCGAGTCGCGATAGTCATCGTAGCGTTCCGTTCTGTTGCGCAGGACACAGGGCGGGTCAGACCACCAGCTTGTTGGCGGTGAGTTCCGCCAGGCTGCTGGCAGCCCGGTCCACCGGCATCTGGGTGTGGCGGACCCAGTCGATCAGCTCGGCGATGCCGGTCTCGAAATCCATCGCCGGCCAGAAGCCGAAGACCTCGGCGAGCTTGCGGCCGTCGCCGTAGCAGTGGCGGATATCGCCGACGCGGTAGCGGCCGAGGATCTCCGGCTGGATGTCCTTGCCCAGCAGGCGGGCGAGGATCTGCGCCACGCCATTCACCGTCACCGGCCTGCCGGCCGCGACATTGAAGGCATCCCAAACCTGCAGGTCGCTCTCCAGCACCATGGAGAAGGCGCGTGCCACGTCTGAGACATGCACGAAGTCGCGCCGCTGGTTGCCGTCCTCGAACACCAGCGGGCGCTGGTTGTTCATCAGCCGCGAGATGAAGATCGCCGCGACGCCGGTGTAGGGGTTGCTGAGGGCCTGACGCGGGCCATAGGTATTGAAGAGCCGAAGCGCCACGGTGGGGATCTTCAGCGCGCGCCCCACCACCAGGAACATGTCCTCGTGGTCGCGCTTGTTCACTGCATAGATCGAAGCCGGTTGCAGCGACTTGCTCTCCGGGGTCGGCAGCGGCTCCAGCGCGACACCTCCCTGCGACAGTTCCCAGCTGCGCGCCTGCAGCGACGCATGGTCGCGCAGCGGCGGCGCGATGACCTCCGCGCTGGAGGGCAGCCGGTAGGCGCCCTCCCCATAGATCGACATCGAGGAGGCCACCGCCATGCGCTGGACGGTGTGATTGCCCTGCGAGAGCACCTGTAGCAGGGCGGCCGTGGCCAGCGTGTTGTTGCGCGTATAGTCGACGATGTTCGACATGCTCTGGCCGACGCCGACCGATGCGGCCAGGTGCGCCAGGTGGGTGATGCCGGTCAGGCTGCGCTCGCACCAGATCGGCGTCGGCGATGTCGCCGTTGATCCGCTCGCGCTGCGGGGTTCAGATAGACCGGCCAGCCGCGTCATCGGTCTTTCGGTGCGTCGTCATGGACCTGCGGCACCAGGCAATCGAGAACCGTCACCTCGAAGCCCTGCAGCAGCAGGCGGTCGACCAGGTGCGAACCGATGAAACCAGCTCCGCCCGTTACCAGAACATGACCGCGTGACATTTCGGACCTCGCATCGTTGACAGTTGCTCTCAGGCTCCCGGCCGCGCACCGCTAGGCGGCGCGCGCCAGGCTCTCCGGACCCGTCCCTTGCCGGGTGGCGCCCACCTTCTGGCGGACCAGGATGTGATTGGCGTCGTACTTGCCGGTGCGTTCCCACACCTGGCCGCGGTCGCGCAGATACATCTGCAGGCCGATGGCCAGCGGGATCAGCCAGATCATCCAGAAGACCCACAGGAAGATCGGATTGATGCGGGCCATGTAGCGCAGTCGGTCCCAGGTCCGCTCGAGGACCAGGCCGGTGCGCTTCCAGGTCGACCAGTACATAACGCCGACAGCATCGACAGGCGTAGGTCCCCACGTTCCAGATGCAGAGCCCGATCATCCACACCGGCAGGATCGGCGGTGCCTTCGAGGTAGTCCACCAGCGCCCAGATGCCGATCGGGATGCCAAATGCGTTCAGTGACAGCGACAGGCAGGGCAGGAAGATCAACCAGGCCTTGAACCGTTGCCAGCGGGTCATGCCCATCGACTTCAGCGGCGCGCCGAGGCTCTGGAAGAAGCCGCGACCCAGCGCTTGCGCTGGGTGATGCCGCCCATCAGGGTCGACGGAACCTCTTCGATCAGCGAGCCCTCGATGATGCCGAGCCGCTTGCCGTTGGCCCAGAAGCGCATGCCGACCTCAGGATCCTCGATCGTCAGCCAGGGATGGAAGCCACCCAGTGCCAGCAGGTCGGAGGCGCGGAAGAACATACCCTTGCCGAGCACCCAGTATGGCTGGCGGCCGTTGGCGGAGAGATGCGGGTACTTCATGCCATCCCAGGCCATGGTCGAAGGCGTGCCTAGGTCGCCGCCATGCTGTGTTGCAGGTTGCCGGCGACGTTCGTGGCCTGCAGCACGTCGTAGTGGCGGATGCCGGCGGCGGCGGCCAGGAAATGGTCCGGCGGCGGCGCAGCTGTCGGCGTCGATGTAGTTCAGCAACCAGTCGCACTTCATGTCGCGGGCGAGGTTGTAGAAGGCGTAGATCAGTTGCCGCGTTTTCTTCGGCGGCAGGTCCGTGTCGAAAGCGCGCTTGCCGCCATGCCACCAATAGGCCTTGGGGTTGCGGTCCCAGGCATTCCACACGACGTCCCACGAGGGGTGGGTGGTCGGCGGGATCGGCAGGATCTGCAGGAAGGAGAACTCCTGCTGCAGCCGCTTCAAGCTGGCGCAGGTGAAGCTGTCGTCGGCATTCGGGATGGCGACCACCACGTACCTGTTGCGCGGATAGTGCATCTTCTGCAGCGCCAGGAAGGTGGTGCGCATCGTCGACTCGAGTTCGCGCAGCACCGGATAGAGCAGCACAATCATTGGCAGGTGCGCCGGCAGGATCGCCTCGGCCTCGCACGGGTCCACCCAGTCGACCGGCCTGGTGATGAGATAGAAATCGACCAGATAGGCGCCGAAGTAGAGGAACTGGCAGGCGATGAAGCCGGCGATGGCAATCTGCGTCGCGATGTCGGCGAGGATGTCCATGCTGCGTCCCCGCGGGGCCTTACTCCGCCACGCCGAGCAGCGGCGTTGCGATCTGTCGAGCCTCGGCAGGGTCTTCGCTGCGCTTGGCCTCCAGCCGGCGTGCCGGGCGCTCGGCCAGAACGCCGGCGAAGTAGGCAATGGTGCGCGCCAGGCCTTCCTGCAGCATCACCGTCGGCTGCCAGTCCAGGAGCTGCCGCGCCGCGCCGATGTCGGGCTTGCGCTGGCGCGGGTCGTCGGTCGGCAGGGGGCGCTCGACCAGCCGCGAGGCCGTGTCGCGAACCATCCCGAGCACCATGTTCGCCAGCTCGCGGATGGTGAACTCATGCGGATTGCCGATGTTGACCGGCCCGGCGATCTCCTGCGGCGAGCGGGTCAGGCGGACGATCCCCTCGATCAGGTCGTCGACGTAGCAGAACGAGCGGGTCTGCGCGCCGGTGCCGTAGATCGTGATGTCCTCGCCGCGCAGCGCCTGGGTGACGAAGTTGGAGACCACGCGACCGTCGTCGGGGTCCATGCGCGGCCCATAGGTGTTGAAGATGCGCGCGATCCGCACCTCGACGCCGTACTGTCGCGCGTAGTCGAGCAGCAGCGTCTCGGCCATGCGCTTGCCCTCGTCGTAGCAGGAGCGCGGGCCGATCGGATTGACGTGCCCCCAGTAGCCTTCCGGTTGCGGGTGGACCTGCGGGTCGCCATAGACCTCGGACGTCGAGGCATGGAAGACGCGCGCCCCATCGGCCACCGCCCGCTCGAGCACGTTGATGATCCCCAGGACGCTGGTCTTCGCCGTCTTCACCGGATCCGCCTGGTAGTGCACCGGCGACGCCGGGCAGGCCAGGTTGTAGATCTCGTCGAAACGGGGCAGCGTGACCGGCAGAGGGTCGATCACGTCGTGCTTCAGCCAGCTGAAGTTGGGATGCGCCTCGAGCGGTGCGATGTTGCGCCGTCGCCCGGTGCTGAAGTTGTCGGCACAGACGACATAGTCGCCGGCCTCGACAAAGCGCTCGCAGAGATGCGAGCCCAGAAATCCCGCGCCGCCCGTGACAAGGATTGCGCGCTTCTTCCCGAACCTGACCTTCTCGATTCGAGAATGGAAAGGATTGCGGGCCCCATGATGAAAGGTGGCCATTCCCCAAACTCCCCCCCGCCGTGGGGGTTCCACAGTCTCGCGCCCGCCGAGGCGCTCAAGGAGCAGGTCCGCCAAGACCCCAACTCCCAGCGGAAACCACACTAACCCATAGGTTGAGTCGATTCAAGAATGAAATCAATTTGCATTGCAGTGCGACAATCTGACGTTGACGCGCCCGCGGCGGTGCCTAGAGGAGGCTCAGGTTTCCTCGGCTGGCTCCAGGGCAGCAAGACGCGCTTCCAGCGCTGCAACCCTCGATTCCAGCGCCTCCTGGGCCTCGCGCGCGGCCTCGGCGACCGCCTTCATCACCTCGAACTCCTCGCGCGTGACCAGATCCATGCGCGAGAGGGCGCGCTCCAGCGGCTGGCGCAGGCGGCTTTCCAGTTCTCCGCGCAGCCCTCCGGCGGCGCCCAGGGCGCCCGAAAACAGCTTCGCAAGATCGTCGGCAATTCGATTGTCGCTCTGCATCGCGGGGTCTCCTCTGGCGGCTTCGGGACGGAGCCGCGGGCCTCAGGTTAGCAGATAGTGCGTCTGGCCGACCGCCACCGGCTTCTGCCGGCTCTCCTGCCACAGCATCACCTGCACGGTCGCGAGCTGCCGTCCGAGCCGCGTCACCTCGCCGGCGGCGAAGGTGTCGGAATCGCCGGCCATCCGACGATAGTCCATCGTCGTGGTCACGTTCTTCGGCAGGCGCTCGCTGGCGTGCCCCCACAGCAGGATCGTGGCGGCGGCAATCTCGGCCAGCGCCGCCGTGGCGCCGCCGTGCAGGGCCGGCAGGAAGGTATTGCCGACCAGGTTCCAGTCGTAGGGAAGGCGGAACAGCAGCTGGC
>CALOEA010000054.1:0-160199 GCA_942492185.1 uncultured Alphaproteobacteria bacterium
CTCGCCCAACGTCTTCATCCGCTCCGCGGTCATGGCGTCCTGCGCCGTGCCCGGCGTGTTTCCGCCGGTGACGCTGATGGCCAAGAACCAACACGGTGAGGCGCAGACCTACCTACCCACCCGCAAGTGGGTGGACGGCTCCATCGCCGATGACCTGCCCGCGAAACGCCTGCAGCGACTGTACAGTACCAACCACTTTATCGTGAGCATGGTCAACCCGATCGCAATTCCCTTCCTGAAGAACAATGCCGGCAGCAATGCGCTGGTGGCCGCGCTCCGTACACTCGGGCTGCCGGCGTCGCCAGCAGACAGAGCGGAGCCGCCACAAGGGCGGCAAAGCCTCAGGATGGGACGCATCGAACCTCCGCGGAGCTACGAGGTAGTGGCGGACGGCGCAAACCTAGCGTCGCGCCGGCCCCTCCGGCAACGAACCTATTCCCTTCCATATCAGGCAGATGGGCCGTTCTGCCCGAAGCGCGCCAGCGCCGCAGACCAGCTCGAAGGCGCCGGCAGGCCGGCAGCGGACCGTCCGTCCGTGACTTGCGGACGACCAGACCCAGGGCCCGCCCCTGGAAACGCCAGGCGGCGGCAGGCCGAGCCTGCCGCCGCTGCTGATCCTAGGGAACCAGATTTGGCGCCGTGACCCTCAGGCGTGCGTCGGAGCCGTCCAGAGGTCGGCGACCGTCGACGAGTCGTCGTAGCCGAGCGACGACATCTCGCCGCAATAGTGTTCGTTGTAGCCGGTCGTCAGATCGGCGGCGAGCACCTCGCATGCCGGCCGTTCTGCACCTTCTCACCGCCAATCGCGCCCAGAGCCCCAGTAGTTCACGCCCCAGTCCAACGCCAGCACTTCGGCATCGCGGCCGCCGTAGCCGTAGTCGAAGGGAATGCGCTGCTGAGCCTCCTCCGACGCGTTATCGTAGGGCCGACCAGGGCAGCCACCGTTACGGCGATCAAAGACGGGGTCAGCACCGGCGCTGCTGCCCAGGCAAAGCGAACAAGGTCTTGCGTACTGGCGGTACTCTTCATGTCCGAAGTCACCCTGATTTTCTTCTCGTTCTCGATTGTGTTCCACCCTGGGGCCGATCCTCCGAGCGCCACGCAAGCCGACCAGGGCGGCACCAGCCGCTCATCGGCACCAGCGGTGGCGGGCCGACTCAGAGAGCGGCAACAGCCGCAGCAGAGCGTCCAGATCGGGCGGCAAGGGTCTCGCTTCGCGCGGTGCCTCGCTGCACCAGTGCAGCAGGCCGGCGAAGAGCTCGGCGGCTTCAAGGATCGGTCCGGCCTGCAGGGCCGCCGGCAGGATGCGGACCTCGAAGGTGTGCTTGGTGCGGTTCGCCATCGCGATGTTGAGCAGATTGAAGTCGCAGAATTTGCTCAGCTTCACGGCGGAGAGCGCCTTCTGCGCGGCCGGCCAGTCGAGCGTTGCAAAGCCTGGCGAGGCGACCAGTGCCGGCAAGGCGTCCGGCCATTTCCCGAGGCGGATGCAGTTGGGAATGGTGCCGACGCGCTCCTTCAGCGCGGCGCCGTGGGCCGCCAGCACGGTGACCAGGGTGGCGATCGCCGGCGCAGACATCAGGGGCGTCGCGTCGAAGTGGATGTGGGTCGCCCCCTCCAGCGGCAGCGTGCAGCCCTCGGCCCGCGCATCGGCCAGGAGGTCGTCCAGGACGCGGGCATGGTCCCGTTCGATCGGTGGCGTGACGATCTCGCAGGTCCGCTCCCGCTCGCCCGGGAGCGGCGCGGCGATGGCGACCGACACGCCGCGCTCGTCCGACACCCTGACCATGCCCGAGGCATGCGGCTCGCCGCGGGTGCCGAACAGCGCCGCAATCGGCTGCAGCACCCGCTCCAGCGGCGCGTCGGGGTCGCACTGCCGCATGAGCAGGCGCAGCAGACGCGTGTCGTCGGTGACCAGGCGATACCAGCCCGGCAGTGGCGGGGCGCTACGCTCCAGCCCCGCCTGAAGCGTCAGGTCGTCGACGAAGCGTGCCAGCGGGCGAGCTTCGGCGTCGCGCGCCTCGAAGCCGGGAGTCAGGTTCTCGAAGGTCGGCCGACCCTTGACCTTGCTCGGCTCCGACTGCGGGTGGAAGAAGCGCTCGATAGTCCCATCGTGGCGCTGCGCCACGCGCAACGCCAGATCGCGGCGCGACCGGCCCCGCGGCATCAGCAGCTCGATTTCGAAGCCGGTCTTCCAGGTCACAGGCACGCCCGACGATAGCAGCCGCACGCCGGCAGGGTCGAGCGAGCTGGCGCTAGCTGCCGGCCTTCTCGACCTGGTCGCGCACGGTGCTGGCCGCTGCCGCGGCGGCGGCCGTCGCCGCTTCGCCCTGCTCGCTGTCGACCCGGACGACCACGCCGCGGTCGGCAAAGTGGATGTCGGCGGCGATGAAGGCATCGCGGATCTTCTGATAGACCTGACGGCGGATGACGAACTGCTCGCCCGGCAGGGCCTTGAACTTGACGCCGACGATCATGGCGTTGTCCTCGAAGCGCCGCACGCCCTGGGACTTCACCGGCTCGAGCAGCGCCTTGGCGAGTTCCGGATCGTCGGAGATCTCCTGCCCGATCTGCTTCACGATCTTCTTCACGCGCGCCAGGTCGGTATCCGACGGCAGCCGGAACTCGAGCTTCACGATCACCCAGTCGCGCGAGTGGTTGGTCAGGGAATTGATCTCGCCGTAGGGCAGCGTGTGGATCGGGCCGCGGTGATGCCGCAGTTTCATCGAGCGAATCGAGAGCGCCTCGACGCGGCCGCGCAGTCCGCCCGCCTCGATGTAGTCGCCGACGGCGAAGGCATCGTCCATCAGGAAGAAGACGCCCGAGACGATATCGGTGACCAGCTTCTGCATGCCGAGGCCGATCGCCAGGCCGAAGATGCCGGCGCCGGCGATCAGCGGCCCGATGTCGATGCCCATGGAGGAGAGCCCGATCAGCACCGCCATGACGAAGACCACCTGCATCAGGAACATGCGCAGGAGCGGCAGCAGCGTGCGCAGCCGCTTCGCGCGGCTGGGGTTCTGCCCCTCGTCCAGCCGCAGCATCCGCCGCTCGATGGAGGCGGTGATCAGCGCATAGAGCACGTAGGCGCCCAGAGCGATGCAGATCACCTTCAGGAAGGCCCGGAACAGGGCTGGATCGAGCCCGAGGAGGGTGCCGAGCTTCAGCTCGTAGAGCCAGGTGAGCAACCCGACGGTCATGAGGATGGCCACCAGCCAGACGGCGACCGACAGCCGCGCGGCCGCAACCTCCAGCCCCCGGTTGTCGACCGCGACGCCGTGCTCGTCGAGCGTCGGCGGTGCGTGAGCGCCGAGGGCGCGGAACCGTGCCACGCTCTGCCGCGAGACTGCGGCGGCGATGCCGAATATCACGAAGGGCACCACGATGCTGAGGATCAGGCGCCCGCCGGAGGCCGTTCCGCCCGACAGGAGATTGCCGAGCGTGGAGAACCAGATCACCAGGAGATAGAGGCTGACCGGGACCGGCCAGAGGCTGGCCAAGCGACCGATCGCCGAGCCGGGGGGCATGGCTCCGCGCACGGTCGCGGCGACCCTCGAGCGCAAGCGCCACATGCCGATCAGGAGGAACAGCAGGAGCGCGATGCTGAGCAGCAGCGCGAAGAGCGCAGCGGCCAGCGGCACCATGCCCTCGATGACCAGCAGCCGGCCGAGCACGACGAGCGCCATCGTGGCGACCGTGACCCCGACCAGGATCCGCCCGACGGCCTGGGCCCGCCGCGGCTCCGGGCGAAAGAGCGCGGAGCGCGGGTGGCGCGGCGCCCAGAGCAGATCGACCACGATCACCACGCCGAGAATCCACAGCCCGGCATGGCTGAGGGTGGCGACGATCATGTCGGTGTCGGCCCGCCCCTCCGGCAAGGCCAGTGCCCCGAGGTTCAGGGCGGCGAGCAAGGCCAGCGGCATCGCCAGGTCGACCATCAGCAGCCCGCAGGCGGCGGCCACGCGGCTGGACAAGGGGCCTTCCGGCTCGGCGCGGGCCCGTCGGCGCAGGCCGCCGGTGACGCGGGCCGTGGCGAAGACCGCCAGGCCGCCGATGCCGGCGAGCAAGGGCGCGCCTTGAAGGCGCTGGAGGGGAAGCCGTCGTCCAGATCCGCGCAAGAACCCGCGCAGGCTCGTCATCGAGTTGGCCGCAGGTCTCGGTCGGGCGGCGCAGCCACTCCTGCTGCTGCGCCAGCGCGTCGTCCGCCGCCGGGGGCTCCGCCGCGGCGATATAGCGGATGAGAATGGCGCGCAGCTCGGCCTGCACCTCCGGTTGCTCCAGCAGGGAGAGCAGGCGGTCGACCTCCGCGGCATCGGCGGCGCTCGGGGCCGGCGGCGGATCGTCCTGGCCCTGGTGCAGGAGCTGGGCCTGGGCCAGCGGCGCGGCGAAGGTCAGGACCGGCGACGCCAGGATGCTGAAGGCGGCGAGCCGCCGGACGATCTTCATGAAGCACGCTTCAGTACCTGGCCCTGAGCAAGTTCCCCCTCGCCCTTGCGCGCTGGCCGTGCCAGACAGAAGGGCGTCCTGCCGTCGCGGGCGATCCCCGGAGTCGGGGACGGTCTCCGATGGCGCGCGCCACCTTGCGTTTCCAGCGCGGCTGCAATCGATCGTTCGGCGGCTGGAAGGATCTTGATGCCTGCGGGAGGTGGCGGTCCCAGTCCATCAGCCCCCGTCGAGGCCGGCAGCTTCACCGCGGCCGAAAGCGAACAACGAAGAAGCTTGCCGGGCTGGTGTCAGTTCTCGGGCGCTTGAAACTCCCAGTCGTCCAGTCCATATCCAGACAAATGTTCAGGACGTGGATCAGCTATGGGTGATGCACACCTCGGCGACGCCAAGACCTTGCACTGGGCACTGTTGCCGGCGCGAGAAGTGGCGCCATCTCGTCAATGGGACCCGCAAGGGATTGATCTCGACTGAAGCTGTTTCTCACCGAAAAGGAGCTTACCGATGCTGAAGAACGCGATCCAGAATTCAAGCGCGTGGCCTACCCGCTGCGGCGCTGCTCTCGTTCGCTCTGCTCGCCTCGCCGCAGAATGCGAATGCCGACGAAGCGGACGCGACGAAACTGCTCAAGGCGATGTCGGACTACCTGAACGCGCAGCAGGCCATTTCGTTCGACTACGACGCGATCCTCGAGGTCGTGACCAAAGACGGACAGGTGCTGCAGCTGGCAAGCTCTGGGTCCGCCTCGCTCCACCGGCCGGACAAGATCCGCGCCACGCGTGCCGGCGGCTTTGCGGACGTCGAGATGTCATTCGACGGCACGACCTTGACGCTGCTGGGCAAGAACCTGAACAGCTATGCCCAGATCGAGGTGCCGGGCACGGTCGACAATCTGATCGACGAGCTGCGGTTCAAGTACAACAGGCCGTTGCCTGCGGCTGACCTGCTGCTGTCGGATCCCTATGACGAACTGATGGCCGATGTCGTCAATGTGAAGGACCTTGGCAGCGGCGTGATTGGCGGTGTCGAGTGCGACTATCTTGCCTTTCGCGCCAAGGAGGTCGATTGGCAGATCTGGATCGCCCAGGGCGACGAGCCCTACCCCTGTCGCTATGTCATCAGCTCGACCTCCATCGAAGGCGGTCCGCAGTACAGCATTCAGGTGAGCAACTGGAAGAGCGGGGACGAGGTCGCCGCGACCGACTACCAGTTCAAGAACGCGACGAACGCCACGCAGGTGGATTTGAAGAACCTCAAAGGCACCGGCGATTTGCCCGATCACTTCATCACGGGAGAAGCTCAATGAGACTATCGCAGCGCGTTGGCGTGTCCCTGATCGTCGGGGCCGCCGTCCTCTTCGGCGCCGGCATCGGCGATCGACTCACGAACCCGCGGGTGCAGAGCTGGGTCTCGACCGCAGAGGCCATCGTCGGCCGGCCGCTGACGCCGGTCAGCGTTGCCGGCGTCGCGCGGCGGACGGTGCGGCGCTGCGCGGTGGGCGTCTACAACTGCTGACGGCGGGCTGACGGCAGCAGGCAGCGACAGGCCGGCGCGGACCCTCCGCGCCGGCTGTCCGGCCGTTGCCGAGCCGCGGCCCGGCCGTACATGGCCACGGCGTCTGCTGCACTCGCCGGTGGAGGTGCCTCCAGTCCCGCTGTCGCCGCATGATTTTGAGTTTCTGGTGGGCTTGGTGGGACTCAGGTTTTTTTTTTTTTTTTTTTTTTTTTTTTTTTTTTTTTTTTTTTTTTTTTTTTTTTTTTTTTTTTTTTTTTTTTTTTTTTTTTTTTTTTTTTTTTTTTTTTTTTTTTTTTTTTTTTTTTTTTTTTTTTTTTTTTTTTTTTTTTTTTTTTTTTTTTTTTTTTTAGAGCACGTGACGCAGGAGGCGACCCTTGGCGAAGGCCCTGACGACCCGCTCAATCGAAGCCCTCAAGCCCGATCCGACGAAGCGCCTGGAGATCCCCGACGGGGCGCAGGCAGGCCTCTACCTGGTCTCCCATACCAGCGGCCGGAAGAGCTGGGCGGTCCGCTACCGCTGGCGCGGCAAGCCTCGCAAGCTGACCCTCGATCCGCCCTACCCTGCCCTCGGCCTGGCGCAGGCGCGTGCGGCGCGGGCGGCTACTCGACTTCCCGCAGAAGTACGACCCGCAGACCCCGAAGAGCGCGAGGCGAAGGCCGCGGCGACCCCGAGGCGGGCCGACCGCGACTTCCAGGCCGCGGCCGAAGTACGTCGCCATTCAAGCAGCAGGGCCGCCGTTCCTGGCCGGAGGTAGTGCCGCCTACTCCGCCTTCGTCGAGCCGCGCTGGATCGATTACCGCGTGCAGGAGATCGGCAAGCGCGACCTGCTGGAGCTCGCCGAGGCGATGATCGAGGACGGCAAGCCCATCGCCGCGAACCGCGTGCAGGCCAACCTGCGAGCCTGCTTCCGCTGGCTGGTCGAGCGCGACGTCCTGCCGGCCAATCCGGCCGCGGGCATGAAGCTGCCGGCGCCGGAGACGACGCGCGACCGCGTGCTGTCCGATGAGGAGTTGGCTCTGGTCTGGCGCGCCGCTGGCAACCTTGGGGCGCCCTTCGACCGATTCGTCCGCCTGCTGACCCTGACGGCAGCCAGGCGCAATGAAGTCGCCGAGGCCGAATGGAGCGAGTTCGACCTCGAGGAAGCGGTCTGGCGGATCCCCGGCAGCAGGACGAAGAACAAGCGCGCGCACTCCCTCCCCCTGCCGGCCGCCACCGTCGAGCTGGTGAAGGGGGCGCCGAAGATCGAGAAGTGCCCGTTCGTCTTCAGCACCACCGGCAAGACCCCCGTCAGCGGCTTTGCGCGGATGAAGCAGCGGCTCGACGTGGCGATCCTCAAGGCCATGCAGAAGCAGGCGGAGAAGGTCGGCGGCGACCCGGCGAAGGTCGAGCCGCTGGCGCCCTGGGGCTTGCATGACCTCCGGCGCACCGCAGCTTCCGGCATGGCCCGGCTCGGCATCGCGCCGCACGTGATCGAAGCCGCGCTCAACCACGCCAGCGGCGCCGTGTCGGGGCTGGCGGCCGTCTACAACAGGTACGGCTACGACGCCGAGCGGGCCGCCGCCTTCGATGCCTGGACGGCGCATGTCGCGCGCATCACCGGCACCGCGCCGGCCGGCAAGGTCGTGCCGCTGCGGCGGAGGAAGCGGGCATGAAGAAACAGCACCCTCCGCCGATGAGCGACGACCGCTTCGACGAGATGGTCCGCGATCATGAGAAGCACCGCGCCATCCCCTGGCGGCTGGCATCTATCGAGCGATGGGCGGCGACCGAGGTTCTAGACGAGAAGGACAAGGCTCGCCTCTTGGCTCTGGTCGCCGCCGCGCGGCGGGAGTTCGACCGAGGCGAGTTCGAGATCGCCGTTGGCTCAATGCGGGCGCTGGAGAGCGCGCTGGGAGCGACCAAGTCGCGACAGACAGCCCCGCTTCTGCGGATCGGTCGTGACGTGCAGGAGGGTGGAAGGAAGGGCGCCGAGATTGCCCACGGACCCGCCGAGGCGAAGCTAGAGCGCGACTCCCGACTGGCAGCGGAGTTTCGCGCCGCTCGACGCGGGGGCATGAGCAAGGGTGACGCCTATGCCCATGTTGCTCGCCGGCACCGCGTCTCAAGCAAGATGGTCTATCGGGCAGTGAGGGCTGCCGAAGTCTAGCTCGGCGTTTTCGGACACTCCTCCCTATGTCCGAAAATCGGTTCCACGTTGTCTTGCACCCCCAACCGCGAGGCAACGCAGATGGAAACCGAAAACGACGATCCGCTGATGACGTCTACCAGCGTCAGGGCGAACCTCGGCGGCGTGTCGGACATGTTCCTGCATCGTCGCCGACAAGACGACACCGACTTCCCTGCTCCCATCTACATCGCTGGCCGGCGCTACTGGCGTCGCAGCGAGATCGAGGCCTACAAGCGGAAGAAGGCGGAGCAAAGCCCCCGCTCGGCCCGCCGCCCCTGCACCGGCGCCACGGCCGGGAAGGTGACGGCCGATGCCTGATCCCCGAAAGAGAAACCCCCCGGCCGTGGCTGCGGCGCGAGGGGCTTCCTGGATCGATTGCCTTGGCGAGGAAATCAACCAGAGTATAGCGCTCCCCGGCCACTGTCACAAGGAGCCGCGCACCGTTGCGGGCCGGGCAATCGCCCGCCGCACCCCGGTCCGTCCTGCCCTCGCCGACCTAGTCGCCGACCTGGCGGGCTGGAGGGCGCCATGAGCGAGAACTTCGACTGGTGGGCCGCCGAGAAGCAGGGCCTGGTCGCGGTGCGCGAGCAAGCCCCCATCGCGGTCTACCTGAACCCGCGAGGCTGCGTCGTCATTCGGCAGCAGAACGACTTCGACGACGACTCATGGATCCTGGTGGAGCCTGACCGCGTCAGGGCGCTGGCTGAGGCGATAGTCCGCTTGGCCGAGCCGGAGCGGCTGGCCCTGCCGCCACCGTCACCCGCAGTCAAGGACACCACCGCAGCAGAGCGGCAGCGTCGCTATCGGGAACGCCAGAAGGCCGAACGAGAGGCTGCCAATGGCTAAGGCGCCCGACAAGGACAAGGCCGCCGCGCTCTGGCGGTGGCACATCGCCTTGGTGTTCGACTCCGAGATCAGCCCCGCCGTCGTCCGCGTCGGCCTGGGCCTCGCGAGCTTCATCAATCGGGCGAGCGGCAAGGGGTGGCCCTCCTACGGCCGACTGGCAACAGAGCTGCGCCTCGGCAAGCGCACGGTGATCGCCGCCATACGGAAGCTAGAGGACCTGGGGTGGCTGACCCGCCGCCGCACCGGCAGTGGCCGAGGCCACTCGAACGTCTGGTCTCTTGCCTTCGGGCGCATCGACGCCGTCGAGGAAGCAAGGGCGGCCCTA
Organism: uncultured Alphaproteobacteria bacterium; assembly: GCA_942492185.1. GTDB lineage: Bacteria > Pseudomonadota > Alphaproteobacteria > Kiloniellales > JACOMY01 > CALOEA01. Next base: position 9,295 of record CALOEA010000054.1, read on the forward strand.
AAGGGTGCAGCCGCAGACACCCTTTCCGATGAGCGTGACGGCTACCGTGACGGCATAACGCGTGACGGTAACGGGGCCGCAACGCGTAACGGGGGCGCCAGAAAGGGTGCAGATGGCGACAAGAAAGGGTGCAGCCAGACGCACGAAAGGGTGCACGGCCAGCACCCCGAACCTACTGAAGAACTTCCTCAGGGTGAACCTCTTGAAACTCCTCCGGAGGGGCCGCGTCTGACGACGCGCATCCAAGGGCGGTCACTCATTGATTCGCCGAACCTGGAAGATCGTCTCAGCCCATACGTCGACATTCTTCTGGCGGAAGAAGCCAAGGCCCAGCCCGACCGGCGGCGCGAGATGCTGGCGAAACTCATCGGCACCGTGCGAGCCGGCCACGCCTGCGATGGCGTCGAGACCTGGCTGGCTCAGCAGTACGCAGAAGGCCGCCCCCCCAGCGCGGTACTCGCCGACTTCGAGCGGCGGGCAGACAGCGGAGGATTCCGGCGATGAGCAAGCGACCGGACGGGGGGTGCTTTAGAAGCCGGGCAAACGTGGTGGCTAGACCGGCGCCGACCACAATTTCTCGCTTTTGCGGATTGATGTCATGGGTATCGAAATATGGCGACACGCGGCGAGGCACTGATGGAGGGAGCGGATGGATAACCACGATCTCCGGCTTCTGATGCTCTCGCACTTGACCGGCGGGCACGCCGCGAGCGAGGTCGAGGCCGAGGTGCTGGCCCAGCAGAAGGCCTTCACGGACGAATTCGCGAGGCTCCTGGACGCGGGCGCCGATCCCAACGACCTGGCGCGCGCGATGTTGATCGTTGGCGCTTCGGCGCTGTTCTACGTCAACGGACCGATGAGCGCGGCGGAGAACCTGCAGGCCGCTGCGGAGTGGTTCACCGCCCTCGCCGCCGAGAAGCCTCAGGGGGGCCACCATTGAGCTCGCGCGCCGCCCGTCAGCGCCGATACCGCGAGCGTGTAGCCGAAGGGCTGGCGGTACTGCGGGTCGTGGTCGACCTGGTGAACATCAGCGAGACGCTGATCGCCAGCGGCTTCCTACCAGCGTCGGCGGTCGATGATCGGAAGGCGATAGAGCGGGCGTTGGCTCGCTTCCTCGCCGAGGCCGAGGCAGCCGACATTTTTGAGTGACGCATAACGACATGGAATTTTTTCCTGTCGTAGGATTCGCTCAGCCTGAACTTTCGGAGTGCTTTACATGCGCGGTGTAGTCGCCGTTCCTACCCGACCCGAACCCGGCCTGATGGCCTCATATGCGCGCCACCTAGCGCTCGCTGGCGGCAACAAGCAGATAGCGGCAGAACTGGCCGCACAGGGCAAGGCGAACGACCGAGTCGTCGGTTCCCTCAAGTCGGCGATCGGTGGTCACTGGAGCGGAGATGCGGACGCAGCCGGGCTTCAGGATGCCTCCTACATCGCGACCAGCTTTCAGCCCTTCCTTCGCGGTACCAGCTTGTTCTATCGCGCGTTGGACGCGGGGATGACCCGTGTACCGCTCGAAGAGCGGATCGGCTGGACTACGGCAAGCGCGACCGGCTTCGTCGTCGGCGAGGGCGCGGCGGTTCCTGTCTCCCGAGTGGCTATCGAGGCCGGCGGCATCCTGCGCCAGAAAGCGAACGCGTTAATCGTGATGACGCCTGCGATGCTGCGCAGCGCCGGGATTCGAGGCGAGGCGTTGATCGCTCGCGAGCTGCGACGAGGCGTCAGTCACGCGGTTGATAGCGAGTTCCTCGCTCTCGTCATCGACAGTGGCACGACGGCGCTCACATCGACCGGCAATATGGCTGTAGACGCGGCGGCCGATCTTGCGGCGCTTCTCTCCGCTGTCGAACCGACCGCCGAAAGTCGGCTGCTCCTGGCGATGTCGCCCGAGGTGGCAATTCTCGCATCTACGCTCACCACTTCGAGCGGTGCGTTCGCCTTCCCGAACATGGGCCCGACTGGAGGCCAGATGCTTGGCATCGAGGCTATGGCGGTGGATGCGGTCACAGAAGGAACCATCGTGCTCTTCGATCTCAGCGGCATTGCCGGCGAGAGCGAGTTGATCACGGTCGACGGCAGCGACGATACGACTATCGAGATGGAGACCGATCCGCAATCGAGCACGCGCACGGCAACGGCAACCGAGCAGGTTTCCATGTTTCAGACAAATTCCGTCGCGCTGATGGCCGCGGTCTGGTTTGGCGCACACCGCTTCCGAGACGAGGCCGTGGCGACCATGTCCGGCGTCGAGTGGGGCCTGCCGACGACTAGCGAAGGGGAGTGATGCCCACATGGACGAGAAAGCTCTAATGGCCCTGGGCGGCGTCAAAGCCAAGATGACCGAGATAAACGGCAAGGATGGAATGCGGCGCTCTCCCAGCCGAGACGAGCTGTATGACGCCATCGACATCGTGTTCGCGGCAATCGCCCAGCACGGTGATCGCATCAAGGCGCTGGAGGGAAAAGCCGGCGGGAGCGAAGCATGACCGAGAAGCGGGACGTATCGAAAATGGTCGATGCCGTGCTGGACGCTCTCGACAAGCCGCTCTCGGCGCTCGCCGCTCGAATCAGGGCGCTGGAGGTTCAGGCGGCCGAGCCGCCGCCGCCGCCGCACAAGAGTACGTCGTTCTCCGACATGGCCCGGAAGAACCTCGGCGAGGAAGACATGAAGCGCCCGGCCTCACGGATCGAGCTCTGCGCCTGCGTGGACGCCATCGTCGAGACGATCAAAGACCTGCAGGTTCGGGTCGGCGCTAGAGCCGCCGAGCCCATGGTGCCGGCGGGCAGGAGCGAAGAGCCGTGACCATTCCTCTCGACCCCGAACAGATCGCGACAGAGACCGCGCGCGGCATCCTTCTCTTCGCAGAGGAGTTCGGCCGTGTGCCGAGCAAGCGCGAGATGGAGATGATCGCTGCGGCAATCATCCGCCACCACCTGGCGCCCGACGCGCCGACCACGAGGCTTCAATGAGTTCAGCGGCCCTGTCGCAGGCCGCTGGACGGCGTCCCAGGTTCACGGTGGACGCTGGGCGGCGGCTCAGGCGCGGGCCGCCGCCCCCTTTTCAAGCTGCAATGAAGAGAGGGAACACGCGGCCATGCCTCGCCTAGGCAACCTCAAGCCCAGACTCGGCTCGATGCCATTGAGGATGGGATACGCGCAGGGAGATGAGCGCGGCCGCTCGCGGCACCGCGACAGCACCCAGCCATGGCGACGCTGGTACAAGACCAGCCGATGGCAGAAGCTCCGCTGGTCGGTACTCGTGCGGGATCTCTTCACCTGCCAGCGTTGTAAGCGGGTAGAGCCTGACCCATCCCAGCTGGTCGCCGATCACAAGCGCCCCCATCGCAGCGATCCGTCCCTGTTCTGGGACGCGGGCAACATCGAGTGCCTGTGCAGAGTATGCCACGACGGCGCTAAGCAGCGGGAGGAACGGCGCGCAACCTGACGGGGGGGTGAAAAGTTTCACAGACCGGACCCCGCTTTCAGACCCGCGCCCCCGTCTTTCACAAAAAAATCTGCCCTCTCTGAATTCCCGATCCACATTTTCTAGCAGGAGTGCCCCGATGACAGAGACCCCTACTTGCAAGCCCGGAGAGGCGCAGCATGGCTGAGCTTGAACGGCTGGTTCTCCAGCTGGAGGCCCGGATAACGAAGTACGAGCGGGATATGGCGAAGGCCCGCGCCGCGACCGAGCGCCAGACCAAGGCGATGGAGAAGCGATTCGAGGGGCTGTCCAAACGCATCGACGGCTTCGGCCGTGGGATCGCCCGCAGCTTCGGCACGGCCCTGGGCGCGGCCCTGGGTGGCGCTGCTCTGCTGAATGGCATCCGCAATGCCGGCGCCCTGGCCGACGAGCTGGGCGACACGGCGAATCAGCTGAACATCACGACTAGCGAGCTGCAGGCGCTGCGCTATGCCGCCCTGGAGACGGGCGTGGCTGAGGGCAAGCTGGACAGCGCCTTGGATCGCCTGGTCCGCACGTTGGGCGATGCCGTCTCCGGCGAACAGTCGGCGCGGGATTCCTTCAATGCCCTGGGCGTTGCGATCTTCGACGCCGAGGGGAACGCCAGGCCCTTCGCGGACGTGCTGCAGGACGTAGCGAAGGCCATCCTGAAGTTGAAGAATTCGACCGAGCAGACGGCGGCGGCCACCGACCTATTCGGCCGGACGGGTGGCCGCATGGTGCCGCTACTGGGCCAGCTCAGCGGCGGCCTCGGCACACTGACAGACAAGGCCAGCGATGCCGGGCGGGTGATGAGCGAAGAAACCGTCGCTGCTCTGGGCGAGGCCAACAAGTCGATCGATAGGCTACAGACGCGCATCACCATCGCCGTTGGCGAGATCGTGATTGCGATTGGCCGGCTGCCCTCGGCACTGAATGAAAGCGTGATCGAGATGGCGAAGGCGGCCGAGCGCAACGGCAACTTCGTCGAGCGGTTCTTCGCGCCGATCCTGAATGCCGGCGGGCAGATTTACGAGCCGCCTTCGGTCAAGGAACTGGAGGCCAAGCTAGCCGAGGCGGCCGACCTGCAGCGCCAGATTGCCCGCATGACCGGCCAGGCCAACGCGGCGCTGAACGAGGGGCGCGGCGGGATCTATCGCACGCGCACCGACCGGGAAGGCGCAGGGAGCGCCGCCAAGGCGATGCAGGCCCGCATGGAGGCGTTGGCGGACCTGGAGCGGGAGATTGCCCTCAATGACGAGCTGGCGGCCTCCTATGCGGTTGGAGAGGCCGCCCTGGACGGTATCAAGGCAGCATATGACGCCGTTACCGAAGCGCGGCGCCTCGGCCTGGAAGTCGGGAGCGCTGAGTATGAGCAGTTCACCGCCGCCAAGGCGCAGCTGGAGTTCCAGCGTCGGCGCCTCAAGCTCCTGGAGGAAGGCAAGCAGCTGACGGCCGACCTGCGGACCGAGGAAGAGCAGCGGGCCGACACGCTGGCGCAGCTGAACCAGTTGCTCAAGGCCGGGGCGATCAGTCAGGAGACCTACAACCGGGCGGTGGAGCAAGGCAGCGAGGAGTTCCAGCGGCAAGAGGCATTGGTGGCGAGCCTGGAGGGCGCAGGCGAGCGCGCCTTCGACCGCATCGGCAGCGCCATCACCGAGGCCTTTGTGCAGGGCGGCGCTGCGGCTGTCGACTTCAAGGCCGTGGCCCTCGGCGTCCTGTCGGAGATCCTGCAGGAGATGTTCCGGATCGTGGCGCTGAATCCGCTGAAAGAGGCCTTCGGGCAGTTCGTCGGCGGGCTGAACCTCTTCGGCAGCGGCGGCACGAGCGGTGGCGGCGTCAACCCTGGCGTCGGCCCCGGTGGGCTGGGCTTTACCCACTTCGGCGGCCCGCGCGCCTCTGGCGGCCCTGTCTCTGCCGGGAGTGCCTATCTGGTCGGCGAGAAGCGGCCCGAGCTATTCGTACCGCGCACCGACGGGACGATCATCCCGCAGGTGCCGTCCGCGATGCCATCGCCGCCGCCGGTCATCGTCCAGGTGATCAACCGGGTCCCGGATACGACAGCAGACACGCGCGAGACCAGTGAAGGCGGCCAGGAGAGCGTTGTGGTGACGCTGGACCGGATGGTGGCAGACCGCATCGGGCGGCCAGGAACTGCTACCAGTCGGATGCTAGAACAGCTTGGCGTGCGCCGGCCGCTGACGAGGCGCTAGCGCGACCGGCAGATCAGGCGCTATGCGGAGTTGCTGGAGGCGAGGAAGGCGGCGGAGAGACAGGTGGTGCAAGATGACGCACCTGTCTCCGCTCGCCCGCTGTCGGATGGCCGCAAGGCAGGCCCCCAACACGAGAAGGGCGTCGCCTCGCAAGTTGCCGATGGAACCGGCTTGAGTAAAACCACGGTGTGGCGTGCCCTAAATCCTGACGCGGCCCAACGGAACGTTGAGGCGCAGCGCGAGCGAGACGCCGCGCGTCGTGAGGCCAAGCCCCAGCCTCCCGCCCGCGATCCCTTCAACGACTACGAGGCAACGTGACGCGGATGACGAACCACGGATTTCCGAGGCTCGACATCGTCCAGGCGCCTTGCTGGCTTTCGACATCAACGTCGAAATGGGACACGCCCCGGTGTCGCCGTCGTGCAATCAACGTCTCCGATATCAGCTCTTCCGGAGTAAGGGTGCTCGCAATCAGACGTTCGAGCAGCCGTTTAGCCTGCGCTTCGGTCGGCCTCTTGGGGAGGGGCTTCTGATAGTCGAGATGAAGCCCCGTGTATCTGGCAACGGTCCCGAATTGATCGTTCCTGTCCGGCACTTACTTCAGCACCTTCGCCACGATCCGCCTGACCGCTTCCGGCCGGCTGGGCTGGTCGGCCTGCTTATCGCGCCAGGCATCGAGCGCCGTGATTTGGTCGGGCTGCATACGGACGCCAATGAGCACGCCCTGCCCCGTTGCGGGGCGGCCACGTTTCTTTCTTGTTATCGAAAATGGTTGCTTTGCCATGGGGTTTCTGATAACACAAAAGCGAGCCGGGGGGAAGTTGGATCTTCCGCACCCGGCCCTAACCCCAGACAGGAGATGCGTCCATGTCCGAAGCTACCGAGAATCCTACCACACCGGGCACGTTCGACGTGCCCAGCTTCAAGCCGGAAAGCGTGGCCGACTGGCACGCCGTCTGGCGCTACCACGACGCCCGGCAGGAGATCGCCAGCTACGTTGCTGACAGCGACCACCCCCAGGCCGGGGCTGCTGAGGCTGCGATCCGCGAGAGCATGACTGCAGTGTTCGAAGCGGCGGAGATGGTCGGCCGGGCGCCGTCCGGCAGTGCCGACGACCTTCGCCGCAAGCTGGCCGTCCTGCGCTGGCACCTGGAGGCTGGCGACGCACAGCGGGGGAATTGGCTGCCGCTGGTCGAGGGTATGGACGCCGACCTGTCGGCCGCGCTGGAAATGCTCGACACCACGCCCGCCGAGGCTATCGCCTTCCTGTCGGAGGAAGCGCAGGAGCGCGCCGCTGCGGCCGAGGCGGCTGCGGGCTCGCTGAGGGACGTTGTCTATGCCCTGCCCGGGGAAGCTCCTGTTGGCTTGGCTGCCGGCATTGAGGCCACCGCCCGCGCTGTCGAGGGCTGCCAGCAATTCCTTACCAGCTTGTCCGAAAAGCTGGCCTGCACCGCGAAGGGGGGCGCCTCCAATGACTGAGGCTTTCATCCCCACCCCGCCCGCACCGCCGCCGAGGGACTGCCGCGAGCTAGGGGAATGGCTGCACTACAGGCGCGTTCAGCTCGGCCTTTACTCCGGGGCTTGTCTTGGAGCGGGCAGTACCGGCCGCACCTTCCGCGAGGTGGTGAAGGCCGAGGAAGCCACCTACGACGCGGGCCATCTGGCATTCGAGCGGGCTGCCTTCCTGCGGGCACAGAACGTGCGGGAGGTTCTGGGCAAGCTGGAGCTGCTGCGGGACGCCATCCAACTGTCGGCCGCCTGCGACCACCATGACGTGACCATCATGCTCGCCAGCATCGAGGCCGACCTAGAGGGCCTGACGGGGTCGGCTAGCGACCATATGGCCGCGCCTCCGGCGGGGAGGGCCGAGGCATGAGCAAGAAAGCCACCCCCGATCCGCTGGAGGCCATCGACCGCTACCACGACCTTCGCGACGCCTGCGGCGCCCTCTATGCCGCGTGCGGCTCATCGTCGGCCCATGCGGCGGGCACCGCCTGGCTTGCCGGGCAGGTCCTGGAGATGGTTGAGGACCTGAACGCCGACCTTGAGGCCCTGCTACAGCCGCCCGCGTAGATAGGCGGCAGCACATACCGACCGGGAGGGGCTGGCCTGCGGGCCGGCCCCTTCTGCGTTGGGCGACGGAAAAACCATGACAGAGCCGCCCAGCTTCAAGTCCATCGCGGCTACAGGTGACCGGCGCGGCGGGTTGACGAAAAAATCCGCAAATGTCGGGGGCGCGGGTCTGAACCGCCGGTCCTTGCCGGCATTTGTCCACACCCCCGCAGCCAAGAGGCTGGGGACGACACCTGACCCTGCTGCTGATCACCACCGCGACGGCCGCTCGAAAGGGCGGCCGTTTGCGTTCTGGGGGCGCGAGTTATGCTGGCTGTTACCCCAGATGTTACCCAGTGCCTGCCTTTAGTTCCGCACCCTGCCTTATCCGCCTTCTAAGTCTTTGTTTTTGTGGTGAGCCCGGTGGGACTCGAACCCACGACCCCATGATTAAAAGTCACGTGCTCTACCAGCTGAGCTACGGGCTCCCAGGCCGCGGAACCTAGGTGCGTGCCAGGCGCCGGTCAACGCTGTTGCGCATCTGCGGCAGGGTCAGCGTCAGGGCCGCCAGAAGCAGCACGGCGAAGGCGTCGAACTTGTAGGAAAGCACCAGGATCGAGAGCTCGCGCTGCACCACGTCGCGCTGCAGCAGCAGCAGCACGACGACGATGAACGCCAGCGCCGCCTTGCGCCAGGCGGCCAGGGCCCGGCCCTCTAGCAGGGCATGGCGGGCGACGAGGACGGCGGCCGGCAGCACGACGGTGAAGTGGTGCAGCCAGGCGGTCGGCGCCAGCAACGGCATGAGCAGCAGGACCAGCGCCCACTCCGGCAGGATCCAGGGCTGCGCGGCGAGACCGGCGGCCGGCCGGAGCGGGCGGCGGAAGCGCCAGGCGAAGGCGGCGCCGGACAGCAGCAGGACGATGCCGTAGATCGTCTTCGCCGTGCGCGCCGGCAGCTCGATGAACTGCAGGAAGAGCGGGTGCCCGAGCAGGTTGTTGTCGAGATGGATCGAGTGTTCCGGCCCGAAGGACATGAGATAGCGGGCGAAGACCATCCGCAGCGCCTGGCTCTGATGGCGCGCCGGCTCGTAGGGCAAGGTCGTCAGGTCGTCGGCGGCGAAGGCCAACGCCAGCTTGTGCAGCCAGATGCCGTAGGCATCGAGCATGATCGGCCAGCCGATCACCAGCGCCGGCAGAAGCAGCCAGAGCGCCATGCAGGCGAGCATCGCCGTCGCCGCCCGCCATTGCCGCTTCAGCAGGAGATAGGGCAGGAACAGCAGCGGCGTCGCCGCCCAGACGGCGGCGGTGGCCAGGCAGAGACCGGCCAGCAGCGGCCGCTCCCGCATCAGCGCGACCAACGCCAGGACCGCCAGGGTCATGGTGGTGATGTGCGGCCCGCAGTCGTTGAGATCGCGCGCGAGATAGGGGTGCAGCACCAGCAGCGCGAAGGCTGTGGCGGCGAAGCCGAGGGCGGGGTCGAGCGCTCCCCCGCCTGCCCCGTCCCGCCCGCGCGATCCCTGCGCCGCCGCCGCCAGGCCCTGCCAGGCGGTCAGGGCGCCGGCCAGCAACCCCAGCGCCAGCAGATAGGCGAGCGCGCGTGCCAGGAAGCCGCCGAGCGGCACGAAGAGACCGTCCAGCAGGATTCGCGGCAGCGGATAGGGCAGGAACCGCGGATCGAAGGGGCTCTCGCTCCAGAAGCGCTGTCCCTCGCGCAGGTGCCACTCGAAGTCGGTGACCTTGAAGAAGATCGAGAGCGCTGCATTGCAGAGCAGCAGCGACAGCAGCCCCAGCAGGAGGAGATGGCGGCAGCGAGGCTGGGCGTACCAGGCGCGTGGCGACCCGCTGGACGGCTCTGGGCCGTCCCACAGCCGATGCAGTGCCGCAATCACGACGCGACGAGCGGCGGCCGATCGACGAGAGCCCGGCCGCTCATCGCTGCCGCGGGCTCCAGCCCCAGGAGGCGGACGAGCGTCGGCACCAGGTCGAACGTGCTGGCGCAGGTCTCCTCGCCCGCGTCGATTCCCTCGCCGGCCAGCCAGAAGAGACCATCGCCGCCGGTGTGGCCGCCGGTACGGCGATAGGGCGCGGGTCCGACCGTGCCGATCTTCGGATGCTGCAGCGCCAGCGCCGCGCCGCGCCAGAGGACGGTCAGATCCGGCGCGCTCGGCGGCCGCCGCAAGGGGTCGCCGGCGGTGCGGTCGACCGCTTCGACCGCCGGCTCGCCGCTCCGCGGGTCGCGGCAGGCCAGCAGGAAGGCTTCGATCTCGTCGCAGGTCGCGGCGTAGTCGGCCGCCGCCACCGTCCCCTGCCCTTCGCGGCCTCTGAGGTTCACCCGGATCTGGCCATCGTAGTAGGACGGCACGGCGAAGGCGCGCATGGCCGGCCAGGCGGGCTGGTACCAGCTTGCCGGCATCCAGGTCAGCGTCAGCCCGGCGGGCGGCCGCCGCCGGCCGGCGAGAAGGCGCTCCAGCCAGGGACGGGGCAGACGAAAGCACGCCCTGACCGCCTCTTCCCAGCTCTCCTCCTCCCCGAGCAGCGGTGGGCCCTCGGCCTGCGCCCAGGAGGCGCGGGGTTCCCACGCCGGCCGGCCAAGGCAATAGCGGTGCATCGCCTCCGGCAGGAGCAGCATCGAGGGGACATCGGCATTGTTGGCGCCCATGCCATGCGGCGCAGCCAAGGCCAGGAGGGCATCGGGGAAGCGCGCCGTCAGACGGCCCACCAGGCGGTCGACGGCACGCAGGACCTCCCGGATCCCCTCGCCGGCAGCGGCCGCCGAGGGCAGCCGATGCAGGGGGTGCGTCGGATCGATTCCATGCCACAGCGCCTCGTTGGCCGAATGGGTCTCGCCGACCACCACGATGCCGAGCTGCCAGTCCGGCAGGCGCTCGGCCAGCAGCCATTCGGCGATGGCAGCGCGCTGCTCGACGGCCTGTCGCAACCCCTCCGCCATCGCCGCGGTCTTCGCCGGCGACGGCCAGGCGAAGCCATAGGTCCATTGCCGGCCCGGATAAGCGCCGAAGCGCGCGCGCACCTCCTCCGCCAGACCCTCCGGGCGCGACATCCGGACCACGCCCGGGTCGTGCGCGCCCCAGGCGACCAGGCCGACGGCCTCGCCAGCCCGGGAAAGATCGAAGTAGGGGGCGTCGAAGACGGTGGTGCGGATATCCAAGCCGGCCGTGAAGGGCGCGTGAGCGGTCCGGACCTGCTCCACGCGATAGCGGGCGCTGTCGAAGTGGATCGCCGACCAGCGCCGCGCGGCGTCCGGGTCGAGACCGGTGGCAATGTGTTCTCCGGCCAGGCCGGTGCGCCTGGCGGCGCCATGGTCGAGCGGCCAGCGGCGGCTGCGCGCCCGCAGCGCCGCCATGGCCGGCAGGTCGCCCGCCCGCATCAGCTCCTCGGCCAGGCTCTGCTCATGGCCATCGAGTACGATCAGCAACAGACGAGGCGGCAAGCCCTGTCTCCCTCCGTGCCATTCGATCCTGCCGGCCCGGACGGTCGCTGCAAAGCGCTACTTGTCCTTCAGCAGCACCGTGCCGTCCCAGTCCGGCGGCGTGCCGCTCTCCGCCAGGGCGGGAAAGCGCGTCAGGTAGCGTTCGTAGAGGGCCTTGTGGCGTTCGTCGGCCAGGCCCTGCGCCGCCCTCGCCTGCTCCGCGGCCGTCGAGAAGTCGCGCTGGAGATAGGCTTCGTGCATGGCGTCGTGGGTGGCCTTCCACTGCTGGAAGGCAGGCGTTTCCGCCACGGTCTGATCCCCGACCAGGGCATGCATCTCGATCGATTTCTCGGAGCCCGGCAGGATCACGCGATCGACCTTGAGGAAGGCAAAGTCCTTGGCACCCTCCGCGGTCTCGGCGCTGACCAGCAGCTCCACGCCGTAGGTCTTGCACTGCGCCTCGATGCGCTGCGATTCGTTCACCGCGAAGCCGAGGGCGGTGTAGTTGAAGCGGCGATCCGAGCCCATGTTGCCGACCAGGCAGGAGCCGGTGTTGAGGCCGATGCCGATGCGCAGGTGGAAGTCCTTGCCCTCGCCGTAGGCCTTCTCCTCGCGCAGCTTCTTGTCCAACTCGCGTGTGCCCGCGAGCATGCCGAGCGCGGCGCGGCAGGCGTTGCGCGCGTGGTTGGGGTCGTCCAGCGGCGCGTTCCAGAACGCCATGATGCAGTCGCCGATGTACTTGTCGATCGTCCCCTCGCGCTCCTGGATGATTTCGGTCATCGGCGTGAAGAAGCGGTTCAGCATGCGGGTGAGTTCGGTCGGGTCCAGGAGCTGCGACAGCCGCGAGAAGCTGCGGATGTCGCTGAACATGACCGTCAGATCGCGCTGATCGCCGCCCAGGCGGACACTGTCGGAACTGCGTGCCAGGCGCTCCACCATGGCCGGCGCGAGGTAGTAGGAGAAGGCCGAGCGCACCCGCGCGCGCTCGCCCTCCGTCTTCAGGTAGCCGGTGAAGCTGCCGGCAATGTAGAGCAGCAGCACCGAGGTTGCCGGCAGCAGCGGGTCGAACAGCAGGCCCTCCTTCAGGAAGGCCAGGAGCGAGCCGCCGAACGCCAGGACAACGGCGACCACGCCGACCGCGAGGCAGATGCCAGGCGACAGACGCGGCAGCAGCCAGACCAGCAGGCCGCCGAGGAAGAGCAGATAGACGAACTCCGCGCCGACCGCCCAGTCGGGTCGGACCAGGCGGATACCCAGAAGGATCTGCTCCAGCGCCTGGGCATGGATCTCCACGCCCGGCCCGGCCGGGTCGAGCGGCGATGCCCGCTGATCCTTCAGGCCGGCGGCCGAGGTTCCGATCAGGACGATATGGCCGCCCAGCAGCGCCGGGTCGGCGACACCGTCCAGCACCTGCCAGGCCGGCACGAAGCGCTCCGGACGAGGGCCGGTGAAATGCAGCCAGACCGCGGACTCCCAGTCGGTCAGCACCTCGATGGCGCCGACCTTCACGGCGGTGATCCCGGTCTGCGAGCCGAAGGATTCGCTGCCGCTCGCACCGGAGGCCTTGACCAGGTAGGTCGAGGCGCCCTGGACGACGCGCAGCAGCTCCATGGAGAGCGAGGGAATGATGCTGCCGTCGAGCTGGAACAGCAGGAAGACCCGGCGGATGGTGCCGTCGTCGTCCGGTATGGCATTGAAGCTGCCATTGCCGCGGGCGGCCTTTTCCAGCAGCGGCAGGTCGGTGATGGCCCCGGCGAAGCGGCGCAGGAAGAGCAGCGGGTCGTCGCCGGACTGGCCGATACCCCAGCGCTGTAGCGGCCGCTGCGGCGTCTCCGTCCCGGTCAGCACGAACCCCATGACCGCCGGGGCACGCGACAGTGCATCCGCCAGAATCCGGTCGCTGTCCGGCATGACCTGCTGCACCGTCTTCAGCGCCTCGCTGTCCACCAGTCCCGCGAAGTCGTCGGCCAGGCGTTCCGGCGACAGGCGGTCGGGTTCGGCGAAGACCATGTCGAAGCCGATGGCGGCAACGCCGTACTGCGTCAGCTTGTCGACCAGTTCGGCGACGCGGGCGCGCGGCCAGGGCCACTGGCCGTAGCGGTTCAGCGTCTCGTCGTCGACGTCGATGATGCGGACGCCGACCTCCTGGTACTCGCGCGGGAAGATCCTCTGGTAGTAGTCGAAGACGTTGAGCCGCAGGTTCTGCAGCGCCCGCGGCTCATCGAGCTTCAGGAACAGGGCCAACGCCAGCAGCAGCAGCACCGGCAGGCGACTGAGCAGAAGCCCCTTGAGTCGCTTCATCCCGGAACAGTCGGACGACCGCTAGCGCGGGTCGCCGTCGCCCGGATCGCCAGGGCCCGAGCCCGGGTCGCCCGCCCCCGGGTCGCTGCCCGGGTCGGAGGGGCCAGGATCGGCTGGATCGTTGCCGGCATCGTCGCCCGGATCGCTCGGACCGGGACCGGGACCTGGGCCGGGACCGGGGCCGGGATCGGCATCCGCGCCGCCAAGGGCGTCGTTCGTCTGCTCGCTGGCCGGTGCCGCGCCCGTGCCGGCTTCCGCCAGACAGATGTAGTTGTCGTTGCCGAGCCAGCAGGCCAGCTCTTCGGCCGGTACCGGCGCCGTCTCGACGGCGACGCTGCCGTCCAGCTGGACCCGGCCGAGCTCGCCGGGCTCGACGGCAGCCGTCTGCCCGGTGACGAGAGCCGTCACCTCGATCAGGCCGGAGGCCGTGCCCAGCGTGGTGCCCTGCGCACGGTCGACGATGACGACGAAATCGGTGCCGCGGATGCCGATCACCGAGTTCGGGGTCTGGATCTTCACGCCGTCGTGGCTCTGCCCGGCACTGGAGATGAAGCGGAACACGCCCTGGCCGAGCTGCACCACGCCGTCGCCACCCGCGGCGCTAGGGTCGTAGAGGAAACGGTCGAGCATCGCGCTGCTGCTGCTGCCGAGGCGGAACTCTGTGCCGTCGAGAAAGCGAACGGTCATGCCGCCGCCCTGCTGGGTCTCGACGAACTCGTCCTCCACTACCTCGGTCGCCAGCGCCAGCTCGCGGCGCACGCCGTTCGGCGGTGTGCCGTGGGCCTCGCCGATCAGGGCCTCGACCTCGCCCACGGGTTCGGCGCTCGCCGATCCAAGGCCGCTCACGGCCAGGACGACGGCGAAGGCGGTCGCGCACTTCAACGATCTCATCATCGCGTGGCTCCTAGTTGCTCGGTCCTGGTCCACCGCTGCGGGAGACCATGGTGTTGACCGCCGAATTTCCGACTGCCGTGGCGCTGATGCTGTTGGAGCCGCCGATCACGCCGCCCCCCACACCGCCGCCCGTAAGATTGAGGCTGTACCCGCTGCCGCTGACCGTGGCGCTGATGTTCGCGAAGGAATTGTTCTGCTGATTGACGATCGCCGAGGAGGGCATGTCGCCGCCGGCCGCGCGCAGAGTAATGCCGTTCGAGGCGGAGTTGCCATAGGCCGTAGCGGCGATGGAGTTTCCGCTCATCGTAACGACGGTGGCGTCGTGATTGCCGTTGACGTTCACCCCGATCTGGGCGCCGACGACGCTGCTGGCGATCTCGACGGCGCGGTCTTCGGTGCCGGCATTCACCTGGCGATTGAGGATCGCGTAGTCGGCCTCGACCGTCGTCTCGCCCGTCGTAGCCGGCAGGTCCTCGACGATCGTCGCCGGGCCGCCGACAAACCCCTGGAAGCTGCCTGCGGCCGTTGCCGTGATGTCGTTCAGCACCGCATTGCCGAGCGCCAGCGTCTGGATGGCGTTGTTCTCGACCGAGATGCCCGAGGCCTCGCTGGCGTCGACACCGCCTCCGGCATTGAGCTCGAGCAGGATGGCGCCGTCGGTGACGGCTGCGGTGACGTCGCCGCTGTTGCCCTGGCGGCTGACGATCTGGCCGCTGGCTTCAAGCACCACCGCCGACAGCACGATGGTGTTCTGCGCCACGTTCGCACGCGCCTCGCCGACCAGGGCATTGCCGCTGAGCGTCACCAGGCTGTCGAGCAGCTCGCCGTCGGAGACCACGCGGATGGCTGTGCCGCCATCCACGACGGCGGTCACGCTGGGGCCGGGACCGCCGCCGAAGAGCTGCCATTCGTTGCGCTGGCTATTGGCGATGAAGACCGACCCGAGGACCTGGAGATCGAAATCGGTGCCGTTGTCGTTGTCGACGATCGCGACACCGGCCGGCACGTCGAGACCGGCGTGCAGCGCAACGGCGGAAAGCTGAACCGAGCTTGCCGCGACGTTGGCCGAAGCCGTTGCAGCCAGCAGGTTGCCGGTCACCTCGACGATGCTGCTGCTCAGCGCCGGGATCTGAACCGTGATGCCGCTGTCCAGCACGCTCGCCATCGCATGGCTCTCGCGCTCGACCAGGTCCGGCTCGAGCACGTCGGCGACATAGCCCTGCCCGCTTCCCTGGTAGGAGACGATGCCGGCCAAGGGGCCTGGCGACTCCGCGGGGTCGATTTCCGCCAGCGTCTTGACGTCGACGAACACGTTGCTGGTGGCATCGTTCAGCCGGGCCTGCGCCACCAGCCGATTGCCGCTGCTTTGCAGCGCAACGTTCTCCAGCGGTACCTGCGGGGCCGAGAGGAGCTCGACGACGATGCCGCTGCCGTCGAGCAGCGCATCGGCGTCGCCTTCATCCGTGGTCTGATCGTTCAGCACGGCGAAGGCGGCGTTCGCGAAGGCCGTGTGGCGGGTCACGCGGAAGGCGTTGAACTGATAGCCCTCGATCACGCCGCCCAGCGACTGGCCCGGTACCGTGGCGTCGTAGAGCGAGCTCCAGCCACCGGCGGTCAGGGTGCCAGCTTCGACAGAGGTGACGACGCCGGCTAGGTTGATCGTGGCGACGGAGAGCAAGGAATTGTCGTTCAAGGTGACGCTGGCGGCGATATCGCCGCCGTCGAAAGCCGAGGCATCCAGCGTCAGGAACAGGCCGCTGTCCACGATTGCCGCGGCGACCGACTGGTCGTTGTCGATCTGCACCGAAAGCTGGCCGAAAGACCCGGCGACCCGCCCGCCACTCTGGAGTTGCGCCAGGTCCTGGAAGCGATTGCCGGTCGCACGCGCCTCGACCATGTTGCGGTCCATCTCGACGTCGAGCACCAGCTCGGCGTCGATGGCGCGGCCTCCGGAGATCGCCAGCGTGCCGACGATGGCGCTGTCGAGCACCTCGGCACGGACCCCGGCGATGAGGTAGTCCTGGTCGCGATGATCGGCTGCGGCGGAATCCAGGATCTGGTAGTTGGCAACCACGCCGCCAGCGGAGGCGCTGAAGCTGTCGCCCGCATTCGTCGCGCCATAGTCGCTGAAGAGCGTCGCGCCGGCGTTGGCCACGCTGCCGGCAGGGCCGTCGGTGGCAAGGACCAGCGCCAGGTCCCCGGCCGAGAAGACGACCTGCGCCACGGCGGCGTTGCCGCTGGCGCGCGCGCTGAAGACGGAGTCGATCATGCTCAGGCGTGCCGACTGATCGCCGGCGGGCGAGAGCAATGTCATCTCCGCCGTGATCGCCTGCCCGGACCCGGCAATCCCGGCGGCGATCTCCGGGGCGCTGATCCACTGCCAATTGATGATCGCGAGCGTGCCCGCGACCATTGCCGCTGTCTCGCCCTCGGCGGCATCGAGGCGGTTGTCCAGCAGGGCCTGGTGGTTGTTGCCCTCGGCGAGAGCCGTCAGGGCGTTGCCCTCGAGGACCAGCGCGGCGAAGGCTGCCGGCGTCTCCAGCTGCCCGGCGATGCGATTGTCGTCGAGCAGGGCATAGGCGACGGGATCGACAACCTCGCGCCGATTGGTCGACTGGCGCGACACGATCAGATAGTCGGCCAGCGCGAAGCGGCGACCCAGCCGTTCCTGCAGCAGGACACTGGCATCGCCCGCCCCCTGATCGAGGACCGCCCCGCTGCCCTGCAGCGACAGGGCGGGTTCGAAGGAAATCTCGCTGCGCTGCGCATTGATCGTCGCGGCGGCGCTGATCAGGTTGCCTGTCAGATCCAGCTGGAAGCTGTCGATGGCAGCGCCGTCCTGACCCAGGTCACCCGCCACGACCGTCCCGACGATCTCGTTGTCCGACGCCAGCGCCACGATGCCGGCACCGAGGAAATTCTGGTCCGGATCGTTTAAGTCGTCTGAGTTCTGCAGGCTGTAGACGAGAACCGTTCCGTCGAAGAAGGCGGGGCCTGCGAGCGGGCCCTCCGAGGTCGCGATCTCATTGCGCAGCAGGACCGAGCCGTCGCTGCGGTTACCGACCGCGCGCGTGTTGATCTCGTTGCCTGCAAGCCCGGCCAGTCCGGCAAAGAACGCGCCGCCATCGCCCTGCAGATCGAGCGCGACGCGGTTGCCGAGGGTGGCGGCCGTGGCGCCTTGCGGCTGCCCGTCGTCGGCCGAGAAGTCCGCATTGACCTGGGTATTGGCCACCGAGAGGCTGGCGCTCGTCGTGACCAGAACCGTGCCGAAATCGTGGTAGGCGGCGGGCCCGGCCGGCGCGCGCAAGGTCACGCTCGGCAGCGTCTCGATCGAGGCCACCGCGCTGTTGAAGATGCCGTCGGCGAAGACCAGCGTGCTGTCGAGATCGGCCGTGACGATGGCCGCCGCGCCGATGGTCGCCGTCAGCTCGACCAGGTTCTCCTGCGTCGCGGCGGACAGCGAGTTGCTGCGCAGCACGCCGCCGGTGAAGATCCCGGCGCCGGCGACGGCGGCACCCGGCGGATCGTCGGGTGCGCTTGGAAGGATCCCCAGCAGCGACAGGCTCGCATTGCCCCGGGCGACGGCGGTGATCGAGCTGCCGTCCAGGCCGGTGTTCAGCACCACGTCGGGTCCGACCGCGATCGCGACCGAAATGCTGCTGCCGTCGGTCACCGGCACGGCCGTGCTGCCGGTGTCGTCCAGCAGGCTGACGATGACGCCGAGCGAATCGCCCGCGTCGCTTGCCGTGACGCTGCCGCTGAGCAGCTGCCCCGGGTCGATCGCAATGACGGTGTCGACATCGGCGGCGGCCGGCCGCGTCATCAGCCCGAGCCCGCAGAGGGCGCTGGCCGCCAGCAGGTATCCTTTGCGCGGGCGTCGAGCGATCATGACTTCACCGGCGGAAACGAATACGATGATATGGGCATTCCCTTTCGGAAGCCGTCCAACCCCGGGGAGTTCGGCTGTCCCATGAGCGCCAGGAAACGCAGCAGCATCCTTCTCGCCGCCATTGCCGTCACGGCGCTCGCAAGCTCCCTGCCAGCCCCCGCAGGCGCGCAGTCGCAGCGCTTGATCGTCGAGCAGTCGCGCGACGGCAAGTTCTTCGTCATCAACGGCGTCGAGTTCCAGGCGCGGCAGTACTGCCGGCGCGTCAAGACCGGCGACGAGGTCACCTTCCTGACCGGCAGCAGCAGCGGCCGCTGCACCCTCGCCTCGTTCCTCGACCTGAACACCGGCGACAAGTGCGAAGTCTGGTGCACCGAGCCACCGCGCGAGATGCCGTAGGCCAGCAACGAGAAGCCTGGCTGTTGCGGAAGTACGGCGGCTCGCACGGCTGCTATCCCTATCCCGTGATGATCTGCAGGAAGGCGGCGATGGTCTCGATGTCCGGCACGCCGGACTCGCGCAGGCCCTTCGACTTCTGGAAGGCGACGAACGCTTCCCGCGTACCCGGCCCGAAGACGCCGTCGGGCTCGCCCTTGTAGAAGCCGAGCTTCTTCAGTTCCTGTTGCAGGACGATCAGCGTCGACTGCCAGATCTCCAGCGTGCGGTCGCCGTCGGCGATCTTCACGATCTCGCTGCGCGAGAGGACCGCCATCGGCGCCAGCAAGGCGATCAAGCTGTCGGCCGCGCGCTCGACCGAGGCCGAGGGATTGTTCGCGCAGACCCGGTAGAGCAGCGTGGCGGCGGCGTTCGCATCGACCACCGGCAGGACGCTGTAGGTCTCGTCCTGGACGAGATTGGTGCGGCTCAGATAGCCCTGGAACCAGCTGATGAAGAGCAGCGCGTCACGCGAGTTGCTGTCGACCAGGCCGCGAAACTCGGCGCAGGACCGGACGCCAGGACCGAAGACAGCGAACTCGCCCTTGGGGTCGGCCGCCTGGGACAACGAAGGCGCGACAAGCAGGCCGGCGGCGAAGAGAAGGCACGAAACTCTTTTCATGTAACAGATCTCACCTCTTGAAGATTTCAGACCGCTGGCCCCGCTGTGCGGCGACCGATGTTTTCCCATCGCAGTCGCGGTCTAGAAGACCCTGGTCCGCCGAGCCGGACAGAAGCCTGCTGCTAGGGAAGAAGCCCCTCGTCAGCGGCGCTGGCAGGCGGCATGTAGGCTTGGTCTTCCTCCCGCTCGATGATTGCCGTCTCGTCGCCAAGCGCAGCGCTGCCGCTGTCGCTCGGCGCCCGCGGGCCGACCTCCGAGGGGTCCTTGAAGTAGTCGGACACGCAATCCTGGTAGAAGACGCCGGTGGCCTTGCCGAGAAGGTCGAGCAGTGCGAGCTCAAGGGTCGTGCGCACGCCGAGCTGCACCGGTTCCTGGTTCTTCATGCCGAGATTGACGTCGACCAAGGTGTTGCTGAAGAACCTGAAGATCTCGAAGCCAACCTCGTAGCCGACGATCTGCTTCTGCAGGCTCGAGGTGGCGACCACCAGGAGGCTCTGGGTGTCGACCAGGCGCAGGTCGATCGCCACGCTCATGGTGAAGACGCGCGCCCGCGGCCCGATGAGGTCGGCGCTGCCCTGCAAGCCGCCCGATTGGATGTTGTAGTTGACCTCGGTGATGCCGCCGACGACGAAGTAGTCGGACTGGATGATCGAACCGCCGAAATAGGGCTTCCAGGGCACCGCCTGGCCGCCGACCTGGTGGGTCTGCCCGTCGCCGAGCTGGCGGCGATCCATGTAGGCCAGCTCCAGTTCCGCCACGCGCGTGTCGAAGCGCTCGTGCAGCTCGATGGCGCTGCCCAGCTTGCCGAGGGCGGAATAGGCCATCAGCGGACCGCCCTGGGTCACCACCGTGCCCTCGAGGTCGCTCGCCTTGCCGGTGTAGTCGCGGATGTCGCTGACGCCGATGGAAAGGTGCACGCCGCCCTGGCGCAGCTTCTCGCCATAGCAGGTGTAGGCCGTGTCGAGCGGCGTGACGTTGTTGCGCACGGCCGGACCGAAGACGACCGGGGCTTCGCCGTCGCCCACCCTGGTATGGTGGATATCCGCGCAGCCCCCCGCGAAAAGGAGAAGACTGATCGCTGCCGCAAACCTGGTGCCGATTGTTCGGCTGCCGATGCCCCACCGTTTGTGACTCACTGCGTCCACCCCGTTTTCTGTCCGCTCGCACCCGCCGGAATTCGCCGGGCGCCTCCCCCTCTCGAGCCGCGCGTCACTTGTCGGTGAAGGTGCAGCCCTGGCTGTCGGTGACGGTCGCGGTCTGCGTCCCGCTGTTGGTTTGATTGTTGTTCAGCGCCTGATTCACCTCACCGGACGTCGAGGTCGCACCGACGTTGATGGTGTTCGAGTTGTTGTTGGCGTTCGACGTGAGGGTACTGTCGTCGTTGGACTGGTTGTTGTTCACCAGATCCTGCGCGCTATAGCTCGAACTGCCGCTGTAGCTGTTGTTGTCGTCGGACCCGATCGAGAAGTCGGAGCCGCTGTTGTCGTTGCCACCGCTGTTCGTCAGGTTCTCGATCAGGCTGGAGCTGCCGACGGTATCGGCGCTGTTGACCTGATTGGACGAGGTGTTCGAGGTGTTGGTCGCGTCGTTGCCTGTCGTCGTGGCATTGTTGGCCACCGCGGGCGTGATGCTGGCGTTCCCGGCCTGACCGCTCTGGGAGTTGGTCGCCATGTTACCGGTCGCCGACGCCTGAACCGTGCAGTTGATCTGATCGCCGGCAAAATTCGTCACATAGTTGTTCGTCGTATCGAAGCCGTCGTAGTAGCCGTTCTTCTTCCGCTCGATGGTGTCGAGGACCAGCGCATTCTCCAGTCGCTGTCCCGTCGTGCGGAACTGCCAGGAACGGTTCTCGTCCAGCCCGTTCGCCCTTGCGCTGCCGTCAAGGCCGGCTAGCCCGGCCGCGGCGCCGAGGCAGCCGACAGCAACGATCCCTAGAATCCAAGCCCGCGTCATTTGAAGCCCCTCTTCCCGGATACCCGCAGATGCAACTCTGAGGCTCGAAAACTCAGCCTAGAGGATAGACCTCCGGCGCGCGCCTCTAAACGAACGCGGGCAGTTCACTATTTTTAAACAAGGGCCTGGCTAACGTCTAGGGAGAAAATAGACTCATAGTTATTGCCATTCTCGCTTGTTGCGCTCTATAGTATTGAACTCGGCATCGGCGGCATCCTCCAGTCTGGCGACCGCGGCGAAGCCGTGATTTGCATGCCGTGCAAAACATAACATCTCGAGGGGAGAGCATCATGAGTCGGAAGTCTTTGCGGCGGCTTAGCCTTCTCGGATCGGCGAGCCTGCTGACCACCACTATTGGTTTTCTGGGCGCAGCGCAAGCCGATACGACCGCGATCGTCGGCACGATCGATCCCGCAGCAACCTACGATGCAGCGGCGCTCCCAGGCCCGCCTGGGCCGGATCTCATCTTCGACGATCTGTCGACCGCGGGCGCGGCTGTACCCCCGCTCGCCAACATACTCTCGGACCAGATCATAGGCGGCGTTGCCACCGGTACGGCAACCACCGGCGGCTCCAGTGTTCTGTCGGGCAGCTTCGTGTTCAACAACGCCACCTTCTCCGAGGCGGGCAACGATATCTTCTCGCAAAGCCGCGGGAACAACGTCTCGTCGCTGATCGGCACCGCCGGAGTCGCTGGCAACAGCGACGGCGCCATCATCCTCAACGTCCAGCAGGCCGAGCGCGATCCCTTGGGTGGTGGTCTCTCGCTGTCTGCGAGCACGGAATTCAACTTCGTCGCCACCGTCCTGCTCGGTAACGGCCAGAATGTTACCGCGTCGGTCACCGAGAACAGCATCACGGCACGCGCCTCGTTCAACACAGCCTTTGCCACCATCGAAACGACGGTGCCGAACGGCCTGAACGGCGGATCGGCCGGTAGCTACGCTGCGACCTATGTGGCTCCGCCGAGCAATCAATACCCGACGACCCTAACGCAGACCGCGAACTTCAATGTCGCGAGCGTGCAGGCGCTATCCGGCTTCAGCAACGGGTCCGATCCGGGTGAAGGGACCGCCAACGTCGATGATGCGCTGATCGATCTGACGCGGATCTACGGCGTCGTGACGACGACGGTGTCCGGCGCCTACGAGGTCTCCGCGAACGCGATCGGCGCGAGCACGCAGGGCAACGGCGCGGACAACTCCATTTTCCTGCGCTCGGGCGATTCCCAGTTCTTCGACGGCACGGCCTTCGTCAGCAGCACGCAGCTCTCCCTGGACAGCGTCAATCCACTCGGCAATCTGAGCGGCATCTCCGCCACCAACACCGATTCGATCATCTCGGTGAACTTCGTCGAAGCTTTTGGCGCGGACATCGCCGGCAACGGCGCCACGATCAGCCTCGGCAGCGATGGTGATTCCGCTGGAAACATCATCAGCAGCAGCGCAACGATCAACTCCTCGCGCAACGAACTGGCGTTCGACAGCAGCCTGGATCTGGCTGGCGGCGACTCGCCGAGCAGTCTCTTTCTCTCCATAGGGCCGACGGTGCCGCAGAAGCTCTTCACAGCGACCGGCGACTTCGGTGTGGCGAACCAACAGACGGTCCTCCCCATCCTGCCGTTGCAGCTGCCGCAGGCGGCCAGCGCCGAAACAGACGACGCCGCCATCGTCCTCTTCATCCCGGACGTGGACGCCAGTTCGACGTTGACGGTAAATGGCAACGCCATCACCTCGACCGCCAGCGGCAACCTCAATACGAACATCGTCGCGAACAACGGCGGCACCCTGGGCACCGACAGCTCGGTCATCGAGGGCACCTTCCTCAGCGCCAACCGCCAACTGCTGTTCCGGCCCGACATCGATGCCCGGACAACGGACAGCGAGATCCAGGCCCTGGTCGGCACGCTTGAGATTCTTCCGACGCCGGCCTTTGGTGGCCTGGTCGGCAGCACGCTGGAGGTAAGCGGCAACGAGTTCGCCGCCACGGCGACCGGCAGCGGCGCCTCGGCGCTGATCGACCTCGCCGGCCTCAGCATCGATACCGGCACTGATGGCGCCCTGATCCTGAGCTTCCATGAGGCCGGAGGCTCGGCACTCTATACAGGTGTTGCCGTCGATGGCGGCGTCGCCATCGGAAACAATCAGGTCAACTTTCAGAACGGCGCGACGGCAGGCAACATTTCCTCACTGGTCGACAACAACCTGGTCGAGGCCTTCGTCAACTTCGATCTGGACACCCTGGATGTCTCCACGGAGGCGGTCACCAACTCGACGGTCTCTTTGGACGGCAATCGCTTCGTCGCCTCCTCCACGATGAATGGCTTCGACGGGCTGGTCTCGCTCGATGCGGACACACTCATGACCGGTGACGTGGCCGTTGGCGGAACGCAGGCCGCAGGCGGTGCCGGCAATCCTGCCAATCCTGCCGCTCCCGGGCCCTTCACTGTCGCGGCGACCTTGACGGACAACGCCGTCAACGCCGGCCTCGGCATCAGCGGGACCGCTACCTCCTTGACCGTAGCGATCGACAACAGCCGCTTCCTCGCGCTGGCGAACGGCAACGACTCCGCGCTGGGGATCGAGGTCACGGCAGACTCGATCGTCGGCGAGACCTTGCTTGGCAGTGGTCTGGCCAACGCCCTGATCCTTCCTGGCG
Organism: uncultured Alphaproteobacteria bacterium; assembly: GCA_942492185.1. Classification (GTDB taxonomy): domain Bacteria; phylum Pseudomonadota; class Alphaproteobacteria; order Kiloniellales; family JACOMY01; genus CALOEA01. The sequence goes on from CALOEA010000054.1 coordinate 33,180, forward strand.
CTGTCGCGGGACAAGAGCCCGCCGGCACCGCCATCCTGGCGGGCGCGGCCTTCCTGGTCACCAGCGATCAGCTCCTGACGCAGGCGACTCTGTCCGCCGATGCCAGCGGCAACTCGGTAAATCTTGGACTGATCCCTGACGACGTGGTTGACGATGCAATCCTCACGGACTCCAGCCTCAGCGCCTCGGGAAACCGCTTCATCGCGCAGGTCCTTGGCAACCAGACTGGCAACGCCGTGGCACTCGTCGCCACCAACTCTCTGGATCTGGTGCCTGATTCGAACGGCGCGATCGCCGGTATCGTCAGCTCACAGTCGCTGGTGACCGGCACGTCCGGCGACAGTTCGCTGACCGCGACCGCCGCGGACAACAGCGTCAACATCTTCGGGATGCAGACCCAGAACACTGCCTCCCTAGCGGATGTCACGCTGAACGCGAACAGCAACGTGATCCAGTCCCTCGCCTTTGCGAACTCGGCATCGAACGTGATCACCGCCGACGCTGCCTCGATCAATGCGACTGATATTGGCGGCGTCGGACTCCTGGCCGCCGACATGGGCGGCGTCGACATCACCCTCTCCGTCACCTCCGCCGGTTTCTACGTCATCAATCGCCAGCGGAACGAGGCCCTCAGCCCCGAAACGGCGCTCTTCGGTGGGGCTGCGGTGACCGCGACCACTACCAACAATGCCATCGATCTCACGCTGAACGGTGGTAACGACGGCGCCTCCGACACCACGATCCACACCGACCTCAACCAGCTTCTGGCGACGGCCGCTGCCAACGTGGCGACCAACGCGATCCTGACCAGCTCCGGTGTGTCGGGCGATGCGGCCTCGGGGGTGCTGAACCTCCAGGGCAACAGCGGTGCCGTTACGGCAACGAACAGCGACTCGCTGATCAACGTCGTGCTGCAGGCCAATGGCTCCGACCCCGACGACGCTACCCACAACGACGTCACGCTGAACGTGGATAGCAACGTCATCGGTTCTTCGGCGACCGGCAGCAGCGCGACCAATGTCATCCAGGCGACCGCCGGCACCACGCTGAACGGTACGAACGACCTGTTGGGGTTTGGCCCGGTGAATGGCGCCTCCATTGGCGCAGCACCTCCGCTCCTCACCTACTTCGCCACGGTGGACACCAGCAGCGGGGACATCGATGCGAATGCCGGCGCCTCCGCGGTCGGCAACCTGTCGATCCTCAACACCCAGCGCAGCTATGGCGCGGGCGATGAGGGGCTGACGATCTCCAGCGAAACGACGGATGCGTCGGTCGGCCTGACCGTCGCGCGGGACGATGTGCTGTCCACCAACGCAACGCTTTCGCTGTCCAGCAACAGCATCCAGTCCCAGGCTGTGGCCAACGTGGCGGCCAACGCCATCAGCACCACGACGGGCACCGGCGGCCCTGCAAGCGCCACGGTGCTGAATAACCAGGCCGCCGCCGATACCACGGTCGTCGCCAGCGTGCTCAATGCCGATCTGGCGGTGTCAGTTGCCGGCTCGATGACGAACAGCACGATCACGGTCTCGGACAACTCGATCGTGGCCAGTGCCGACGTGAATTCTGCCTCCAACTCGATCAGCGGCACCGCGGGTGTCGGCGGCCTGCCCAGCGGCACCATCGTGAACTACCAGGTGTCCACCGGCAGCAGCGCCAGCAGCACCGTGAGCGGCGCCTCGATCTCCCAGACCTCCGGCAACATCGCCGGCACCCCCGGTGGCCTCACCAGCTCCACGGTGGTGGCGTCCGGCAACCAGATCGGCACCTCCAGCACGATCAATAACGCGACCAACCGGATCGCGTCTCCGGGCCAGAGCTTCACGCGGACCAGCAGCTTCTGATCCTCTGACAGTCTGGCTTTCTGGGTACAATGGCGGGCGGCAGTCTTCGGACTGCCGCCCGTCGCTTTTCCGGGCTGGCCGACGGGGCGTGTGCGAACGTCAGGGCGGTCGATGAGAGGTCGCGGCAGCGGGCACCAGCGCGGGCAGCCCGGCGCTGGCCCTGAGATGCCGGGACAAGCCGGGTGAAGCGGTGGCGACCGAAGCTGGCGGCTTCCGCCCCCGTTCCCGCTAGCCGAGCTGGGCGAAGCGCTCCTTCAGGCGGTGTGCCACCCGCGGGCTGACGAAGCTGGAAATCTCGCCGCCCAGCTGCCCGATCTCCTTCACGAACCGCGAGGAGATGAACTGCTGCCGTTCCGACGCCATGAGGAAGACCGTCTCGATCTTCGGATCCAGGCGGGCGTTCATGCCGGCCATCTGGAACTCGTACTCGAAATCGGAGACGGCCCTGAGGCCGCGCACGATGACGCCGGCGTGGACCTCCTGGGCGAAGTGCATGAGGAGAGAGGAAAAGGCGCGGGCCTCGAGCACCGCGCCGTTCGACTCGATGGTCGCCAACTCCTGGCGCACCATTTCGAGCCGTTCGTCGGTGCCGAACAGCGGGCCTTTGCCGTCGTTCCTGGCCACTGCGACGATCAGGCGGTCCACCACGCGGGTCGCCCGCTGGATGATGTCCATGTGGCCGTTGGTGATGGGATCGAAGGTGCCTGGATAGACCCCGATCAAGGGCTTGCTCATCGTCCTTGTCATCCTTCTTCAGGCGCGGGCGCGGCCTCCGGGTCCACGTCCTCGTCGCCGTTCTCCTCGGCCAGGGCGGCCACCGATACCACGCGCTCGCCCTCGGCAACGTCGAGGATCCGCACGCCACGCGTGGCCCGGCTGGCCTGGCGGATGCCCTCCACCGGACAGCGGATCATCGTGCCGCCGTCGGTGACGACCATGAGCTGCTCCGCCAAGGTCACCGGGAAGGTCGCGACGACCTCCGCCGCGGCCTTGTCGCGGCCGCGCGACAGGTCGAGGTTGGCGATGCCCTGGCCGCCGCGGGTGGTCTCGCGGAACTCGTAGGCCGAGGTCAGCCGTCCCAGGCCGTCGTCGGCCACCGACAGCAGCAGCTGCTCGCCGGCGTCCAGTTCCGCGCGCCGTGCCGCGTCCAGCCCGCCGGCCTCGCCCTTGAGATAGGCCTCGCGCTCCTCCGGTGACGGGGTCTGCACCGCGTTGAGGATCGACATGGCGATCAGCCGATCGGCCGCGGCCAGGCGGATGCCGCGCACGCCGGCCGACGAGCGCCCCTCGAAGAGGCGGATGTCGTCGAGCGGGAACTTGATGGCCTTGCCCTGCGCGGTCGCCAGCAGCACCCGCGGACGCGGGTGGGTCGCGGCGATGTTCAGTTCCTGCTGCGCGGTCCAGGCCACGGCCCGCACCGCGACCAGGCTGACCCCCTCCTCCAGCTTCATCGCGATCAGGCCGGACTGCCGGATGTTGCGGAAGTCCGAGAGGCGGTTGCGCCGCACGGTGCCGGCGGAGGTCGCGAAGACCAGCTGCAGGCCGGCCCATTCCGCCTCGTCCTCCGGCAGCGGCAGGCAGGCGGTGATGGTCTCGCCCTTGCCCAGGGGCAGCAGGTTGACCAGCGCCTTGCCGCGCGCCTGCGGGCTCCCCAGCGGCAGCCGAAAGACCTTCAGCCGGTAGACCATGCCTGCGGAGGAGAAGAAGAGCACCGGAGTGTGGGTCGAGCAGGCGAAGACCGAGGTGACGAAATCCTCTTCCTTCGTCGCCATGCCGGAGCGGCCCTTGCCGCCGCGGCGCTGCGCGCGATAGGCCGAGAGCGGCACCCGCTTGATCCATCCGGTGTGCGACAGCGTGACCACCATCTCTTCGCGCTGGATGAGGTCCTCGATGTCGGTATCGGCGTCGCCCTCCTCGATGACGGTCCGGCGGTCGTCGCCGTAGCGTTCCCGGACGTCCTGCAGCTCGCCGCGCAAGACCTCGGTCAGCTTCTCGCGCGACGCCAGGATCTCCAGATAGCCGCGGATCTCCTCCGCCAGGGCCTGCAGTTCCTCGGCGATCTTGTCGCGCTCGAGGCCGGTGAGGCGCTGCAGGCGCAGATCGAGGATGGCCTTGGCCTGGATCTCGGACAGGCGGTAGGTGCCGTCGTCCAGCACCTCGTGGCCCGGCTCGTCGATCAGGCGGATCAGCGGTGCAACGTCGTGCGCCGGCCAGTTGCGCGCCATCAGCGCCTCGCGCGCGGTCGCCGGGTCGGGCGAACGCCGGATCAACGCGACGATCTCATCGATGTTGGCGACGGCGATCGCCAGCCCGACCAGCACGTGGGCGCGCTCGCGGGCCTTGGCCAGGCGGAAGGCGGTGCGCCGGGTAATGACCTCCTCGCGGAACTTCAGGAAGGCCTCGATCATCTCCTTCAGGCTCATCAGCAGCGGCCGGCGGCCGTCGATCGCCAGCAGGTTGATGCCGAAGGAGCTCTGCAGCGGCGTGTGCTGATAGAGCTGGTTCAGGACCACGTCGCCCTGCACCTCCTTACGCAGCTCCACGACGATGCGCAGGCCGTGGCGGTCGCTCTCGTCGCGCAGGTCGGAGACGCCCTCGACCACCTTGTCGCGCACCACCTCGGCGATGCGCTCGATCAGGCGGGATTTGGAGACCTGATAGGGGATCTCCTCGATGACGATGACGTCGCGGCCACCGCGGCCCTCCTCGACCTGCGCCTTGGAGCGCATGATCACCGTGCCGCGCCCGGTGCGATAGGCCTCCAGGATGCCGCCGCGGCCGATGATCAGGCCGCCGGTGGGAAAGTCCGGTCCCTGCACGTGCTGCATCAGGCCGTCGATGCCGAGCGCCGGGTCGTCGACCAGCGCCAGGCAGGCATCGATCACCTCCCGCAGATTGTGCGGCGGTATGTTGGTGGCCATGCCGACGGCAATGCCGCCGGCGCCATTCACCAGCAGGTTCGGAATCTTGGCCGGCAGGACAATGGGTTCCTGCGTCGTCTCGTCGTAGTTGGCCTGGAAGTCGACGGTGCCCTCGTCGATATCGGCCAGCAGCGCCTCGCTGGCCTGGCGATGCAGCCGCGCCTCCGTGTAACGCATGGCAGCGGGAGGATCGCCGTCGATCGAGCCGAAATTGCCCTGCCCGTCGATCAGCATGGCGCGCATCGACCAGGGCTGCGCCATGCGCACCATGGCGTCGTAGATCGCGCTGTCGCCGTGCGGATGATACTGGCCCATGACATCGCCGACGATGCGGGCGGACTTGCGGTAGGCGCGGTTCCAATCGTAGCCGGCCTCCTTCATCGCGTAGAGGATGCGGCGATGGACCGGCTTCAGGCCGTCGCGCACGTCGGGCAGCGCACGCGCCACGATGACGCTCATCGCGTAATCGAGATAGGAGCGCTGCATCTCCTCTTCGATGGTGACGGGCTGCACGCCCTCTTCGCGCGGATCGCCGGGTGGACTGGACGGGCTATCGGTCACGTATGCGGCTCGCTCTCGTATTCACTCGGTGGCTGCCCGGACCGGCTCGCGGGAGAGGATGGCACGGCGCCGAAGGGCGCCCACAGGCGGCGGCTTTTGGGGGTCGAATCAGGCGCTCAAACTAGCACAGGCGCGCGCGCCGTAACAACGTCGCAACGTCTCTGCGACGATCTGGATTATGAGTTCTATTTCAATATGTTGCGCCGGCTTTTTGAAGAGGCGGCCGGGGCTGCATGGCTGGGCCCCTGAGGCGGCCGCTCCGCAGGGCTGCGACAGCGGTGCAGGAAAGCAAACGGCGCGGCACCCGTAGGGGCCGCGCCGTTTGTAACCAGCATGGTCGCCAGCGCTTAGCGCGCAGCGTCCTTCAGGTTCTTCGCAGCCTTGAAACCCACCGACTTGCTGGCAGCGATCTTGATCGTCGCGCCGGTCTGCGGATTGCGGCCCACGCGGGCCGCACGCTTGCGAACGGTAAAGGTGCCGAGCCCGGCGACGCGGATACCACCGCCCTTCAGGCCCTTCTCGATCGCGCCGATGAAGGCGTCGACGGCATCCTGCGCGGATGCCTTGGAGATTCCGGCCGTATCGGCGACGTGCGCGATGATATCGGCTTTAGTCATGGACTTGGACATTCGATCAGCCCTCCCTGTCATGGTCAACAAGCTATGAGAGATAGACGCGCGCGAGGTCAAGCGGGAAACGCCACCACCTTCCGCGCTCAGAAGGGAATATCGTCATCGATATCCCCTGCGCTACTTGGCCCGCCGCCGGATCGCCCACCACCGTAGGAGGCACCGCCCCCGCCGTAGTCGTCGTCCGGGCCGCTGCTGCTGCCGCCGGCACCACCGCCACCGCCTCCGCCTCCGGCGCGGGTGTCGAGCATGTTTATCTCGCCGCGAAACGGCCGCAGAACGATTTCCGTCGAGTACTTCTCCTGGCCGCTCTGGTCCTGCCACTTGCGGGTCTCGATCTGGCCCTCGACATAGATCTTCGAGCCTTTCCGCAGGTAGCTCTCGCACAGCTTGACGAGGTTGTCGTTGAACACCACGACACGATGCCACTCGGTGCGCTCCTTGCGCTCGCCGCTGGCCTTGTCGCGCCAGGTTTCCGAGGTCGCGAGGGACAAATTGCAGACGCGCCCGCCACTCTGCATCGTACGGATCTCAGGATCGCGCCCGAGATTGCCGATGAGAATGACCTTGTTGACACTGCCCGCCATTCCGCCGCCCTCTTCTACTGGATTCGTCTTTGCTGTCGAGGCGACGACTCTAAGCACCGTCGCCCGCTAAAACCAAGGGTTTTCCTGGCCCGGAACGACCTCGGCGCCTCGGCAGACCGCGCGAAGCGGGTTTCCCTCAGCAGACCACGGCCGGACCAGGCCGCACGGCGTAGCGTCATGACGAGCGCGACGCAAGCCGCACGTTTCATCGCACGCGCAATGCCCGCAACTGCAGCAGCCGGGCTTCGTTCAGGGTCAACTGTGCCTGGAGCGAGCGGTCACCGGCATTATTCGCCAGCAGGGCCCGCAGTGCGACGTTCTCCGCTTCGAGGTCCGCGATCTTCGCCTTGATCTGATCGTCCGTCAGCTCGCCCCGCTTGGCGCTGTCATCGTTCACCAGCGCGCTGAGGCCGGCGAAGAACGAGCAGGCGTAGTGGTAGCGACCGACGTCGACCAGCGCGCTTTCGACCGAGTAGTCCCAGATCGGCTGCTTGCGGCTGGCGGCGAACTGCTCGAGCAGGCGGTCACGGTCGGCGACGATCTGTTTCACGATCGCCGGCGCAACATATCCGAGCAGGACCTCGCCGTTGATCGCGGCCTGACTGCCGGAGACGATCGCCGCCGCGGTCGCCAGGGCGGTCTTCGCGGCGGTGCCCCCGAAGGCGGCCGAGAGGGCCGCCAGCGACGTGCTGAGAATGCTGGCCCCGGCATTGGCGTAGGACGCGGTCCCGATGATGAGGGACAGGTGCTCGTCGCAGAGCGTGTTCGAGCGATCGAGCAGCACGTCCTGCAGCCGGTCCCGCAGGGCCATGGCCTGCGTCGGCGGGCTGTCGGCGCTCTCCCTTCCCTCCAGATAGGGCGCAAGCGATGGACAGTAGGACGGCTTGCCACCGGCCGGCCAGGCCCCGGGCAGGCAGGCCCGTTCCGCGGTCCCGGCCTTGATCGCCTTCACATAGGCTGTCTCGGCGCAGACCGGGCTCGCCGCACTGTCGACATCCTCGGCGAAGCAGTAGCTGTCGAGGTCGATCGGCCCGGGCGGGCTCGAGGAGTCCACCCCGCTCGCGCCGGCCGGAACCACCGCCGGACTCGGCGTGTAGTTGTCGTAGATTGCGCCGTCCAGACCGCAGCCCGCGAGCCAGAGGCCAAGCGCCACTTGGGAGACTCGAATTCCCCACATACTCGCGTCCTCCTTATAGTCGCCTAATGAGTTAATCATACCTCCTAAACGGGTATTCGTCATCGTTGCTATGCCCGCGGCCAAACGCTAAACAGACAAAACGAACAATCAGCGAACATCGAACAGCCCCCATGAGCTCCACAATCTCCATTCGCGGCGCTCGCGAGCACAATCTGCGCAACGTCTCGCTGGACCTGCCGCGTGACAGTCTCGTGGTCATCACCGGCCTCTCCGGATCGGGGAAGTCGTCGCTGGCCTTCGATACGATCTATGCGGAAGGCCAGCGCCGTTACGTCGAGTCGCTGTCGGCCTATGCCCGCCAGTTCCTCGAGCTGATGCAGAAGCCCGACGTCGATTCCATCGAAGGTCTCTCGCCGGCGATCTCGATCGAACAGAAGACGACCTCGAAGATCCGCGCTCCACGGTCGGCACGGTGACCGAGATCTACGACTACATGCGCCTGCTGTGGGCGCGCATCGGGGTCCCCTACTCTCCCGCCACCGGCTTGCCGATCGAAAGCCAGACCGTCTCGCAGATGGTGGACCGCGTTCTCGAGCTGCCGGAGGGCACCCGCCTCTACCTGCTGGCGCCGATCGTGCGCGGGCGCAAGGGCGAGTACCGCAAGGAGCTGGCCGAGCTGCTGAAGCGTGGCTTCCAGCGGGTGAAGATCGACGGCCAGCTGCACGAGATCGCCGAAGCGCCGGCCCTCGACAAGAAGCGCAAGCATGACATCGAGGTGGTGGTCGACCGCCTCGTGGTTCGCGAGGGGCTGCAGCAGCGCCTGGCGGATTCCTTCGAGACGGCGCTGGAGCTGGCCGACGGCCTGGCCTTCACCGAGGATGCCGACAACGGCGAGCGGCTGACCTTCTCCGCCAAATTCGCCTGCCCGGTCTCCGGCTTCACCATCGAGGAGATCGAGCCGCGGCTCTTCTCGTTCAACTCGCCCCATGGCGCCTGCCCGGCCTGCGACGGCCTGGGCTCGACGATCTTCTTCGATCCGCTGCAGGTGGTCCCGGACGAGAGCCGCAGCCTGGAACAGGGCGCCGTTCAGCCCTGGGCCTCATCGACATCGCCCTACTACAAGCAGACGCTGGAGAGCCTCGCCAAGCATCTGAAGATCGCGATGCGCACCCCCTGGAGCAAGCTCCCGGAGCGGGCGCGGCAGGCGATCCTCTTCGGCTCCGAAGGCGAGGCCATCCGCATGCGCTACGACGACGGCCTGCGCGCCTACGAAACCAAGAAGGCCTTCGAAGGCGTGATCCCCAACATGGAGCGGCGCTGGCGCGAGACCGACAGCGACTGGGTGCGCGAGGAACTCGGCAAGTACCAGGGACAGCGGCCCTGTGCGACCTGCCAGGGGGACCGCCTGAAGCCGGAGGCGCTCGCGGTCAAGGTCGTGCGCCGCTCGATCAGCGAGAGCACGCGGCTATCGGTGGCCGAGGCACTGGAGTGGTTCGGCGGGCTGGAAGCGAAGCTGAAGGTCAAGGACCGCGAGATCGCCCAGCGGATCCTGAAGGAGATCAACGACCGGCTGCGGTTCCTCTCCGACGTTGGGCTGGAGTACCTCACGCTGGCCCGCGCCTCGGCGACGCTCTCCGGCGGCGAGAGCCAGCGCATCCGGCTGGCCTCGCAGATCGGCTCCGGCCTCACCGGAGTGCTCTACGTGCTCGACGAGCCCTCGATCGGCCTGCACCAGCGCGACAATGCCCGCCTGCTGGAGACGCTGAAGCGGCTGCGCGACCTGGGCAATACCGTGATCGTGGTCGAGCACGACGAGGACGCCATCCGCGCCGCCGAATACATCGTCGACATGGGGCCCGGAGCGGGCATCCATGGCGGCGAGGTGGTTGCCGCCGGGCGGCCCGAGCAGGTGCTGGCCAATCCGGCCAGCCTGACCGCGCAGTACCTCACCGGCGTCAGGCAGATCCCGGTCCCGCCGCTGCGCCGCGAGGGCCACCCCGGGCAGCGGCTGCGCCTCAGCGGCGCGCGCGCGCACAACCTGCAGAACGTGACGCTGGAGATGCCGCTCGGCACCTTCACCTGCATCACCGGCGTTTCGGGTTCCGGCAAGTCGACCCTCATCATCGAGACGCTCTACAAGGCGCTGGCCCGCCGTCTGAACGGCGCCCGCGAGCACCCCGCCGAGCACGACGAGATCGAGGGCATCCAGTTCCTCGACAAGATCATCGACATCGACCAGTCGCCGATCGGCCGCACCCCCCGCTCCAATCCCGCCACCTATACCGGCGCCTTCACGCCGATCCGCGATTGGTTCTCCGGCCTGCCGGAAGCCAAGGAGCGGGGCTACAAGCCCGGCCGCTTCTCCTTCAACGTGAAGGGCGGCCGCTGCGAGGCCTGCCAGGGCGACGGCGTGCTGAAGATCGAGATGCACTTCCTGCCGGACGTCTACGTCGAGTGCGATGTCTGCAAGGGCAAGCGCTACAACCGCGAGACCCTCGAGGTGAAGTTTCGCGACCACTCCATCGCCGACGTGCTGGCGATGACCGTCGAGGAGGGCGTGAAGCTCTTCAAGGCGGTGCCGATCATCCGCAACAAGCTGGAGACCCTGGCCCGCGTCGGCCTGGGCTACGTGCAGATCGGCCAGGCCGCGACGACACTGTCCGGCGGCGAGGCGCAGCGGGTGAAGCTGGCCAAGGAGCTGTCGCGCCGCTCCACCGGCAAGACCATCTACATCCTCGACGAGCCGACCACCGGCCTGCACTTCGAGGATGTGCGCAAGCTCCTGGAGGTGCTGCATGCCCTGGTCGACCAGGGCAACAGCGTGGTGGTCATCGAGCACAACCTGGAGGTCATCAAGACCGCGGACTGGGTGGTCGACCTCGGCCCCGAAGGCGGCGATGGCGGCGGCCGCATCATCGCCAGCGGCACGCCGGAAGAGGTGGTCAAGTCGGTGGAGAGCCACACCGCCCAGTTCCTCAAGCCCTACCTGCCGTCGACCCGGCGCAAGCGGGCCTGAGGGCCGGTGACAGCAAGGACCACCGACGCGGCGGCACTGGTCAAGGCGCTGCTGGACGAGCGCCTGGCCGGCACCCGCTCGACGCGCGTCCTGGAGGATTTCTGCCGCCTGCTGCGCGACGCCGGCGTACCGCTCGACCGGGTCGGTCTCTCGCTGCGCCAGCTCCACCCGCAGCTCGTCGCCCGCACCTTGAGCTGGGAGGCCGCGACCGGCGTGGCGATCGAGATCGACCGCGACTTCACCGTGCTGCAGGACGAAGGCTTCCGCCGCAGCCCGCTCTATCGCGTCAACGAGGAGGGCGTCGAGGTCCGCCGGCGCCTCTGCGATCCGGACTGCCCGGACGACTTCCCCATACTGGCCGACCTGCGGCGGGACGGCTTCACCGACTATCGCGCGGCGCCCTTCCACTTCTCAGGCCAGGTGCGCAACATCGTCACGCTGGCGACCCGCCAGGTGGGAGGCTTCCGCGAAGCCGACCTGGCCCTCTTCGATGCCTGCCTGCCGGCGCTGGCGACGGTCACCGAACTGAACCAGCTGCGCCGCACCGGGCGGACGCTGCTGGCCACCTATGTCGGTCCCCGCACCGCCGAACGGGTCTGGGAAGGCAGCATCCGACGCGGCCAGGGCGAACAGATCTACGCCATCGTCTACTACTGCGACCTGCGCGGCTTCACGGAGCTGGCGGCGAGCCGCTCGCTCAACGAGACCATCGCCCTGCTGAACGACTACTTCGACGCCATCGGCGGCGCCGTGGAACGGCACGGCGGCGAGATACTGAAGTTCATGGGCGATGCCCTGCTGGCGATCTTCCCCTGCGACAGCGGGGCAGAACGCAACTGTCGCAAGGCGAGCGAAGCGCTGGTCGCGGTCGAGGAGGGCTTGGCCGAGCTTGCCATCCTGAACGAGCGCCGGGCGCTTGAGGGCAAGCCGCTCCTGCGTGCCGGCGCCGCGCTCTGCGTCGGCGATGTGCTCTATGGCAACATCGGCGTTGCCGACCGCCTGGACTTCACCGTCATCGGGCCGGCGGTAAACCTCGCGGCGCGCATGCAGGCGCTCTGCAGCGAGCTTGGAGCCGAGATCCTGCTGAGTGAGGAGGTCTGCCATCGCCTGCCGCGGGCCACCCGCTCGCGCGGCCGCTTCCACCTGAAGGGCGTGCGCGAACCGGTCGAGGTCTTCTCGCCCCTGCCCGAGGGCCGCGAGCCGGGCCGCTAGAGATCGCTGTCCGGCGGCGACCAGCCCTGCAGCCAGGTCTCCAGCTCGATGACCTCGGCCGGCTGGCCGGCGTCGCGGAACCAGGAGTCGATCGCCCAGGAGCCGCCGCCGCTTTCCCGAATCACCGCCGTCATGTGCGTGCGGCTGCGGCCGACGAAGGCGCGGTGAACCGGCCAGCCGCGCTGGTGGTATCGCAGCAGGCCCTCGGCCTGCAGCATGGTGAGGAGCCGTGTCGTGTTCACCGACTCGTCGACGCAGTCCTGCTGGCCGCGACGCGAGAAGATCATGGTGCCGGCCTTGTCGGGCGCGGTGCCGAGCTGAGGCAGAACCGCTTGCTCGTAGCGCCCGACGACCTGGCGCAAGGCCTCGCGTTCGCCGGCGGCGTCGGCGGCCGGCGAGTCCAGCGGCGCGGTGACCGCCGCCCACTGCCCGGCGGAGAGGCTGATCTCCGTCTCGGTCTCGCAGCCGTGGTCGGTGCAGTAGGTGAAGGCCGCCGGCGTCGGCGGTGCCTGATCGATGCCGGCCAGGGCGCGGTCGGCCTGCGGCAGGCTCTGTCCATGCGCGAAGCAGCCGACCAGCAGGAGGCACAGAGGCCAGCCCGCCAACGTCCCGGCGCGCGCAAATCTCATCGATCCGAGACGCCTGCGCGCTCCAGCATGGCGTGCAGCAGCACGTTGCAGCCCGCCGCCAGGTCCTCGCTGGCCGCGTTCTCGATCTCGTTGTGGCTGATGCCGTCCTCGCAGGGCACGAAGATCATCGCCGTCGGCGCTACCCGCGCCATGTAGACCGCGTCGTGGCCGGCACCGGAGACGATGTCCTGGTGCGGATAGCCGCCGCGCTCCGCCCCCTGGCGCACGGCCGCGATCAGCTCGCCGGCGAAGGGCGTCGGCGGGAAGTACCAGATCTGCTCCATCGCCAGCGCGAGACCGCCGTCCGCCGCGATCTCCCGCGCGGCTTCCTGCAGCCGGCGGTCCATCTCGCTCAACCGCGCATCGTCGGGGTGGCGAAAGTCGATCGTCATCCAGACCTGCCCCGGGATCACGTTGCGGCTGTTGGGATGCACCTTCAGCATGCCGACCGTGGCGCAGGCGCCAGGTTGCAGGGCGAGGCCGATCTCGTTCACCGCCTGCACCAGCCTCGCGGCCCCCAGCAGGGCATCCTTGCGCCGTTCCATCGGGGTCGGCCCGGCGTGGGCCTCCTGGCCCGTCAGCGTCACCTCGTACCAGCGCTGCCCCTGCGCGCCGGTGACGACGCCGATCGTCTTCTGCTCGGCCTCGAGGATCGGCCCCTGCTCGATGTGCGCCTCGAAGTAGGCCGCCACCGGACGCCCGCCCAGGCCCTCGCCGCGGTAGCCGATGGCCGTCAGCGCGTCGCCGAAGGACACGCCTTCCTCGTCTGTCTTGGCCAGCGTATCGGCTTCGCTGAAGACACCGGCATAGGCGCCGGACCCCATCATCGCCGGGGCGAAACGACTGCCTTCCTCGTTGGTCCAGACCACCACCTCCAACGGCGCCTCGGTCTCGATGCCCAGGTCGTTCAGGCTGCGCAGCACCTCCAGTCCGGCGAGCACGCCATAGGCGCCGTCGAACTTGCCGCCGGTCGGCTGGCTATCGAGATGGCTGCCGGTCATCACCGCCGGGCGGGTGGGATCGCGCCCGGGACGACGGGCGAAGACGTTGCCGACGGCATCGACCTCGATCGTGCAGCCGGCCTCGCGCGCCCAGCGGCAGAAAAGATCGCGGCCCTGGCGGTCCAGGTCGGTCAGGGTCAGGCGGCAGACGCCGCCCTTCGGCGTGGCCCCGATTTCCGCCATCTCCATGAGACTGGCCCAAAGGCGCTGGCCCTTGATCGTCAGGTTCTTCATCTCGCTCCCGGGAACAGGCGGCGGCGCCCGCGGCGCCGCGATCCGGTAAATAGTACTCGCCGCCGGGCGCTAGACAAGCAACGGCATGAAGGCCGCCGCCAGGCTGAGGACGAGGAAGAAGCCGGCCATGTCGGTGATGGTGGTGAGCAGCGGGCCGCTGGCGACGGCCGGGTCCTGGCCGAAGCGCTTGAGCAGCAGCGGCACCACGCCGCCGATGGTCACGGCGATGACGGTGTTCAGCGCCAGCGCCAGGCCGATCACGATGCCGAGGTAGGGATTGCCTTTCCAGGCCCAGGCGACGAGCCCGATCAGCAGGCCGAGGACCGTGCCGTTGATCAGGCCGATGGAGATCTCCTTCGACCAGACCCGCAGGGCATCGATCGGCCGCACCAGGCCGAGGGCCAGTTCGCGCATCGTCACCGCCACTGCCTGGTTGCCCGAGCAGCCGCTCATGTCGGAGACCATCGGCAGGAAGACGGCGATGGCGATCACCGCGGCCAGCGTCTCCTCGTAGGCCGAGATCACGCTGGCCGCGAGAATGTTCAGCACGATGTTGGCCGAGAGCCAGGCCAGACGGCGGCGCGAGCGGACGACCAACGGCATCGATCGCAATTCGTCGCCGAAGACGCCCTGCATGCGCAGGCTCTCGGTCTCGGCGCGCTCCAGCGCCGCCTCGTCGACGGCGCTGCGCGAGACCACGCCGACCAGGGCGCCATCGGCCTCGACCACCGGGACGCCGAGGAAGGGATACTTGTCGAAGATGTCCTGCAAGCCGTCGAGCGGCATCGAGGCCGGGACGCTGAGCGGCGTCACCATCATCTCCGCCAGCGCCGTACCGCGGCGCGCCGTCAGCAGGCTGCGCAGCGAGACCACGCCGACGAGCCGGCCGTCGGCTTCCAGGATGTAGGGGTGCTGGCCGCGATAGCGTTCGAAATCCTCCTCGGCGGTGGCCAGGCGGCGCAGCACTTCACCGACGCTGTCGGTCACGGCGAAGGTGAAGGCCTCCGCGACCATGAGGCCGCCGGCGGTGCCGTCGGCATAGGCGGCCAGGCGGCGGACGTCGGCGGCATCCTCGGCATCCATCTCCGCCAGGATGGCTTCCGCGTCCTCCTCCTCCAGCTCGCCGATGACGTCGGCCTGCACGTCGGAATCGAGCTCGTCGATGATCTCGGCGGCCTTCTCGGCCTCCAGGTTCTCGACCATCTCGACGGCCAGCTGGTTGGGCGCTTCGCCTACGAGGCCGGCGGCAAGCTCCGCCGGCAGGAGGGACAGCAGGGCGGCCCGCTCGTCCGGCGTGAGCTGCGTGACCTCGCGCAGCGCCTCGCTCAGCGGCAGCGGCTCCAGGAGGGCCGAGAGGCTGGCGCCGTCCGCCGCCGCCAGCGCCGCGTAGAGGCGATCCAGCACGGTGGGCTCGGCGACGTCGACAAGCGCTTCCTCGTGGTCAGCCACAGCAGGGGTCCTCCTTCGGCCGGCAGGGCAGAAAGCGCCGGTACGAAACATCTATAGACATAAAAAATTGGCTATGGACAAACTTTTTTTATCTGCTAGGGTTTCGCCATGAACGATGGCATCGACATGGGCGCCGTGGCCGACCGCCTGGCCGGCCTCTATGGCCGGGCCTTCGGCGGCAAGCCGTCGGGCCGTTACCGGATCGCCGCCAAGATGGTCCGCGAAATCGCCGGACGCCGGCGGCTCTACGAAGACGACGTGCGCGTGCTGGCCCGCGCGATGCTGGAACGCGGCTATGTCCTGATCGACCTGGAGAGCTTCTTCGTCGTCATGGGGGCGAACCTCTTCGTGAACTACCGGCGGGCCAACGAGGACGCGCTGGCGTGAGGCCCCTGCCCGCCGGCGGCAAAGGACGGCCGGTCATCGAGATCGGCTGGCGCGAAATGGTCAGCCTTCCGGCATTGGGCATCGCCGGACTGCGGGCCAAGATCGACACCGGCGCGCGCACCTCTTCCCTGCATGCGCTCGACCTGCAGCCGGAGGGGGCCGGGGACGACGCCTGGATCGGCTTCTCGCTGCCGTTCGCGATGGCGGGAGGGTCGCCCCGCCGCCGCGCCCGCCTGAAGGATCGCCGCTGGATCAAGAACACCAGCGGCGTGCCGGAAGAACGCTACATCGTCGAGACGATGCTGGTCCTCGGCGATCGCAAGTGGCGCATCGAGGTCTCCCTGGCCAACCGGGAGAACATGGGCTTCGAACTGATACTCGGCCGCTCGGCAATCCGCGGCCGCCGGCTGCTCGTGAATCCGGGCAGGTCCTACCTCGCGGGCCATCCCGTCATGCTCTCGACGGACGCCCGCTCCACCGCTTGAGGCGCCCCTAGCCGCCGACAGAGCGACACGCGGCGCCGATGGCGCCCCAACACCAGAGGTGACGACATGAAGATCGCCATGATGGCTCGCAACCCCAATCTCTATTCCCACAAGCGTCTGGTCGAGGCCGCCGAGGCGCGCGGGCACCAGCTCGACATCGTCAACACGCTGCGCTGCTACATGAACATCGCGTCGCACCGGCCGGAGGTCTACTACAACGGCGAGAAGCTGCAGGGCTATGACGCGGTCATCCCGCGCATCGGCGCCTCGGTCACCTTCTACGGCCTGGCCGTGCTGCGGCAGTTCGAAATGATGGGCGTCTACCCGCTGAACGAGTCGGTGGCGATCGGGCGTTCCCGCGACAAGCTGCGCTCGATGCAGATCCTGGCCCGCGAGGGCATCGGCCTGCCGGTGACCACCTTCGCGCACGACCCGAAGCAGACCGAGGAGGTACTGGCGCTGAACGGCGGCGCACCGGTCGTCATCAAGCTGCTCGAAGGCACGCAGGGCATCGGCGTGGTGCTGGCCGACACCAACCGCTCGGCCAAGTCCGTCATCGAGGCCTTCCGCGGCGCCGGCGTCAACATCCTGGTGCAGGAGTTCATCAAGGAGGCCGGGGCCACCGACATCCGCGCGCTGGTGGTCGGCGGCAAGGTCATCGCCGCCATGCAGCGCCAGGGCGCCGAGGGCGAGTTCCGCTCCAACCTGCACCGCGGCGGCAGCGCCCAGGCGGTGAAGATCACGCCGGAGGAGCGCTCGACCGCACTGCGCGCCGCCAAGGCCCTCGGGCTCGCCGTCTGCGGCGTCGACATGCTGCGTTCGAACCACGGCGCGGTCGTGATGGAGGTCAACTCCTCGCCCGGCCTGGAGGGGATCGAGAAGGCCACCGGCATCGACGTCGCCGGCAAGATCATCGAGTTCATCGAGAAGAACGCCAAGCCCGGCAAGACGAAGACCAAAGGCCGCGGCTGATGCGCGGCCGGTCTGCCTTCGCGCTCGGCGGCCAGCAGGTCGAGCCCGGCAGCCGCTCGACCATCGACCTGCCGGTCAGCGTGCTGTCGGACCACACCCCGGCCACGCTGTCGGTGCATGTGATCCACGGGAAGAAGCCGGGCCCGACGCTTTTCGTCAGCGCCGCCGTCCACGGCGACGAGGTGATCGGCGTCGAGATCGTGCGCCGGCTGCTGCGGGTGCCGAACCTCGACAATCTCGCCGGCACCCTGATCGCCGTGCCGATCGTGAACGCCTTCGGCTTCCTGAACCGCTCCCGCTATCTGCCGGACCGCCGCGACCTGAACCGCTCCTTCCCCGGAAGCCCGGCCGGGTCCCTCGCCTTTCGACTGGCGCATCTCTTCGTCGAGCAGATCGTCAAGCGCTGCGACGTCGGCATCGACATCCATTCGGCGGCGATCCACCGCACCAACCTGCCGCAGATCCGGGTGGCGCCGGGCAACCCCGACACCATGGCCCTGGCGGAGGCCTTCGCCGCGCCGCTGATCCTGCACTCCAAGCTGCGTGACGGCTCGCTCCGTCAGGCGGCGCGGCAGAAGGGCGTCGAGGTCCTGCTCTACGAGGCCGGCGAAGGACTGCGCTTCGACGAGGGCGCGGCACGGATCGGCGTCACCGGCATCCTGCGGGTGATGCGCCACCTGGGCATGATTCCCGGCAAGGGGATCAGCCGGCCGAAGATGCCGCCGGTCATCGCCCACTCCAGCCTCTGGCAGCGTGCGCCGGCCGGCGGCCTGCTGCGCACCTTCCGGCCGATCGGGGAAACCATCCGGAAGGACGACCTTCTGGGTGTGGTTTCCGATCCCTTCGGCGAGGTGGAGACCGAGATCTTCGCCGAGGAGCCGGGCCTGCTGATCGGACGGACCAACCTGCCGGTCGTCAACGAGGGCGACGGGCTGTTCCATATCGCCCGCCTGCGGTCGCGCGGCGACGCCGACGCCGCGCTCGACAGCCTGACGGCTCAGCTCGAGGCGGCGCCGCTGTTCGACGAGGACGAGATCATCTAGCGCGCGGGCGCCCGCGCCACGGCTGTCGCCAGGCGCGGCCGCCCGGCCGCGGTGGCGACGATGATGCTCTCGATGAAGGTCCGCAGACCGCCCTGCCCCTCGACGATGCGGTCGTCGCGGCTGACCTCCAGCCGGATCTCGCCGGCGCCGGCCGCGCGGGCCTGCGCTTCCGCCTGGTTGCTGGCCGCCGCGATGGCGGCCTCGGCGGCGCGCTCCAGGCTGGGGAAGTCGGCGATGCCCTCGGGCAGGTGCGCGCGATAGCGCCCTTCCTCGGGCATCGAGATCTCCAGGCGGACGCGCTGCACCACACCGCTGGCGACCGCGCCCACCGCGTTGCAGACCTCGGCGTGGTCGGGCAGCAGCAGGCGGGTCCCCAGGCGTCGCGCCACCTCGGGATAGTAGCCGGCGGCCGGCGCGCCGATGCCAACGATGGGACGGGCCAGCGACAGGCGGCAGCGCAGCAGCGCCGCCTCCTGCAGCGCCTCGTCGCCCAGCGCCTGATCGAGCAGGTAGCGGCCCAGGCCGTCGGCCAGCGGCAGCGGCGCTCCCGCCTCCTGCAGGGCGCTCGCCAGCAAAGCCTCGGCCGAGAGCGCGGCGACGCGGTCGAGCGTCGCCTCGGCGATGGCCGTGGCGGCCTCCGCCCCGTGCGGCCGGCCGAGCTGGCGCGCCAACAGTTGCGCGGCGAGCTCGGCGGCGGCGCGGTTCCAGCCGGCCTGCCGTCCCAGCACATGCGAGGCGTCGCTCGGCGTGAAGGCGGAGACGATGACCAGGCCGCGGTCCAGCAGGCGTTGCAGCGCACGGCTCATCAGGTAGTCCGGCGTCAGGGCCGCCAGCGGCTGCGGCCCTGAGGCCAAGGCCTCCCAGAGCTGTCGCTCGGCCGGCCGCAGGGCCGCCTTCTCCGGCAGGCGGCGCAGGCGCAGCGCGAAGCGGCCGTCGTTCTCCGCCGGCTGGGCGGCCGCAAGCTGCGCCTCCAGCACGGCCAGGAGCGCCGGATGCTGCTGCAGGGTCAGGGCGATCGGCTGCGCCCGGCGGGGGCCAACCAGCAGGCGGCGCCCCTCGGCCCGCACCTCGCTGTCGCCGCCCAGGCCCAGGGTCTGCACCGCCACCGCCTCGACCATGGTGCGGAAGCCGCCGACGGTGGCGCCGTCGCGACTCAGCACCGGGCGCCCGCCGCGCAGCACGGCAATGTCGGTGGTGGTGCCGCCGATGTCGGAGATGAAGAGGTCGCCGCTCAGCGCCTCGGCGCCGAGCAGGGCCTGCGCGCCGACGACGCTGGCCGCCGGTCCCGACAGGATGGTCTCGACCGGGGAGGCCAGGGCCACCACGTCGCTGATCAGCGAGCCGTCGCCCTTCACCACCGTCAGGGGGCAGGACAGGCCGCGCGCGCGCATCAGGCTTTGCACCGACTCGACCAGCTGCTGGATCAGCGGGATCAGCCGCGCATTCAGCACGGCGGTCAGCGCCCGCCGCGGCGCGTCGAGCGCCGAGGAAAGCTGGTGGGCGCAGGTCACCGGCCGGCCGGTGCGGGCGCGAATGAGGTCGCGCGCCGCCAATTCATGCTCGGGATTGCGCACGGCGAAGAAGCCGGCGACGGCGAAGGACTGCACCTGCGGGTCCTGCGCCGCGATCGCTGCCTCCAGCGCGGCCATGTCGAGCGGCGCCTGCGGCAGCCCTTCGGGCCCGTGGCCGCCGGCGACGAAGGCCACGGGATCGCCGCGCAAGGCCTCGCGCAGCCCGGCCCGCTCCAGCGCCTGCGGCGGGTAGCCCAGCAGGATCAGGCCGACCGGATTGCCGTGGCTCTCGACCAGGGCGTTGGTCGCCAGGGTGGTGGAGACCGAGACCAGCGCGATCTCCGCGGCACGGCCCTCGAGCACCGCGTCGATCGCTTCGCCGACACCCAGCGCCAGGTCGTGCTTGGTGGTCAGGGCCTTGGCCTTGTTCACCACGCCGAGGGTCTCGTCGAAGAGGACCGCGTCGGTATAGGTGCCGCCGGTATCGATGCCGAGTAGCAGGGCCACGCAGGGTCACTCCAGAGCGCCGCCGGGTTCCTCCCGGGCGGGCGCAAGGAAGCACCGGCCCGCCCAGCTTGGCAACATGCCTTGAGAGCGGGCCGGCTTTGTCCTATGGGAAGGCGCATGAGCCAGACAGCGCCCACCACGCCCCTGCCCATCCACGTCGTCGGCGGCGGTCTCGCCGGCAGCGAGGCCGCTTGGCAGATCGCCCGCCGGGGACTGCCCGTCGTGCTGCACGAGATGCGGCCGCTGCGACCGACCGAGGCGCACAAGACCGACGGGCTGGCCGAACTGGTCTGCTCCAACTCCTTCCGCTCCGACGATGCCCAGTCCAACGCCGTCGGCCTGCTGCACGAGGAGATGCGGCGGCTGGACTCCCTGATCCTGAGCGCGGCCGACCAGCACCAGGTGCCGGCCGGCGGCGCGCTGGCGGTCGATCGCGACGGCTTTTCCGCCGCCGTTCAGGCCGCGCTGGAAGCCGAGCCGCTCGTGACCATCGAACGCGGCGAGATGGCCGGCCTGCCGCCGGAGGACTGGGACAACGTCATCGTCGCCACCGGCCCGCTGACGGCGCCGGCGCTCTCGGAGGCGATCCGCGCCCTCACCGGCGAGGAGTACCTGGCCTTCTTCGACGCCATCGCGCCGATCGTCTATCGCGACAGCATCGACCTGGAGCAGGCCTGGTTCCAGTCGCGCTACGACAAGGTCGGCCCGGGCGGCGACGGCGCCGACTACATCAACTGCCCGCTCGACCAGCCGCAGTACGAGGCCTTCATCGCCGCCCTGCTGGCCGGCGAGAAGACCGAGTTCAAGGAGTGGGAGGGCACCCCCTACTTCGAGGGCTGCCTGCCGATCGAGGTGATGGCCGCGCGCGGCCCCGAGACCCTGCGCTTCGGGCCGATGAAGCCGGTCGGCCTGACCGACCCGCGCACCGGACGGCGGCCCCATGCCGTGGTGCAGCTGCGCCAGGACAACGCGCTCGGCACGCTCTACAACATGGTCGGCTTCCAGACCAAGCTGAAGCACGGCGAGCAGGTCCGCATCTTCCGCATGATCCCCGGCCTCGAGAACGCCGAGTTCGCGCGCCTCGGCGGCCTGCACCGCAACACCTTCATCAACTCGCCGCGCCTGCTCGATGCGCGGCTGCGCCTGAAGACGAGCCGCGGTGCGCTTCGCCGGCCAGATCACCGGCGTCGAGGGCTATGTCGAGAGCGCCGCCATCGGCCTGCTGGCCGGCCGCTTCGCCGCCGCCGAGCGGCAGGGGGTCGACGCCGAGGCACCGCCCGCCACCACCGCTCTGGGCGCCCTGCTCGGCCACATCACCGGCGGCGCCGACGCCACCACCTTCCAGCCGATGAACGTCAACTTCGGCCTCTTCCCCGACCTCGGCGGCGAGCATCTCGATCACCGCGGCCGACCGTTGCGGGGCAAGGCGCGCAAGCCGGCCATGGTGGCGCGTGCGCGCGACGATCTCGCCGCCTGGATGGGCGGCCTGACGCTGGCCGCCTAGGGCCTGCGAGCGGGCCGGCCGCGCCCGCGGCGGCGATAGCACCACCAGCCCGCGAGCAGCGCCAGAACCACGGCGCCGACGATGTAGGGTGCGGCGGCCGACAGGTGGTGCCACAGCCTGGGCAGGTCGGTCACCTCCTGCCCGAAGTGATAGGCGAGGCTGGTCCAGAGGCCGACCCAGAGCGCCGCGCCAACGGCGTTGGCCAGCAGGAACGCTGGCCAGTGCATGCCCGCGGTGCCGGCGGCGATGCCGTTCAGCTGCCGCAGCAGCACGACGAAGCGCGCAGCGGCCACGATGATCGGACCGCGCTTCTGGATGATCCGCTCGACCGTCTCCAGCCGATCAGGGGTGATGCCGAAGCGGCTGCCGTGGCGCAGCACGAAGGGTCGGCCAAGCCTGCGTCCGATCAGGTAGCCGAGGTTGTCGCCGATGACCGCGGCGGTGAAGGCAGTGGCGGCGACGCCGTAGATGTTCAGTTCGCCGAGCGCCGAGAGGCTGGAGGCGATGATGATGAGCGTCTCGCCGGGCAGCGGCAGCCCCATCGATTCCAGCAGGACGGCGAGGAAGAGGCCCGGCAGGCCGTAGTCCTGCACGAAGGGCTGCGCATCGGCCAGCCAGCCGCTCACGTCCGTCCCCGCCATTTGTGCAGCAGCAGACGCCAGGCGCGCCCCGGCGCCGGCAGGACGAAGCCGGGCGCCAGCGGATCCCAGCTGCGGGCCGCGAGCCGGGCCAGCGAGAGGTCGCAGAGCGCCGCCGGCAGAAAGAGGACCATGCGTCTGCGCGGCAAGCGGGCTTGCAGGCGCCGCGCGCTCCGCAGGTGGGTCGCGGCGGCGGCTCCGACCTCCCGCGCCAGCGGCGCCAAGGCCGCGCCGTCCCGCCCCTCGGCCAGGCTCTGCAGCGTGGCGCCGGCGGCCACGGCCTGGTCGGCCGGCAGCAGCAGGCGGCCCCGTGCGGCGTGATGCCCGGCGGCGCGCAGCAGGCCGAGCAGGGCGAAGGCCGTGCCGACGGCCTCGGCGGCGCGGGCCTCGTCCCTCGCTGCCCAGCAGGCGTGCCGCCAGACCGCCCAGGCGGCCGCCGCCGGCGGCGGCATGGTGCTCGAAGGCCGCGAGATCGGCGAAGGGATGCGGCTCCTGCTCCGCCTGGCGCTGCTCCACAAGCGCCCGCAGCTCGGCCAGCGGCAGGGACCCGTCAGCGAGTGCCGGGGCCAGCGCCGCCAGGGCCGGCTGCGCATGGCTGCCGGCCGCAGCGGCTTCGCCGAGCGCGTCGTACCACCACTTCAGGCGCAGGTCGGCCAGCAGCGCTTCCTGTGCCACGTCGCCGGTGCGCGCCAACTCGGCATTCAGCAGGAAGAGCCCCAGCAGCGGCGCCAGGCGGTCGCCGGGCGGCGGCGCCGCCACCACCGTCAGATAGCGGTCGGGATCGGCCTGCCGCAGCGCCTGGACCAGGGCGAGCCCTTCCTCTCGGGGCCCGCCGCCCGGGCTGCTCTCACCGGCTCGCATTGGCAAAATCCGACCTCTTCACTAAGGTATTTTCATCCGGCCACGGAGGCTTCCTCCGCGACCCCAGACCTTTCCCGGCAAGCAACCCGGGGCCGCGCCGGCCTCCGGAGGAGACATCCATGGCGGCCATCCTGTCGAATCTCCCGCGCACCGTCTTGCTCTCTTTCGGGCTCGCCGGAGCGGTCTTCCTGCTCTATGCGCTCTGGACCGGCTTTGCCGGCGCGGTCTTCTGGCCCTTCCTGTTCCGCTGGCTGCATGTGGTCGCGGCGATGATGTGGGTGGGGCTCCTCTACTACTTCAATTTCGTGCAGATCGTCGCGATGCCGGCGATGCCCGACGAGCTGAAACCGGCGATCGGCCGGCACATCGCGCCGCGCGCGCTTTTCTGGTTCCGCTGGGCGGCCGTCGCCACGCTGCTGAGCGGCCTGATCCTGGCGGTGCTGAACGGCTATCTGCTGGAGACCCTGACGCTCGGCATCGCCTCGCCCGGCGGCGCCTTCAGCTCCTTTTCCCACACCCTGCTCGGCATCGGCATGTGGCTCGGCCTCATCATGGCGTTCAACGTCTGGGCGTTGATCTGGCCGGCGCAGAAGAAGGTCCTGGGCCTGGTCCCCGCCGAGGCCGCCGAGAAGCAGCGGGCGGCGCGAAGAGCAATGCTGGTATCGCGCGGCAACACCGTGCTGTCGCTGCCGATGCTCTTCTGTATGGTCGGCGCCCAGAACCTTGGGTGACCCTGGCACGTTGTACCCGGGGGGCGGCGACGCCCGCCACCCCGCGAGAGGCTTCCATTTGACGGCTTTGGCCACTATGTGGAAGCCATTCCAATTACCAAGCCGTTAACAGGAGATTTCCGATGGCCTTTACCCTGCCCGCCCTGAACTTCGCGCCCGACGCCCTGGAGCCCTACATCTCGCAGCGCACCTTCGAGTTCCACCACGGCAAGCACCACCAGACCTACGTCACCAAGACCAACGACATGGTCAAGGGCACGCCGCTGGAGGGCAAGAGCCTGGAGGAGGTCGTGCAGGCCGCCGCCAAGGAGGGCAACAAGGGCCTCTTCAACAACTCGGCGCAGCATTGGAACCACAGCTTCTTCTGGGAGTGCCTGGCGCCGAAGGCCGGCGGCAAGCCCTCCGGCAAGATCGCCGCGGCGATCGACAAGGACCTCGGCGGCTACGATGCGTTCCGCAAGACCTTCGCGGACTCCGCGGCCGGCAATTTCGGCAGCGGCTGGACCTGGCTGGTGGTCGGCAAGGACGGCAAGCTGGCGGTGACCAATACCTCCAACGCCGAGCTGCCGCTGACCAAGGGCGAGACCGCGCTGCTGACCGTCGACGTGTGGGAGCATGCCTACTACCTCGACTACCAGAACCGCCGGCCCGACTTCGTCTCGGCCTATCTCGACCACCTGCTGAACTGGGATTTCGCCGAGGCCAATCTGGCGAAGGCCTGAGCCTCGGGCCCCTCCTGATCCAGGCGCAAAAAGCGCCTGCCGTTCTGTCGTCGCGCGTTAGCGAACTCTGGGCTAGGCTTGCCCCGCTTCGCAGCGCGCGACGGGAGGACAGTCGATGCATCGTTCCCTTATGGCCGGCCTCGTCGGCCTCGCCGTCCTGGCCAGTTCGCCACTGCCGGCCGCCGAGACAGCCGCGCCGCTCTGGCTGCGCTATCCGGCGCTTTCGCCCGACGGCAGCCAGATTGCCTTCAGCTTCGCCGGTGGCCTCTGGTTGGTGCCCAGCGCCGGCGGAGCGGCCAGGCCGCTGGTGGCCAGCGACGTCTATGTCAGTCGCCCGGTATGGTCGCCGGACGGCCAGACCATCGCCTTCTCGGCGGATCGCTACGGCAACCCCGACATCTTCGTCATTCCAGCCGACGGCGGCGCCGCGACGCGGCTGACGCAGGACTCCTCGCCCGACCGCCCGACCGGCTTCACCGCCGACGGCACGGCGATCCTGTTCGGCGCGCGCCGGCTGGGCGACGCCACGGCGACCCACACCCTGCCGAGCCCGGGCCAGAACGAGCAGCTCTACAGCGTGCCGGCGGCCGGCGGGCGGGAGCGCATGGTCCTGCCGATCCTGGCGCACGAAGCCGTCGAGGCACCCGGCGGCGGACGGCTGCTCTACGAGGACCAGCCCGGCATCGAACAGGCCTGGAGGAAACACGACCTCTCGGCGCAGGCACACGACATCTGGCTCTATGACGAGGCCAGCGGCCAGCACACCCGGCTCACCGGTTTCGCCGGCGAGGACCGGGACCCGGCCTGGGCCCCCGACGGCCAGTCGTTCTACTACCTGTCGGAGCGCTCCGGTTCCTTCAACGTCTGGCAGCAGGCGCTCGACCCGGCGGCCGCGCCGCTACAGATCACGCATCACGATACCCATCCCGTTCGCTTCCTCTCGGTCAGCAATGCCGGCGACATCGCCTATGGCTACGACGGCGAGCTCTGGCTGCTGCCGGCGGGCGCGGCGGAGCCGCAGAAAGTGCGGGTCGA
The DNA here is from genome assembly GCA_942492185.1 of uncultured Alphaproteobacteria bacterium. Lineage (GTDB taxonomy): Bacteria > Pseudomonadota > Alphaproteobacteria > Kiloniellales > JACOMY01 > CALOEA01. Next base: position 58,800 of record CALOEA010000054.1, read on the forward strand.
ACTGGCCCGCGATGCCATCGACCAGGGGCCGCGCTACGTCACCTTCGACTACGGCGCCAGCGAGTTCGACCTCTCGCCCAGCGGGCGGGAAATCGCCTTCATCGTGCGCGGCGAGGTGTTCGTCATGTCGATCGACGGCGAGGTGACGCGGCGGCTGACCTCGACGCCGGAGCAGGAGCGCAGCCTCTCCTTCAGCCCGGACGGCCGCAGCCTGCTCTATGCCTCCGAGCGCGACGGCAGCTGGGGGATCTACGAAAGCAGCCTGCTGCTCGACGAGGAACCCGACTTCTTCGATGCCACGCTGATCGAGGAGCGCCTGCTGCTCGACACCCTGGCCGACGAGTTCCAGCCGCTCTACGACCCGCAGGGCGAGCGGATCGCCTTCCTGCAGAACCGCGACGAGATCCGCCTGTTCGACATCGCCAGCGGCGAGGTGAAGACGCTGCTGGGCCCGGAGTTCAACTACTCCTACTCCGACGGCGACACGAGCTTCTCCTGGTCGCCGGACGGCCGCTGGATCTCGGCCAGCTACTCGCCCAATCCGAACAATCCGGACGTGGCGCTGATCGACACCAGAGGCAACCAGCCGCCGATCAACGTTGCGCCGAACGGATTCTATGACTTCGACAGCAGCTGGTCGGCCGACGGCCGCTACGTGCTCTGGATGTCGGATCTCCTCGGCCTGCGCCGCACCGACCAGAACCCCGACCAGGTCGACGTTCTGGTCGCGGCCGTCACCCGCGAGGCGTCCGACCGCCTGCGGCTGGGCGAGAAGGACTATCAGCGCCTGCTCGACAACGAGGCGGCGGCGGAGGACGCGGCCGCTGCCGAGGCCGACCCGGAGTCGGAGGCCGACGAAGAGGCAGCAGCGGAGGACGGCGGGGCCGCCGAGGACACCGGTGTCGATCTTGGCTGGATCGAGCCGGAGTCCGAGAACATCGCCCGCCGCATCTTCCGCCTCACGCCCTTCTCGGCGTCCATCGGCTACTACCACCTGTCGGAGGACGGCGAGTACCTGACCTACATCGTCTATGAGCAGGGCGGCGACGGCTCCTACACCGCCACGGGCTACGAGCTGCAGCATCGCACCAGCAGCCTCACCCAGCTCTTCTCCGGCCTGTCGGTCGATTGGATCGACGCCGAGATGTCGCCCGACGAGTCGACGCTCTACATGCTCTCGCCCTGGGGCTTCTACAGCGTCTCGGTCTACGACGGCGCCGTCGACTACATCTCCTATTCGGCCGAGATGCCGCTCGACCGCGCCGCGGAGCGCGAATACATCTTCGACCACGTCTGGCGCCTGACGCAGCAGAAGTTCTTCCGCCGCGACATGGGCGGCGTCGACTGGACCTTCTACCGCGAGGCCTACCGCAAGTTCCTGCCCTTCATCGACAACGGCTACGACTTCGCCGAACTGCTGTCCGAGATGGTGGGCGAGCTGAACGCCAGCCACACCGGCTCCGGCTACTCCGGATGGCGGTCGCGCAACGACGGCGACCAGACCGCCTATCTCGGCCTCTTCTACGATCTCGGCTGGGACGGGGCCGGCGCGAAGATCGCGCGCGTTCTGCCGGGCGGCCCGGCGGACAAGGCCGGCTCGCGCATCGTCCCCGGCGTCATCATCGAGACGGTCGACGGTCAGGCGATCGGCGCCGAGGAGAACCTCAGCCAGTACCTCAACACGATCCGCGGCCGCGACACGCGCCTGGGCTTGCGCGATCCGGCCAGCGGCGACAGCTGGGAGGAGGTCCTCTCGCCGATTTCCTCCTGGGAGGAGCGGGATCTGGCCTACTGGCTCTGGGTCGACGAGCGGCGCGCGATGGTCGCCGAACTGTCTGGCGGCCGCATCGGCTATGTCCACATCCCCGACATGGACGAGGACTCCTACCGCATCGCCTACGCCAACATCCTGGGCCGCTACGCCGATACCGAGGCGCTGGTGGTGGACATCCGCTTCAATGGCGGCGGCAACCTGACCAACCAGCTTCTCGCGCTGCTCAGCGGGCGGCAGTACCTCACCTGGGTCCCGGGCGACAAGGGGCAGACCGCGATCGAGCCGCTCGGCCGCTGGACCCGCCCCTCGGTGGTCCTCACCAACCCCGCCGCCTATTCCGATGGCCATATCTTTCCCTTCTCCTACAAGGAGCTGGGCCTCGGGAAGATCGTCGGCGAGCCGGTTCCGGGCACCGGCACGGCCGTCTGGTGGGAGGATCAGCAGGACTGGACGATCTACTACGGCGTGCCGCAGGCCGGCTTCAAGACGAACGACGGCACCTGGCTGGAGAACGCGCAGCTGGAGCCCGATGTCTACGTCGGCATCTCGCCGGAGGACAAGGTCGCCGGCCGCGACCCGCAGCTGGCGAAGGCCGTCGAGGTCCTGCTCGAGGAACTAGGGGAGTAGCGCGGGGTCCGGCCAGGATCGGACGCCGGCACGACCGAGCCGGCGCCACATAGCCGCGACGCGAAGACGTTCTAGACGGCGATGAGGGCCGCGGCCACCCGCCGGCCCTCGGCCATCAGGACATTGTAGGTGCGGCAGGCGGCGCCGGTATCCATCGGCTCCACCGCCAGGCCGGCCGCACGCAGTTCCTGCCGCAGGGCCTTGGGCACCAGCTGGAGACGCGGGCCGCAGCCGATCAGCAGCAGCTCGATCGGCGGGTCCTGATCCAGCACCGGCTGCAGGCTGGCGCGGTCGAGCGCGGCGAAGTCGGTCACCGACCAGAGCTCGCTGCGCTGTGGGAAGATCAGGATCGACCCGCTGAAGCGCACGCCGCTGACGCGGAAGCCGCCATCGCCGTAGCTCTCGACCTGCTGCCGGCCTTCGGGAACGAGGGGCGTCAGGTCCACGCGGCCGCGCGCCTCAGGGGGCCTCGATGGCCTCGGGCGTCCCCTCGCCCTTCGCCGGAACGGCGGGCCGGAGGCGGGCAAAGCCCAGCAGGGGAACGGCGCAGCCCCAGCTCGAATAGGTGCCGATCACGATACCGAAGATGATGCCGGCGGAGAAACCGCGGATCACTTCGCCGCCGAAGAAGAAGAGACCGAACAGCGCCAGCAGCGTCGTCACCGAGGTCAGCGTGGTGCGCGTCAAGGTCGCGTTCATCGCCTTGTTCAGCACCTCGGGGATCGGCAGCTTCTTGTAGCGGCGCAACTCCTCGCGGACGCGATCGAAGATCACCACCGTGTCGTTGATGGAGTAGCCGGCGACCGTGAGGATGGCTGCCAGCGTGGCCAGGTTGAACTCGATTCCGGTCAGCGAGAAGAAGCCCACCACGGCGATGACGTCGTGGATCAGCGCCACCAGTGCGGCCATGCCATAGCTGAGGTCGAAGCGGACCCAGACGTAGATGGCGATGCCGAGCATCGAGAGCAGGGTCGCGATGATGCCGCCGGTCTTCAGCTCGTCGCCGACCTTGGGACCGACCGACTCGACGCGGCGGTACTCCTCCGCCGTGTCGCCGAGCGAATCCTGGATCTTCTGCACCGCGATCTGCTGCGCGCCGTCGTCGCCGTCCTGCTGCGGCACGTTGATCAGCACCACGTCAGGCGCGCCGAACTCCTGCAGCGACACGTCGCCGAGGCCGAGGGCGTTGAGCTGCGCGCGCAGCTCGTCCACCGGTGCCGGACCGACGGTCTTCACCTCCATGACGATGCCGCCACGGAAGTCCACGCCGAAGTTCAGCCCCTTGGTGAAGACCAGGCCGATCGAGGCCAGCACCATGAGGATGGAGAGGGCGAAGAAGAACTTGCGAGCGCCGAAGAAGTTCAGCTTGGGCTCGATCGGCATGAATTTGACGAGGGCGAAGGCCATGGCGCTTTCCTTTAGATCGGCAGCGCGCTGCGCTTGCGGCGGCGGAGCCAGCTCACCACCATCCAGCGGGTCAGCATGATGGCGGTGAACATCGAGGTCAGCAGGCCGAGCGACAGGGTCACCGCGAAGCCTTTCACCGGCCCGGTGCCGAACTGGTAGAGCAGCAGCGCGGCAATCAGCGTGGTGAGGTTGGAGTCGATGATGGTGGTCATCGCCCGCTTATAGCCGGCATCGATCGCCAGGGTCGGGTTGCGGCCGTTGCGTATCTCCTCGCGCATGCGCTCGAAGATCAGCACGTTGGCGTCCACCGCCATGCCCATGGTGAGGGCGATGCCGGCAATGCCGGGCAGCGTCAGTGTCGCCTGGATCGCGGTCATCGCACCCAGGATGATCACCAGGTTCATCAGCAGGGCGACGTTGGCGAAGAGGCCGAAGAGGCCGTAGGCCAAGCCCATGAAGACCACGACGAGCGCCACCGCAATGACAGAGGCGATCTCGCCGGCGGCGATGGAGTCGGCGCCGAGCCCTGGTCCGACGGTGCGCTCCTCGATGATGGTCAGCGGCGCCGGCAGGGCGCCAGCCCGCAGCAGCAGCGCCAGGTCGTTCGCGCTCTGCTGCGTGAAGGACCCGCGGATGATGCCGGACCCGCCGCAGATCGGCTCGTTGATCCGCGGATAGGAGATCACCTTGTCGTCGAGCACGATGGCGAAGAGCCGGCCGACATTCTCGCGCGTGGCGTCGCAGAAGGCCTTGCCGCCCGAGCCGTCGAAACGGAAGGAGACCACCGGCTGATTGTTGTCGAAGGAGAGCTGCGCGTCCTCGAGCTGCTCGCCGGACACCATGACGCGGTTCTCGACCACCAGCTGCTGGCCGGTCGCGCCCTGAACCGGCAGGACCGCGGCGCCGGCCGGCACCGGATCGATGCCGGGACGCACGCTGTCGAGCACGAAGCGGAAGGTCATCTTGGCGGTCTGCCCGATGATGCGCTTCAGCTCATCCGGGTTCTCCAGGCCAGGCACCTGGACCAGGATGCGCAGCTCGCCCTGGCGCTGGATCGAGGGCTCTCGGGTGCCGGTTTCGTCGATGCGGCGGCGCACGATCTCGAGCGCCTGCTTGACCACGCTGTCCTGGCGCTCCGCCAGGTATTCCTCGGTATAGCCGAGCGTGAAGCGGCCGCTGCCGTCGTCGGCGATCGTCACCTCGTTGCCGAACTCCTCGCGCAGCAACGCCGTGACGTCGGCGGCCATGGAGGTGTCGCGCAGGTCGAAGCTGACCCCTTCGGCGGTGGCCGAGAGGTTGACGTAGCCGAAGCGGGCGGCACGCAGGAGGTCGCGGGTCGATTCGGCCAGCTGCGTGAGCTGCTCCGACTCGACCGCCTTGAGGTCGACCTCGAGCAGCATGTAGGAGCCGCCGCGCAGGTCGAGCCCGAGATTGATCTGATTGGCCGGCACCCACGCAGGCAGGTCGTCGACCGTGCTCTTGGGGAGCACGTTGGGCAGGGCATAGAGAATGCCGATCGCCAAGACGGCGATGATGCAAATGCGCTGCCAGCGGGAAAGCTGAACCATCGGGTGCCGATCCTTGGGAGGGCCCAGCCAGAGCGGCCGGGCCCGATCCTCAGCTCTTGCCGCTGGTCGCGGGCTCGGCCTTGGCCGGCTCGCCCTTGCCGAGCACCGAGGTGATGGTGCCGCGCACCACCCGCACCCGCACGCCGTCGGCCACCTCGACCTGAACCTCGCCGTCGTTGATGACCTTCGTCACCACGCCGACCAGGCCGCCGCCGGTGACGACCCGGTCGCCGCGACGAAGGTTGGCGACCATGCCGCGGTGCTCCTTCATCTTCTTCTGCTGCGGGCGGATCATCAGGAAGTAGAAGACGACGAAGATGAGGACCAGCGGCAGGAACGTCATCAACGTGTCCGGACCGCCGGAACCGGCAGCACCTTCCTGCGCAAAAGCTGGCGAAATCAACATGTGGTTACGTCTCCTGACCGGCAAAAATGACCGGCGGACTATAGCGATAGAACGCCGAATTGCAACGCCGCCCCGCGCCGGCCGAGGGGCGCGCGGAGTTGACGCGCCATCGGGGCCGTTACTAGGCTCCGCCGCCTTTGCGATGGCCTTTGGAGGGAGTCCCGGCCGATGGCCGAAAACGCCAGCGATCCTAACGCGCTTCTGGAACGAATTGCCGCAGCACTGGAGCGGCTGGCCCCGGCCGGGCCGCCACCGGCCACGCTGTCGAGCGCCGATGCCTTCGTCTGGCATGCCGAGGGCCGGCGCCTGGAGGCCGTTCCCAAGGTAAACCGCGTCGAACTGCAGCTGCTGCAGGGGCTCGACCGCCAGGTCGACACGCTGCTGGAGAACACCCGACGCTTCGTCCGCGGTCTGCCGGCCAACAACGCCCTGCTCTGGGGCGCCCGCGGCATGGGCAAGTCTTCGCTGGTCAAGGCGGTCCATGCCCAGGTGAACGAGGAGGCCGAGGCCGCCGGCCATCCGCGCCTCGCCCTGGTCGAGGTCCACCGCGAGGAGATCGTCTCGCTGCCGCAGTTGCTGGCCCTGCTGCGCGATGCCGGTCGCCCGACGCTGCTGTTCTGCGACGACCTCTCCTTCGAGACCGAGGATTCCAGCTACAAGTCGCTGAAGGCGGTGCTGGAGGGCGGCATCGAGGGCCGACCGGAGAACGTCGTCTTCTACGCCACCTCGAACCGCCGGCACCTGCTGTCGCGCGACATGATCGAGAACGAGCGCTCGACCGCGATCCATGCCTCGGAGGCGGTGGAGGAGAAGGTCAGCCTCTCCGACCGCTTCGGTCTCTGGCTGGGATTCCACAACTGCGACCAGGAGACCTTCTTCGCCATGATCGAGGGCTATTGCCGGCGCTATGGCCTGGAGCTGCCGCAGGACGAGATGCAGGCGCAGGCGCGCGAGTGGTCGATCACCCGCGGCAGTCGCTCCGGCCGCGTCGCCTTCCAGTTCGTGCAGGATCTCGCCGGACGCCTCGGCAAGCCGCTGAGCTGACGGCCGCCGCTACGGCAGCGTCGACGCTAAGGCAGCGCCGCGGTCTGCTCGACCATCACGGTCATCGGATCGATGGCGCGCGACCCCTTGCGAATCTCGAAGTGAAGCTGCGGCTGGTCGACGTTGCCGCTGGTGCCCACCCGCGCGATGGTCTCGCCCCGGCGCACGATATCGCCCCGCTTCACCAGGATCTGATCGTTGTGCGCGTAGGCGGTGACGTAGTCGCCCTGGTGCTTGATCAGGATCAGGTTGCCGAAGCCGCGCAGCTCGGAGCCGGCATAGGCCACCACGCCGTTGTCCGCCGCCTTGACCGGGGCGCCGCGCGGCGCGGCGATATTGATGCCGTCGTTGTGCAGGCCGCCGGGCTTGTCGCCGAAGGTCGACAGCAGCGTCCCGTCGACCGGCCAGATGAACTTGGTCCCCGCTCGGGCCGGCGGCTCCGGCAGGACGGCCGGTCCCGGGGTCGGCGCGGCGGCCGGCGCCGGGGTGGGCGCCGGTGCGGGTGCGGGTGTGGGTGCTGGGGCCGGCACGGCCGGGACCGGCGTGCCGCCCTGCGGCGTGATGGGCTCCGGCTGGCCGGCGGCCGGCGCCGGGGTGCCGCCCTGCGGGGCTGCCGGCTCGGATGTCACCGGCTGCGGCGCGCCGGGTTGCGGCGCCGGCAGGGGCGTTGCCGTGACGCCGCCCGGGGCCGGCTGGACCGGGGCGGGTTGGTAAGGCGCGGGCTGATAGGGGCTCGGGGCACTGGCGATCTGCGTCTCGTCGCTCGGCAGCACCAGCACCTGGCCCGGCGTGATGGTGAAGGGCGGCTCGATGCCGTTCTGGCGGGCCAGCTCGCTGGTCTCGACACCGAAGCGCCGCGAGATGCCATAGACCGTGTCGCCGGCGGCGACCACGTAGGTCTCGACCTGCGGCAGGCGGAGCTGCTGGCCGGGCTGCAATTCGTAGGGCGGCTCCAGGCCGTTGGCCTCGATCAGCGCGCGCAGCGGGATGCCGGTCTTGCGCGAGACGGCATAGAGCGTGTCGCCCGGCAGCACGGCATAGCTGCCGCCCTGGCCGGCGGTCGCTGCCTGCCCACTCTGCCCGGCCGTCGGGCTGTAGCGCCCTGGCCCCTGGCCGCAGGCCACCGTCGACACGAGGAGCAGCAGCGCTGCCACGCCTCGAAACCAGCCCCGGCCCTGCCTCGCCTGCCTCATCGCGCCTGCGACTCCGCTCCGTCGATGCCAGCCCATGGTGGCTTCATGCCAAAGGCGCCCCGCGCCTGTCCAGGATTGCGAGAGTCTTTCGTGCCGGCTAGGCCGGTTCGCGTCCCGGCACACCGGGCAGCAGCGGCACGAATCGGACCCCGCCCAGCGCCTCCTCATGGAGTTCATCGCCTCGGCGGGTGAAGCGCAGCAGCCGCTGGTCGCCGCCATGCGGCCCCAGCGGCAGCACCAGCCGGCCACCGTCCGCGAGCTGGGCCAGCAGGGCCTCCGGCAGGTGGTCGGCCGCCGCGGTGACCAGGATGGCGTCGAAGGGCGCCTCCTCCGGCCAGCCCTCCATGCCGTCGCCCAGGCGGCAATGGACCGTCTCGAGCCCGAGCGATGCGAAGAGCGCCACGGCCTTGCGGTAAAGCGCCTGATGGCGCTCGACGGTGAAGAGCTCGACACCGAGCTGCGCCAGCACCGCGGCCTGATAGCCGCTGCCGGTGCCGATCTCCAGCACGCGCTGACCGCGCTTGAGGGCCAGCGCCTGGGTCATCTGCGCCACCACCAGCGGCTGGCTGACGGTCTGGCCATTGCCGATCGGCAGGGCCTTGTTGGCATAGGCCTGGTCGCGGAAGGCATCGGGCACGAAGCGCTCGCGCGGCACGCGCTCCATCGCGGCCAGGACCGCGGTGTCGGCGATGCCCTCGCGGCGCAGTTCCATAAGCAGGCGAATCTTGCGTGCGGCACTGTGGGTCGAGCCATCCCGCGTCTTCGTCTCGGACGGCTTGGCGGCGGGCGTTCTGGTCGCGGCGCTTTTGGTCACGGGGCTTTTGGTCACGGGGCTTTTGGTCACGGGGCTTTCGATCACAGGGCTCTTGGTTACAGACGCCTGGTTGCGGCGGTCTCGGGCGAGCGGCGGACGGTGCCTCTAGCCGAAGAGGCCACCCAGCTCCTTCAGCATACCGCGATGGGTCAGGTCGAGATGCAGCGGCGTGACCGAGATCTGGCCCTCGATGATGGCCTTCAGGTCTGTATCCTTCTCCGAGGTATCGTCGGAGAGGAACTGGCCGATCCAGATGTAGGGCCTGCCCGAGGGGTCCCGCCCCTCCACCACCGTCGTACCGCTGTCCCGGCGGCCCTGCCGGCAGACCCGAACCCCGCGCACCTGCTCCGGCGGCAAAGCCGGAAAGTTCACGTTCATCAGGACCTCGCGCTTCCAGGGCGGCGCCGCCAGGCGCCGGATGATGTCCGGAGCCAGGGCCTCCGCGGCGGTGAAGTCGAGCCGGCCGTCCTCGCCTCGGACCTGGCTGAAGGCGAAGGCGCGAATGCCGAGAATGGCCGCCTCCATCGCCGCCGCCACCGTGCCCGAATAGGTCACGTCCTCGCCGAGATTGGACCCCATGTTGATGCCGGAGAAGACGAGGTCCGGGCGGCGGTCCTCGAGCAGCGTCTGGCAGGCCACCAGCACGCAGTCGGTCGGCGTGCCGTCGACGGTGTAGTGCCGGGTCTTCTGCTTGCGCAGCCGCAGCGGCCGCCGCAGCGTCAGGGAGTGGCTGGTGGCCGACTGCTCGGTCTCCGGCGCCACCACCCAGACATCCTTGGTCAGACTGCGCGCGATCCGCTCCAGCGCCCGAATGCCCGGCGCGCCGTAGCCGTCGTCGTTGGAGATCAGGATCCGCAGGTCGCCGAGGTCCGGCAGCGCTGCCTTGGCCGCGCCGCCCTTCACCGCTTTCTTAGCCATCCGCGCCCAGGACCTCCGTGCCGCCCATGTAGGGTTTGAGCACCGCCGGCACGCGCACCGAACCGTCGGCCTGCTGATAGTTCTCGATCACCGCGATCAATGCGCGCCCGACGGCGACGCCGGAGCCGTTCAGCGTGTGCAGGAACCGCGTCCCCTTCTCGCCTTCGGGGCGATAGCGGCCCTTCATGCGGCGCGCCTGGAAATCGCCGCAGGTCGAGCAACTGGAGATCTCGCGATAGCTCCCCTGCCCCGGCAGCCAGACCTCCAGGTCGTAGGTCTTGCGCGCGCCGAACCCCATGTCGCCGGTCGAAAGCACCATCTTGCGGTATGGCAGCTCGAGACGCTCCAGCACCGTCTCGGCGCAGCGCGTCATGCGCTCGTGCTCCTCGTCGGAGCGGTCGGGGTGAACGATCGACACGAGCTCGACCTTCTCGAACTGGTGCTGCCGCAGCATGCCGCGGGTGTCGCGCCCGGCCGAGCCGGCTTCCGAGCGGAAGCAGAGCGTGTGGGCGGTCAGGCGCAGCGGCAGCTCGCCCTCGTCGAAGATGCGGTCCTGCGCGAAGTTGGTCAGCGTCACCTCGGCCGTGGGGATCAGCCAGAAGTCGTCGACGGTGCGGAACTGGTCCTCGGCGAACTTGGGAAGCTGGCCGGTGCCGAAGAGCACCTTGTCGCGCACCAGGACCGGCGAGTTCACCTCGGTATAGCCGTGCTCCTCGACGTGCAGGTTCAGCATGAACTGCGCCAGGGCGCGGTGCAGGCGGGCAAGGCCGCCCTTCATCACCACGAAGCGCGCGCCGGACAACTTGGCCGCCTGCTCGAAGTCGAGATCTCTGGCGGCGGCGGCCACCTCGAAGTGCTCCTTGGCCTGGAAGTCGAAGGCGCGCGGCTCGCCCCAGCGCTTGATCTCGCGGTTGGCGGCCTCGTCGGCCCCATGCGGCACGTCCTCGGCCGGCAGATTGGGCAGCGAGGCCAGCGCCGTCTCGACCGCCTCCTCCTGCGCCTTGCTCTCCTGCTCCAGGCTCTCCAGCCGCGCCTTCATCAGCGAGACCTCGGTCTTCAGTTCCTCCGCCTGTTCGCGATTGCCGCGCTTCATGGCGTCGCCGACCCGCTTGGAGACCTCGTTCCGCCGTGCCTGCAGCTCCTGCAACTCGGACAGCAGCGCCCGCCGCTTCTCGTCGAGGGCCAGGATCGCAGACGACTGCGCCGCCATGCCGCGGCGGGCGAAGCCGCGGTCGAAGTCCTCGGGGTGCTCGCGAATCCACTTCAAATCGAACATGGCACTGTCCTGCGCAGAGGGAACGGCCGCGTTATAGGGGCTGCGTCAGCACGCGTCCATGTTCGCGCGCGGTCTCAGCGGCTGCAGGTCAGCGGATGGGCGAAGCCGGCACCGTTCAGGATCGCGATCCCAGTGTGCTTGTCGAGCAGGACGGCGATCGCCGCGTCGTTGCCGCTCTGGCCGTTCCAGCGCAGCGCGCTGGCCGCCAGGATCAGATAGTCGTCGCTCTGCACGATCTGGTTGGCCCGTCCCTGCCAGCAGCCGGAGTAGGCGCAGACTGTCATCTCGCCCTTCTCGCCGAGGCTGATCGACATCGGGGTGAAGCTCTCGCTGGCGTTGCAGCCCTGGGCGTCGCAAGCGATCTCAAGGTCCCCGTTGCGGCAATCCCATGCCGCCGCAGGCGCGGCCGCTGCCAGGAGCACGGCGGCCGCCAGAGCCACGCGGCGGAGGAAGCCGCGGGCCTCAGCTCGGCTTTGCCGGCGGCTCGTCCTTGTCGTCCTCGTCGTCGTCCTCGTCCTCATCGGTGTCGTCCTCCTCGCTTGCGGCGGCGACCAGGGCCGCGCGCTTCTTCTCCATCATCTTGGCAAGAATGATGGACAGTTCGTAGAGCAGGATGATCGGAATCGCGAGGGTGAGCTGGCTCACCGGATCGGGCGGCGTGAAGATCGCCGCGAAAACGAAGACGATGACAATGGCGTAGCGGCGGGTGCGCGCCATGCCGGCCGCCGAGGCGATGCCGACGCGCGCCAGCAGCGTCAGGACCACCGGCAGCTGGAACGCCAGCCCGAAGGCGAAGATGAGCAGCATCACCAGGCCGAGGTACTCGTTGACCTTCGGCTCGAGCACGATCGGCAGGGTGCCGTCGCCGGGCACGCCGGTCTGCTCGAAGGAGAGGAAGAAGCTCCAGGCCATCGGCATGATCAGGTAGTAGACCAGCCCGGCGCCGGTCAGGAACAGGATGGGCGTGGCCGCCAGGAAGGGGCCCAGCGCGCCTTCTCGTGCCTGTAGAGCCCGGGGGCGACGAACATCCAGAACTGCGCCAGGAACAGCGGACAGCAGAGGAAGGCGGCGAAGAAAAACGAGACCTTGACCTTGGTGAAGAAGAACTCGGTCAGGTCGGTGAAGATCATCCGCGCTTCCCGCTCGGCGCCCTTCTGCAGCAGGATGTCGGCCAGCGGCTGGACCAGGAAGTTGTAGATGTCGGTGGCGGCCAGGATGAAGGTGATCAGGAAGATCACGATCAGCGCGCCCACGCACCAGAGCAGACGGTTGCGCAGCTCGACGATGTGGTCGAGCAGCGGCATCTTCTTGTCGTCGGGCTGCGACGGACTCCGGCTTCATGCTGCGTCACCGCCGTCGACCCGGCTCGGCGGGCGCGTCCTTGACGGCGCCGCCTTGGCGGCGTCGGCCGTCTGCGTGGCGGCCGGTGCCTTGGGCACTTCGCCGATGCGCGCGGCCGGAACGGCGGCGGCGCCTTGGGGGTCGGCTCGGGCGGACGGATCGAGTGCGGCGGCGCCATCTTGCGGCTGCCTGCTCTTGGCGCCGGGCGCGGGAACCGGCCACTCGCGGCGGCCTTCACGGCGGCGGCGGCGGACGGCGTCGGCCAAGGCATCGGGCGGCGACAGCGCCTTCTGGGCGCCGCCTTCGTCTCGCCGGCGTCCTTGGCGGCGTCCTTCGCGACCTCGGCCACCGCCGCGGTGGTCTTCACGCCGGTGGGATCGACCACCTTCTTCAGCATGGTCTGCGAGGGATTGCCCGGCGCACGGCGTCGAGCGCCTTCTTGGCGTCCTCGAGTTCGGCCTCCCGGATGATGCCGTCGACGCCCGAGCGGAAGTCGCGCGCATAGCGCTGCATCTTCCGCGTGAAGGCGGCGAAGGTCTTCATCGCCTGCGGCAGCTCCTTGGGGCCCAGGACCACCAGGGCCACCAGGGCAATCACCGCCATCTCGGACCAGCCGATATCGAACATGCAGTATTCCTCGGAAAGCGCCAGCGGCCCGGACGGAGCCGGGACGCCGTCCCGAAGCGCGGTCCCGCGGCACGGGCCTCAGCTGTTGGCCGTCGTCGTCTTGTCCTTGCTCGCCGTGCTGGTCTCGGCGCCGCCCTCGATCACCTTCGAAGGCGCCTCCGTGCCGGCCTCGGCGTCGGCAGAAGACTTGTCGTCGTCCTTGATGCCCTTCTTGAAGGACTTCACGCCGGTGCCGAGATCCTTCATCAGGCGCGGAATCTTGCCGCCGCCGCCGAACAGCAGCAGCACGACGACAAGCACGATCAGCCAATGCCACACGCTCATGGAGCCGATGAAGGCGAGATGCGGCGGCGTCGTGGTGGTATCGATGATGGTCATTCGCTCGAACTCCAAACCCCTGGAACTGCAAACCCCTTCGGGACCCGCGATCAAACGGTCCAGCGGGCATTGTGGGGGCGGACTATGGCAAAAAGCCCGCAGCACCGCAACGCACGCAGCCGTCGCCGGGCTCAATACTACTTAGTCTCGTCCGCAGCAAAGACAAAGGCGAGCGTGGGGTCGAGCGCCACCGGCAGGAGGCTGCCCTCCTCCGGCAGGAAGCGTCCCGGCACGCGGGCGTGCAGGTGGAGCAGCCCGCCACTGCCGTCGGCGGTGGCCAGGTGCAGCAGGCTGGTGCGGCCCAGCAGGCGGGCGGCCAGAACCTCGGCCTTGGCCAGGGGCTGGCGCGAGCCGGTCACCGCCAGGGCGCCCAGCAGCAGTCCTTCGGAACGGATCAGCACCTCCACGGCGCTGCCCTCCGCCAGCCCCGGTGCGGCGACCGGTCCCAGGGGCGTTGCCACCCGTCCCTCGCCAACCTGCCCCGGCAGCGCGTTCACCTCGCCGAAGAAGCCTGCGACAAATCGATCCGCCGGACGGAAGTAGAGATCGGATGGGCGGCCGATCTGGACCAGCCGGCCGTCCCGCATCAGGCCGATCCGGTCGGCCATGAACATGGCCTCCTCGGGATCGTGGGTCACCATCAGCGTGGCGACGCCGGCAGACTGCAAGACATGCAGCGTCTCGTCGCGGACTTCACGGCGCAGCGCGACATCGAGGCCGGAGAAAGGCTCGTCCAGCAGCATGATCTGCGGCGCCGGCGCCAGCGCGCGCGCCAGGGCGACGCGCTGCTGCTGGCCGCCCGACAGCATGTGCGGATAGGCCGTGACGAAATCCGCCAGGCGCACCTGTTCGAGCATCCGCCGGGCGCGTGCCTCGCGCGCGGCGCGCGGCAGCCCGCGCAGCCCGAAGGCGACGTTCTCGGTCACCGAAAGATGGGGAAAGAGCGCGAAATCCTGGAACACCAGGCCAACGCCGCGCTCCTCCGGCGGCAGGCTGCGTCCCGGACCGGCAACCTCGCGGCCGCCGATCGCCACCTGGCCGGACTGCACGGGCTCCAGCCCGGCGGCGAGGCGCAGCACCGTGGTCTTGCCGCAGCCGGATGGTCCCAGGAGGCAGACCAGCTCGCCCGGCTCGACGGCGAGCGACAGCTCGTCGACCGCCAGCAGGCTGCCGTAGCGGTGGCTCACATGATCGAGCAGGAGCTGGCTCATCGGGCGACTGCGCGGTCGGCTGCGGGTGCGGGGCGGGTCGTGCGATCAGCCTTCGGCCGCGGCCGAGCGCCGCCGCACCTCGTCGTCGTCGTCCGTGACAGCGTCGGCGTCGGCATCGTCCTCGCCGGGCTCGTCGTCAGGACCAGCGTCCGCGCCCGCGTCGGCGTCGTCGTCGACGCCATCCCCCTCTTGTCCCTCGCCGCCCGCGGATGCCGCGGCGTCGCTCCCCTCCTCCGCCATGAGGTCCTCGCCGAAGTCGTCTGCCAGGAGTTCCTCGGCGGCCGCATCGGCTTCCGCCTCGGCCTCGGCGCGGTCCGCCGAGGTTTCCGCGCCGTCGCGCGGCAAGGCCGCCAGGAGGCCGCGCTCGGACAGCGCGGTCACCGCGGGGCGCGGGTCGAGCAGGCCGGCGGCCTTCAGATCCTCGACGCCCGGCAGCGCGCCGAGGTCTTCCAGCCCGAAGTGGTCGAGGAAGGCGGCGGTGGTCAGCCAGGTCACCGGGCGGCCGGGCGCCTCGCGCCGCGCGCCCGGGCGGATCCAGCCGGCCTCCAGCAGCGTGTCGAGGGTTCCCTTGGAGAGCGCCACGCCGCGGATCTCCTCGATCTCCGCGCGGGTCGCCGGCTGGTGGTAGGCGACGATGGCGAGGCATTCGATGGCGGCCCGGGTCAGCTTCTTCTGCACCGTCTGCTCGCGGGCGAAGAGATGCGCCAGGTCGTCGGCGGTCCGGAAGGCATAGCCGTCGCCGACCCGGGTCAGGTGGACGCCGCGGTTGGCATAGAGACCGGCCAGTTCCTCCAGCAGGGGTTCGACCTTGGCATCCTCCGGCAGGACACGCGCCAGCACGGCCGGCGCCTGCGGCTCGCTGGCCGCGAAGAGCAGCGCTTCGAGGGCGCGAAGCTGTTGGAAATGATCGCTCATGAAATCTCACGAACCCCTTGCAGAAAAATCGGGCCGAAGGTGCCGTCCTGGCGCAGCCGGGCCTTGCCCTGGCGCACCATCTCCAGCGATGCCGCGAAAGTCGAGGCGACCGCCGAGCGGAACTTGAGGCTGTCGCCCGACAGGTCGGCCGGCAGCAGGCTCGCCAGGTTGCACCACCCCGGCAGCTCCCCCAGCATCCGGCCGAGACGCTGGATGGCGTCCTCCACCGAATAGAGTTCCATCGCCATGATCCGCAGGATCGGCCGCTGCTCGCGCTGCTTGATGGCGCCGTAGGCCTTCAGGAGATCGAAGAGCGTGACGGCATAGACGTTCGTCTGCACCACCGTCACCTGCTGCGGCTCGCCGCGGGCAAAGACGTCGATGCCGAGGCGGGGCCGCGTGACGATCGCCTGGCCGGCATCGCGCATGGCCTGCAGGCGCTGAAGCTGGAAGGCCAGCGCGGCGGCCATCTCGGCGCCGCTGGGCTCGCCGTCGACCGTCTCCGGCTCTGGGATCAGCAGCCGCGACTTCAGGTAGGCCAGCCAGGCCGCCATGACCAGGTAGTCGGCGGCGATCTCGATACGCAGCTCGCGCGCCTGGGCGATGAAGGCAAGATACTGGTCGGCCAGGGCCAGAATGGAGATCTTGGTGATGTCGACCTTCTGGTCGCGCGCCAACTGCAGCAGCACGTCGATCGGGCCTTCGTAACCCTCCAGCGCCAGCTCGAAGGCCTCGGTCGGCAGCCCCGCGGGGTTGTCTTCCTCGAAGGTCGGCGGCTTGTCGGGGTCGACCGCGCTCACGTCGGCTCCAGTCCAGGGCAGGTTGTCGGGCAGGCCGCGGCCTTCAGCCCACAGCAGGGCGCACCTTAGCGCCGCAGGCAAGGCCGCAGCAACTGGCGGGCCGCGGGGCTTTAAGCGCTCGCCAGCAGGGCGTCAAGCCTGCCGGAGGCAGCCTCGAGGCTCGCCGGCGCCGCTGCGAGGCGCCCCTGGGCCCGGCGCAGCAGGGCACGTTCCCCCGTGCTCATCGGGCGCGTCTCGGCGGCGACCGCGGCCATCTCCTCGCCGTCGCCGTTGCAATGGAGCAGCAGGTCGCACCCGGCCTCCCGCGCCGCCGCAGCGCGCTCGCGCCAATCCGCCGGCGAGGGCGCGCATCGAGAGGTCGTCGGACAGCAGCAGGCCGGAGAAGCCGATGTGGCCGCGGATCACCTCGGCGATCACCCGTTTCGAGGTCGTTGCCGGTGCCGCCGGGTCGATGGCGCTGAAGACGACATGCGCGGTCATCGCCAAGGGCGCATCGCGCAGCAGGCGGAACGGCAGGAAATCGCTCGCCTCGAGGCTCGCCAGGTCGCTGTCGCACACCGGCAGGGCATGGTGGCTGTCGACCAGTGGCGCGGCCATGGCCGGGGATGTGCTTGACGATCGGCAGCACGCCCCCGGCCAGCAGCCCCTCGATCGCCGCGCGGCCGAGATCGGCGACCAGCAGCGGGTCGCCGCCGTAGGCGCGGTCGCCGATGACCTGGTGGGCGCCGTCATGCGCCAGGTCGAGGACCGGCGCGCAGTCGATCGAGATGCCGAGCGCCGACTGCTCGGCCGCCAGCAGCAGATGATTGAGGAAGACCGCCTCGCGCGCCGCTGGCAGGCTGACCGCCGCCAGGGCGCCGAAGCGCGCCGCCGGCGGAGCTTCGCGCCAATGGGGCGGGCGCAGGCGCTGCACGCGCCCGCCCTCCTGGTCGATCAGCATGGGGGCATCGGGGCGCCCCACCGACGGGTCGCGCAGCTCCGCCGATCAGCGCGCGGACCTGGTCGGGCGACCGATGTTGCGCGCGAAGAGGATGAAGCCCAGCGGATCGGCGGCGGCGAAGAAATCGCGCTCCCCGGCCGTCAGCGTCGGGCCGGCGCAGCCAAAGACAACCGCCT
Organism: uncultured Alphaproteobacteria bacterium; assembly: GCA_942492185.1. Lineage (GTDB taxonomy): Bacteria > Pseudomonadota > Alphaproteobacteria > Kiloniellales > JACOMY01 > CALOEA01. The sequence continues at coordinate 76,215 of CALOEA010000054.1, forward strand.
GCACCATGTGTCGTCCCCGCCCCCTGCTATGCGGCGTCCCGGCGGGACCTCAGCGCTTGACGACGATGCAGTCCTGCTTCTCGGCCTTCAGCCGGGCGCAGATGTCGTGCGCCGGTGGCGCGGTTCGGCAGCGGGCCGGCCTGCACGCCGGTAGTACTTGCCCTTCCGCTCGATGTCGCCTCCTGAATGTTCAGCAGCCATGTGGCCGAGCAGCGAGGCGTGCTTCTGCTGCATCGGGCCCAGTCCTTCTGGGCCGCATCGGCGGTCGCTCAGGGACGCGACCTGGATCAGGAAGGCGCCGGCGGCGATCTGCGGTCCGCCGTGGCGGGTCTCCGCCGGCTCCGCGGGGGCGATCGGCGGCGGCGCGGCCTTCGGTGCGGGGCTCGGGCTGGGGTTCCGGCGGCCGCCGCGGCCGGTGCTCGGCAGCCGCGGGCTCGGCGCCGTTGATCGCCGACGGCAGCGGTGCGGCGGCAGCGGGCGGGGCCGCATTGGCGGCCGGCTCGGCGGGCGGCGGTCGGGTCAGTTGCGGGGCGTGCCGACGGCCGCCGGCTTGTCGGCATCGGCGGTGCGGCGGCGCGGGGCGGTTCGCGAGCGGCGGCTCCTCCGGCAGGTGGCATCAGCACCTCGGTAACGGGCTGTTGCGGCGCTTCCATGGGCTTTGAGGACCGTGGTCCTTGTCCTGGTTGGCGGACCTCGATGCCGCCCGTCGTTCTCCGGCTTGATCTTCCTCCGCGCCGGCATCGGCCTGGACCATCGGCGGCTGGCCGCCGCCGGCACCCCGCCGGTACCGCCCCAGTCGTAGGCCGTGACCAGACCACGCCGCCGAAGCCGAGCACGCCGACCAGCAGGCGCGCATCGCTCAATCGGCCTGCCAACGCCGGTTCGCGCGCCGGCGGCGGCCTGCATAGTCGCCCTCCTCGCCATAGCCGTTGTCGGCGTAGCTGGCGGGCAGCCCCAGATCGTCGTCGCCGGCCACATAGGCGCGCTCGTCGTAGGTCGGGTCCTCGTAGCCCTCCTCGAGGTCCTCGTCGTCGCGGCCGGCGGCGTAGCCGCCGTCATAGGTCGGCGCCGGCTGCTGGTAGGGTCGCCGGGGGCGCGGTCGTTCTCATGGACCGCGCGAGACTGGCGTGTCACGCGCGCTCGTCAAGGGCATGAAACATCGAGGCAAGGCTCATTCCAGCATAAAAGGCTATTCGGTGCGGTTAAGGCCTCCGCGGCACGCCGCGGCAGCTCAACCAGATCCCGGTCGCTGCCGACCAGACAGGGCTCAGAACGGTTCGCCGAGAAGATCCGTCCTCTTGATCGTCGAGAAGGGGGGAAAAGCGCCCTGGGGAGAGGAGGGGAAGGAAAGAGAGGAGAAGGAGAGGGGTCCGTGTAGGGAAACCCGGGAGGATGGGGGGACTGCACATAGAACACCGGATTGTCGCGCGACTGCTCCATGACCTTGTCCAGGTCGAAATCCGAGCGGCGCGTCGTTCTTGCGGGTCAGCATGATGAAGCGCAGCACGTCCTTGCCGACCTCGTCGACCACGCTCGCGCAGGGTCACGAAGTTGCCGGCCCGCTTCGACATCTTCACCGGCTCGCCGCCGCGGATCAGCTTGACCAGCTGGCAGAGCTTGACGTCCAGCTCGGCCTCGCCGTTGGAGAGCGCCTTCACCGCCGCCTGCATGCGCTTCACGTAGCCGCCGTGGTCGGCGCCCCAGACGTCGATCATCGTGTTGAAGCCGCGCTTCGCCTTGTCCTCGTGATAGGCGATGTCGGTGGCGAAATAGGTCCAGGTGCCGTCCGACTTCTTCAGCGGCCGGTCGACGTCGTCGCCGAACTCGGTGGCCCGGAACAGGGTCTGCGGCCGCGGCTCCCAATCGTCGGGCTTCTTGCCCTTCGGCGGCTCCAGCACGCCGACGTATAGATCAGCCCGCGCGCCTGCAGGGTGCGTCTCCACCGCGCCGACGGCGCCGGCCTCGACCAGCGCGCGCTCCGAAGTGAAGACGTCCTGGTGGATGCCGAGCGCCGCCAGGTCGTTCGCGGACCTCGTCCATCATCAAATCGATGGCGAAGGCGCGCACCGCGGGCAGCCAGTCGGCCTCGGCCGCCTCGACCCACTTGCGCCGTCGCGCGCGGCCAGCGCCTGGCCCGACGTCCTTCAGATATTCGCCGGGATAGAGCCCCTCCGGGATCTCGCCGATCGCCTCGCCCAGCGCCTCGCGGTAGCGCAGGTAGGCCGAGCGCGCCAGCGTATCGACCTGCGCGCCGGCATCGTTGATGTAGTACTCCTTGGTCACCGCGAAGCCGGCCTTGTGCAGCAACTCGGCCAGCGCATCGCCGAACACCGCGCCGCGCGCATGGCCGACATGCAGCGGCCCGGTCGGGTTGGCCGAGACATACTCGACGTTCACCTTTTCGCCCCGCCCCATCGTGCTGTCGCCGTAGCGCGGGCCGGCTTGCAGGATCAGGGCCACCTGCCGGCGCCAGAGCTCGGGGTCGAGGCGCCAGTTCACGAAGCCGGGGCCGGCGATGGCGACATCGCTGACGTCGCTGCGGGACGCGAGGCGAGCGACCAGGGCCTCGGCCAGCTTGCGCGGCGGCTGTCCCGCCGCCTTGGCCAGCACCATGGCGGCGTTGGTCGACATCTCGCCGTGGCTGGGATCGCGCGGCGGCTCCACCGTCACCCGCCCGAGGTCGAGCCCGGCCGGCAAGGCGCCCTGCCGCATCATCGCTTCGAGCTGACTATTAAGCCAGGCTTGGAATTCCTTGAAAATACTCATTTAGGTCCGTGCATAAGGATCGAAGAGCTTGGCATGTTCCTCCAGCGCGTAGCGGTCGGTCATGCCGGCGATATAGTCGGCCACCAGGCGCGCCCGCTGCTCCCCGCCCACCGGCTCGGCGCGGCGGCGCCACTCCTCGGGCAGGGATTGGGGGGCCGACATGTAGGCCTGGAAAATCTCCTGCACAACACGTTTCGCCTTGCCGATCATGCGATTGACCCGGTGGTGGCGGTACATCCGCTGGAACAGGAAGCTCTTGATCGCCTTGTCGTTGGCCTGCATCTCGGCCGAGAAGGCGATCATCGCACGCCCGGCCTGGCGCAAGGCCTGGGCATCGCGCGGCGCCGCCTCGGCCAGGCGCCGGCGGCTCTCCGCCAGGCAGTCCTGCACCATGGCATCGATCAGGCGGCGGATCGCCTCGTGCCGAGGCGGCCGGGCTCCAGCTCCGGATAGGCCTCCGCCACGACCTGGAACATCGGCCCGACCAGCGGCACCTCGCCGAGTTCCGCGACGGTGAAGAGGCCGGCGCGCAGGCCGTCGTCGATGTCGTGGTTGTTGTAGGCGATGTCGTCCGCCAGGGCCGCGACCTGGGCCTCGGCCGAGGCATAGGTCGCCAGTTCCAGGTCGAAGCGCCGGCAATAGTCCAGGGTCGGAAGGCACCGCATGGTCGCCGAGGAGCGGGCCGTTGTGCTTGACCACCCCTTCCAGCGTCTCCCAGGTCAGGTTGAGACCGTCGAAGCCGGCGTAGCGGCGCTCCAGCAGCGTCAGGATGCGGAGCGTCTGGGCGTTGTGGTCGAAGCCGCCGTAGGGCGCCATGACAGCGTGCAGCGCATCCTCGCCGGCATGGCCGAAAGGCGTGTGGCCCAGGTCGTGCGCCAGGGCCACCGCCTCCGCCAGGTCCTCGTTCAGTCCCAGGGCGCGCGCCAGCGAGCGGGCGATCTGCGCCACTTCCAGGGAATGGGTCAGCCGGGTGCGGTAGTAGTCGCCCTCGTGATAGACGAAAACCTGGGTCTTGTATTGCAGCCGGCGGAAGGCGCCGGAATGGATGATCCGGTCGCGATCGCGCTGGAAATCCGAGCGCATGGACGACGGTGCCTCGGCCACCAGGCGGCCGCGGCTCTGCTCCGGATGGCAGGCATAGGGCTGAAGGCCGGACATGCGCCGGACACTAGCGACAGGGCCCGCGGCCGCACAAGCGCGCTGAAGGCGGTCCGGACCGCGTGGCTTTCTGCTGTTTGACAGTGGCCGGAGCGTGCTTACATATGGCCACGAAGGAGTCGCCCGATGCCAGACACGACCGAGACCCTGAGCGAAGCCGCCCCGCCCGGCCAGGTAGTGAACCTGACCGAGAGCGCGGCTGCGCGCGTTGCGGAAATGATCAAGCAGGAGGGCGACCCGGCCCTGAAGCTGCGTATCGCCGTCTCCGGCGGCGGCTGCTCCGGTTTCCAGTACGGCTTCTCCTTCGATGACGAAGTGAAGGCCGACGACCTGCTGTTCGAGCGCGACGGCGTCGGCCTGCTGGTCGACGAGATCTCGCTGGAGCTGCTGGCCGGTGCCGAGATCGACTATGTCGAGGACCTGATGGGCTCCTCGTTCCAGGTGCGCAACCCGCAGGCCAAGTCGTCCTGCGGCTGCGGCACCTCCTTCTCGATCTAGGCCGGCCCCACGCCCGGTGCCGATCGTCGCCGCCTGGAACGTCAACTCGATCAAGGTGCGCCTGCCCAACCTGCTGGCCTGGCTGGAGAAGGCCGGGCCGGACGTGGTCCTGCTGCAGGAGATCAAGTGCCTGGCGGAGAACTTCCCGGCGCTGGAGCTGAAGGCGGCCGGCTACGAGAGCCACGCGCTCGGGCAGAAGAGCTACAACGGCGTCGCGGTGCTCTCGCGCCACCCGATCGTGGTCCGCCGCGAAGGCCTGCCCGGCGGCGACGAGGACAGCCAGGCCCGCTATCTCGAGGTCGAGACGGCCGGGCTGGTGACGGCGGCGATCTACCTGCCGAACGGCAATCCTGTCGCCAGCGAGAAGTTCGGCTACAAGCTCGCCTGGATGGAGCGGCTGATCGCCCATGCGCGCGCGCTGCTGCTGGAGGAGAAGCCGCTGGTGCTGGGCGGCGACTACAATGTCATTCCGGCCGAGCGCGACTGCTACGACCCCGCCGCCTGGCGCGGCGACGCCCTCTTCCGCCCGGAGAGCCGCGCCAAGTTCCGCGAACTGCTGTCCTTGGGCTATTGCGAGGCCTTCCGCGCGCTGCATCCGCAGCGGCGCGCCTACAGCTTCTGGGACTATCAGGGCGGCGCCTGGCAACACGACCTCGGCATCCGCATCGACCACCTGCTGCTCTCGCCGCAGGCCGCCGATCGCCTCCAGGCCTGCGACATCGACCCCGGCCCGCGCGGCGAGGAGCGCGCCTCCGACCACACGCCGGTCTGGTGCCGCCTCTCCGACTGAGGGTCCCGGCCCCTGCCTTGGCAGGGCGCAGGCGGACCGCCGGACTTTGCTATAGGCTGGCCAGGACGACCGCTTCCCCAACCCGGACCCCGGCCGCATGCCCTTCCTGCCGCTCGGCGACGAGAACAAGCGACTGCGCATACGGGTGCCCTACGTCACCTGGGGGCTGATGGCCGCCTGCTTCCTGGTCTTCATCTACCAGGAAGGCATCGCGCCGCTGGCCAACGAGGCCCTGGTCTACGGCTATGGCTTCATCCCGGCGGTGCTGGGCGGCGATGCCGGCCTCAGCGGCGCCCTGGAGCGCCTGCCGGGACCCGCCACGCTGCTCACCTATCAGTTCTTCCATGGCAGCTGGGACCATCTGCTGGGCAACCTGCTGTTCCTCTGGATCTTCGGCGACAACGTCGAGGATGCCATGGGGCATCTGCGCTTCCTGCTGTTCTATCTGCTGTGCGGCGTGCTGGCCGGCCTGGCGCACTACCTCATGGGGCCGGAGAGCCTGGTGCCCCTGATCGGCGCCTCCGGCGCGATCTCCGGCGTGCTCGGCGCCTATCTCCTGCTGCACCCCTTCGCCCGCATCGTCGTCCTGCTGGTCGTGCTGCCGCTGCGCCTGCCGGCCTGGGCGCTGCTGCTGGTCTGGTTCGGCTTCCAGTTCGTCGCGCTGGGCAAGGGCGACCAGGATGGCGTGGCCTGGGTCGCCCACATCGGCGGCTTCCTCTGCGGCGCGGCCTTGCTGCCGGCCTTCAAGCTCCGTTCGGTCAGGCTCTTCGCCCGCCGGGATATCGTAAAGTCCCTCGGCCTGCCGCTCGGCCGCCGCCGCCGGCCCGCAAAGGCGCCCTCGGCCGGGCAGCGCCAGGTGGTGGCGCCGGAGGAGACCGCGCCGACTCCCGAGCGGAAACCCGGCCCCTGGGGCTGAAAGCCCCTGCACGCCCCCGCCCCTAGCTGCTACTTTTGCGCCAGGGGAATCCAGGGGGTGAGGGAAAGTGCGGACTGCGCGCAGTAGAAGGATCGCCGCCACGGCGGCGCTCTGGCTCGCCGCGTCTGTCGTGGCACTGCCGCAGAGCGGGCGAGCCGACGACGTCATCCTGGACCTCTGGATGCGCTGGCGGCTCGACGACGAGACCGTGCTTCGGTCCGACGATCCCGAGGACGAGGTCACGCAGGTCAAGCCGCGCTTCACGACCGAAGGCAACCTCTCCTACGGCCCCTGGTCGCTGACGGCGCTGGTCGAGGTCCGCTCGGTGGTCAAGCCGCCACCGGGCGAGAATGCCTACTTCGAGAACATCGGCATCTATGCCGAAGAGCTCTACATCGCCTACACCAGCGACACCTGGATCGCCTATGCGGGCAAATTCGATCCGCGCTTCGGCCGGGCCTTCGACACGGCGCCGGGGCTCTATGGCGACGAGTTCGCCAAGGACTACGAGATCGAGGAGCAGATCGGCGGCGGCATCGTCTTCGACATCGCCACCGGCTCATACCTCCTCGGCGACGCCGACATCTCGGTGAACGTCTTCATGGCCGACCGGACCCGGCTGTCCAACAGCGCCTTCACCCGCCGCGGCCGGCTGCACTACGACGACGGCGGCCCGGCCAACACCCATGCCCCGCAGTCCTTCACCGTCACGCTCGACGGCAACGACCCCGGCTTCCTCCCCGGCCTCACCTACAATGCCGGCGTGATCTCGCGGGTGGCCGGCGTCGGCGGCGTCGAGAACGAGCTGGGCGCCGTCTTCGGCGCGGTGCAGGAGATCGCCCTCACCGACGAGATCAACCTTGAGATCATGGCGGAGGTCGCCCGCTTCATTTCCTTCGAGGGCGAAGGCGACAACCGCACCTACCTGACCACCGGGGCGGAATTGCAGTACGACGGCTGGCGCTTCGCGGTCGGTGGAGCAGCTATCCTGTTCGATCCCGGCGGCGGTGCCGACAACAACGATACGCTTTTCACCGTCAACCTGCGGCGCGACTGGAAGATCGGGCCCGGGCGCCTGCGTGCCGAAGCCGGCTGGGCGCTGATCGACGAGGCGGCCATCGAGAGCAGCAACCTGGGCCTGCGGATCGAGTACCGCATGCCGCTGACCATCATTTTCTGAGGGCTCATGAGCAAAAGCTACGAGATCGACGAGCGCCTGCCTGAGGTCGCACCTCGCGCCTTCGCACTGGCGCAGCAACACTGCCCGGACTGTGGCTTCTACCACGGCCTCTGGCCCTATCTGCGGCTCACGGGAGTCACCCGCGGCGTGGAGCGCGATCGCCAAGGCCTGCTGGAGCAGCTCCGCGCCCTGCTGCCGGAGGCACACGACATCCTGATCGCCGGGTCGGCCGACAGCGGCCTCACCGCCCTGATGCTCGAAGCCATGGCCGGGGCACCGAAGAACCTGACGGTGGTCGATCGCTGCCCGACGCCGCTCATTCTCTGCCGCGAGCTGGCGGATCGTCTCGGCGTGGCGCTGCGGACCCAGGCGGTGCTGCTGCAAGACCTGCCCTGGCCGGACTCCTTCGACCTGATCTTCGGCCACTCGGTCTTCGGCCACATCCCGCCGGCGGACCAGGCGGCCGCGATGCGGCGCCTCTTCGAGGTGCTGCGCCCCGGCGGCCGCGTCATGCTGGTCTTTCGCGAGCGGCTGCCGAGCGATGCCGCCCTCACGGCCGACGAGCGCTCGGTCGAAGGCTGGCATGACATCATCAAGCAGCGGTTCCAGGTCGTCGTGGACGCCGGCGTCCCGCTGCCGGAGGATCGGGCGACCTATGACGAGGCGCTGCGGGTCTATACGGCGAAGCGCGCAACCCGCCACGAGGGCGCCCTCAGCCGCGACGCCTACGTCGCCCTGGTGGAGAGCGCCGGCTTCACCGTCGAGGCCCTGGCGCCCCTCCCGCTGGGTCCGGCCTGGCTGGCCGGCGGCACGGCGACCCAGGGGGTCCGCCCGAGCCACGCCCTGATCGCGCGGCGGCCCACGCCGCCGTGATCTACCTGCTCTGCCGAGCGGCGCATCGCTACACCACCGAGATCTACTTCGCGCACCTGCGAAAGCGGGGCGGTCCGCAGGTCGCCATCTGGACCTACGAAGAGGCCTTCCGCACCAATGCCGTGCCGGTCGGCCACTTGATCTTCGCCGACCTCGACCGGCTGTCGCCCTATGCGCGCGAGGCTGCCGCGCAGATGGCCAAGGCGCTGCGGGAGGCGGTGCCGGCGGCCAAGGTGCTGAACGATCCGGCGACGGCGGCGGAGCGCTACGCCCTGCTCCGCCGCCTGCAGGTCGCCGGGCTCAATTCCTTCGCCGTCGGACGGCTGGACGAGGACCGCGCGCCGGACCGCTTTCCGGTCTTCCTGCGGCTGGAATCGGAAGCCCTGGGGCCGGAGAGCGGCCTGTTGCCCGACCGCGCAGCCTTCGATGCCGCGCTCGCGGCGATGCGGCAGGCCGGGCGCCCGCTGAAGGGCCGACTCTGGGTCGAGTACCGCAGCCAGCCGGATGAGCGCGGGCGCTTCCGGAAGTACGGTGCCTTCCGCATCGGCGAGCGCATCATGGCGCACCACATCCACGTCGCCGACGACTGGATGGTGAAGCGCGTCAGCACCCGCCTGACGGAGGCCGACATCGCCGACGAACTGCGCTTCGTGCAGGAGAACCCGCACGAAGCCCAGCTGCGCGCCGCCTGCGAGCTGGCCGGCCTGGAGTTCGGCCGTATCGACTACGGCGTCGTCGACGGCCGGGTGGAGATCTACGAGGTCAACACCAACCCGGTCCTGCCGAAGATGCGCCCGCACCAGGATCGCCACGAGCGGCGGAACATCACCCAGGCCAATCTGCTGGGCGCCTTCGCCGCCCTCGACCAACCGCTGGACGCCAGCGGCTACGTCACCTTCCACCTGCCAGAGCCGGTCTACGAAGAACCGCCGCGGGCGCGCGCCAGCCTGCGGCTCTGGGCGATCAGGCGCTTCCGCGCGCGATCCCCAAAGTCCGCCAGATGGCGTCGAGTGGCGCCATGAGCCCGAAGCTGTCGCCCACCAGCCAGCCGGCGCCGACCGTCAGCAGCAGCGCCATGGCGATGGCGCCCAGCCAGTTGGCGCCGGCGTAGAAACGGAGCCCCAGCAGCACGAAGAGGCCGGTCGCCAGCGGCGGCCCGAGCGGCCAGCAGGCCGCCAGGAAGATCGCATAGGCGCCGAGCAGCCGGCGATCGATCGCCGCCGGCGCCGTGGTGGCACCGGCCGCCGGCCGCCGCAGCAGGATCGTCAGCAGCGCGATCGTCGCGGTCGTGACCGCGAGCAGCGGCAGCAAGGCCGAGCGCCAGTGGAAATCGAAGGCGATCACGGCGGCACCGGCGAAGAGAGTCAGCAGCGTCAGGCTGAGGCTCCACGCTGGCCCGAGGCCCGACGGCAGGCGCCGGTCCTGCTTCTGCAGGCGCCGCCGCGTGAGGAACAGCAGCAGCAGCGCGACGCCGCCCAGGAGCAGCACGCCGGGTCGCTCCAGCGCCTCCCAGCCATAGACCGTGATGCTCCGCGACAGCGCCTTCTCCAGCAGCGGGCCCATGACGAAGCCGAGGACGAAGGGCGCGCGCGGCCAGCCATGGCGCACGAAGGCGATGCCCAGCAGCCCGAAGAGAGCGATCTCCACCAGCGTCACCGGATCGGGCCTGACCGAGATTGCCGCCAGGCTCGCCGCCATCAGGATCGGCGGCGCGACCAGCGAGCGCCGCAGCAGCGAGACCCGCGCCATGGTCGGCGCGACCGCCAGACAGACCGGCATGGCGAGGATGTTCGCCAGCAGCACGACGAAGGCGACGCTCTCGACGAAGCCCGGCCGTGCGGTGACGAGCTGCGGGCCGGTCTCGATCCCCATGATCGCAAAGGCGGCGAGCAGGATGCCCATCGAGGAGGTGCCGGGGACGCCGAACAGCAGCGTCGGCGCCAGGGCCCCGCCCTCCTTGGAGTTGTTCGCAGTCTCGGCTGCGATCACCCCGGCGACCGCACCCTCGCCGAAGGGCACCGCCGACTTCACCGTCTGGGTCGCGTGGCCATAGGCCAACCAGACGGCGACGCTGGCGCCGATGCCGGGCACGAAGCCGACCATGACGCCGATGAGCGCGGTCCGCACCACGAGCCAGCCATGGCGGACCGCCAGCAGGCAGCCGCGCAGTACATCGCGGATGGAGAAGCGCGGTTGCTGCGCGCGCCCGCTCGCCGGCTCCTGCAGCAGCAGGATTTCCGGCAGGACGAAGAGCCCGGTCACCACCGCCCCGATGCCCAAGCCGTCCCAGAGCTCGAGCTGGCCGAAGGTGTAGCGGACCGACCCGGTGAGGTCGTCGGCTCCCACCGTCGAGCAGAGCACGCCGAGTGCCGCCACCACGAAGCCGCGCGCCAGGCTGCGTCCGGCGAGCGCGGCGATGGAGGTGAGACCGATGATGCCGAGCATGGCGACTTCGGCAGAGCCGAGGTAGGCGATCAGGGGACGTGCCAGCGGCAGGAAGGCGAGCAGGGCCAGGGCGCCGAGCACGCCGCCCATCGCCGAGGCCGCGAAGGTCGCGCCGATGGCGGAGGCCGCCTCGCCGCGCCGGACCATCGGGTAGCCGTCGATCACCGTCGCCGCCTCGGAGGAGGAGGTCGGCACGCCGAGCAGGATCGCCGGGATCGCCGAGGAGGTATGCACCACGCTGTGCATCGCCACCAGCAGCACCATGCCGACCAGCGGATCGAGGCCGATGACGAAGGGCAGCATGAGCACCAGGCCGAGGCGACCGTTCAGCCCCGGCATCAGGCCGAAGATCAGGCCGATTACCAGCCCGAGCAGCAGGTTGCCGAACAGCGTCGCATCGCCGAGCAAAGCGAAGAGAGGGTCGAGCACGACTAGGCTCAGCCGGCGAGGCGCGGTCGGGTCAGCACGACGTCCCGCTCTGCGCCCGCTGCAGACCACAATCGAAGACCGCCTGCAGCTCGCCGACGCCGCCGCCGAGCGCCGACATCGCCCCGACCACGCGCGCCTGGATCTCCTCGCCGATGATCGGGTCGAGGGCCATGCCAAGGACGGCCATATCGGCGACGAACTTTGGGTCCTCCACGACACTGCGCATCAGCGCGCGCAGCCGCTCGCTGCGATCCGGCGGCAGCCCCGGCGGGGCCGCGACCAGCCGGCCCAGGTCCGCCTCCAGCTGCAGCAGGTTCAGCAGCCACAGCTTGCCGTCGGGGATCGCCAGGCCCGTCAGGCTCGGCAGACTGTCGTAAGGCGCCGGCAAGGGCGCGTCGGAGAGTCGTAGGAGCCCCTGGGCGTCGCCGCTGTCGAGCAGGGACTTCTCGGTCTCGAAGGTGCCGAGCAGGACATCCACCTCGCCGCTGACCAGGCTCAGGAAGGCCTCGCTGCCGTTGTAGCCCGGCACCGGCAGGATCCGCGTGCCGATCAGGTAGTTGAGCGCCGTCGCGTTGATGAAGCGCACCGAGTTGACGTTGTCGACGGCCGCCGTGCTTGGCGCATCGCGGGCGATCAGCGCCTCGATGCTGTCGATCCCTCCGCCGGTCCGGCTGATGAGAACGCGCCGGTCTCGGCTGAGGCAGCCGAGCCAGGTGAAGTCGCCGAAGCCGTAGGGATGGCCGGCGGGATCGAGCAGCACGCGAAAGGTCATGCTGGCCCGCATGAAACAGATGGTCAGGCCGTCCGGCTCCGCCTGCCAAAGCATCTTCTCGGCCAGGCGGCCGCCGGCACCCTCGTGGTTCTCGACCACCACCTCGGTTTCCGGCAGCAGGCGCTGGGCGTGGCGCGCGAAAATGCGGCCCACGGAGTCGTTGCCGCTGCCGATCGAGGAGGCGATGAGGATTCGCAGCGTCCGGCCGACGAGAAAGTCGTCACCGGCCCGGGCAATACGCGGCAGCAGGGCTGCGCCAGCAAGACCGGCGAGCAGCTGCCGGCGCAGGGGCGAACGCGGATTGGGGTTCTTCATTCCGTGGCGCAGCCCTTGCCGGTTTCGGCGATCTGCAGGCCGCAGGCCTTGACCGCCTCCAGCCTGGCGACCAGGTCGGCGTTGGCGGCTGGCAAGGCGCTCATCTGCGCCTGCAAGGCGTCGCCGCCGACCGGATCGACCAGCAGGCCAAACTCCTTCGCCTGCGCGACGAAGGTGGGATCGCGCGCCACGGCCATGAAGTAGCCCTGCAGGGCGGCCATCCGCTCGGGCGGCACGCCGGGCGCCGCTGCCACGATCCGGCCGAGGTTCGACTCAGCCGCCATGAGATCCAGGAGCCAGTCGTACTTCGGGTCGATGGGCAGCTCGTGCAGATGTTCGGTCGCCGTGAAGGGCTCCGGCAGCGGGTCGCCGTTCAGCTGGAGCGCGATGGTGCCCGCCCCGGCTTCGATCAACGGAAGGACGCTTTCGTAGTTCGAGATCCGGGCCTCGACCTCGCCGGAAAGGATCGAGAGATCCCGTGCGCCCGCATCGTAGCCCGGCACCGGCAGCAGGCGGCAGCCCAGCATCGCATTGAGATAGAGCGACTCCTGGTAGGAGGTGGAGGAGACGCTGTCGGCCGCCAGGCGGACCGGACCCTCGAAAGCCTGCAGGCTGGCGACGTCATGGATGCCGGATTTCGTGGTGACCAGCAGGACGCGCCGTTCGCGGCTCAGGCTGCCGACCCAGCTGAAGCTCGAGAGGTCATAGGGGTAATCCTGCGGCGCGAAGAGGATGCGGTAGAACATCGAGGAGCGGAGGAAGACGATCGTCAGTCCGTCGGGCGGGCTGTCGAACAGTATCTTTTCCGCCAGCCGCCCGGCGCCGCCGCCGACGTTTTCCACCGTGATCTCGGTGCTGGGCAGCTGGGCGGCCAGGTGCTTGGCGAAAAAATGTCCGACCGCGTCGTTGCCGCTGCCGACGCCGGAGGCGATGACGATGCGCAGAGTCTCGCCGTCCAGGTAGCTGCCGGAGGCGCGCGCGCCGCCAGGCAGGACGCTCAAGACGCCCAGCAGGCCCGCAGCGGACAGGAATGCGCGACGGCTGAGCCGGCGCAGACTGCGCTGATAGTGCATGATGCCCCCTCCCGTCCGCTCGTGAACACGATCGAACTCAGGCAGCACCCTGCCAGACCGGGCCACCCGGCATCAAGCGAATGCCCGGCCTGAGACGGCGATAGTCGAGCAGCCAGTGGTCGACCGGATTGGGTCCCGGCGCCGCCACGACGATCACCTCGCCGGCGATCGGCTGGAAGTGGGCGCGAAAGTGCACCGAGGACTTCACCGCGACGATGGGATGCGCCGCGGGCTCGACGCCGAGGCAGCGGAACATCTCCTGGTCGGCCGCCTGCACCTTCTTCGAGGCCAGGACCGCCAGCACGCCGCCGATCTCCAGCAGCGCCATCGGCCCCAGCTCCATGCGGGCACCGGCATAGAAGGGGCCGCTGCAGGTAAAGCGTCCGTCGCCGAGCCGGCGCACCGTGGCCTCGACCTCGTAGGGCTCCTGCCCCGGCAGGCCGGAGAGCGCGCCGAGCCGGAAGGTGCCGCGGGCCCCCTCGCCCATCGCCTGCGCCCGGGCGGCACTGGGCGGGTCGATCAGGAGGCCGAGCACGGCGCCCTGCGCGCCGCCCTCGACCAGTGCGCGCAGCAGGCCGTTGGTGTCGCCGTCGCCGCCGGCGCCGGGATTGTCCTGCGTGTCGGCCATGACGATCGGCTTGCCCAACCCCGCCGCCCGCTCCCGCGCATAGGCGACGGCCTCGGCGGGCGCATAGATCCGGCTGCCGAAGGCCGACTCGCGCGCCTCGGCAGCGCCGGCCAGCGCAGCGGCGGCGGCCTCGGCGGCGGCGCGATCCGGCCCGTAGGCCAGGGCCGAGGGTCCGGCCTGGAAGATGTCGGCCGGCGAGAAGCCACAGGCGAAGGAGAGCGCGCAGCCGCTCTCGCGCTCCAGCGTGCCCAGATGGTTATAGAGCCCCTGCGCCGGCTCGATCATGGTGCAGCCGGCGGTCAGCGGGATCAGGAAGGGTACCTGCCGCCAGGCCTTGCCAGCGAGATCGCCCCGTTCCAGGAAGCGCGTCAGGAAGCGGTAGGCGCGCGCGCCGGTGGCCGCCATGTCGACATGGGGATAGGTCCGAAAGACGATCAATCCATCGGCCAGATCAACCATTTCCGGCGTGATATTCGCATGAAGGTCGAGCGACACGATCAGCGGCAGTTCGCGGCCGACCAGGTCGCGCACGCGGCGCAGCAGCTCGCCCTCGCCGTCCTCCAGGTGCTCGGTGACCATGGCGCCGTGCAGGTCGAGATAGATCGCGTCGAGCCCGCGCTGCGCCGCGAGGTCCTCCAGCATCCAGCCGACGATGGTTTCGTAGGCCTCTTCCGTGACCACGTTGGAGGGCGAGGCGTTGGACCAGACCAGCGGCCGCAGTCCATGGCCGTCGGCCTGCGCCGCCTCGACGAAACCGGTGATCGGCAGGTTGATCCCGGCGGTCGCCGGCAGCAGCCCCTCGCCCCGGCAGAGCGCCGGCCAGCCGCCCGGCGTGGTGAAGGCGGCGAGGTCGGCCTTGGTCGGCGCGAAGGTGTTGGTCTCGTGGTGGAAGCCACCAACGGCAATGGTCAGGCTCAAGGCGCGGTCTCCTGGAGAGGACTGGCAAGCTTCGTCCGCCGCGCCTGCCGGTGCAAGGCGTAGAGACCGTTCGCGCCGACCGCCGCCAGCACCAGCGCGCCGCCCCACAGCGTCGCCGTCGCCGGCACCTCGCCGGCACCGAGCCAGGCCCAGAGCGGCGCGAGTACGATGGTCATGCGGCCGGTCAGGGCGATCTGCGCGGCCGGTAGCTGCCGTGTCGCGTAGGTGACGAGGATGTACTGCACGCCGAGCTGCAGACAGCCGAGCGCGGCGCAGACCAGCAGGTCGTGCTGCGAGATGGCGAGCGTCGGCGCCAGCAGCCCGGCCACCAGCGCCACGCCGAGCCCGGAGAGCAGCAGCGCCGGAATCTTGTCCACCGCCGCCCGCCGCCGCAGCGTGACCAGCATCAGCGAGGTCAGCAGGCAGGTGGCGAAGGCCAGCAGGTCGCCCCTGAGGGTGCCGCCGGAGAGCCCCTCGCCCATCATCACCACGATGCCGGCGAAGGCCACCGCCATGGCCAGCCAGGTGGCCTTCGATATCCCTTCGCGCAGCAGGCCCCAGCCGAGCAGCGCGGTCACGAAGGGCGTGAGGCCGTTGATCAGCACCACCCGCGCCACCGAGGTCTCCAGCAGCGCCAGCACGAAGCAGACGGTGCCACAGCCGAACAGCAGCGAGACCCAGAGCTCGGCGGCGCCGGAACCGGCGATCAGTCCCGGCAGCCGGCGGCGATAGCGCAGCAGCAGCCAGAGCCCCAGCGTGGCGACGAAGAAGAGCGACCGCCAGAACAGC
This sequence comes from uncultured Alphaproteobacteria bacterium, assembly GCA_942492185.1. Taxonomy (GTDB): domain Bacteria; phylum Pseudomonadota; class Alphaproteobacteria; order Kiloniellales; family JACOMY01; genus CALOEA01. The sequence goes on from CALOEA010000054.1 coordinate 91,765, forward strand.
ACGCTCCAGCCGTCCGCAGCCTCGATCCAGCGCAGCAGCACGCCGGCGGTGGAGGTGAAGAAGGTCGCGAGGACGAGGCAGGCGAAAGCCAGGCGGGTCTGGGAGGCGGGCGGCATGGAGGCACTCGAAGGGCGGAGCGGCAGCCTAGCATGCCGGCCGCGTCGCCCAAGTCCTCTCGGCCGCCGCGGCAGGCCGCCCGGCGCAGGTCAGGACGCCGTCAGCGCCCGCCCGACGATGATCCGCATGACCTCGTTGCTGCCCTCGAGGATCTGGTGAACGCGCAGGTCGCGCAGGATCCGCTCGATCGGGAAGTCCTTGAGGTAGCCGTAACCGCCGTGCAGCTGCAGTGCCTGATTGACGATCTCGAAGCAGGCGTCGGTGGCGAAGCGCTTTGCCATGGCGCAGGCGACCGTCTTGTCCGGCGCGTCGGCGTCGAGCTTGGCGGCGGCGCTGCGAATCATCAGCCGCGCGGCCTCCAGGTCGGTCGCCATGTCGGCCAGGCGGAACTGCAGCGCCTGGAAAGCGGCCAGCGGCTTGCCGAACTGCTTGCGCTCGCGGGTATAGGTCACCGCGGCGTCGAGCGACGCCTGCGCCCCGCCGAGCGAGCAGGCGGCGATATTGATGCGCCCGCCGTCCAGCCCCTTCATGGCGATCTTGAAGCCCTCGCCCTCCGCGCCCAGGCGGTTCGCCACCGGCACCCGCGCATTGTCGAAGTTCACCATCGCGGTCGGCTGCGAATTCCAGCCGAGCTTGCGCTCCTGTGCGCCGAAGCTGACGCCCTCGGTCTCCTTCGGCACCACCAGGGTCGAGATGCCCTTCGGCCCCTCGCCGCCGGTGCGGCACATCACGACATAGATGTCGGAGCGCCCGCCGCCGGAGATGAAGGCCTTGCTGCCGTTCAGCAGGTAGTGGTCGCCGTCCAGCACCGCCTTGGTCTTCAAGGCCGCCGCGTCGGAGCCGGCCGAGGGCTCGGTCAGGCAATAGCTGGCGAAGTGCTCCATCGTCATCAGCTTCGGCAGCACGCGCTGCCGCAGCTCGTCCGGGCCGAAGGAGTCGATCATCCAGGCCGACATGTTGTGGATCGAGATGTAGGCCGCGGTGGAGGGACAGGCCGCTGCCAGCCCCTCGAAAACCAGCGCGGCGTCGAGCCGCGTCAGCCCGGTGCCGCCGACGTCGTCGCGGCAGTAGAGACCGGCGAAGCCGAGCGCCGCCGCCTCGCGCAGCACCGCCTCGGGGAAGATCTTCTCCTCGTCCCAGCGGGCCGCCTCGGGCGCCATGCGATCCCGGGCGAAAGCCTGCGCCGTCTCCAGGATCTGGCGCTGCTCTTCTGTCAGTTCGAAGTCCATGGCGGCGAAGGTAGCGGCCGGCGGCCGCCTGTCAACGCCACATCTGCGCAACGGCCCCGGCGAATTCTAGATCGCCAGCAGCGGCAGGCCAGCCAGGGCCTGGGCCAGGGCGGCCCCGATCAGCAGCAGATAGAGCAGGCCGAGGACCCTGACGCCGGCCACCGCTCGGCGCGGCGCCAGGGCGACCAGCAGCAGAGCGGCCAGCGGCAGCAGCTGCTCGCCATGGATGGCCAGGAAGTGCGCCACCCGCAGATCGCCCAGGCTGGTGGACCAGCCGAAGAGCGGCAGGCCGGGTCCGCCCGGCGGCCCGCCGACGGCGTGGCTGCCGGTCGCGCCCATGGCCACGCCGGTGGCGATGCCGAGCAGCCCGGTGATCCACAGGCCGGAGAGCACGGCCTGGCGCAAGGCCGGGTGCAGTCCCTGCAGGCCGTGGCGCCGCAGCTCGCGCGCCAGCAGCAGCGCCGTGGCGGTGAGGAGCACCGCGCCGAGGCCCATCAGCTGGAACATCACGGCGTGAAAGGGGTCGCTTTCGTTGAAGTGCGACGCCTCGCCCAGGGCGCCCTGCAGGGTGATGTAGCCGACCTCGAAGAGCGATGCGGCGAGCGTGACCCAGACGATCAGGCGGGCCGGCAAGGCCCGGCGGCGACTCTCCGGCAGCCAGCCGAAGAACCAGGCGCTGGTCAGGGCGAAGAGCCCCGTGGCAGCCATGAACTTGATCGGCTTCAGCCAGACGCTGACCCCCTCGAACAGGCGCGGATCGATAAGGAGTGCGAGCGTGGCCGGCGGGATCGCCGCCCAGAGTGCCACGCCGAGCCGGGCGAGGACCGGCTGACGACGGAAGAGCTCCAGGGCCAGGAGCCGCAGGCCATCGGCCCGATGTGACGGAAGGCTCTCCCGGCGAAAGATGGCGCTCATGGCTCAGGCCTCCTGCTGACGGGCGGTGCGGCGCAGCAGCGACCGCAGCGCAAGGTGGAGCAGCAGCCCCAGCGGGCCGGCGAGAAAGGTCAGGAGGAAGCTCGGCAGCAGCACAGCCGGCGGCAGGCCGCGGGCGCTGCCGTCGCGGGCGATCCAGGTGCCGACGAAGAGATCGAAGGCCAGGTAGTGCAGCCATCCGGCGGTCAGCAGCGCCGGCACCTGGAAGAGCGCCGCGACGGCGGCCGGCGAATCGAAGCCGCCCCCCGCCGCCTCGCCCCAATGGCCGGCCAGCAGGACCCCGTAGGCCAGCGCGAAGACCACCGGAAGCGCCAGCCCGGTGAGGGGCCAGACAAGCGGCCGCAGGCGCGGCAGGAAAGCCGCGGCGACCAGGGCGAGCCAGCCCGCCAGGGCCAGTAGGTTGGCGAAACTGAAAAGGACCTCCATGGTGCTTCTCCTGGTATCTAAACAATGTTAAGTTCGTTCTGTCATAGGAACTGAACAGTGTCAAGATGGAGTCTGGAAATGGCCGAGAAGAGCCGCCCCTACCACCACGGCGATCTCCGCATGAGCCTGATCGACGCCGCCGAGGCAATCCTCGCCGAGCGAGGTGTGGAGGCCTTGACGTTGCGCGCGGCGGCGCGCCGCGCCGGCGTGTCCCCGGCCGCCCCGGCGCATCACTTCGGAAGTCTCGCCGGGTTGCTGACCGAAGTGGCGATCCTCGGCTTCGACGCCCTGACCGCCGAGCTGGAGGCCGGCAATGCCCGCGGCGGGGACGACCCCGCGGCGCGGCTGCGCGAGCAAGGCGTCGGTTACGTCCGCTGCGCGCTGGCCCATCCCGGGCGCTTCCTGCTGATGTTCCGCCGCGACCGCCTGCGGGTCGAGGATCCCCGCCTGAAGGCCGCGTCCGGCGCCGCCTTCGCGACCCTCGCCGAGGGTGTCCGCGCCGTAACCGGCGGCGCAGCGGAGGCGCCGCTCCAAGGCCACACGCTCGCTCTCCTGCTGCTTGCCTGGTCCAGCGTTCACGGCTTCGCCCACCTCGCCCTCGACGGCGAGTTGTCGCTGTTCCAGTCAGCCAGCGGGCTCGAGCCCTTCGTCGCGACGGTCCTGCCGCAGATGCTGGCGCTGCTGCCGGCCGCTACCGAGCCCGGAGCTTCGACTTGACAGGCTGGGCCGGAGTGGACCAAATGACCGCACGAGGCGCCGAATTTGAGTTCCAGCTTGCGGGCGCCTTGCCAAAAACAAATGCGGCTAAAGCGGGACGGAAGCAGCCCAAAGGGGGAAACCCTAGGGCGGTCGGGGCCGAAAAGCCCGGACCAGCGAACCGCCCGGCCAAGGCCGCGGCGGTTTTTTCGTTTCCGGAGGGCGGGAGCGCCTCGACGACCCTGGCCTGGCCGGCCCAACCGGCTCCCGGCGATTTGAGGGGCAGCTTGCTCCGGGTCATCAACTGCTAAAGCGCTGCATGGCGTCGCCCCTCGCCCGAGACCAGAGACACCCCCATTCCGTTCAAAGGGAGCAGACCGATGACGTTCAAGAACCCCGAGACCCTGGTACTGCACGCCGGCCACCGCGCCGACGCCACGACCGGTTCCGTCGCGGTGCCGATCTACCAGACCACCTCCTACCAGTTCGACTCGACCGAGCACGCTCGCCAATCTGTTCGCGCTGAAGGAACTGGGCAACATCTACACCCGCATCATGAACCCGACGACGGCGGTGCTGGAGGAGCGGGTGACGGCGCTGGAGGGCGGGGTCGCGGCGCTGGCGGTCTCCTCCGGCCAGGCGGCCTCGGCGGTGGCGGTGCAGAACGTCGCCAAGGCGGGCGACAACATCGTCTCCTCGACCAATCTCTACGGCGGCACCTGGAATCTCTTCGCCAACACCTTCAAGAACATGGGCATCGAGGTGCGCTTCGTGGACCCGGCCGACCCGGAGAACTTCCGCCACGCCACCGATGACAAGACCCGGGCCTACTACGCCGAGACGCTGCCCAATCCCAAGCTCACGGTCTTCCCCATCGCCGAGGTGGCGAAGATCGGCAAGGAGCTGGGCGTGCCGCTGATCGTCGACAACACGGCGGCGCCGGTGCTGTGCCGGCCGCTCGATCACGGCGCCAACGTCGTGGTCTACTCGACCACCAAGTACATCGGCGGCCACGGCACCTCGATCGGCGGCGTCATCGTCGACGGCGGCAACTTCGACTGGGACAAGCACGCCAAGCGCTTCCCGCTGCTGAGCGAGCCGGACCCGAGCTACCACGGCGCCGTCTGGATCGACGCCGTGCGGCCGCTGGGCCCCATCGCCTACATCATCCGCGCCCGCGTCACGCTGCTGCGCGATCTGGGCCAGGCGATGAGCCCCTTCAACGCCTTCCTCTTCATCCAGGGCATCGAGACGCTGCCGCTGCGCATGCGCGAGCACAGCCGCAATGCGCAGGCGGTGGCGGAGTACCTGCGCGACCACGGCGAGGTGACCAAGGTCATCTTCCCCGGCCTTTTCGAGGGCGAGGATCGCCGCCGCGCCGACTACTACCTGAAAGGCGGCTTCAGCGGCCTGGTCGGCTTCGAGCTGAAGGGCGGCCTGGAAGCGGGACGCAAGTTCATCGACAGCCTGAAGCTCTTCTATCACGTCGCCAACATCGGCGACGCGCGGTCGCTGGCGATCCACCCGGCGACCACGACCCACTCGCAGCTCTCGCCGGAGGAGCAGAAGCTCACCGGCGTGACCGATGGCTATGTCCGCCTGTCGGTCGGCATCGAGCACATCGACGACATCCTCGCCGATCTCGACCAGGCGCTCCGCGCTGCCGGCAAGGCGACGGCTGCCGCGGCCTGATGCTCGGTCCCGGAGCCGGACGAGGCCGCCGCGCCTCGCCCGGCTCCGGCACTGCCCGATCCTGACGACGCGTTGGCGGTTCGCTAGTCTGGTGCCGTCAACAACCGGAGAAGTCCCATGCGCCGCCTGCTGTCGTGCGTCCTGCTCTCTGCCCTCCTGGCCGCCTCCCTGGCCGCCCCGGCCGCGCGCGCCGAGGAAAGCGACTGCTCCTCCTACGACGACCTCGCGGCCCGGATCGCCGAGGCGCAGCACGGTCTGCAGCCGGTGCGTGACCTCCCGGCCCTGCCCGACCTGGCCACCGCCGCCTGCCTGCGCAACGCGGTGGTGACGAAGCTCTGGAAGGAGGCCGGCTGGGGCAAGCCGGTCGGCTACAAGGTCGCCTTGACGAGCAAGGCGATCCAGGAGCGCCTCGGCCTCGACCAGCCGCTCTGGGGCGTTCTGCTCGCCGGCATGCTGCTGCCGGACGGCAGCAGCGTCCCGGCCGCCTATGGCGCCCGCCCGATCGTCGAGGCCGACCTGCTGGTCACCATCGCCGACGACGCCATCAACGAGGCCACCACCCTGGAGGAGGCGGCCGAGCACCTGGCCGACATCAAGCCCTTCATCGAGCTGGCCGACCTGATGCTGGCGGAGGGCGAGCCCTTCACCGCCACCGCCGCGGTCGCGATCAACGCCGGCGCGCGCCTCGGCGTCGTCGGCCCGTCGCTGCCGATGACGCCCGAGCTCTTCGCCGCCCTGCCGGCCATGCGCGTCAGCCTCGGCGACGGCCAGACACTCTTCAGCGAGGCGGAGGGCACCGCCCTGATGGGCCACCCGCTGGAACCGCTGCTGTTCCTCATTGGCGAACTGCGCGCCGCCGGCTGGCGCCTGCAGGCCGGCGATATCGTGTCGCTCGGCTCCTTCGGGCCGCCGCAGGCGCCGCGTGCCGGCGCCACCTTCACGGCCCGCTACGAAGGGCTGCCGGACGGCCCGGTGGCGATCCGGGTGCATTTCCTCGATGAGTGACCTGCGCGCGCTGCAGGCTGTGCCTGCCTGGTGCATTGGGCTAAAGTTCCGCCGCACCGCCGCCCCCATGGGAGAGCGCCGCGGATAGCGAAAGCGCACCTGTACCACCGCGCGACAGCACCACTTGCGCCTGCGATCCGGCCATACCAGATCCTGGCTCACCTGCCCGCAGAAGGAGAAAACGCCATGACGCTTCGATTGGGAGACATCGTTCCGAACTTCACGCAGGAGTCGACCGAGGGTCCGATCAACCTCTTCGACTACGCCGGCAGTTCCTGGGTAGTTCTCTTCTCGCATCCGAAGGACTTCACGCCGGTCTGCACCACCGAGCTCGGTGCCGTCGCGAAGCTGAAGCCCGAGTTCGAGAAGCGCAACGTCAAGGTCCTCGGCCTCTCGGTCGACCCGGTGAAGGATCACAATGCCTGGAAGCAGGACATTGCCGACACCCAGGGCACCGCCTTGAACTTTCCCTTGCTCGCCGATGCCGACCGCAAGGTTTCCGACCTCTACGGCATGATCCACCCGAACGCCAACGACACCCTGACGGTGCGGTCGGTCTTCGTCATCGACCCGAACCACAAGCTGCGCCTGACCATCACCTACCCGGCCTCCACCGGGCGCAACTTCGACGAGATCCTGCGGGTCATCGACTCGCTGCAGCTGACCGACAAGCACAAGGTCGCCACCCCGGTGAACTGGAAGCACGGCGACGACTGCATCATCGTCCCCTCGGTCTCGAACGACGATGCCAAGAAGCTCTTCCCGAACGGTTGGGACGAGCAGAAGCCCTACCTGCGCGTGGTCAAGCAGCCGGGCTGATCCCCCGCCTCCCGCCTCGACGGCAGGGCGCCGTCCGCGACAGCGGGCGGCGCCCTTTCTACTTCGCCGCCAACCGCCGGTAGATCAGCCAGTAGGCGGCGCCCACCAGACCCGCGCCGCCCGCCACGTTGCCCAGGATCACCGGCCCCAGATTGCCCGCCAGGGCGCCAAGGTCCCAGGCGCCCGACAGCGCCTGGCCGAGCGGCAGGAAGAGGAAGTTGGCAACCGAGTGTTCCAGACCCAGGGCCACGAAGGCGGCGATCGGCAGCATGACCGCGAGAATCTTGCCGCCGGTCTGACGTGCCGAGAGCGCCAGCCAGATCGCCATGCAGACGAAGACGTTGCAGAGCAGGCCGCGCGCGAAGGCGACCATCGGGTCGAGCGCGAACTTGGCGGCGGCCACGCCCTTTGCGGTCTCGGCCACCGCCCCCGCCGGGAAATCCGCCAATCGCAACAGGAGCAGCGTTCCCAATGCGCCGGCGAGATTGCCGAGCAGCACCAGTCCCCAGTTGCGTGCCAGGCGGGCCAGGGTGATGCGCCGCGCCGCCCAGGCCATGACCATCAGCGAGTTGCCGGTGAAGAGCTCGGCGCCGCCGACGACGATCATCACCAGCCCCAGCGAGAAGGCGAAGCCGCCGAGCCAGCGGGAAAGCCCCGGCCCCAGGCCGCTCTCCGTCACCACGACGAGATAGAGCGCGGCCCCCAGGGCGACGAAGGCACCGCCGAGCACCGCGAGCGCCAGGGTCTGCAGGGCCGGAAGATGGGCCTTCGCCTCCCCCGACCGCTCGATCTGGCTGGTCAGCTCTGCCGGGGCGTAGGGCTCGCTGCCGCCGGCTGCGGCTTGGTTGTCTTTCGCGTCGACCACGCTCTCACTCCCCTGCCGTTCGCCCCACCCTAGGCTGGCGGAGCGCGCGTGCCTTGATGTCGATCAAGACTGCCGCGCCTCCCTTGCGGGCGCGGCGGCAAGCTGGCAAGCCTTCGCACCGGAACGCCCGAACGAAAGACATGCGCATGCCCCCCCAGCCCCCGCAACGGCTCAGCCGTCACGCCCCGGTCCTGCTGATCCCGAACGTCCTGCCGCCGGCCTTTCGCGCAATGCTGATGTCGCAGTTCCAGCGCGAGCTGCCGATCCATGCCTCGACCGGGCGCGCCTCCGCCGGATTCGGGCTGGAGAGCGGCGATTTCTTCATCGAGCACGCCGGGGGCTACGGCAATCTGCTGCAGCTTGTGGTGCGCAGCCCCGAGCTGTCGGGCCCGCTCGATCAGGTTTGGCAGCAGGTGATCCAGCCGGCCATCGGCCATGTCTTCCAGGCGGCCACGCCGGGGCGCGAGCACTGGCTGGTATCGCGCTATTCCGAGCCCGGCGACTTCATCGCCGCCCATCGCGACCGCGGCACGCCGGCGACGAACCACCGCAACTTCACCCTCACGATCAACCTGAACGGCGGCGACTACGAGGGCGGCGAGCTTCGCTTCCCCGAGTTCGGGCCCGACCTCTACGCGCCGGAGCCCGGGACCGCCGTCATCTGGTCGGGCAACCTCAAGCACGAGGTGCTGCCGGTGACCCGCGGCGTGCGCTTCATTGTCGGCTCGCACCTGACCGGCATCGCCGAGCAGCGCCGCATGAAGATCGACCCGGCCGCAGGCTAGCGCTTCTCCAGCCAGCCCTTCACCGCGGCGATCTGATCGCGATCCATCAGCGCCGGCGCGTGGCCGCAATCGGGAAAGGTCAGCACCATCGGCTTCGGTCCGCGCTGCGTCATCTCCCGCGCCGTCTCCTCGGTCAGCAGGTCGGACTCCGCCCCCCGCAACACCAGGGTCGGGCAGCGGAGCGCATCCCACACCGGCCAGAGATCGACATCGCGGATCGGGCCCGCCTTGAAGGCCTCGGCGATCCCCGGATCGTAGTGCAGCATGAAGCCGCCTTCCGGGGCCGGAACGAAGCTCTGCTCGGTCATGTGCGCCCACTGCGCGTCGCTGAGCTTGCCGAAGGGGGCGTAGGTCCTGCGCATCCAGGCCTCGGCCGCCTTGCGGTCCGGCAGGCGGGGATCCTCGCCGACATAGGCGTTGATCCGCTCCAGGGCGGCCTTGGGAATGAAGGGGCCGACGTCGTTCAGCACCAGCCGCTCGATCGGGCTGTCGGCCAGCGCCGCCAGCTGCAGGCCGATGAGACCGCCCATCGAGGTGCCGAGCCAATCGAGCGTCTCCACCTCGAGGCGGGCGATCAGCGCCGTCATGTCCGCGAGGTACTGCGGCAGCGCATAGCGCTTCGGATCGGCCAGCCGGCCGCTCTTGCCGCGCCCCACCACGTCGGGGCAGATCACCCGCCAGCCCTCCTCCGCCAGGGCGGAGGCGATGAAGTCGAAATCGCGGCCGTTGCGGCCGAGGCCATGGACGCAGACCAGCGTGCGATCGCTGCGCTCCGGCCCCCATTCGGTGTAGGCCATCCGATGGAAGCCACCGGCCGACAGGCAACGCAGAGATCCGACCCGCATCGACTTCTCCTTTAGAGGCGCGGTTTGACCGCCGGCGGCTCGTCGCCGACCGACACGAAGGTCTCGGGATGGAAGCCGTTGAAGTTGGTGGCAACGGCGTTGGAATAGGCGCCGATCTGGTCGATCTCGACCCAGTCGCCCTCGCGGGCATCGGCCGGCAGGTCATAGTGCCCGGGCAGCACGTCCAGCGAGTCGCAGGTCGGCCCGTTCAGCACGAAGCCCTCGACGGCATTGGCCACCACCCCCTCCAGGCGCACAAGCCGCGCGGGCAGCTGGATCCCGGCCTGCACCGTCTCTGACAGCGAGCCGTAGATGCCGTCGTTGATGTAGAGGCGCTCGCCCTTGCGCAGCTGCACCTGGGTCAGCAGCGAGCAGGCGGAGGCAACGAGCGCGCGCCCCGGCTCGCACCAGATGTCGATATCGGCCGGCAGGCGGATCGACTTGAGACCGGCGCGGATCTCGTCCATGTAGTCGTCCAGCGGTGGTGGATCGGTCTCCGCATAGCGCGTCGGAAATCCGCCGCCCACGTCGACCACCACCGGTTCGACGCCCGACCGCTGGATGACGTCGCCGACCAGTTCCAGGGCCGTGCGATAGGCGCCGGGATCGAGGCACTGCGAGCCGACGTGGAAGCAGAAGCCGACCTTGCAGCCCTTCGCCTTGGCCTCGCGCGCCAAGGCCACCGCCTCGTCGGCATCGGCGCCGAACTTGCCGGCGAGATGATAGAGCGTGCCCTTCGCCGGCGCGGTCTTGATCCGCACCACCATCACAAGGCCTTCCCGATCGGTCTCGCGCAGCACCTTCTCCAGCTCGTCGGCATGATCGATGACGAAATGGCGGATGCCATAGACGGTGTAGGCGCTGCGGATCACCGCGCGGCCCTTCACCGGGTGCATGAAGTAGGCATGGGAATCGGCGAAGCTCTCGCTCACCAGCGCGATCTCGGGCAGCGAGGCAGTATCGAAGTGCCGCACGCCGGCCTCGTAGAGCGCCCGCAACACCAGCGGGTGCGGATTGCACTTCACGGCATAGAGCACCGTGCCGGGAAAGAGCGACATGAAGCGCTTGGCATTGCGCTGCAGGATGTGCGGGCGAAGGCAGTAGACGGGATAGGAGGGCTTCAGCGTCTCGGCGACCTCGACGACGCTGCGGAATACGCGGTTCTCTCTGGCCATGCTTGGTCTCCCCGGATGGAGTGAGGCTCGCTGGCCGTCATTCAGGATCGGAGATCAGCCTATCCGGCAGCCCCTGAGGCCGGGGTGCTCGCCTCCCTTCTAGCGGCCGCCGGTTACGGCTGCAAGGCGGCGCCCTCCTCGGCGACCCCCTCGGCGGCTCCCTCAGCGACTCCCTGGGCGACCCGGTCGGCCGCAGCGGCGATCCCGGCCAGCAACCAGTCCTGCATCGGCTGGAACAGTCGCCCGGCCGGCTGCTGCAGCGGCGGGCGCAGGTAGTAGGTGCCGAAGAGCACGCTAGGCAGTCCGGCCGGCCGCAGCAGGCGGCCCTCGCTCAGTTCGCGGTCCAGCAGTGCCAGGGTCTGCAATGACAGCCCGGCCCCGGCCAGCGCACCCTGGATCGCCGCCTCGTCGTTGTCGAAGCGGAAGGCGCGGCCGAGATCCCCGAGGGAAAGGCCGGCGGCCTCGGCCCAGGCCCGCCAGTCCCAGCCGTCCGCGGTCGAGACCAGCAGGCGCTGCCCGGCCAGCGAGGACCAGGGCGGGGCCTGCCGGGCGGCGGCGAGATAGCCCGGACTGCAAATCGGGGCCGAGCGGTCCTGCAGCAGCGCCACCGCTCCGGCCGGCAGCACCCCGTCGCGGCAATAGCCGATCACTGCCGCCTGCTCGTCGTCCAAGGCCGCCTCGGCTCCGTCGCGGGTGACCAGGCGCACGCCAAGCCGATCGTGCGCGGCCAGGAAGTCTCCCAGACGCGGCATCAGCCAACGGAGGGAAAAGGTGGTGCTGACCACCAGCGCCACCTCGCCGCCACGGTCGCGCAGCCGCTGCACGGCCTGCTCCAGGTCGCGGAAGGCCGGAGCGACGGTGGCGGCCAGCTCCTCGCCCGCGGCCGTCGGCACGATCCGCCGGTTGCGGCGATCGAAGAGCCGCAGGCCGAGGTAGCGCTCCAGCGCGATCACCTGCCGGCTGACCGCGCCCTGGGTCACGCCCAGCGCCGTCGCCGCGGCGGTCACGCTGCCAAGGCGCGCTGCGGCAGCGAAGGCGCGCAGCGCGGCCAAGGGGAGCGGGCTGGCCGATAGATGATCATTACTCATGGATTTCTGCCGCATTCTCCATTTTTTCCGCCTTCCGCAGGGCATTCAATGATTTTCAGCAATGGAATGGGGAGCGCGGCCGGTGGCGGCAGGGATCGGAGGACAGCCGCAGCGCCCGGCCCTGTTGCTGGCGGTGGGCGGCGTGCTCGCCGGGACCGGCATGGACGCCTTCGGCAAGTTCGCCATGGTCGCCGCGACGCCCTGGCAGGGCGTGCTGCTGCGCTGGGGCTGCGGCCTGCTGCTGCTGGTCGTCCTGTTCCTGCTGCTGCGGCGCCGCCCCCGCATGCGGCACCCCGCTGTCCACCTGCTGCGCATCGCCCTCAATCTCGTCGGCAGCTTCTGCTTCTTTCATGCCCTGGCCAGCCTGCCGCTGGCGCTGGTGGTGACGATCTTCTACGCCGAGCCGCTGCTCGCCCTGCCCTTCGCGCGGCTGCTGCTGCGCGAGCGGGTCGGCCGCCTGCGGCTGGCCGCTTTGTTCCTCGGGTTCGCCGGCATCCTCCTGGCAACGCGCCCGACCTTCGCGGCGGCGCCAATGGACCTGCTGACGGCGCTTCTCGGCGCGGCGGCCTGGGCCCTCACCCATGTCGTCACCAAGGCGCAGGGTGGGCGGGAGAGCGTCCTGGACCTGATGTTCTGGATGGCGGCCGGCAGCAGCGCGGCCGCCCTGCCCCTGGCGCTGCTCGACTGGGTACCCCTGTCGCAGCAGGCCACCCTTGCCTTTCTCGCCGTGGCGCTCTGCGGCCTGGCCAACAGCCTGCTGGTGCTGACTGCCCTGCAGCGCGCCGATGCCCTGCTGGTCGCCGGTATCGGCTACCTGGCCCTGCCGCTGGGATTCCTCTGCGGCTGGCTGCTCTACGGCGAGCCCTTGGACGACGGCGCCGTTTCCGGGGGCTGCCTGGTCCTGCTGGCGATGCTGCTCCTGGCCGCCAGCGCGCGGCCGGCCGCGGCGCCACCCGTGGCGCAAAAGGCGAAATGAGAACTGCCGCAGGCTCCTAGACTGGCGGCCTGTCGATCAGCAAGCGCCCCCGCGCGGGTTGTCTTTGTCCAGTGACCTTCTGTCGTGGCGAGATACGTCGAGAGAACGCAGGAGCGCCCGCACCCGCCGTGCCGGGACAAGGGCTTCCTACCCCTGTCTCCGGCTGTCGCCGCTGCATTCTGCCTTCGAGGCGGCCTCTCGCCACCTCGAGCAACTCACCGCAGAAGTTAAGGCTGCGCTGCTCGCGCAACCGTTCTAAAGCAGATATCCTGCCAGCGGGGTAGCCAAGCGGCGGCGGCAACGCCCAGCGCCGTCACGCCCAATAATTGAGTGAGGGGAAGATTTTTATGGCGAAGTTCCGTTTTCGCGCAGTCGGCCTCGCGGCCAGCCTCCTGGCTATGGCGACGCTGTCGGCCTGCGAATCGGTCCAGGTGGTGATGAACAACCCGCTGACCCAGATGGCCAGCGCCGATGCCCCGACCATCTCGGAGGGCGGCTATCGCCTGCCGGCGCTGCCCAAGCCGGAGAACGACGACATCCTGCTGATCCTCGCCTTCTCAGGCGGCGGCAAGCGGTCTTCCGCCTTTTCCTACGGCGCCCTCACCGGGCTGCGCGAGATGCAGGTCATCGGCGGCAAGGAGCCGCACTCGATGCTTTCGGAGATCGACCTGATCTCCTCGGTCTCGGGCGGGACCTTCACGGCGATGTACTATGGCCTGCACCGCGAGAAGACCTTCACGGACTATTACGAGGACTTCCTCAACGTCGACATCGACTCCTACATCTACGGCATCTATCTGCTGCCCTGGCACTGGGACTGGCTGGTCAACCCCTACGTCGGCACCAACGACTACATGGCCGTGGTCTACGACGAGCACATGTTCCACGGCGCCACCTATGCCGACCTGATCAAGAACGGCCGGCCGCTGATCGTCGCCAACGCGACCGACGTTGCCTACGGCCGCGTCTTCAGTTTCATCCAGGACACCTTCGACCTGATTTGCTCGAACCTGGCCGATCTCCCCCTGGCGCGCTCGACGGCAGCCTCCAACGGGCTGCCGGTTCTCTTCTCGCCGATCACCCTTCTCTCCTTCCGCAAGGACTGCAAGGGCCGTGACCCCGCCTGGTTCGACGCGGCCCAGAAGGCCAGCAAAGCGAATCCCGACTCGCGGATCGCCGCGGCGACCCGCCAGGCCGAGGAGTACCTCGACGGCGAGCAGACGCAGTACGTCCACCTGCTCGACGGCGGCATCGTCGACAACCTCGGCCTGCGCGCCCTGATCAACACCATCTTCCTGTTCGACGAGAGCCCGGAAACGGCGATCGACAGGGGTGTCGTGAACTGGCGCCGCGTCGTGGTGGTGAGCGTCGACGGCGAGGGCTCGCAGGACACCTCCTGGGCCCGCCAGCGCCTGGTCAGCTCGATCGGCCAGATTCTCGCCAACGTCTCCGGCGCCCAGATCGACGAGTACAACTTCGAGACCCTCACCCTGGCCAGGGAGGAGGTCAGCGACTTCGCCAGCTACCTCACCAAGCTGCGCTGCGATCATGCGAAGGTGATCAACGGCTATCGCTGCGACGACGTGAAGAGCGAGTTCATTCACCTGTCGCTGCGCGACGTCACCGATCCGGAGGTGCGCAAGCGCCTCGAGGCGATCCCCACCGGCCTGACGGTCTCCGAGGAGGACCTGAAGCTGCTGATCGAGTCCGGCAAGAAGGCGGTCCTCGATTCGGAGGCGCTGAATGGCGCGCTGAACGTCGGACCGGCAGAGATCGCCAAGAAATAGGATCCCTCGGCAACGGGGAGGTGACCGGGGCGATCGCGCCGTCTCTCGCCAACGCGTTGCCCGGGATCCTGGTAGCTATCGTCTCAGGTTCATGTCGACGGTCCAGGTTGCTTGCCCGCCGACGCCCCCAGCCCTCTCGCCAACCAACAGGAGCAATGCAATGAAGTCCCCCTTTCGCACACTCCGCACCCTGGCTCTCGGCTCGTTGCTGTCGCTCGGCCTGCTGTCGATGGCAGCGGTCTCCGGCAAGGCTGAGGATTCCAAGATCGTTGGCACCGTCTCGATGGAGGAGATGAACGTCGCGCTGATCGCCAGCGGCAGCTGGGGCAGCGGCGAGCTGCACTTCAAGGGCAAGACCTACAAGTTCAACATCTCCGGCCTCGGCCTCGGCGGCCTCGGCGTCTCGTCGCTCAGCGCCTACGGCTACGTCTACGACATGACGTCCGTGGACCAGTTCGCCGGCGTCTACGGCCAGGTCAGCACCGGCGTGGCCGCCGGCACGGTCGGTGGCGGCAGCCTGCTGCTGAAGAACACCAACGGCGTGATCCTGAAGCTCGATGCCGACCGCCAGGGCCTGGCGCTGGCGACCAGCGCCGACGGCATGGTCGTGCAGATGGCCGATTGATGTCCGGTCCCGGAGGCGGTCAGCCAGGATCGCCTCCGGCACCGCCGCTGCGCGGGTCGGTCCGTCAGGCCGACTTGCGTTGCGGCTCCGCCGCTTTCTCCGCCTTGGCCGGCCGCTCGCTCTTCAGCTGGCGGGACAGCGAGCGCGCTTCCGGGCCGAGGGCGATGCGCCCCTCCTGCCAGTAGGCCTCGTGGTTCCGGTCGAGCGTGTCGGGATCGTAGAGGTAGTTCACCATCAGTCCGGCCGACTGGCGCAGGCCGTTCGGCGAGACGTCGCCCAGCCAGTTGACCCGCTCCAGGCGCGCGCCGTTGCGCAGGTGGAAGCGGGCGACCGGATCGAGTACCTGGCGGTCCGGCCGGCTTTCCAGCAGATAGCGCAGGCAGAGCCGCTTCATCGGCAACTCCAAGGCCTTGCGGGTCGTGGCATCCTCGATCCATCCCGGCTCGCCCAGGACGGCGGTCAGCGCCTGGGCCAGGTCGTCGCTGCCGCCGAGCGCCCGCAGCCCGCCCTGCTCCGCCTCGGTCATGGCCTTCGCCAGCCGCTCGCTCGGCTGCGCCGCCAGCCAGCGGCGGAATCCGGGGATCGGTGAGAGCGAAGCGAAGACCTCCAGGTTCGGCAGTTCGGCGGACAGACGCTGTACGACGCGCTTGATCAGCCACTCGCCGAAGGCGATGCCGGCCAGGCCCTTCTGGGTGTTGGAGATCGAGTAGAAGATGGCGCAGCGCGCCGCCGCCGGCTCCAGCTTGTCGGCCCCCTCGTCGAGCAGCGCCTGCACCGAATCGGCCAGCTCGGGCACCAGCGCGACCTCGACGAAGGCCAGCGGCTCATCAGGCATGCGAGGGTGGAACAGTCCGTAGAGGCGCCGGTCGCTGTCCAGCCGGTTGCGCAGGTCGGTCCAGGAGCGGATCTCGTGCACCGCCTCATAGGCGATGAGCTTCTCCAGCAGGGCCGCCGGGGAATCCCAGGTGATCCGCCGCATGTCGAGAAAGCCGAAGTCGAACCAGCTCTCCAGCAGCACCTTCAGCTCGCGGTCGAAGGCCTGGAGCGCCGGGTCGTCATCCACGGCCGCCAGCAGCTCGGCGCGCAGGTCGACGAGGAACTTCATGCCGTTGGGCAGGGTGGAGAACTGCGTGAGCAGCCGCAGCCGCGGCGCCTGCAGGGCGCGGCGCAGCCCCTCCTCCGCCGCCGGCCGGCCGGAGTCCTCGGCCGCGTTCCAGGCGGCGATTGCCGCTTCGATCTTGCGCGGATCGGCGGCGAAATCGCGCGCCAGCAGCAGCAGGAAGCGCCGGCGGCCGGGCGGATCGAGCGTGACGTAGGCCTCGCCCAGCTCAGCGGCGCGCATCCGGGCAGAAACCTCGCCGCCCGGGGCCTCCAGGCAGTCGCGCATCAGCCGCTTCAGGGCGGCCGGGTCCCCCGGTGCCTCCGGCTGCGCCAGCCCCAGCGTCCTCGCGGTGCCGTTGGCGATATCGCGGAAGCCGCGTGCCACGCTGCCCCAGGTTCGCTCCAGGAAGGTTTCCCGTTCGCTCTTTGCCATCTGCCTGCCTCGACCTCCATGCCAGCGCCAGCGCCAGCCATGCGCCAGGATCGTGACCGCCATCCCGGCCGGCTGCAACCTCGCGCATGCGAATCTCTTGTCGCCGTCGGCGGCCGCCCCCTACCGTTGCCGGGACGCAGGGGAGCCGCCATGAACGAGCCGGGACACCTTTACACCGCCGACTACAAGTCGCGGCCGCTCTGGTGGGAGGCGGCACCGCCGCTGGCGATACCCTCGGCGCCGCTGCCCGCCCAGGCAGATGTGGTGATCGTCGGGTCAGGCTACACCGGCCTCACCGCCGCCCTGCCGCTGCTGCGCGCAGGGCGCCAGGTGCTGATGCTGGACTCCGGGCAACTCGGCGAGGGCTGTTCCACGCGGAACGGCGGGCAGATCGCGACCTCGATCAAGCCGGACTACGACTCGCTGGCCGGCGACTACGGCGCCGAGGCCGCCTTCGCCATTCGCCGCGAAGGGCTCAACGCCTTGGCCTGGATCGAAGAGCTGATCCGCAGCGAGGCCATCGACTGCGACTGGCAGCAGGTCGGCCGCTTCCATGCCGCGCACAATCCCAAGCAGTTCGAGGCCCTGGCGAAGGCACTGGCCAGCCAGCCGAAGGGGCTCGAGGTGCCCTACGAAATCGTGCCGCGGGCCGAGCAGCGCGGCGAGATCGGCAGCGACGCCTATTTCGGCGGCGCCGTCTTCCCGCAACATGCCTCGCTGCAGCCGGCCAAGTATCATGCCGGCCTGCTGGCGAAGGTGCGCGAGGCCGGCGCCGAGCTGCGCGACCGCTGCGCCGTGACCGGCCTGCAGCCGGACGGCAAGACGGTCCGCGTGCGCACGGCCAGGGGCGACGTCACGGCCCGCGAGGTGCTGGTCGCGACCAACGGCTATACCGGCGCCGCCACCCCCTGGCAGCGCCGCCGCGTCATACCGATCGGCAGCTACATCATCGCCACCGAGCCGCTGCCGCCGGAGCAGGCCCGGCGCCTGGTGCCGAAGAACCGCGTGCTGACGGACACGCGCAAGCTGGTCTTCTACTACCGGCTCTGCCACGAGGGGCGGCGCATGGTCTTCGGCGGCCGCGTCGCGGCCAACGAGAGCAACATCGCGGTCTGCGCGCCGCGCCTGCACCGGGAGATGACCAAGCTCTTCCCCGAGCTCGCCGCGACGCAGATCTCGCACGCCTGGATGGGAACGGTCGCCTATACCTTCGACCACCTGCCCCACCTCGGGCGGCAGGACGGGATCTGGTATGCCATGGGCTACTGCGGCTCCGGCGTCTCGCTGGCGAGCTACTTCGGCACGCGGATCGGACAGCAGATGCTCGGGCGCGCCGAAGGCAGGACGGCGCTCGACGGGATCGGCTTCCCCACACGCCCGCTCTACAGCGGGCGCCCCTGGTTCCTGCCGGCGGCGGTGCAGTGGTACCGCCTGCGCGACCGCCTGCCGATCTGACCCCTGCCGCAAGGCAGCCGGGTATCGGCTGGTCGCCACCCCGGCGCC
The DNA here is from genome assembly GCA_942492185.1 of uncultured Alphaproteobacteria bacterium. GTDB lineage: Bacteria > Pseudomonadota > Alphaproteobacteria > Kiloniellales > JACOMY01 > CALOEA01. The sequence continues at coordinate 109,865 of CALOEA010000054.1, forward strand.
CGGCACCCCGAGTGGACAGGGCGCGGGGGTGTTGACCGCCGGCTCAGTTCACCGGTTCGATTTCGCCCGGCCGCCACTCCTTGGTGAAGAAACTCTCCAGGGGGCTATAGAGGCGGAGGATGGTGAACCAGCCCTTGCCGGGCATCGTCTGGATCCAGTTTCCGCGCGACACTCCGGCCGGCTGCTCGGGGGCGAACCAGATCGTCGTGCTGCCGTCTGAGGCCGCATCGGCGGCCGGCGATGGATAGCTCTGGCTGCCGGCCCGCGGATAGTTCTGCGGCGTCGCCAGCATCGAGCGCGTCTGGTTGTCGTAGAGCGTCAGCGACCAGAACGCTCCTGACGGGATGTCCTTGGGCAGCGTGACCTTATAGGCCTTGCCGCCGTCGAAGGCCTCGTCGTTGGTGTCGAGAAAGCTGACGAGATACTGCGAACCGACGCCCGGGATCTGCATGATCATGGCCGGGCTATCGAGCGTGTAGGCGTAGTAGAAGGCGGTGCGGCTGTCGAGCGTGCGCGCGCCCGTGGGTGGATTGGGGATGAACATTCCATCCTTGAAAGCGGGGGGTGGCGTCTCAAACAGCGCACCGCCTTCCCACAGCATCACGCTCCACCGCGATCCGTCGTAACGGGCCCAGTCGGGATGCTTTTCGAGCGCCTGCCATTGCAGCGCGCGGCCCGTCGCCTGCCCGACGGCTGCGGCATCGGTCAGGATCTTCTTCATCCGCTCATCAGGCGCGAACTCTTTGCCATGGACGATGCCGATGGCGGCAAGCTGACCGGCGAGCTCGACGTCATAGCTGGTGGCTGGCTCGTTCTGGACATTCTCGTTGATCCATTCGAAGAAGCCATAGTCGCTGGGCGGGATCGTGTTGAACGACAGTCCGCTACCATTGATGAACTTCATCTCAGGGATCTTCGGTTCGCCGGCCAGTTTGACGCCGCCTTCAAGCGCCTCGGCGATCGGGGTTCCGAAGCTGCCCGGCACGTAGGGATAGATCTTCAGGTTCTGCTTGATGTTGGCAACAGTGGGCTTCGGGTCGTTGCCGTCCTTCAAGAAGGCCCGCATGGCATAGAGGACTGTGTTCGTCTTCGAATGCGCGACAAAGTAGCCGCCCTCGGGCAGCGGCCCGTCATAGCCAGGACCGACGATCAGATACTTGCCGCCGAGCCCGCGGTCGGGACCCGGCATGCCGACATCGATTACCCAGGAGAACCACATGTCATTGATGGCACCCAGCCCGCCGGTCGGCTGGTCTATCACCACCGGTCCATCCGAGAGATCGATGTAGGCGAGATAGTAAACAGTGTCGGCATTCCCGGTCAGGAACAACGAGCTGGCATCCATCAGCTCTTCGAAGACGATGACGTCGCCGGACCGGGCACCGGCCTCCTGGAAGCCCTTGACCAGCGCGAGCGCGGAAGCACCGCGGAAGCTGTTGTTGTAGACGTTGAGCGCACGGGTGAAGTCCAGCGTGTCGAAGACCGTCTGCGCGGTCGCTGCGCTCGGAACGCCATTCTGGAACTCTAGGGTACCAATCCTGGTGTCGAGCGTGCTGGGGGCCGACAGCGAGTCGATGATCGCGTCGGACACCTGGGCCATGGCAGGAGAGCCGGCCAGGGCAGCTGTCAATCCGATTGCAAGGGGAACGGCGCGCCTGATCATCGTCTCAAGTCTCCTCATTGGATTCCAATTTCACCCTGACCCAAGCGAAGGCATCAATAGCCCGCCGGCGACGGCGTTGCATATCTGTGCCCCGCTCTTCCGCTTGCTGGTCGTCACTGCGACCGCCGCTGTGCATAGCACCTGGGATCGGACGCCTTTTGACATGATACGCCAAATCGGCCAGTCCCTTAGCGCTCGCCTTGCCGTTGGCGCCGGCTGGCGCTACCTCTTTGCCCCATGACGAACAACGCCAACTTCTTCGCCCTGCTGACCGCCGCCTTCCCGGCCGACCGCAGCAAGCCGGCCCTGGTCACCCCCGGGCAGCGCAGCCTCACCTACGCCGAACTGGAGCTCCTGGTCGGCCGCACGGCCAACGCCTTGGCCGGACTCGGCGTGCAACCGGGGGACCGGGTCGCGGTGCAGGTCGACAAGTCCGCCCAATGTGTCGCGCTCTACCTCGCCTGCCTGAAAGCCGGTTTCGTTTACCTGCCGCTCAATACGGCCTATACGCCGAGCGAGATCGGCTATTTCCTCGAAGACGCCGAGCCGGCGCTCTTCGTCTGCCGCCCCAAGGAGCGCGCGCGCATGGCGGCGGTCGCTCAGGCCGTGCCCGTCGAAACGCTGGGGAGCGGCGGCGACGGCAGCTTCGCCGCCCTGGTCGCCGCCGCCGAGGGGACGGGGCCGATCCTGATGCGGGAAGCCGGCGATCTGGCCGCCATCTGCTACACCAGCGGCACCACCGGACGCTCCAAGGGGGCCATGCTGACCCATGGCAACATGGCCTCGAACGCGCAGACGCTGCACAAGCTCTGGGGCTTCCGCCCGGACGACGTGCTGCTGCACGCCCTGCCGATCTTCCACGTTCATGGACTCTTCGTCGCGCTCCATACCGCGCTGCTGAACGGCTCGACGATTCTCTTCCTGCCGAAGTTCGACGCCGAGGAGGTCAACAGCCTGCTGTGGCAGGCGACCGTCATGATGGGCGTCCCGACCTTCTATACCCGCCTGCTGGACCTCGAGGACTTCGGCCCCGCCGCCTGCCGCAACATGCGGCTCTTCGTCTCCGGCTCGGCGCCGCTGCTGGCAGAGACCCACAAGGCCTTCGAGGCCCGCACCGGCCTGAAGATCCTCGAGCGCTATGGCATGACCGAGACCGGCATGCTGGCCTCCAACCCGCTGGCGGGGGAGCGGCGCGCTGGCACGGTCGGCCCGCCGCTGCCGGACGTCACGCTGCGCATCGCCGACGAGTCGGGGTCCCCCCTGCCCCAAGGCCAGACCGGCCTGGTCGAGGTGAAGGGCCCGAACGTCTTCCCCGGCTACTGGCGCCGGCCGGAGCAGAACGCCAAGGAGTTTCGTGCCGACGGCTTCTTCCTCACCGGCGATGTCGGCTACCTCGACGAGGAGGGCTACCTCGTCCTGGTCGGTCGCGCCAAGGACCTGATCATCTCCGGTGGCTACAACGTCTACCCTAAGGAGGTCGAACTGCTGATCGACGCCCTGCCGGGGATCGGCGAGAGCGCCGTGGTCGGCGTCGCCCACCGCGATTTCGGCGAGGGCGTGACGGCGGTCTGCACCGGCGACGGCGAGCCGCCCGACGAGGCCGAAGTGATCGCCGCCTGCCGCGAAGCCTTGGCGGCCTACAAGGTGCCCAAGCGGGTGATCTTCGTCGAGGAGCTGCCACGCAATGCCATGGGCAAGGTGCAGAAGAACGTACTGCGCGAGCGCCTGAAGGACCTCTACGCCCCTTCCACAGCAAAGCCATGAAGCGGCGCCGCCCCCTGCGCTGGTTCCTTCGCGGGCTGCTGCTGCTCCTGATCCTGCTGGTGGTCGCCGCCGGCGCCGCCTGGGTCTGGCAGCGCGGCTCCCTGCCGCAGAGCGAGGGCGACGTGGCGCTGGACGGGCTGCTGGCACCGGTCACGATCACTCGCGACGCCGACGGCGTGCCGACGATCCGCGCCGCATCGCAGGCCGATGCCAACTTCGCCCTGGGGTTCATCCACGCCCAGGACCGGCTCTTCCAGATGGACTTCACCCGCCGCCTCGGCGCCGGCCGGCTGTCCGAGGTCGTCGGCACCGCAACCGTCCGGATCGACCGGATCATGCGCACGCTGGGGCTCTACCGTGTCGCCCAGGCGAACCTCGCGACCCTCTCCCCGGAAGCGCGCGGCGCGTTCGAGTCCTATGCCGCCGGGGTCAATGCCTACCTCACCAGCCACGAGGGTCCCTGGCCGCTGGAGTTCTACCTCCTGGGCTACGAGCCGGAAGCCTGGCAGCCGGCCGACTCGCTGGTCTGGGGGCGGGTCATGGCGCTGCAGCTCTCCGGCAACTACCGCGAGGAGCTGCTGCGCGCGCGCCTCGCCCAGGTGCTGAGCGGCGAGGAGATCCACCAGCTCTACCCGGCCTATCCGGCGGACGGCCCGGTCGCGACCCGCGACCTCGCGGCCCTGGAAGGGCGCGGCGTGCTGCGCGACCTGGCCGAGGCGCTGCCCTGGAGCATCGGGCCGAAGAGTGCGTCGAACGCCTGGGCGGTGTCGCCGGCGCACAGCGCCAGCGGCGGCGCGCTACTCGCCAACGACCCGCACCTGTCGCTGCAGGAGCCGGGCTACTGGTACCTGGCCCGCATCGAGACGCCCGAAGGGACCATGGCCGGCGCGACGGCGCCCGGCGTCCCCTACATGGTGATCGGTCACAACGGCCGGCTGGCCTGGTCCTTCACCACCACCCACAGCGACACGCAGGACCTCTTCGTCGAGACGATCGACCCGGCCGACGGCGGCCGCTACCTGACGCGGGAGGGGAGCCGCCCCTTCAAGAGCCGCGAAGAGACGATCCTGGTCGACGGCGAAGAGCCCGTCACCTTTACCGTGCGCGAGACCTACCACGGCCCGGTCATGAGCGACGCCGTCGAGGAGGCTGCCAGCCTGGTCGCCGAGGGCCGGGTCCTCGCCCTCTCCTGGCCGGCCCTGATGGAGGACGACCGCTCCGGCGAGGCGCTCTATCGGCTGAACCGGGCCGAGGGCGTCCCGCAGGCCATCACGGTGCTGCGCGACCTGCACTCGCCGCAGCAATCGATGATCCTGGCCGACGACACCGGCCGCATCGCCCTCGTCGCCCCCGGCCGCGTGCCGATCCGCAACCAGGGGGACGGCACGCTGCCTGTCCCCGGTGCCGACGGACTGCACGACTGGATCGGCTTCATTCCCTATGACGACCTGCCGCGGCTGCTGGACCCGGAGGCCGGCATGCTGGTCACGGCCAACAACAAGATCGCCGACGACGACTACCCCTATCTCATCTCCAAGGAGTGGTACTGGCCCTGGCGGGCGGAGCGCATCACCGAGGTGCTGCAGTCGCAGCCGACCTGGGACGTCGAGGGCTTCGCCCGGCTGCAGAACGACAGTCTCTCGACCGGGGCGCGCCAGCTGCTGCCCCGCCTGCTGGCCGGCCTGGGCGACAAGCCGGAGGCGGTAGCCGCGCTGCAGCTGCTGCGAGACTGGGACTACGTGATGGACCGCAATGCCGCGGCGCCGCTGATCTACAGCGCCTGGACGCGGGCGCTGGAGCTGCGCTTGATCGCCGATGAACTGGGTCCGCTGACGGCCGAAGCGGTCAACGGCAACGAGGGCCGGCTGGCGGCATTGCTGTCGCCTGGCAGCCTGTTCTGCGACAACCGCGGCAGCGATGCCGTGGAGAGCTGCGACGACATCGTGAACCAGGCGCTCGACGACGCGCTGTCCGATCTCGTCAGCCTCTATGGCGAGGAGCCGGCCGACTGGCGCTGGGGCGACGCCCACAAGGCGCGCTTCGATCATCCGATCCTGCGCTTCCTGCCGATCGGCGCCGGTCTGGCGGCCTACGAGCTGGCGGCGGACGGCGGACAAGACACCGTGAACCGCGGCGGCATGCCCCTGGTGCCGCCGCTGCCCGAGGCCTTCCACGACCGTCACGGAGCGGGCCTGCGCGCGGTCTTCGATCTCGCCGATCTCGACCGATCGCGCTTCGTCATCGCCACCGGGCAGTCGACCAACCTGCTGTCGCCCTTCTACGGCAACTTCGCCGAACGCTGGCGCGACGGCGACACGGTATTACTGGTCGGCAGCGAGCCAGAGCAGGGTGATACGCTCGTGCTGAAACCGCGCAACTAGCCGCCGGCCGACCCTCCGGCCGCGGCCCACCCTCGAAGGGGAGAAGCGATGGCCCTGGGCCTGGAAGAGATCCGCCGTGCCGCCGAGACGATCCGCGGCCAGGTGGTGCGCACCCCGCTGGTCCCGGCCGAGCGGCTGTCGCAGCTTCTCGGGATGCGGCTGCACCTCAAGCTGGAGACGCTGCAGGCCACCGGCTCTTTCAAGGACCGCGGCGCGCTGAACAAGCTCTCCAGCCTGTCCGAGGAGCAGCGCCGCCTCGGCGTCATCGCCATGTCGGCCGGCAACCATGCCCAGGGCGTTGCCTTCTACGCCCAGCGGCTCGGCATCCCGGCCACCATCGTGATGCCGGAGTTCGCGCCCTTCCTGAAGGTCGAGCGCACGCGGGCCTATGGCGCGCGCGTCGTGCTGACCGGCGACACGCTCGACGCCTCCGCGGTCGCGGCGCGGGAGATCGCCGCTGCGGAAGGGCTCACCTTCGTCCATCCTTACGACGACGAGGCGATCATCGCCGGGCAGGGGACCATCGGCCTGGAGCTGCTGGAGGATCTCCCGGACGTCGAGGCGGTGGTGATTCCGATCGGCGGCGGCGGGCTGTGCAGCGGCATCGCCACGGCCATCAAGGCGCTGCGCCCGGAGGTCAGGATCTTCGGCGTCGAGGTCGCGCTCTTTCCCTCGATGTTCCAGGCCTTGCGCGGCCTGGCGCCGACGGCCGGCGGCACCACGCTGGCCGACGGCATCGCGGTGAAGAATCCCGGCGGGCTGACGAAGCCGATCGTCTCCGAGCTGGTCGAAGAGATCCTGCTGGTGGACGAGCTGGCGGTGGAGAACGCCATCTGCCTCCTGGCCGAGCAGCAGAAGCTGGTGGCCGAAGGCGCCGGGGCCGCCGGCGTGGCCGCGCTGCTGGCCCAGCCGGAACGCTTCCGCGGCATGACGGTCGCGACCCTGCTCTGCGGCGGCAACATCGACGTGCGCCTGCTCTCGGCCGTGCTCGCCCGTGGCCTGGTGCGCGACGGCCGCCTGGTGCGGCTGCGCGTCGAGATCGTCGACAAGCCGGGCATGCTGGCGAAGATCACCCGTGTCATCGGCGAGACCGGCGGCAACATCATCGAGGTCTTCCACCAGCGCATGTTCTACAACGTGCCGGCCAAGCAGGCGGAGATCGACGTCATCGTCGAGACCAAGAACGCCGGCCATGTCCACGAGATCATCCAGCTCCTGAAGGTCGAGGGCCTGCCTGCCCGGGTGCTCTCGGCGAAGTCCGACGAGACGAGCTTCTAGCGTGTGCCTCGGGCGGCCTCAGGCGGCCTCCGGGCGGCTGTAGCCCCAGCGGTCCAGATAGGGGCGCCAGGCCCCCTCGACCAGCGCGATGTCGCGTTCGGGGAACCGCCGGGCGGCGCGCTGGTAGCTGCGCACCTGCCCGAGGTAGGCGGCGTAGTCGTCGCGCGCCTCGGCAAAGCCCGGCAGCCGCAGCGCGCCATGGATCCGCTCGATCTCCTCCAGCGGCCGGCTTTCAAGTGCCTCGAAGGTGGTCTCCACCAGACGCTCCGGCGGCAGGTCGGCGCTGTCGGCAAGGTAGGCCGCCATCATGTCTCGATAGGTCGCCAGCACCGTCGCCTCGATCTCCACGTGGCTCCAGGGCTGCAGCGCCAGGGCCTCGAACATCTTGGCCAGGAAGCCGCGGGTCGAGGCGAAGACCTCGTGCGGATTGCGCACGATGTGGATGAAGCGGGCCTCGGGATAGAGCCGCCGAAGCTGCGCCACGCGGCCGGTGTAGACCGGATTCTTGATCAGCAGCGGGCGGCCGGGCTGCAGGCGCTCCAGCTTCCAGAAGTAGTGGTCGAGCCGGCGTTCGAAGGATCGCACCTCGCCCGGCGTCGCGCCCTCGAGGAAGAGGCCTCGGCGAAACAGCGGCTCGAAGCGGCGGGGAAAGTAGAGACCGTGGAAATAGGAGAGACGGGTCATGTTGGCGACCGCGGTCTCGTCCTCCTGCGGCGACTCCGGCCCGACCTCGACCTGGTCGATGAAGCGCCCCTTGGGCAGCATGCGCACCAGCAGAGGGCGCAGCCAGCGGCCGAGCAGCAGGCAGTCCCACGGCAGGCCGGCGGCGATCGGGTCGACGAAGCCGAAGGGGCCCTTGGCGAGGACATTGTAGAGGTGCGTCGTGCCGCTTCTCCAATGGCCCAGCAGGAAGACCGGCGGCTGCTCCAGCGGCCGGCCGCGGCGCGCCAGGCCGCCGTAGGCCCGCTCCGCCAGGCTGAAGGGCGAGCGCCCGAGCGCGGCACCGACGGCGCCGGCCAGCGGCAACCAGGCGCTCGGCGGCAGCGGGCCGGAGCCGCCGATGGCGGTCAGGAGCGTGCCGAGGTTGGCACCGGAAAGCGGATGTGCGGCGGGCTTGCGGTCGCCCGCGGAGGACGCCGATGCCGGCGGGCGGCGTGCCATGGCCGGACCTTCGCTGTGGGAACAGAACCTTTGCACCATGACAGATGCCCTTTTCCTCGACAATCGGCCCCGCAGTGGGCATCTGCATGGCGTCAGCCCATACCGGAATGCTAGCTTCGCCCCGCCAGAGGACCCCTGCCCCAGCCACCACGGCCACCCCCCCCAACGTGATGGCGGATGATCGGCAATACGCCGATGATGGAGCTGACCCGGCTCGACACCGGTCCGTGCCGCCTGTTCGTGAAGCTGGAGAACCAGAATCCCGGCGGCTCCATCAAGGACCGCATCGGCCGCTCGATGATCGAGGCGGCCGAAGCCGACGGCAGCCTGCCGCCCGGCGGCACCATCATCGAGGCGACCGCCGGCAACACCGGGCTCGGCCTGGCCCTGGTGGCGGCGCAGAAGGGCTATCGCCTGGTGCTGGTGGTGCCCGACAAGATGGCGCAGGAGAAGATCTTCCACCTGCAGGCGCTCGGCGTGGACGTCCGCCTCACCCGCAGCGACGTCGGCAAGGGCCATCCCGAGTACTACCAGGACATGGCCGAGCGCCTCGCGCGGGAGACGCCGGGCGGGTTCTGCGTCAACCAGTTCGGCAATCCGGCCAATCCGCTGGCGCACGAAACCACGACCGGTCCGGAGCTCTGGGCGCAGATGGGTGGCCGCGTCGATGCCGTGGTCTGCGGCGTCGGCTCGGGCGGCACGATCACCGGCCTCGCGCGCTTCTTCGCCGGCGTGGCGCCGCAGATCGAGATGGTGCTGGCCGATCCGGAGGGCTCGATCCTGGCCGCACTACGTGCAGACCGGCGAGTGTCGAGCGACGAGGTCGGCTCCTGGCTGGTCGAGGGCATCGGCGAGGACTTCCTGCCGCCGATCGCCGACCTCTCGCGCACACGCGCAGCCTATGAGATCTCCGACCAGGAGGCACTGCTGACAGCGCGCGAGCTGCTGCGCGAGGAGGGCATCCTGGCCGGCTCCTCCTCCGGCACGCTGATCGCCGCGGCGCTGCGGTTCTGCCGCGAGCAGACCGAGGAACGCCATGTCGTCACCTTCGTCTGCGACAGCGGCAACAAGTATCTCTCGAAGATGTACAACGACTACTGGATGCTCGATCAGGGCTTCCTCGAGCGTCCGGTGCGCGGCGATCTCGGCGACCTGGTGGCCAGGCGCCACGAGGATCGCGCCACCGTGACCGTGGCCCCCGACGACAGCCTGCTGATCGCTCATGGGCGCATGAAGCTCTACGACATCTCGCAGCTGCCGGTGGTGGACGCCGGCGGACGTGTCATCGGCATCCTCGACGAGGAGGACATCCTCTATCGCGTGATGGAGGATACCGGCGCCTTCCGCGACAAGGTCGAGAGCGCGATGAGCGCCCGCCTGGAGACGCTGCAGGCCGATCAGTCGCTCGAGGCACTGAAGCCGATCTTCGCAAAGGGCCATGTCGCCATCGTGATGGACCGGGGCCGCTTCCTCGGCCTCATCACCCGCATGGACCTCATCTCGCACCTCAGACGAAAGCTCAAGTCATGAACGCTCCCGACCGCCGCCAGCGCGCCAACCGCCAGGGCTTCGCCACCCGCGCCATCCATGCCGGCCAGTCGCCGGACCCCACGACAGGCGCGATCATGATGCCGATCTACGCCACCTCGACCTACGTGCAGGAGAGCCCCGGGGTCCACAAGGGCTACGAGTACTCCCGCTCGCAGAACCCGACGCGCATGGCCTACGAGCGCTGCGTCGCCGACCTGGAAAGCGGCACGCAGGGCTTTGCCTTCGCCTCCGGCCTGGCCAGCCGCCACGGCGCTGGAGCTGCTGGACAGCGGCGACCACGTGATCGCCATGGACGACCTCTACGGCGGCAGCTACCGCCTCTTCGAGCGCGTGCGCAAGCGCTCGGCCGGGCTGGACTTCAGCTTCGTCGACCTGGCCGAGCCGACCAAGCCGTCGAAGGCGCGCGGCGCCGAGACGAAGATGATCTGGGTGGAAACGCCGACCAACCCGCTGCTGAAGCTGGTCGATCTGGAGGCGGTGGCGGCGCTGGCCAAGAAGCGCGGCATCCTGACGCTTTGCGACAACACCTTCTCCAGTCCCTGGTCGCAGCGGCCGCTGGAACAGGGCTTCGACCTGGTGCTGCACTCGGCCACCAAGTACCTGAACGGCCACAGCGACATGGTCGGCGGCATCGTCGTCGTCGGCGCCAACGCGGACCTGGCCGAGCGCCTGGCCTTCCTGCAGAACGCCGTCGGCGCCGTGCAGGGCCCCTTCGACAGCTTCCTGGCGCTGCGCGGCCTGAAGACCCTGGCGCTGCGCATGGAGCGCCACTGCGAGAACGCCGCGACGATCGCCGACTGGCTGGACGCCCACCCCAAGGTCGAGCGGGTCTATTACCCCGGCCTGGCCAGCCACCCGCAGCATGCGCTGGCGAAGCGGCAGATGCGCGGGCGGCGGCGGCATGATCACGGCGATCCTGAAAGGTGGCCTGGTGCAGGCCCGCCGTTTCCTGGAACGGGTCGAGATCTTCGCCCTGGCCGAGAGCCTGGGCGGCGTCGAGAGCCTGATCGAGCACCCGGCCATCATGACCCATGCCTCGGTGCCGCCGGAAATCCGGGCGACGCTGGGCATTTCCGACGGCTTGGTGCGCCTGTCGGTGGGGGTCGAGGAACTCGACGACCTGAGGGCCGACCTGGAGGGTGCGCTGGGCTGAGGGCCGCGGCGGCAACGAAGGGGCAATTGTCCTTTCGCTCGCAATGACCTCTTCCTATCCTCGCCTCTCAGGCCTTAGGCTGCGACAGCGTGGCCTCGGCGGCCGCGCAGTGCGGCGGCGAAAGTGGCGGGCAGAGATGTGAAGCAAGAGGGACGCGACCCTGTCGAGGCTCTGCAGGCCTTTCATGTCCTGCCGGAGACTCCCTGCCCCTATCTGCCGGGCCGGTATGAGCGGAAGCTCTTCACCGATCTGACCGGTCCGCGCGGCCGTCGGCTCTATGACCGCCTGTCGCAGGCTGGTTTCCGTCGCAGTCACCGCTTCGCCTACCGGCCGGCCTGTGCCGGCTGCCAGGCCTGCCAGCCGGTGCGCATCCGGGCGAAGGACTTCGCCCCCGGCAGCACGCTGCGCCGGATCTGGCGCCGCAACAGCGACCTGCTGGTGGAGGAGCGGCCGGCGCGCGCGACCCTGGAGCAGTTCCGCCTGTTCGACCGCTACATTGACCAGCGGCACGGCGACGGCGACATGGCGGCGATGAGCTTCGCCGACTTCCAGGCGATGGTCGAGGAGACGGTGCTCGATACCCGCCTGATCGAGTTCCGCCTGCCGCAGGGTCGGCTGGTGGGCGCCGCGCTGATCGACTGGCTGGAGGACGGCCCCTCCGCCGTCTATTCCTTCTTCGCTCCCGAGATGGCGGATCGCAGCCTGGGCAGCCACGTCATTCTCTGGCTGGTTGCCGAGGCGCGGCGGCGCGCCCAACCGCACGTCTATCTCGGCTACTACATCGCCGAAACGCGCAAGATGGCCTACAAGGCCCGCTTCCGCCCCCTGGAAGCGCTGGGGCCGCAGGGTGGAAAGCGCTCACCACGGACCAGTTGTCCGGAGCTTCGCACACACTCGACTGATCTGCGCGAGCTGCGCGCCTGCAGCATCGCAGCCCTGCGATGTGCGCTTCCCAGGCGGAACACTTTCCCTTATTCTCGCGCCAGATTCCGAACAAGAGTCGGGAAAGAATCGAAGAACCCAAGGGAGGAAGCTGGAAATGGATCGTCGTAAATTCTTGCGTAACGCTGGTGTTGCCAGTGCAGGGGTGGCCGCTGCGACTACTCTTGCCGCCCCGGCCATTGCGCAATCCCGCAAAGAGATGGTGATCGTCTCGACCTGGCCGCGCGATTTCCCCGGTCTGGGCACCGGCGCACAGCGTGCCGCCGCGAACATCGAGCTCCTCAGCGAGGGCACGATCAAGGTCGAGTACTTCGCCGCCGGCGAGCGTGTCGGCGCCTTCGACGCCTTCGATGCCGTGGCTTCGGGCAATGCCCAGGCCTATCACGCGGCCGACTACTACTGGAAGGGCAAGCACCCCTCCTGGGCCTACATCACGGCCGTCCCCTTCGGCCTCACCACCTCGGAAATGAACGCCTGGATCACCCACCTCGGCGGCCAGGAGCTGTGGGACGAGCTCGGCGCCGAATTCGGCATCAAGGGCCTGCCCTGCGGCAATACCGGCGTGCAGATGGGCGGCTGGTTCAACAAGGAGATCAACTCGCCCGACGACCTCAAGGGCCTGAAGATGCGCATCCCCGGCATCGGCGGCGACGTCATGGCGAAGATCGGCGTCTCGCCGGTTTCGCTGCCGGGCGGCCAGATCTACGAGAACCTGGTCTCCGGTGCCATCGACGCGACCGAATGGGTCGGTCCCTGGAACGATTACTTCCTGAAGTTCTACGAGGCGGCGAAGTACTACTACTACCCGGGCATGCATGAGCCGGGCCCGCTGCTCTCGCTCGGCATGAATGCCTCCTGGTGGGGCAGCCTGACCGACCACGAGCGGAACGTCATCAAGTTCGCCTCGATCTACGAGAACGACGTGATGACCTCGGAGTTCAATGCCAACAACTCCAAGTATCTCACGAAGCTGGTGGACGAGCACGGCGTCGTCCTCAAGCGCTTCAACGACGATACCTACGACGCCTTCGGCGACGCCGCTCAGCAGGTCTTCGACGAGATCGTCCAATACAGCGCCCTGGCTGCACGCATCCACGAGAGCTTCCTCGCGGCGCGGCAGGACGTCGGTTCCTGGATGAACCTTGCCGACGTTTCCTATCTGGCCCAGCGGAACCGGGTGCTCGGCATCGACTGACGGCCGGACGGCTGCGCGATCGTGATGCGGGGCGGTGCTCTCGGAGCCCGGCCCGCTCCGCTAGGGTCGGGCAGCGCGCTGCGGGCCCGCGACGGCCAGGACTCTGAGCTTCTGAGCCGACGGATGGCGCCACAGCCTATGCGACCGGTTCTCCTTTCGCGGAGCTTCAGCTGGGTCATGGTTTCCCTGACCTTCGCCATGCTCCTGAACAATTACCTGACCTTCTGGCTCGACTGGCCGGGCATCGGCAATATCCTGTCGCTCGCGGGCATCGAAGCCGGCGAAGGCGAGCTGTCGGTTGCGCTCCAGCCCTGATTCAGCTGGCGATCTATCTCGCCGTCGCTCGCCGCCGCGTGGCCTGGGTGCTGCGCAGCCGCGATCGCAGCCTGCGCCAGGACGCCGCGGCCTGTGCGGCTTCGTCACCTATATCATCCGGGCCGCCTTCTGGGCGGTCTTCTTCATCGGCGTTGCCGACGTCGTCATCTCGCTGCTGCGGATCGAGAACTCGCTGGCGCCGCTGGTCGGCGACCAGCTCGCCACCGACCTGGGGCTGGCGCAGTTCCGCGCGCCCTTCGTCCACCTGCCGCTGATGCTGCTCGCCATGGTCGTCGCCTGCTTCAGCCGCACGCTCGGCTTCCAGTGGCTGGGCCTGCTGGTCGTCGTCTCCGAGCTGATGATCGTCTTCTCGCGCTTCGTCTTCTCCTACGAGCAGGCCTTCATGGCCGATCTCGTCCGCTTCTGGTACGCAGCCCTCTTCCTCTTCGCCAGCGCCTATACCCTGCTGGAGGATGGCCACGTGCGCGTCGACGTCCTCTACAGCCGTTTCAGCCGGCGCAAGAGAGGCCGCGTCAACGTCATCGGCACCCTCCTTCTCGGGCTGGTCTTCTGCTGGGTGATCCTGATCCTCGGCACCGCGACCAAGTCGAGCATCATCAACGGCCCGCTGATCACACTGGAGGTCACGCAGTCCGGCTTCGGCCTCTACGTGAAGTACATGATGGCCGGGTTCCTCGGCCTCTTCGCGGTCACCATGATGATCCAGTTCAGCGCCTACCTGCTCGAAAGCGTCGCCGATGCCCGTGACGAGCCGGGCTCGCGGATCGTAGAGGAAGAGCATCTGGCGCCGTTGGATGACGCCAGCGGCACAAGAGCAGGATAACGGCGACCATGGAGCTTCTTTTTCTCGCCATCCTTGTCCTCCTGATGGCCTGGGCGCTGGCCTCGGGCTATCCGGTGGCCTTCGCCCTGCCGGGATCGGCCATCGCCGCCGTGCTGCTGGCGGCCATTTGCGGCTGGCTCTTCGCCGGCGACACCAGCGCCTATTTCCACCAGAGCGGGCCTGGCGCCTGGCTGACCGCCGGCGTGACGAACTTCCGCGGCGTCTACTGGGAACCTGAACGCGACACGCTCATCGCGATTCCGCTCTTCGTCTTCATGGGCATCACGCTGCAGCGCTCGAAGATCGCCGAAGACCTGCTGATGACGATGGCGCAGCTCTTCGGGCCGGTGCCGGGCGGCCTCGGCATCTCCGTGGTCTTCGTCGGCGCGCTGCTCGCCGCCACCACCGGCATCCTGGGCGCCACCGTGGTCGCCATGGGGCTGATCTCGCTGCCGGCGATGCTGAAGAACAACTACTCGACCTCGCTCGCCACCGGCACGATCGCTGCCTCCGGAACGCTGGGACAGATCATCCCGCCCTCCATCGTGCTCATCATCCTGGCCGACCAGCTCTCCAGCGCGGTCGACGTGGCCAGTTCGGGACGGCGCGAGCTCTACAAGCTGACGACCGGCGAGTTCTCGCTGCCCTCGGAGTTCGGCATCGTCTCCACCAGCGCCGGCGACATGTTCATGGGCGCGCTGGTCCCCGGCCTGATCCTCGTCGGGCTCTACATGCTCTTCATCCTGGTCGTGGCGCTGATACGGCCGAAGATGGCGCCGGCGGTGCGGATGGAGCGCAAGCTCGACCTGCGGATGGCAATCTCCATCGTCCTGACGCTGGTGCCGCCGCTGGCGCTGATCTTCATCGTGCTGGGCTCGATCATCCTCGGCGTCGCGACCGTGACCCAGGCCGGCGCCATCGGCGCGGCCGGCGCCATGATCATGGCGAGCTACCGGCTGCATCGAGGGGCAGCGCGGCGCTTACCTGCCGGCGATCCTCGCGATCGGATCGATCGTCGCCCTGGTCATCGTCGGCGCCAACTTTCACCTGAACGTCAAGGCGATCAACTCGGCGGACGACTCCCTCGGCATCCTGCTCGCCTCAATCGCCGTCGGCCTCTTCGCCATCGCGCTCGCCTGGAGCTGCTGGCGCATGTACCGGGTCGACAACGCCCTCCAGGGGGTGATGATCGAGACCGCCAAGACCTCGTCGCTGGTCTTCATCATCCTGATCGGCGCCGCCATGCTGACCGCCGCCTTCCGCGGCTTCGGCGGCGAGGATCTGGTCCGCGACTTCCTCACCAATCTGCCGGGCGGCTTCTGGACCCAGTTCATCATCGTCATGGCGGTGATCTTCCTGCTCGGCTTCTTTCTCGATTTCATCGAGATCGCCGTGGTCGTGGTGCCGATCGTGGCGCCGATCCTGCTGATGGATCCCGAAGCCAATGTCACCGCCGTCTGGCTCGGCGTGATGATCGGCCTGAACATCCAGACCTCCTTCCTCTCGCCGCCTTTCGGCTTCGCCCTCTTCTACCTGCGCGGCGTCGCGTCCTCGGCGGTGAAGACGATCCAGATCTACAAGGGCGTCGTTCCCTTCATCGCCCTGCAGCTGGTCGGTCTGGCGATCGTCGGCTTCATTCCCGCCCTGGTGAACTATGTCCCCCTGCGCATCTCCCTGACCTCGGAGACGGCACCGCCGCCGGTCAATCCGCGCCTGCAGTTCTGCATCGAAGAGTACGTCTTCAACGCGTTCGACACCCAGGACGACACCCTGCGCCAGGCAATCGCCGAGGCGCGGAGCGTCCCGCTCGGCAGCGTGCCGACGCGGCTGCAGAAGGACCTGGGGCAGAGCTTCGACAAGGCCGATTCGGTATTCGACCTGCTTGCCGAAGTCCGCGCCGCCCATGCCGCCGTCGAGGAGAGGACGCCGGCATACAAGCCTCTCCACACGGAGGTCCGCGCACTGCAGGCTCGCATCGGCCGCGACCAAGGCCGCATCGCGACTCTGCAGACGGAGCTTGGCCGCCTGCAGGCCAGCGAGGAAGACCGCCGCGAAGAGATGGCGGCGGAAGTGGCGGCGCTGGAAGCCGAGGTCGCCGATCTGACCAAGCAGATTCCCGCCGATTGGGAAGAGCGCCACACCGCCTTCAAGGCCCTGCTCGACGCCGAGCAGGCGGCCCGCCGCAAGTACCGGCAGACGGTCGACCAGGCCTATCAGTCCCTGGCCGCGGCGACCCTCTTGATCCGCACCACCGACGACCTGGTCGCCCTGCAGAGCGAGTTCGAGACCCTGCGGCAGGCGGTCGAAGCGCAGGATCCCGCCATCGAGGCGCTGGGGACCGCCTTGGCGAGCCGCCTGAACGACGCGGACGCCGACGACGAGATCACCAGCCAGCTCTCCAAGATGCGGCGCGAGGCCCGTGGCGACACCCCGGACTGGGCGAAGGTCGAGAGCTTCTTCCAGACGGCCTTGGCCGCCTATGAAGAAGAGGTCGCCTGGCGGGAGGCCATGGCGTCCGAGGCGGGCGACGGCCTGCTCGCCTACGAAGTGCAGATCCGCGACACCATCGGCCTGCGCCAGCAGACGGAGCTGCCGACCGACGTGGCGCTCTATATCGCCTCCTGCGAGGCCGACCACCGCGACATCTCGCTCTACTTCTAGGGCGGCTTCCTGTCGCCTCGGCGCCAGGCCGATGCGCTCGCGCCTGCGTGCCATCGGCGCCGAGCCGCAGCCGTCCCGAGGCTGCCCGCCAGCGCCCGGACGGGGCCGAGAGCGGGGCCGAGACGGCCTGGCGTGCCTCCTCGGCGGGCAACGAAAAGCGGCGGCCGCAGTCGCCTGCCGCCGCCGCTCTTTCAGAAGGCCTCCGGCTTGCGCGCCAGAGGGAAGTGACCCCGATCAGGGCTTCCGGCGCAGGACCTGCCAGGCGAGCGGCAGGGTCGCTGCCGCCAGCGCCGTCTTCAGCACCGTCGCCCAGGCGAAGGGCACGAAGCCGGCGGAAACTGCCTGCTCGAGCGATCCCATCAGGCTGGCCAGATAGCCGACGCCGAGGAGGAAGATCACGCCGTGTCCCAGGGCCATGGCGACCAGCATGCGCCAGAGGCTGCGGTCCCAACCGCGCTGGGCGAGCCAGCCGATCAGCGTGGCGGCCAGGAGGAAGCCGAGGAGATAGCCTCCGGTCGGCCCGGCCAGGTAGGCAAGACCGATGCCCTTCTCCGGCGTGCCGGCGAAGACCGGCAGGCCCGCGGCGCCCTCAAGCAGGTAGAGCAGGACCGTCGCGCCGCCCAGGCGCCAGCCATAGGCCGCGCCGATCACCAGGACCATGTAGGTCTGCATCGTCATCGGCACGGGATAGAAAGGGATCTGCACCTTGGCGGAGGCCCAGAGCAGGGCCGATCCCATGACCGCGAGAACGACGGCGCGGGCGAGTTTCGCGCGGGCATCGGTAGCCGGCCAGAGGGCCTGGCAGAGCGGCATGTTGCCGGCGAGTGAAAGCTGCATCTCTGCGAATCTCCTTATCGAGGCAGTGTGTCCCCGCCCTTATAGCGAGCCGCGGGCCTAGGCCGCCAGCCGCTTGAGGGCCCCTTCCAGCTTGTCCTTCAGCGCCTGCGCGTCGGCCAGGCGCTCCTGGTTCTCCTCGACCACCTCGGGTGGCGCCTTCTCGACGAAGGCGGGATTTCCCAGCTTGCGTTCCAGCTTGCCGATCTCGTCGCCCAGCTTGCCGATCTCCTTGGCAAGGCGCTGCCGCTCGGCCCCGAGGTCGATGATGCCCTCCAGCGGAAGCGCCGCCGTGGCCTCGCCGATCACGAACTGCGCCGAACCGCGCGGCGGCTCGCCCTCGCCCAGCGAGAGCTGGTCGAGACGCGCCAGCCGGCTGACGATCTCCCGATTGCGCGCGACGCGGTTCCGCGTCGCCTCGCCGGCACCGAAAAGACGCAGCTCCAGCTTGGCGGAGGGCAGGTTCATCTCGGCGCGCAGCGTCCGGACCTCGGAGACCAGCTGGATCAGCCAGTCGATCTCCGCCTCGGCCGCCGGGTCGAGCAGGCTGGCCGGCAGCTCCGGGAAGCTTGCCTCGATCAGCGGCCCCTCGGCGCCGAAGCCGAACTGCTGCCAGAGCTCCTCGGTCTGGAAGGGCATGAAGGGATGCAGCAGCCGGAGGGTCTGCTCCAGCACCCAGGCCAGCGTGGCGCGGGTCTCGGCCTGCGCAGGCCCCTCGGCGAGCAGCAGCGGCTTGGCGAGTTCGATGTACCAGTCGCACAGGCGATGCCAGACGAAATGGTAGAGGCCGTTCGCCGCCTCGTCGAAGCGGTAGGCGGCAAGCGCGGCCTGCAGGCCGTCGGCGGCCTCGACGGTCTTGCCGACGATCCAGCGATTGACCGTCTCGGTGACCGTCGCGGGATCGAAACCGGCAAGCGGCGCCGCCTCGTTCATCTCCGCGAAGCGCGCGGCATTCCAGATCTTGGTGGCGAAGTTGCGATAGCCCTCCAGGCGGGCGGGCGCCAGCTTCACGTCGCGCCCCGGAACCGCCAGCGCCATGAGGGTGAAGCGGACGGCATCGCAGCCGTAGTCGTCGATCAGCTGCAGGGGATCGAGCGTGTTGCCTTTCGACTTCGACATCTTCTGCCCGGTGGCATCGCGCACCAGGCCATGGATGATGATGTCGCGGAACGGCACCTCGCCCATGAAGTGCAGGCCGAACATCATCATGCGGGCGACCCAGAAGAAGATGATGTCGAATCCGGTGATCAACACCGAACCCGGGTAGTAGAGCTCGAGGTCGCGCTTCACCGCCGCGTCGTCGGAGGGCCAGCCAAGCGTCGAGAAGGGCCAGAGTCCGGAGGAGAACCAGGTGTCCAGCACGTCCTCGTCACGCGTGAGCTCGACCGCTTTGCCATAGTGGGCATCGGCCGCCGCCTGCGCCGCCGCCGCATCCATCTCGACGAAGATCTCGCCGTCGGGGCCGTACCACGCGGGGATCTGGTGCCCCCACCAGAGCTGCCGCGAGATGCACCAGGGCTGGATGTTGCGCATCCACTCGAAGAAGGTGTTCTCCCACTGCTTCGGGTGGAAGCGCGCCCGCCCCTCCTCCACGGCCTTGATCGGCGCCTGCGCCAGGGTCTTGGCGTCGAGGTACCACTGCTCGGTCAGCCAGGGCTCGATCGGCACGCCGCCGCGATCGCCATGCGGCACCTTGTGGCTGTGCGGCTCGATCTTCTCCAGCAGCCCCAGGGCCTCGATGTCGGCGACGACGCGCTTGCGCGCCTCGAAGCGCTCCAGTCCGCGATAGGCCTCCGGCACGCTGTCGTTCAGGTGTGCCGTGGCATCGAGGATGTTGATCATCTCCAGGCCGTGCCGGCGGCCGACCTCGAAGTCGTTGAAGTCGTGCGCCGGCGTGATCTTCACCGCGCCGGACCCGGTCTCGGGGTCGGCGTAGTCGTCGGCGACGATCGGAATGCGGCGGCCGACCAGCGGCAGGATCGCGTGCTTGCCGACGAGGTCGCGATAGCGCTCGTCCTCGGGATGCACAGCGATGGCGGTGTCGCCCAGCATGGTTTCGGGACGGGTGGTGGCGACCACGATGAAGCGCCCCTCCTCGCCCTCCACCGGATAGCGGAAGTGCCAGAGGTTGCCCATCACGTCGCGCGGCTGCACCTCGAGGTCGGAGATCGCCGTCTGCAGCTTGGGGTCCCAGTTCACCAGCCGCTGATCCTTGTAGATCAGCTTCTCCTTGAAGAGCCGCACGAAGACGGTGCGCACCGCCAGGGAGAGGCCCTCGTCCATGGTGAAGCGTTCGCGCGACCAGTCGGCCGAAGCGCCGAGCCGGCGCAGCTGGCCGAGGATCGTGCCGCCGCTCTCCGCCTTCCACTCCCAGACCTTCTCGACGAAGGCCGCCCGGCCGAGGTCGTGCCGCGAGATGCCCTGCTCGGCGAGTTGCCGCTCGACCACCATCTGGGTGGCGATGCCGGCATGGTCCATGCCCGGCTGCCAGAGCACGTCCTTGCCGCGCATACGGTTATAGCGCACCAGCACGTCCTGCATCGTGTCGTTCAGTGCGTGGCCGATGTGCAGGCTGCCGGTGACGTTCGGCGGCGGAATCATGACGGTGAAGCGCTCGCTGTTGCGCTCGGGATCGGCGGCGAAGGCGCCGCTTTTCTCCCAGGCCTCGTAGATCCGGCGCTCGACCTCCTGCGGCCGATAGGTCTTCTCCAGCATCGCTGCTGTCCTCAACAGTTCTGATCAATCGGGAAAGGCGGCACTAGATGGCGGAAAGGCGCGCCCGCGGTCAAGCGCACAGGCTGCCCTGCCGCCTGCCATGCCGTGGGCCGGTGGCGCCGCTAGTCGTCCTCGGCGCGCCGTGCGAGGCGGCGAACCTCCTCGCGCACCACCCGCTCGACCAGCGGTGCGAGATTCTGATCGAGCCAGCCCTTGAGGGCCGGGCGCAGGGCGTCCATGACCAGCGGCTCCAGCGGGCTGGCCGTCTGGCCCGGGCCGGCCGGCTGCGCCTTCTCGGCGCGCACCGCCGCCACCACGCCACCGAGCGCGCCGGCGACCGCCTGCCGCACCTCCGGCGCCAGCGTCTCCGCTTGCGGTTCGGGCCCGGGGGCCGTCGCCGGGGCTGGCCCAGGGGCTGCCGCCTGTTCCTCCATGGCCGGAGGCGGACTTGGGGCCGGGTTGGGCGTCGGAGCCGGACCGGACGGAGCCTCGGCCTCGGCCGCGTCGCCCTCCTCGACGACCTCGGTGAGCTCGAAAGGCTCCTCCTCTGGCGCCGGCTCCTCGTCAGCCGCACTGGCGGGGTCCTCGCCCGCCTCCGCCAGTTCGGTCAACTCGAGGACCGGCTTCTCCACCAAGGGCACCGCGGCCGGGCTGCCGGCAGGCCGCGCGGGCGCCGCAGGAGCCGTCGGTGCGCTGGAGGCATCGCTGGCCGGGCGCGGCGCGCGGCTGTCGCCCCCTTCCTCGGAGATGATGCGGCGAATGGAGGAGAGGATCTCCTCCATCGTCGGCTCGCGCGGTGGCTGCGAAGAGCTCATGCTTCGAGGCTAGTCCCCAACGGCGGAAAAGCGCAACAGACCGTGCGCGTTAGGCTTATCGGCAAATCGCTCGCCAGGGGCACCGGACCGAGGGTGCAGGCGGCCGTCGACACGAGGGCCTACTGCGCCCCCGGGGCGGTCAAGAGGAACCAGGCGTTGCGCACGGCTTCGTAGTCGATGTCGGGGTCGTAGATCACGACCGGCAGGTTGAGTTCGAGGGCCGTGAGCCCGCCGACCGCTGCGGCGACGCGGAAGGAGCTGACGACCTCCTCGCGCTGCGCACGCACCAGCTCGACCTGCGACACCAGCAGTTCCTGCTCCGCATCGAGGACGTCGAGCACGGTGCGCGCGCCGACCGTCGCCTCCTGCGTGACCCCCTCCAGGGCGACCTGGGCGGCCCGTACCTGGGCCCGCAGCGAGGCGATCTTCGCCCGCGCCGTTTCCAGGGCCTGCCAGGCGCTGACCGCTTCCTGCTCCGCCCGCCGCAGCTCCTCGGCGATCTCCAGCCGGCGCTTGCTGGCGACCTGCTTCGCCTGCCGCACGCTGCTATAGGTCAGGCCCTGCTGATAGATCGGCACCGAGACCTGCGCCAGGATCCGCGCCGAGCTGGTCGAGTCGGTGAAGCCGCCGGTATCGCGGCTGTAGGCCAGCACGCCGACGATGTTCACCTCGGGAAGCAGGGCGCCGAGTCGCTCGCGCACGTCTGCCAGGGCGGAGTCCTCCAGCAGGCGCGAGGCGCGGACCTGCGGCTCCTCCTCCTCCGCCAGCCGGATGACGTCGGCCAGGGTCGGCGGCAGCCCGGTGATCGGCGGTGCCTGGGTGATCGAGACCGGTTCCAGGCCGGTGACCTGGCGGAAGACCGCCTTCGCGGTCTCCAGCAGCCCCTCGGCCTCGATGCGCTCGGCAGTCGCGCCGGCGAGGCGGCTTTCCGCCTGCGACACATCGGTCCGGGTGATCTCGCCGACATTGAAGCGGTCGAGCGCAGCCTGGCGCTGGCGGCGCAGCCGCTCCTCGTTGGCGCGCGTCAGTTCGAGGACGGCCTGGCCGCGCCAGACGTCCATGTAGGCCTCGACGACGGCGAGCAGCACGGTCTGTTCGGTGGCGGTCAGCAGCGCCCGCTGCGCCGAGACCAGGGCCACGGCGCTGTCGACCGAGGCCTCGGTGCGCCCGCCGCGATAGATCGGCTGGGTCACCCGCAGTTCCACGTTCTGGGGGATATCCTTCTGCCAATTGTCGCCCACGTCGTTGGGCTGGACGTTCTGCAGCTGGCCGCCGACCGAGCCCTCGAGCACGATATTCGGGCGCCAGCCGGACAACGCCTGCGGCACGCCTTCGTTGACCGCGCGAAGCTCCGCCCGTGCCGCCAGCAAGGTCGGATTGGTCTCATAGGCGGCGACCATGGCCTCTTCCAGGGTCTGCGCCCGGGTCGAGACCGCCATCCCGCCGACCAATAGTCCTGCCAGCAACGCTGCGGCTGCACGAGAGATACCCGCCACGTGGTCAGCCCTTCCCCAAATGAAACAGAAGATTCCCCCGATTCTTCGGGAGTTTAGCGGAAAGTCTTAAAAGAGGCAGCCCCCTTTCGACGGTGCTTTCGCAATTGCGAGATAACACCGGTTTCCGCCTCGAACGCTCAGAACTGGAAGGCGGCGGCCGGGGCGAAACCCGGCAGCAGAGGCGTTCCGGCGTCGAAGAGAACCCGTCCCGCCGCCAGTCCGCCAACCTTGCGATAGAGCGTCGCGCGCCCCAGCCCGCCGTCGGTCTTGATCACGACCGCCAGGCGGCCGCCCTCCGCCAACTGGTCGAACAGCGCCTGCGGCACAGCGGCCACGGCCCCGTTCACCAGGATGGCGTCATAGGGCGCCTGCTTGGCATAGCCCTCGGCGTGGCTGGCGGTCACCACCACCGCATTGTCCACGGCGAGATCGTTGAGCAGGTCGTTCGCCCGGGCCGCCAGGGCCTCGTCTTCCTCGACCGCGACCACGGTGCCGGCCAGGCGGCCGAGCACGGCGGTGGAATAGGCGGTGCCGCAGGCCATGTCCAACAGCATCTCGCCCGGCCCGACGGCCAGCGCCTGGATGAGGCGGGCCAGCACCATCGGTTCCATCAGGAAGCGGCCGGGCGCGATCTCCAGATCCTCGTCGACATAGGCGATGCTGGCGCGGGCCGGCGGCACGAAGCGCTCGCGCGGCACGGTCTCGAGCGCGTTCAGCAGGGCGGCGTCCGTCACCTTGTTGGTGCGAATCTGGTTCTCGACCATCTTGCGGCGCGCAATGGCTTGGTTCACGGCGTCTGGCTCCTTACGCACGGCCTGCTGGCGTGCTGCTTATAGTGCCAAAGACGGGTGGCCTCAAGCTGCTGTGGGCGGACCGTCTGCCGCGCCGACCTCGAGGACGGTCAGGCGCCGGGTCTCGCCGTCGCGCGTTTCCCAGGTCATCGAGGCGCCGGCGGCGAGGCCGATGAGGGCCGCACCGATGGGTGTGAGAACCGAGACGCGGCCGCTGGCGATGTCGGCCTCGGCCGGCAGAACCAGAACGACCTGCTGGACGCGCCCGCTCCCCTCCTCGCGGAACGCGACGCGCGAGCCGATGTTGACGACACCGCCCGGCATCTCGGCGGAGGGCAGCACGCTGGCCCGCTCGATCTCATCGAGCAGGCGGTTGGCCACCGAGGGATTGCGGTGCAGGGCAGCCGTGGCCAGCCCCTCGAGCCGCTCGACATAGCGGGCGTCGAGGACGACGGGCGGCAGCGGATTGGCGGTTACAAGCTCACGGGTGAGCGACATAGTCGGAATTCCTTGTTGGGATCGGGCGGTGGTGGGGCCCAGGGCTCGCCAGCGCGGCGCCCTCGGCTGCAAAGCCCGGGTGCGCGAAACGGACGGCAGGCCTGGGGCCAACTCCGCCACGCCGAAGCCGCGCCAGGACGATCCTGGCAGAGACAACGGCAGGTTTTCGGATGGTTCGTGAGACGAGCCCCGGCGCGGGAACGGCGCTTGCGCGTTCACCCCGCTCGGGGCAACTAGCCTGCGAGCAGGGAGCCGGCGAAGAGCCGCGCTCTGTATTGTCGGGCAGACAGTTCCATAGCCCAGAGATGGTGCCGGTCGGCCGGCTTGTCAATCCGGCGGCAGCCGGCGGCCCTAGAGCCGCTGCGGCCGAACCTGGCGGGCGAAGCGGATCGGGCCCTTGAAGTCCATGCCGGCCACGATATAGCCGCGACGGAAATCCTGGATGTGCCGCCGCATCCACGATTCCGCAGTGTCGGCGTCATCCGCCAGGACGGCCTCGAGAACATGGCGGTGCGCCTCGAGCAGACGGAAGCGGGCGCGCGGCGACCTGCGGTAGAGCTGGTCGGTGGCGGAGTGCAGCATCAGCGTCACCGGCGCCTGCTGCAGCGCCAGCGCCCGGTTGCGCGTCGCCGCCGCCAGCAGGTTGTGGAACTCCACGTCCAGCTCGACCAGGGCATCGTCGTCGTAGAGCCGTTCCTCGGTAAGCCGCAGGTTGGCCTTCAGCTGCTCCGCCAACTCGGGCGAAACGCGGCCGGTCGCCAGCCGGGCGATCGCCGGCTCCATCGCCATCAAGAGTTCCCAAAGCTCGGGAAAGGTGATGCCGCCCAGCCCGAGCGCCCGCGTGACGCTCCACACGACCTCGGCGCGTTCCGGCACCGACACCACCAGGCGCTTCGCGCCGGCCCGCTTCACCAGGCCGGAATTCTCCAGGGCACGAATGCCCTCGCGGATGGTCGAGCGATGCACCCCGAGCTGGGCCGCCAATTCGTTCTCGGTTGGCAGGAGGTCGCCCGGCTTGAGGCGGCCGGAGAGGATCTGCCCCTCCAGGGCGTCAGCCACACGCCGGTAGCCCGGCGCGGAATCGATGGGGTCGAGGCGGACGGCAGTGGTCATGACGGTCTTTATAACGATGCCGGGACCAAAAAGATCACTCCCTGAGACCGGTTGCCGGACTATAGGCGTGAACAGGCAGCTATTCCGCATCTTATCCTGTTGTCGGACAATGCGATAGTCCGTTGATTGGGAAATCGCCTCATGCTAGGAGTCGGGTCGGCACCAGACCGACCAACGGCGGCAGCGGAAGCCCGCCGGCAAAAACAGAGTGGTTCGCCCGTTGCGGCGGCCGACCAGGGAAGCGAACGCGGAGGCGACGATGGATCTCGGTTTTTTCATGATGCCCAATCACCCGCCCCACCGGGCCTACAGGGATGGGCATGAGCACGACCTCGACACCCTGGTCTTCGGCGACCAGCTGGGGGTGAAGGAGGGCTGGGTCGGCGAGCACTTCACCTGCCGCCGCGAACCGGTTCCCTGCCCCGACATCCTGATCGCGCAGGCCTTCCTGCAGACCAAGAACATCATGCTGGGGGCCGGCGCCTTCCTGCTGCCCTACCACCTGCCGGCCGAGCTGGCGCACCGCGTCTGCTGGCTGGATCACATTTCCGGCGGCCGCTTCATGGTCGGCATCGGCGCCGGCGGTCTGCCGACCGATTGCGAGCTCTTCGGTGTCGACGGCGCCTCCGGCGAGAATCGCGACAAGATGGTCGAGGCCTTCGACCTGATGGTGAAGTTCTGGACCTCGGAGGGACCCTTCGAGCACAAGGGCAAGCACTACAAGGGCGGCCGCCCGGTCGGCATGCCCGATCTCGGCCTCGCCTATCACATGAGCCCCTTCACCAAGCCCTATCCGAAGGTCGCCATTGCGGGGCTGAGCCAGGCCTCGCCGACACTGCGCTTTGCGGGCCTGCGCGGCTTCATCCCGATGTCGCTGGCCTGGAGCCCGGACTATCTGGTTTCGCACTGGGAGGCCTACGTCGAGGGGGCCGAGGCGGCCGGCAAGCCGGTCGACCGGCAGAACTGGCGCGTCGGCTGCGAGATCTACATCGCCGAGACCGATGCCGAGGCCCGCCGCCTGATCGTCGAGGGCAGCGTCGGCGAGAACTGGCGCAACTACATGCTGCCTCTTCTCGCCAAGCTGAACTTCCTCGGCGCCTGCAAGCACGACCAGAGCGTCCCGGACAGCGACGTAACGGTCGAGTACCTCGCCGACAAGGTGTGGATCGTCGGCAGCCCGCAGACGGCGGTGGAGAAGCTGGGGCGCCTGCGCCAGCAGGTCGGCGAGTTCGGCACGCTGCTGCACGTCATCTACGACCACATCGACGAGAAGACGCCCTATCGCGCGTCGCTGACCGCGCTGCACGACGAGGTGCTGCCGGCCTTCGACAAGCTGGAAGCCGCGGCGCAATAGCCGCGGCCCGTTATCCCCCGGCGGTCACCGCCGCGGGACTGGTGGTGCCTGCCGGCACCGATCCCAAGAAAACAATCATCCGGAGGAAGACGTCATGAGCAGGGGTGGGAAGAACAAATCTGTCTGGACACGCCGGTCGCTTCTCTTGGCCGGCGGCGCCGGTGCGGCCGCTTTCACGCTGACCAATCCCTTTGGCATCGGCCCGCGCTTCCTGCGCGTCGGTCGGGCCTCGGCGGCCGGCCTGGCGCCCGGCATGACCGGCGGTCCGACCGGCTTCGAGGGCGCCGAGCGCTACCAGTACAACGAGGGCGACTCGGAAGGCCGCGCGATCGAGGGGATCAAGCAGCTGAAGGCAGCCGGCAAGGCGCCGGAAAAGCTGACCATCCTGATGGTCGCCTCCTGCGTGCCGCAGTTCGTCAAGCCGCTGCCGGCCGGCGGCGAGTCGGTGAAGGAAACCTGGGAGCGCGAGACCGGCATCGCCCTCGACTTCGTCTCGATCGAGGCCAGCGAGATCTTCAAGAAGGTGCTGCAGGACGTCACCACCGGCGACGGTTCCTTCGACCTCTACAGCCACTCCTGGAACAACGTCGGCGACGTGGTCAGCAGCGGCGGCGCGTTGAAGCTCGACGACTTCGTGGCGCAGTACCAGCCCGACTGGGGCGATCCGACGCGCGGCACGCCGACCCCGGAGATCGAGTCGCTGCTCTACAAGTACAACGGCTCCTACTACGCCGCCTCGATCGACGGCGACTTCGTGACCTGGCAGTTCCGCCGCGACCTGATGGAAGACGCCGGCCACCGCGCCAACTTCAAGGCGATGTTCGGCTATGACGTGCCGGACGAGCCCACCACCTGGACCGAGATCGACAATCTCTGCGCCTATTTCCACGGCCAGGGCATCGGGCACGCCAACCTGCTCGGCCCCTTCTGGGGCCTCTCCAACTTCTATGCCCGCTTCGCTTCGCAGAAGGCGCCGAACAACACCTGGCTCGACCTGGACGGCAACCCGACGCTGGCGACACCGGAAGGCATCGCCGCGGCACAGGCGCACATCGACAGCCTGAAGTGGACCTCGCCCGACAACCTGACCTGGGGCTGGGCCGAGCAATACGGCTCGATGGCAAACCTGAACTCCTCGATGGCCATGACCTTCACCAACATGGCGGCGATCAACGACAAGATGGAGAACGGCCAGCCGACCACGCCGCTGACCGGCAAGCTCGGCGGCTGGAAGCCGGTGGGCACCAAGATCGGCGACGAGACGGTGCGCCGCTCGGTCATCTACTACAACGTCACCACCTCGGTGGCGGCGAAGAGCAAGCATCCCGAGGCCGCCTACCTCTTCATGCAGTACATCAGCTCGACGCGCACCTTCAGCCGCATCACCGGCAACCCGGTCGGCGGCTGCGACCCCTTCCAGCAGGCGAACTTCGCCGACCCCTTCGTGCAGCAGAACAACCACGAATACATGATGGCCCCGATCCGCGAGACGATCGCGCGCGCGGCTCCGACCATCAACTTCGCGGGCCAGGGCGCACTGGACAACGCGCTGGACGAGAACCTCCAGGCCGCCCTCACCGGCTCGATGACCGCCGAGGAGGCCCTGCTCAACACCGAGAAGGCCTGGAAGAAGCTGATCTCCCGCCGCGAGGAGGAGACGGTGGCGGCGATCCGCTCCAGCCAGGCCGCGTGGCCCTCGATCATCGACTGAGTAGACTGAGGGGGGAGCCGCCGGGCCGGCGGCTCCCCCTTCGCTTGTCCGTTTCCTCTGCAATGCAAGACCGATGAACCCTGCCCTTCGCCTCGGACGACACCTGCTGCTGCTGCTGGCGCTGCTGATCGCGCTCTTTCCGATCGCCTGGATGGCCTCGATGGCCTTCAAGCCGATGGAGGAGTGGACGCCGGCCGCCGGCGAGGTTTCCTGGCTGCCGGAGAACCCCACCTGGGGCAACTTCGAGTACGTCTTCGAGGGCACGACCGGCGACTACCCGATCTCCACCGCGATGGAGCGCACGGCCCTGCAGCCGGTTCTCGCCAGCCTGCTGGTCGCCGGGATCGGTACGCTGCTGGCGACCATCGTCGGCACGCTGGCGGCCTATGGCTACTCGCGCTTCGCCCGCGGCAAGAACCTGCCCTTCGCGCTGGCGCAGCTCCGCCTCTTCCCGCCGCTGGCCGTGATGATCCCGGTGATGATCATGTGGGCCTATCTGGACCTGATCGACTCCTGGTGGGGGCTGGCGCTGATCTACGGCATCACCACCCTGCCCTTCGCCTTCTGGCTGATGCTCACCTTCTTCGACGAGGTGCCGGTCGAGCTCGAGGAGGCGGCGCTGATCGAGGGCGCGACGCCCTGGCGCGTGTTCGCCCGCGTCACGCTGCCGCTGGTGAAGCCGGCGCTCGCCACCACGCTGCTCTTCGTCTTCATCCTGAACTGGTCGGACTACGTCCTGGCGCTGATGCTGACGCGGCGCGAATGGGTGACCGTGCCGGTCTTCATGAACGACCTGAACTCGGCGCAGACCGGCCAGCTCTACGGCGCCAAGGCCGCGCTCGGCCTGATCGCCATCGGCCCGCCGCTGGTGCTCGGCATCCTGATCCGCAAGCACCTGGTGCGCGGGCTCACCTTCGGAGCGCTGAAGCAGTGAGCGGCGCCACCGAGAAGGTCCTGAAGCCGGCTCCCGGCGGCAAGCTCTCCGGCGCCCTGGGCGCGAAGCGGGCGCGCCGCATCGGCGGGCTGGCGACGCTGCCGGCGCAGCTGCTGTTGGTCTTCATCATCGCCTTCCCCACGGTGGTGACGATCTACATCAGCCTCACCTGGTGGACGCCGCTCGACGGCACCTCGTGGCTGCAGGCACACGAATCCTTCCAGTGGTTCGACAACTACGTCGAGATCTTCGACGACCGCAACCTGGGCAACGCCGTCTGGCTGACGCTGAAGATCGTCGTGATCGCCGTGGCGCTGCAGTTCCTGCTGGGCTTCGGCCTGGCGATCCTCTTCGTCGACCGCTTCGCCTTCAAGCCGCTCTACTACACCCTGCTGCTGCTGCCGATGATGGTCGTGCCGGCGGTGAGCGGCTACATGTTCCTCATCCTCTTCCAGAGCACCGGGCCCCTGAACCAGTTCATCGGTTGGCTGACCGGCGAGCCGTTCGAGCTGGTCTGGCTGGCGGACGGCCTCTGGGCCCAGGTCGCGGTCATCGCCGCCGACGTCTGGCAGTGGACGCCGATGATGTTCCTGATCCTGCTGGCCGGCCTGATCGGCGTGCCGGAGGACCAGATCAAGGCGGCCCGCCTGCTCGGCGCGAGCTGGGGCCAGATCCTCTGGCGCATCTCGCTGCCGCGCATCAAGGGCGTGATCGCCATCGCCATCGCCATCCGCGTGATCGAATCGGTGAAGCTCTTCGACGTCATGTACATCATGACCAAGGGCGGACCCGGCGTGGCGACCCAGACCATCTCGCTCTACATCTACAAGCGCACCTACGGCGACCTCGAGTGGGCCTACGTCGCCGCCATGGGCCTGACCATCGTCATCACCATGTCGCTGGCAGCGGTGCTCCTGCTCTGGCTGCTGCGCGTGGCCGCGCGGCGCCGGGCGCGGCGCGAGGCAGTGGCGCCATGACCGCCATCGATCTCGTCGACCTGGGCAAGTCCTTCGGCGCGGTGGCCGCGGTCAAGGCGCTGAACCTGCAGGTCAAGGACAAGGAGTTCGTCGCCCTGCTCGGCCCCTCAGGCTGCGGCAAGACCACGACGATGAACATGATCGCCGGCATCGAGCGGCCCACCACCGGCGAGATACGCTTCGACGGTACCGAGGTCTCGCGCCTGCCGCCGCAGCGCCGCAACATTGGATTCGTCTTCCAGAACTACGCCATCTTCACCCACATGACGGTGCGCGAGAACCTGGCCTTCGCGCTGAAGGTCCGCGGCACGCCGCGTGCCGAGGTGCGCCGCCGCGTCGCCGAGGTGGCCGAGTTGATGCACCTGACGCAGCACCTGAACCGCCCTTCGGCCAGCCTCTCGGTGAACGAGATGCAGAAGCTGGCGATCGGCCGCTCGGCGATCGCGCGGCCGGCGATCTTCCTGCTCGACGAGCCGCTGTCGAACGTCGATGCCGCCTTCCGCGTCTTCATGCGCAGCGAGCTGAAGCACATCCAGCGCGAGCTGCAGCAGACGATGGTCTACGTTACCCACGACCAGACCGAGGCGATGAGCCTGGCCGACCGTATCGCGGTGATGCACCAGGGCGAGCTGCAGCAGGTCGGCACGCCGGCCGAGATCTACCGCGACCCCGGCAACACCTTCGTCGCCCGCTTCATGGGGAGCCCGGCGATGAACCTGCTGCCGGTGCGCCTGGAGGGGCGCAGCCTGCACTGCCAGGGCGGCAGCCTCACGCTCGACGCGGCGACCGCCGCGCGGCTGGCCGGCGTGGCAAAGCCGCTGATGGGCGTGCGGCCGGAGGACATCGAACTGTGCGATGCCGACGACGAGCGCGAGGGGCTGGTGCTGCCGGTGGCGCTGGTGGAGCCGATCGGCCCGCGGGCCATCGTTCACCTCGCCGGCGACGTGAAGGTGGTGACCGGCAAGCGCGGCGGACGCGCCGGCGGCACGGCAAAACTCCTCCTGCCGCCGGAGAAGCGGCGCTTCTTCGACGCCGGAAGCGGATTGGCCATCGCGGAGGCGCGCCATGGCCAGGCTTGATCTCGAGGGGGTGAGCAAGCGCTTCGGCGACCGCGTCGCGGCCGAGGACATCACGCTCTCCATCGCCGACAACGAGTTCTTCTGCATCTTCGGCCCGCCGGCCTCTGGCAAGACGACGCTGCTGAAGCTCTGGCTGGGCCTGCAGCAGCCCGATAGCGGGCGGGTCCTGATCGACGGCCGCGACATGGCCGGCGTGCCGCCCGGCGAGCGCAACCTGGCGATGGTGTTCCAGAACCTGGCGCTCTTTCCGCATCTGACGGCGCGCGAGAACATCGCTTTCCCGCTGCAGGAGCGACGCCTGCCGCGCGCGGAGATCGAACGCCGCGTCGCCGATGCCGCGCGGCGCCTCCATATCGAGCCGCTGCTGCAGAAGCGGCCCGGTCAGCTCTCCGGCGGCGAACGGCAGCGCGTCGCCATCGGCCGCACGCTGGTGCGCGACCCCCTCGCCTTCTTCATGGATGAGCCGATCGCCGCGCTCGATGCCCGGCTGCGCGAGGAGATGCGGGTCGAGCTGAAGCGCCTGCAGCGGGAGCTGAACCACACGCTGGTCTACGTCACCCACGATCAGGAGGAGGCCATGTCGGTGGCCGACCGCATGGCGATCCTGCGCGACGGCAAGCTGGCCCAGGTCGGCACGCCCCGCGAGGTCTACGACTTTCCCCTCGACCGCTACGTCGCCGAGCTGGTCGGCTCGCCGCCGATGAACTTCGTGCCCGGCCAGATGACGGGCGGCGTCTTCAGCGACGCGGCCGGCCTGATCGTGCTGCCGGTCGACCCCACGCTGCCGGACGGCCCGGTCGAGCTGGGGCTGCGGCCAGAGGATCTGGAGCTCGTGTCCCCCGACAGCCCGGGCGCCATTGCCGGCACGGTCGACGAGGTCGAGCCGCTGGGCGCCGTCACGCTGGTCGATCTGCTGATCGGCCAGACACTGCTGCGGGTCGACGTACCGGGCCAGCCCGAGGTGACCGTCGGCCAGCCGCAGGCCCTGCGCGCCAGCGGCCGCGCCTGCCACCTCTTCCGCCCCGGCGACGGCCGGGCCATCTGGCCGCCGCGGCCGGAGACCGCCGCGCGGATGCCGGCATGATCCACGGTATCGATCCCTTCCCGCCGGTCCAGCCGCTGACCCCCGAAGCCTTCAAGGCCGGCATGCGCAAGCTGGCGGCGGCGGTGACGCTGATTACCGCCTACGGTCCGGCGGGACGTACCGGACTGGTGGCCACGGCGGTCTGCTCGCTCAGTGCCGAGCCGCCGCAGCTGCTCTGCTGCGTCAACCAGACGGCCAGTGCCTATGACACCATCGCCGCCACGCGCCTCTTCGCGGTCAATGTACTGCGGCCGGCGCAGCAGCCCCTGGCGGACCGCTTCTATCGCGCCGCCCCGGGCGAGGAACGCTTCCAGGAGGGTGCCTGGAGCTACAGCCCGCAGGGTGCCCCGGTCCTGTCCGACGCCCTGACGTGGTTCGAGTGCCGGGTGGTGCAGGTGGTCCCGGCCGCGACCCACGGGATCGTCATCGGCCTGGTGACGGCCTGCGGCTCGCAGTCCGGCGACTACCTGCTCTATGCCGAGGGCCGCTATCACGCCCTGCCACGCGACGGCGGGTGACTATCGAAGGCTCCGGCGCCGCAGCGCGGTCTGCGGGCTCGCTTACGGAGTGCCCTCCCCTGCGCCGAGCCCCTTGGCATGCTCGGTCAGGCGAAAGCGCTCGATCCGGCTGGTCTCCAGCATCTCGGTGGTGGCCGCCTTGAACTGCGCGAAGTGCGGCGAGCGGAGGTGGGCTTCGAAGGCGGCCGCGTCGGCATAGATCTCGTAGAGCGTCACCAGCTCGCCGGCGCTGTCGTCCTGCGGGTCCAGCAGGTCGAAGCGCAGGCAGCCGGGCTCGTCGCGCACCGAGGTCGCGGCGTTCTCCAGCAACAGGCGGCGGAAGGCGGCGGCCTGGCCGGCCTTCACGCGGAAACTGACGAGGATCGCGAAGTCGGCCATTTCAGGTCTCCTGCTGCCATTGCCAATAGAGCTCGGCCACCGACAGCAGCTGCGAGCGCATCGCCCCCATCCGCGCGGTCGGGATCGTGCGCGGCGATGGCCGCGAAAATCTAGGGTGCCTGCTCGCAGCCTGACAAGCCCCGCGCCAGCGGCCGCTCGTCGCGCGGCGGCCGATCAGGCCGGAGCCGCGACCTCAAGCGCGCGGCGCAAAGCGGCACGGGCCAGCAGCCGCGTCGAGTCGAGCGTTGGCAGCGGCGAGTTGCCGTCATCGACGATCAGCGGGATCTCGGTGCACCCGAGAATGACCGCATCGCAACCCTCGTCCTGCATCCGCGCGATCACCCGCTGGAAGCTGTCGAGCCCGGCCGGCGTGAAGCGGCCATAGACCAGCTCGTCGAGGATGATCCGGTTGGTCTCCGCGCGTTCCGCCTCGCTCGGGCGCAGCCATTCCAGCCCGCGGGCCGCCAGGGCCTCCGGATAGACCGCGCTCTCGACCAGCCAGCGGGTGCCGGTGAGACCCAGGCGCCGGAAGCCGCGCGCCGTCGCCTCCTCGGCAACGACCTCGGCGATGTGCAGCCAGGGCAAGGGCGAGCGGTCGCGCAGCAGCGGCAGCGCCTGGTGAATCGTGTTGTCCGGGCAGATCAGGAAGTCGGCCCCGATCGCCGCCAGCTTGCCTGCGGAGTCCAGCATCAGGTCGGCGATGCCCGGCCAGTCGTCGCGCTCCAGGCAGGCCATGTAGTCCGACAGTGCCAACCCGTGCAGCGAAATCTCCGGGTGGGCGTGCGGCCCGAGCAGCGCCGGCCCTTCTGTGCAGATCGTGCGATAGCAGAGCGCTGCGCCCTCGGCCGAACAGGCGACGATACCGATGTGTCCCGTCATGGCGGCGTGAATACCCTGGCGCGGCGGCAAGTCCCCTGGGTCCTGCCGCTCATGTGGCACGGCGCAGGCGCGCGAGGGTCTCCTCGGCGAAGGCCTGCAGGTCTCCAGGCAGATTGTACATGTGACGATACTGCAGCAGCTGCTTGCACACGAGTGCCAGTCTCGTTTCGAGGGGCACGGCGCCGAGCGGCTCCAGCAGGGGCGTATTGAAGGGCGAGACGTCCCCGCGTTGGAACTCGAACGCGATGCTGATGCGGGGACCGTCGGCGCGCGGCGATCCACTCGACCCCCAGTGCAACACCGCCTGGTTCCAGCAGAAGAGGCCGCCGGCGGGGCTGGGCAGCGCGCGGATGTCTTGATAGGCGAAAGACCACTGGTCCTCCTGGGGCGAGTTGTAGGTCGGATCGCGGTCCGCCGGAACGATGTAGATGCAGCTGTTGAGCGGCATCGCATCGGTCAGGGGAATCCAAACGGTGAGGCTTTTCGGCCGGCCGTCCGGCATCAGCGACCTTTGCCCCTTGTCGCGGTGAGGCTTCCAGCCACTCTGCTGGCTTCGCGGGTCCACATGCCATGCCCAGAAATCAGGGAGCATCCTGTAGCCGTCGCCGAGCAGGAGGCGAAGGATTCCGTGGACCTTTGCGAAGATCATCCAGAACTCGTCGTACATGAAGCAGAAGGGCGCAGCATAGCCCTGGGCGACGAGACGGCCGATCGTGTCGGCCATGGCGCCGACCGGCATGTCCCAGGACATCCGCGGCAGGTGGAAGTAGCCCTCCTTCAGGATCATGCCTTCCAGCGCGGCACCGGTGGGGCCGTCAACGTCGAAGACCGTCACGCCTTGCAGATGCCCGGGGTCGCAGAGGCCGAGGGAGGGACTGAGCCGCCGCCAGGTCGCCGCATCGAGATAGCTGTCGACGCTGTCCGACCTTCTTGCCCCGACCGCTGTCGCCGACGTCTCACCGCTCATACCGCCCCCTTTTGCAGCTTTCCGCTTCGGAGCCGGCCCGGGTCATCATCCGTGGTCGACGGCAAGCCCCACGAACCGGTCGAGCGTGCCGTAGTCGACGTGCCCGACGAGCACGTCGGAACGGTGACCCAGGCCGTTGCCCCCGCGAGGGAAAGGTCACCGACCTGCGGCCTGGAGACGCTGGACGGACCATCGTCACCGTCACGGCACCTGCCCGCGGGCTACTTGGGGTTCCGTTCACTGCCATGACATGACGCAGGCACTGCTCTGGTTCACCAACACCATGCCGGTTGGATGCCGTGGGCGGGTGAACTACCCCACCGTACCGGCGGGGCGATGACCGCCGATCGGATCGGAGTGGCGACCGCCTTCGCTCTCGACAACCTCCAAAAACGCGCCGAGCTCTTCATCGGACCCGGAGTAGATGTCTACGAGGGCATGGTGATCGGCGAGGCCAGCCGACCCGAAGAGATGTACGTCAACGCCACCAAGGGCAAGCAGCTCACCAACATCCGCACCCACCAAGCGGACGAGGCCATCAAGCTCAAGCCGCCGCGCGAACTCACGCTGGAGACGGCGATCGAATGGATCGCCGAAGACGAACTGGTTGAGGTCACCCCGACCGCCATCAGGGTCCGCAAGCGTCACCTCACGGAAAGCGCCCTGCCGGCCACAGGCCAGAAAACGTCAGTGACGCGGTGTCACCCACAAGTCCGATGGCTCCGTACTCTCTCTCGACGAGGCAGGACGCAATGAACCGGATCAAACAAGTCGCCGAGCGCGCTCTCGACATCGTGCAAGAGCGCGTTACCGGCACAACGGTTGGGCTGTTCGCGCACGCTCCGTATCCGCTGGCGAACTCGTTGCTGTACCGCGGCGATCCCGGGCTCTTCGGGCCTGATTCGGTGACCTGGCCCGTGATCGGCGATGCTGCGGCGTTTGTCGGCGGGATTCGTGCCCTCATTGTGCAGGCCGCCCACGCTGAGGTCGTCGCCGGCGTCTCGGACCATTCCCGCTATCGGGTCGATCCGCTGGGTCGACTGTCGCGCACCTCTGCCTACGTCACCGCAACCGCCTACGGCGCCATGCCTGAGGTAGATGAGGCGGTCGGCATTGTCCGCACCATGCATCGCCGCGTCACCGGGGTGTCACACCGAGGCCGGCCGTACTCCGCCGATACGCCTGAGATGGCAGCCTGGGTGCACAACGCCCTGACCGACTCGTTCCTCGTCGCCTATCAAGTGTTCGGCCCACAGCGACTCACCGCGGCCGAGGCCGACCGCTTCGTGACCGAGCAAAGGGCCGTAGAGAAACGCTGCTCGACGCCGACCCGATGCCCGAAACGGCGCCGGCGCTGGCCGGTTGGCTCGAGCATCATCCCGATGTGATGCCGTCGCCGGGGATGGAGGAGACCGTGGCGTTCCTGAAGAAGCCCGCCGTTTGCGCTCATCGTTCCTTCGCGCCTACCGGCTGCTCTTTCTGGCAGCGGCCGCCACCATCACACCCCGGCTGCGGCGCACCTTGGGCATCCGAAGAATCCCCGGCGCCATCACTATCGGCCGACTGATGACGTGGTTCCTGCGCTGGTCGCTCGGGTCGTCGCCGTCGTGGCATCTGGCGCTGCTCCGAGTCGACGCTCCCATCCCCGGGGGCCTCTTCCGGCGGCTCCCGCCGATCAGTGCGGCAGGCCGTTCTTGCGTAGATTCGACGTGTGTGGCCGGAATCTACGCAGAAGGCACGAGTTCCAGCGGTGGTGGACGTGGGGGCGGGCGTAGGTGTCGTACACCTCGGCAACCTGCTCCATGGTCTCGGCGGGAAGTGGGACCAAATCTGCACCGCAGCGGCGTTGTCGGCGACCTGGTCCGGGTTCTTGCCGCCGGGGATGACGGTGGAGACAGCCTCGTGTGACAGGATCCACGCCAACGCCAACTGCGCCGGTGTCGTTCCGTCGGGCACGAGAGGACGCAGCTCCTCCATGGCTTCGAGCCCAACATCGAATGGAAGGCCGGAGAAGGTCTCACCGACATCAAACGCCGCGCCCGTGCGGTTGTACTGCCGATGGTCGTCGGCACCAAACTCGGACTCTGGGAACATCTTGCCGGTGAACAGCCCGCTGGCCAGCGGCACCCCGGGCAAGCACGCCGACTTGTCGTGCCTGGCTTGCTCGAAGAACAGCTCGGCAGGCCGGTGGCCGAACATGTTGAAGATGATCTGAACGGTCTCCACGCCGGGGTACTCGATAGCCCTGAGTCCCTCCTCCACCCGTGGCAACACTCACGCCGTAATGACTAATCTTGCCGGCTGCCACCAGGTCGTCGAGCGCGCCGAACCCGACCTCAGGCCGGTAGTAGACCTCGGTCGGCGGGCAATGGAGCTGCACCAGATCGAGCGTCTCCATTTCCAGGTACACCCGGCTGCGATCGATGAAGGCCTCGATGCTCTCCGGTGTGTAGCCGTCGGCCGTGTGCGGATTCAGCCGCCGTCCTGCTTTGGTGGCCACATGGATCATTCTGAACTCGGACCGCTCCCGAGCAGCCGCGCGATCAGTTGCTCACTGCGACCGTTACCATAGACGTCGGCGGTGTCGTAGAAGGTGATGCCGTGGTCAACGGCTTCGCTGAGCGCCGCCATGGCATCGTCATCGGAAACCGAACCCCAATCAGCCCCGATGGCCCAGGCTCCAAAGCCAACCGCGGAGATCTCGTAGCCGGTTCGCCCCAATGTGCGGGTACTGCGTGCTCGAATTCGATCGACAGATGGTGCTCGGCCCGCAGTGACATCTTGGCGCGCCGAGACCCGCTCCACCTCAGGGGGATGTGCCGCTCGCCACCGGTCCGGCGGCGCGAAAAACAGCCGAGGCCGAGCGGAACTCCGCCTACTCCCTGCCGGGGCCTCGTCCGCGGCGTCCACCGGACGTGCCGCCGTTGCCCTCTTCGGAGGGAGCCGACTCGATCATCCCGCGCTCTTTCATCTTCGACACGACCTTGTCGCTGATCTCGGCCATCTTGTCGGGGTCATCGACCTTGCGACCGATCGTCGTGTCGAGCATGCTGAACCTGGGCTTCCGACAGCCGCTCCTCGACCCGCTACCTGACGAACCAGCGCCGCGACGCCGGCCACGATGCCGGCCAACACGGCCAGCTTGAACAACTTCTTCATGAGGCTCCTTCGATTGCGGTGAGCCCAAGTCTATGCCATGAGGCAAGTGCTACCGCCGGAGCAGCGTCACATGATCATTCGAGGATCACCGATGGGGACTCTGCAGCAACGACCCGCGAACCGCTACCGAAATTCGGGTGTGTGCCATGCTTGACGACACCATGAAATTCCGCCCACTCATCCCACCATCACCCTGTTCATCATCATCCCGGCGGCGTGTGGAGGCACGAGTTCGTCGACCACTGCCACCGGCCTCACCACCGCAACGACGGAGACCCTCAGCGGCTCCACGACGCAGGCCACGGCAACGACCTCAGTCGCGATCACGACACCCACCGCTGCCGAAGTGCCACCCGAGGGCATCGACGTCGCATTCGAGACCAGCGACGGAGTCACCCTCGAGGGGCGCCGTTTCGGCAACGGAGAGGACTTCGTCGTCCTGGCGCACATGCTCCCCGCCTCGATGGGTCGTGGTTCGACTTTGCGGCGGTCCTTGCCGGCGAGGGCTATTCGGCGATCGCCTTCAACTTTCGCGGCTACGGAAACTCGGAAGGCGAAGGCTTTTCCGTCTCGACCGACGTGACCGCGGCCTTTGACTACGCGATCGACTCCGGGCCGCTCAGGTGTTCGGTATCGGCGCCTCGATGGGCGGTACCGGGGTCTTGACCGCAACCATGAACCGTGAGTTCGCCGGCGCTGCTTCGTTGTCGGCCCCGGCGCTGGCTGTCTTCGAGAGGTCCGACGCAGTCGGCGGCGTTGCGGTCGCAACCGCTCCCGTGTTGCTGATTGCCGCCGAGGGCGATGCGCCCTATCCCGCAAACGCTGAGACGATTCGCTCAGTGCGGCCCGACGCCGAGGTGCTCATCCTGACAGGCAGCCGGCACGGCACAAATCTGTTCATCGACCACGGAGAAGAGTTGGAGACGGTACTCCTCGAGTTTCTTGCGGGCAAAGACTGAGGCGACATCGACCGCATCTCGTTCGGTAGGGTCACCGAGGCACTGATGCGTCACCTCGAGCAGAGCCAATGACCAACACCATGTTTGCTTTCGAGCAGGGGCCCCGTCACCGTGGCACCACAGGTTCGGCAGCTCTTCCTCGAACTTGGAGCCACATTGCCAAGGAGGACGTGGTGGACCGGGCCGGAGCGAATCGCCATCGCCCACCTCGCCCGAGCCAACCGCCGGGGGTCGGAAGACCGAGATCCGCTGCTCCCCGCCGCGGCCAACGACGCCGTGGCGCGACAGCGGCGACACCGGCGACCACAACGCACAGGTGTGGGTCGACGCCGTCGTCGACGGGATCGGCCTGGGGCGCTACATCGAGTTGGTCGGAATCGTCTCGGAGGTCGTCGCCATCGACACGGTATTCGACTGTTGGGATGTGATCTCGAGAGTCGCTGCCCACACCCACCCGGGACGCCATCACACGATCCGGTGCCTGCGGCGATGAAGAAGCCGGGCCACCTGGGTCGCCATGGCAAGCCTGATCCCGCCAAACGTGCTGGCCGCCGTGCCGGCCGCTGCGCTTGATCATGATCGACCTCACCGAAGCCCTCTACATGACGGAGCCTGAGATGGCAGATCCGAACATCACCAAGGACGGGCTGCACAGATCGAATTGGTGGCTACGACGTCACTCGCCAATGAGTGCTTCTACTGAACGCTCGCACGCCCGGATGCTCAGTTGGAGCGCCACCGAAGCCAACCATGATCTCGAATTGGCCGCCATCGCGACTCCAGGCACTGATCCCGGCCTGGCCGCCGGGCGGGAGCTCATCGACCTCGGATTATCGTCGGTCGGCAGCCTCAAATGGCAGCGCCGTTGCAGCCGTCGCTGCTGTGCTGGGCCCGCAGCCTGCGCTCAAGGCGGCGTGCGTTGCCGGTGCCTTTGAGATCTACAACCGGGTCGTTGACGCCACCGGGCTGCCCACCGGCCCGGCGATGCGTCGCGACCTCGCGTCGATCATCGACGTGCTTGGCCTCGACGGCTTCCCGCACGCCGGCCACTGACCGAACCGCCCTTTGGCCCTTGCGGAAACGGAGCCTCTCGCCTGAGAGTGAATAGAGTCCCCATGACACCGCAACTCGATCTCAGCCGAAGCGACACGATCCCCACCGAGTACTGGCACCTGCGCACAGACGGGCGCGTGCAATGCGACGTCTGTCCTAGAGCGTGCAAGCTGCGAGATGGCCAGCGCGGTGTGTGCTTCATGCGCGACGGGCGGAGCAGGGGTTTCTGCATCGATCCGATCGAGAAGAAACCGCTGAACCACTTCTACCCCGGCACCAGCGTACTGTCGTTCGGCACAGCCGGGCTGTAATCTTGGCTGCAAGTTCTGCCAGAACTGGGACATCTCCAAGTCGCGAGAAGATGGATACGCTCGCGACGCCGGCGACGCCCGACATGATCGCGCAGGCGCGACCAAGCTCGGATGCATTGCCGCAGCGTGGCCTTCACCTACAACGACCCGGTCATCTGGGCCGAATACGCGATCGATACGGCGCGTGCCTGCCGCGCAGTCGGCGTCAAGACCGTGGCGGTGACGGCGGGGTATATCACGCCTGCGCGCGACGGCCATTCTTCGAGCCGATGGACGCGGCCAATGTCGACCTGAAGGCGTTCACCGAGCAGTTCTATCAACGGCTACACTGCTTCGAATCTGCAACCGGTACTCGAGACCATCGTGGCTGCCCAGCAAGAGACGGACACCTGGGTTGGAGATTACGAACCTGGTGATCTCCGGCCACAACGATAGTGATGACGAGTTGACCGCTTGTGCGACTGGGTTGCCGATCATCTGGGGTACGTGTCATCCGCTCCACTTCTGGCGTTCCACCCCGATTTCAGGATGCTCGATACCCCGGCCTCCGTCGACACCCTGCGGCAGGCGCGCACCATTGCCGCCGACCACGGGCTCCGCTATGTGTACGTTGGGAATGTTCACGATCGGGCCGGTTCAAGCACCCGGTGCCCGACCTGTGGTGAGCTGGTCGTCGAACGCGACTGGTACACAATCGCCGGGTATCGGCTTGACGACACCGGTCGCTGCGAGGGGTGCGGGCACCAGATCGCCGGCAGATTCTCGCGGTTGTGGTTCGTGGGGACCGTCGACGTCCAATTCGAATCGACGGAAGCTCGACCGTGACCAGCGTCCGCCTGCAAGCCGTTGCCAGCCCAGCTTCTACCAACCGACGCCGCGGAGTTGGCCGCCAGCGTGGACCTCATGGTCCATGAAGCTCGCGTACCGATCCGGAGTGGAGCCGCTCGGCGCGATGATCGTGCCCATGCCGGATACGTGTACTCCGGCCCGGTCGCCTGCAGCTACCGACGCCTGCTCGATCAGGGTCGCACGGTGAGAACGGCCGTAGTGCTCGGCCCCAATCACACGGTGCCGCTCGACAAGATTGCGCTCAGCGGGTTCGATGCGTAGCGGACTCCCCTCGGCGAGATACCGGTCGACGTCGAGTTGCGCGAAAGGGCGTCGCCGCCCGCGCCGCGGTGTGTCCGACGATCCCCATCTGCGCGAGCACGCCATCGAGGTCCAGCTTCCCTTTCTCCAGCGCATCCTCACCGACGGATGGAAGCTGCTGCCTGCCGTGGTGGGGCACGTCCCGTTTGTTCGGGGCGGAGCCTTCCTCGATCGCTGCTGGGGTGAGGAGGACTTGGTGGTGGTCAGCTCCGACCTGAGTCACTACTTGCCGTATGAGGAGGCCCGACGTCGCGATCGCGCCACAGTCGATGCGATCGTCGCCGGCGATCCTGCTGCCATTCACCCCGATCAAGCCTGCGGCGCTGCGCCGGTGCGGTCCTGTGGCCGCCACGGCTACCCGCTTCAACACTGGACCTTCGCAACTCAGGCGACACCGCAGGGCCACGAAACCGCGGTCGGGTACGCCGCCATCGCCTACCATCGCCTTGCCTTCCTTCGACCGTTTGTAGCGACGGCCTGCGTCGCAGTTCGGAGGCTACGCACGCCCGCACGTCGGAACACCAACGACTCGTTGGCAAGCTCCTTGTGGAGCTTCTGGTAACTAGCGAGACGAGCGTCGTCGAGTTCCCCAGCCTCCACCGCGGCGAGGACGCCACAGCCGGGTTCGTTGCCGAGCCGCAGTCCCGGAACTTGCATGCCGCGGCGAACTCCTCGATGTCGGAGAAGGCCAACGCAATGCCGTCGCCTCCCTCCCACGGGCCGAGACCACGCGCAAACCCGGGGTGTCGATCAGCACACCCATCCCGGCAGCCGGGATCAGCTCGCGGGGATGGTGGTGTGGCGACCCTTGGCGTCCTTTCCCCGAGTCTCCGCGGTGATCTGACGTTCCTCTCTGAGCAGACGGTTCACCAGCCGACGACTCCGGCACCGAATTCCCCGACCAGCACCACGGTCGTACCCGATCCGATATGACGTTCGATGGCGTCGATCCCGTGGCCCGTGGCGTTGCTGACCGCGATGACGTCGACTCCCGGCGCAATCGCCTGCACATCGGCGACAACCGATGTGACCCCGGGCCCATCGCCGCCGCCGGTGACCAGATCGGTCTTGACCAGCGACAACGGGCGTCGCCCATGTATCCCCAGGCCATCACCAGCGTCGGCAGGCCGGCGCAGCTTGGGATCGCGGTCAAGTCCGTGGACGACAAACACCAGGTCGACGTTGGAAGCCAGGACCTGCCGTTCGTCCCCGAGAGCGGTGAGCACGCAATGGTGGACCGCCGAGCAGGATGGCGTCGAGCATCCAACTCCCGTCTGGCTCAGCGAGACGGCAATCCAGTCACCGGTTGCCGGCGGACCGGGAGCGGAGGCGGGGGTGGGTCGCGGCGCGGCCGGAGTGACAGCGAATGACGCTCGGCGCGGTGGCGGCAAGAACACCTCCCCGATCGACTCGGATGACACGCCGGCACATGATCGGCCCCAGCAACGGCCGCAAAGTCGGCGGCTAGGGATGTGTTCCATCCGTGAGCGGTGGGTCCCGGCATCGGCGTTCGATGCTCAGGTTGGAGCGGTGTTGGCTGAATGCACCAAGAACACTCCTGGAGCTCGAGCTCCCTTCTCTCCGGTCGGCGCCTTCTACAAGGCACGAACACCAGACGTCGGGAGCACCCGGAATGAAGTGACAGACACGCGCAGCGTTGGCGCTGCAACTGCTTTGGCTTCCACAGGTCCTCCTCTCCGGGGTCGGCGACCAGTCGAAGCAACGATATCAGGTGGCGGCTCGATGGGGACCTCGAGCCGTGTCAGATCTCTCTCCACACCCCGCACTCGATGCGTAGCCTCGTGGGGAGCTACTCAGGAGGTGTGTCAATGGCCGCCGATCGCCGCGACCCGTATTCGGCCTTCAACTTCATTGTGGAATTCGACGGAATCGCCGTC
This sequence comes from uncultured Alphaproteobacteria bacterium, assembly GCA_942492185.1. Lineage (GTDB taxonomy): Bacteria > Pseudomonadota > Alphaproteobacteria > Kiloniellales > JACOMY01 > CALOEA01. Next base: position 153,445 of record CALOEA010000054.1, read on the forward strand.
GCCGCATTCAGCAAGTGTCAGGAGTTGTCCTTCGAGATCGAACCCAGTATGCGGGGGGCAGCGACGTCGTGCCGACGGTGCGCAAGCTCCCCGGTTTGGTCAAGTACGCCAACGTCCCCACTCAAGCGAGGCATCACGGGTGATCGGAGCGTTCTGGGAGTGGATCATCCAAGCGATGAGCGGAGACGGTGCAGCGACGAACCGGCTCGATCGTGATGGGGGGCGAATCACGGGAGCCTGCGGTTCGCTACCTATTCAGGGAAGCGTGGCCGTGCCGGTATGAAGGTCCCGAACTGAATGCAGGGTCAAGCGAGGTGGCCATCGAGACCATCGAAGTCTGCCACGAAGGCCTCGAGTTGGTGGACTGATGACCGAGCGACCTCCGCTCGACACACCAAAACCCGGCGTGGTGCTCGACGTCGACTACACGAAAGGAGCGTTCGAACTCGTCCTGGTCAACGTCGGCGATCACGTCGCCCACGATGTCTCGGTTGAGGTTTTCTCCCGACCGTTGATGAGGAGCCGCATACCCTTCGTGTCTCCCAGGCGACCGTTCTTTCGTCGAGTCGGCGTCCTACGTCCAGCCGGGAAGTCCGCGTCTTCCTCGACTCGGCAACCGATCTCTTCAGACGTCGCAAGAGCAACACGTTCCGAGCCTCCGTCACGTGGCGTGACGGAGGTGGGCAGGCCCATCAGGCCCAGTATCGGCATGATCTCGACGCATACCGCGGCTTCCCCGAAGTGATCATTCCCTAGGGCCTTCGGGGGACAGGGGATGGGGACGCCTGCGACCGAGACGGACCCACCGGGATCCAGAGCCCGCGGCACTCAGCGACGGGCGGTGGCTGGGCCTGCAGAGCATGAGTTGCCGTCTTCTCCAGCAAAACCATTACGACGAACGCTTCCTGGGCGAGGCCGCCGCCGACGCCGACCTCGAGGTCGAGTTCTTCGAGGCCCACCTCGATGTGCGCTCCAGCAGGCCTGGCCCGCGGCTGCGACGCCGTCTGCGCCTTCGTCAACGATGATCTTGGGGCTCCCGTGTTGGAGCAGTTGGCCGAACTCGGCGTCCGGATCGTCGCCCTTCGCTCGGCGGGGTTCAACCACGTCGACCTCGACGCGGCGCGTCGCCTCGACCTCACCGTGGTTCGAGTTCCCGCCTACTCGCCGACGTCGGTGGCCGAACACACCGTGGCGCTGATTCTTGCTCTCAACCGCAAGATCTATCGATCCTACAACCGGGTACGCGAGGCGAACTTCGCCCTCGAGGGGCTGCTCGGCTTCGACCTCGCCAGCCGGACCGTCGGCGTGATCGGGACCGGCCGGATCGGCCTGGCCGTTGCCACCATTCTGCGCGGATTCGGATGCAACGTGCTCGGCCACGACCGATTCCCGAACCCAGACGCAGCGAGAGGTTGGGTTGGTGTACGTCGACATCGACGATCTGGTCGCTCGATCCGAATCATCACCCTCCACGCTCCGCTGACCCCCGAGACCTACCACATGGTCAATACCGACGCGATCGGCGCGATGAAAGATGGCGTCATGCTGATCAACACCAAGTCGAGGGGGGCTGATCGTGACACTGCCGCAGTGATCGACGGCCTCAAGAGGGGCAAGATCGGCAGTCTCGGCCTCGACGTCTACGAAGAGGAGGAGGACCTGTTCTTCGACGACCTTTCCAACCAAGTCCTCCAGGATGACCTCTTCTCTCGTCTGCTCACCTTTCCAAATGTGCTGATCACGGGTCACCAGGCCTTCTTCACCGAAGAGGCCCTCGAGGCGATCGCAGCCACGACGATCGGCAACCTCGGCCTATGCAGCCGGGGGGCGCTCGGGGAACAGGCTCTAGGAGACCTGTTCCGAATCGGCCATCTCGAGCCCAAGATCGAGGTAGGTGTGCGCCACCATTTCGTCGGGCAGCTGATCCCGCAAAGCGGCAACGAGGTCGCGGGTCGCGATCACCGCCCGCTCCCTGGGGACAGGGCGTCGTGCCAGTAGATGAACTCGGCGACCACGGCCGGGTCGGCGACCAGCACGGAGGCGGACAGGATATCCCAGAGCAAGTTCACGTCCGCCCGCAACAATCCGGCATCGAGCGTCGTTTCCGGCGGTGGCAACGCATCGACCACTGCGGCCACGGTCGAGTAGCGGAGCTGTTCGAGCACATCAAGGTCCCCGCTATCGAACACTGCGGCCTCAGCTGCCGCCGGATCGGGATCCCAGGTTCGCAACAGATCGTCGAGGCCACGGGGATCGGCCATCCAGGCGTCGGCACCGAGAGGCGAAGTTCGCTCACCACTGTGCCGAACCCCCGCCCGCCGGCCACCACCGGGACGCCGGCATCGTGGGCGGCCTCAATGCTGGCCCGGGCGCCGCGCAAGTTCGAACTCAACGAGCACGCCAGGACGAGGGCTCGGGGCTGCTCGTCGGCAAGGAACGCACCCAGATCTCCAGATGGAACGCTTGACCCGAGGAATGTCACCCGCCATCCAAGCGAGGTGAGGTACGCCGAGACCATCCGAGCCGGCAGAGAGTGGGAGTCGCCCTCGGCGCTGGCGACCACAATGTGTGGGGCTTCGGCGTCCAAGTCGAACGATCCGGCAAGCAAACCGACAACGGTCTCCGTGGTGCTCCGGGGCGGCATGCTCTTCAGCGATCCGATGATTCGGCCTGCTGCCATCACGTTTTTCCCTCGCGCTGGACGGCACCGAGGTAGTCGAAGAGAACCGCGTCGAATGGAACGCCTTCGTGGGTGAATTCCCAGACGAGACCTGTACCAGGTGCCCGGATCGCCACCAACCAAGGCGGCGTGAAGTGCCAGGCGAATATGCGCGTATGGATCGGCGACGTTCACCAGGACCTCCTCGACGCCAGATGGGACGATCGCAACAGCGTAGCGCTCGACCGTCCCCCAATCCTGTTCGTGCGTGGTTTTTTTTTTTTTTTTTTTTTTTTTTTTTTTTTTTTTTTTTTTTTTTTTTTTTTTTTTTTTTTTTTTTTTTTTTTCCCACGGATCGCTTTTTTGATTTTTGGGATTCCCTCTCACTTCCAACGGGGCGACTTGCCGCTACGCTCGGCGCAGCTGACCTCACCAGGAGCGCCAATGAAAAGACTCACGATCTTCGCCGCCTTTGCCCTGGCTGCGGTACTGCCGATGGCGTCGGCGCTCGCCGCCCCGTCCGACGCCGCCGACTTCGCCGCAGACTGCAACGCCGACGGCAGGATCGACGTGACAGGAACGGATCGTTATGTCGGAGGTGCCGGCGCCCTCGTCGGCGATTGCAGCGTAGTGCTCGACCCCGGCGCCATACTCGTCCTGCGGGGACTGGAGCTCACGGGGTCCGGGATATCTCGTCGCAATCAGCAGTCCCGAGGAAACGACGATCCGGGTCATCGACAGCACATCCCGCCTCGATGTTGCCGGCTTCCTCGGAGTTGACGGCCTTGGAGTGCTGCGCCGGAGATGAAGACGTGCCCGAGCAGGACGGAACGGTGGTGGTCAAGCGCAACGGCCTCTGCGCTGGGCCGCCAGCATTCTGCTGTCGGTCATCGTTCGACTGGCCCAATGGCCGGAGTGCTGGTGCGCTCGTCGCAACGCGAGGAACTCGGTTCCGGCATCACCGTAGAGGCGTCGATGTCGCTGGTCCTGGACGGAACCGCTCGGGTCGTCGAGGAGCACCCTGCGAGCTGCTGGCCCGGTGGCCATCTCGACCGGATCGCTCGGCCGTACGATCGTCAAGGTCAACAGCTTCTTCGCCCCGACCGTCACGATTGAAACCGGTACCGGTGGGGTGTGCCGTTCGGTCGGCAACACCCCCGCCGTCCCGTGCAGCTGAACGCGCTGCTCGTTGCTCAACGCCTTCGGGTGTTCGAGCCCTGCGACTGAGGGAGAGTTCGATGACACCCACTGAGCGATCCGAACGGCACCGTTGAGCGATTGGCAACCGGATTCCTCTTCACCGAGGGCCCGGTCTGGGACCACCGCGGCCGGCGAGCTTGGTCTTCTCGGACATCCCCAGCGACAGGTTCGCTCTCGCTGGAACCCCACAACAGGAATCAGGGACGATCGCCGACCTTCGTTCAAGAGCAATGGGCTCACCTACGACGCCGCCGGCAACCTCCTGGTTTGTCATCACGCCATCTCAACAGTGGTTCGGGGAGGCTCCCGACGGCAGCCAGGAGACCATCGCCAGCCACTTCGACGGCGCCGAACTCAACAGCCCCAACGACATCGTGGTGCGATCGGATGGGGCGATCTACTTCACCGACCCCTACTACGGACGGCGCGATGGCCACCACGGCGTCGTCCGCCCGCAAGAACTCGACTGGCAGGGTGTATTTCGAATCGATCCAGACGGGTCGCTCAACTTGGTGGTGCCCCGAGATCTCTTCCGAGACCCCCAACGGTCTTTGCTTCAACCTCGGTGAGCAACACCTCTACATCAACGACACCACCAACGGCCTGATCCGCCGCTTCGACGTTGCGGCCAACGGCTCACTCGGCAACGAACAACTCTTCGCCACCGGAGTCAAGTCCGATGAGGTCGCCGGGAAGTCCGACAGCTTGCAGTGCGACGAACTGGGCAACATCTGAGTCACCGGCCCAGGGGAGCGTCTGGGTCTTCGACCCCGCCGGCGAACGCATTGACTTCATCGCGGTGCCGGAGAAGGTAGGCAACCTCACATTCGGAGGACCCGACTGGAGAGACCCTGTTCATCACCGCCAACATCGCTCTACATCGAGTCGATGTCCGACCGCGCCACCGAACCGTACATGGATTAGGAGACCGGGCCGGCTGGTCGAGCAGCCAAGGCGTCGCTCAATCCGACACGCTCGGGGACGATGGCGAACCAGGCCGCTTCCCTCGGGTGAGGAACCCGGCATCAGCCCAAGGATCGAGAGGTGATGACTGGCCGTCGGTTGGCTGCGGCCGACCGGAGCAACCAGGTCACAGGCACACATCTCTCCGTTGGCAGCGTTGGCGATCAGGCTCAACAACCGGAGTCGGGTCGGATCGGCCAAGACCTTGAAGGCGGATGCCAGCTCCTCGGCCTCGGTGGAGTCGATCGGCTCGGCCAGCACCGGATCACAACAGGGCTGGATGGTTGGGTCCATGGGACGCAGTGTATCAGACATATTGACGTCCGTCGATACGACTGATAGGCTCCGACATATCGAACTTCATCGATACGACGCAGGGAGCCGCCATGTCCGACACCACCGACCCGACCACCCTCGAGGATGTCCGAGACCGCTATGCCGCTGCGGCCGCCGACGCAGCACGCAGCTGCTGTAGCACCGACTGCTGCACAGATGGAGCTTCGCCACGACCCTCTATTCGGCCGAGGGACATTTGACCCTCCCGGCCAAAGCAGTCGCCACCAGCCTCGGCTGCGGGAACCCGGCGGCCGTCGCCGAGCTGCGGGAGGGCGAGGCCGTGCTCGACCTCGGTTCCGGCGGCGGCATCGACGTGCTGCTGTCGGCCAAACGCGTCGGCCCAACCGGCAAGGCCTATGGGCTCGACATGACCGACGAGATGCTCGACCTCGCCCGCGCAGAACGCGGCCGAGGCGGGCGCGACCAACGTCGAGTTCCTCAAGGGCACATCGAGGACATCCCGCTCCCGCCGACTGGACCGTCGACGTGGTGATCTGCAACTGCGTCATCAACCTGTCACTCGACAAGCCAGGCGTGCTGGCCGAGATGGCCCGGGTCCTGCCTCCGGGCGGCCGGATCGGGATCAGCGATGTCGTCGCCGAGAATCACCTTTCGTCGCAGGATCGACGCAAGCGCGGTGAATGGGTTGGATGTATTGCCGGCGCCCTTTAGCTCTTCCTCGCTGTCCACCTGTTCAGCCACTGTTTCAAGCCCCAGGCGCGGGCCAGGTCGACTGCCGATCGCACGATAGCGGTATTGATGGGATCTCTTGTCATGCCGCGGACAAAGCCGCCGTCGATCTTCAGAACGTCGATGGGAAACTGGCGCAGGTAGGTGAGCGGCGTATAGCCGGTCCAGAAATCGTATATCGCAACCCGACCCCCAGGTCCTTGAGTTGCTCCAGCACACGGATACCCTGCGCCAGTTCCTGGTCGAACCAGGTTTCCGCCAGTTCCAGAATCAGCTGTTCGGCACTCAGATTGGTTGCTTCCAATACACCTCGGACGCGCTCGGCGAGATCGATGCCGGTGGCTGTCGGGAGCTGAACTTGATCGAGATGGGTGGGCACTGCCCAGTTGTGCCTACCGGTATTCGTCCGCTCGCTGGCCGCGCGCAGCAGCCAAAGATCCGCAACTTGTGCCATGCGCCTGATTCCAACACTGGCATGAACTGGTCGGAGAGATTCTTCCGACGCCATCGTGAGTCCAGTCCAGCACGGCCGCGGCCCGGGTGAAGGCCCGCTCGGACAACGCCACCTGAGGCCCAGGCCCAATGTCTCTTCTTCGACCGCGCGCCGCAGCTCGGCTTCGAGCTCGAATCGGCCATGCACGTCTGGTCCAACCCATCGTGCTCAAACAAGCCGCGGTAACTCCAGCACCCCACGCCGCGCGCGTCCGGGCCGCGATGCCTTCGGTGATCATGGGTCCGGGCTGACTTGACTGTCCGGCTTCGCTTCGGATGCCGATATGCCGTTCACCGCCAAATGGGTATCGGCAAGTTCCAGCGGCGCCTGAAACGCCGTCAGCAGTTGTTGCGCGAGCTGTCTTACGTGACCCGGATCACCGGCGCCGAAACAGAATCGGGAACGTTGATTTGA